>NZ_BOMI01000121.1 GCF_016862115.1 Paractinoplanes deccanensis
ACGGCGAACGTTGAACGCGCCGACGTTCAATGCCCAACTGGTCACACGGCGAACGCTGAACGCGCCGGCGTCTCCGCGTGGACTGCTCCTCCTGGACGTGTCGAACGCGTCGCGGACCGCTCGTCCCGGAAACGCTGAACCGAACATGGGAGCGCTCCCGTATGGGTAACCGGGAGGCATGCTCATGGCGCTGATACTCGATTTCGCGAACATTCTCGGTGGACTTCTGCTCGCCGCGGCCCTGCTGCGGCAGATCCCGCGCGTCGGCGGCGGCATCGGGGGCTTCGCCGACCGGGTGGCGCCCTGGGGCTGGATCGTCGGCGTGGCCGCTCTCGTGGCGGGTGGCTACTACCTGCTCGTGCACCTCTTCGACGGGCCGCACGTCTTCCACTTCGAGGTGGTCGGGATCGCCGTCGGCGTGGCGCTGCTCTGGGACCGGCTGACCGGGCGCAAACCGGTCGAACCGGGCGCCGCGCCCTTCGGCCGGGGGCTGCTGCTCGCCGTCTTCGGCATCATCGCGATCGTCGTCGGGCTTCAGGGGCTGGTAACGCCGGACTGAATTCGCAGGTCAGAGGCTTGCGCGCGGCGAGCGACATTCGGGTCGAACCGGGGCACATTCCATGATCGCGGGTATTGAGAACAACGTCACGATCGCCCTTGGCGGCTTTGCCGGTCGTCGCCGGCCGTGGTTACGGTCGGCCGGTCCCACGATCGTGGGCACCGCGGGCGGAACGCCGAGTCCTTGCCGCCGCCCGACGGAAACGAACCCAGGGCAAGGAGCGGGGGACCCACACGTTCCTCGGCGCGCCGCAGCGCGCGCCTCGGGGTGAAGCCGCCACGCGCGGCCGGGCACCTCAGCCCGAACCCGACAGCTCACCTCGCAGGCGTGGAGGTTGTTCTTCCATGGCACAGACCCGTAAGCAGACCCGCGTCGCGCTCGGCCTGACCACTGCCGGCGTGGCCGGCGCGTTCGCCCTCTTCGGCGCCTCCCAGCCGGCGCAGGCCGCGGGCAGCGTCAACTGGGACGCCGTCGCACAGTGCGAGTCCAGCGGCAACTGGAGCATCAACACCGGCAACGGCTACTACGGTGGCCTGCAGTTCAGCAAGAGCACCTGGCGGGCGTACGGCGGCGGCAAGTACGCCAGCACCGCCGACAAGGCGAGCCGCAGCGAGCAGATCGCCATCGCCGAGAAGGTCCTCGACGGTCAGGGCATCGGCGCCTGGCCGGTCTGCGGCAAGAAGGCCGGCTCCTCGAAGAGCTACAAGGGCACCAACACCGGTGGCGCTTCGGAGAGCAAGAAGGCGAGCAGCACCAAGTCGAGCTCGAAGAAGTCCACGAGCTCGCACAAGAAGTCGTCGTCCACCACCACCCGCAAGTCGGCGACGACCACCCACAAGTCGTCGGGCGGCAGCGTGAAGGCGACCGGCGACTTCTACGTCGTCCGCTCCGGCGACACCCTGGCCAAGATCGCCAACCGCTACCAGATCGAGGGCGGCTGGGAACGGCTCTTCGAGCTCAACAAGAGCATCATCGACGACCCGAACCTGATCTTCCCGGGCCAGCGCATCTCCATCTGAGCCGCAACGGCTGAGCCGCCCCCGAGGCTCAGCGCAGGGCGCTCTGCACGAAGTTCCCCGCGAAGAGCACCACCTGGCGGCGAGCCCTGACCTCGGTGTCCCCCCGCACCGGGGCCATCGCCGCCGCCCGCACCGCGGCCGCCTGCGCCTCGTCGCGCAGGCTGCCCGCGGCGCGCCGCGCCAGCGAGGTGTCGTGCCAGGCCGCGGCCTCGGCGGCGACGGCCGCCTCGTAGCGCTGCCGCAGCCACGCGGCCGAGGCCCGCGCGATGACCAGTTCCTGCTCGACCTGGTGCAGCCGGGCGTCCCAGCCGTTGCGGCCGGCGACCGCGTCGGCCATCGCCGAGGCGGGCAACTCGCCGCGGCTCACCGCGGCCGCGACGTTGCGGTGCAGGTAGCGCTCGCGCGCCGCGTACTCCTCGCAGGTCCGCACCGACCAGGGCGTGCCCCATGCCGCCGCCGAGGCCGCGGTCCGCACCCGGGCGTCGGCCTCCAGCCAGGCGCCGTACGCCGTGGTCAACGCGGCCGACGCCTGCTCCCAGACCTCCTGCCAGCGCCCGGCGCTCGCCGCCGCCCGCTCGGCCGCCACCTGGACCTCCGACGCGAACTGAGCCGCCCGGGCGGCCTCCTCCTGGCGCCGCCGCCGTTGCAGGCCGCGCTCGCGCAGGGCCGCGACGGTCTCCAGCGCCGCCTTCCTGGGGTGCCGCATCGCCTGCGGGCTGCCCAGCAGGAGCAGCGCCGGCAGGGTGAGCAGCATCAGCGTGGCCCAGATGGCCGGGGCCGGGGAGGAAACCAGCATCTCCGCAACAACATTCATGACTGTCAATCCGTCCGCTCGCGGGTAAACGTCCACTCATCACCGAGGCACGATCACCGGTGGGCGAACGGAGGGACGTGGCCGGAGGCGGCCGCGACCGTCGATCGTCGAGCGGTGATCAGAGGGACGCGGCCGGCGGCGCGCGAGAACCGCGGACTCCCGCGGTGAACTGTGTGATGAGGACGGTGGCGCGGTCGGAAGGCGCCTGCTCGGACTCCGCGTCGTCGCCGGGCTCGTGAGAAGAGGCCGGCGTGGTCTGCGTGACAGCGGAGGAGGGGACAGCGGCCCGCGCGGAAGACGGCACGGACGGCCGCTGCGGCGTGGCGACCTGCGCCAGCAACACGAACAGCAGAACGGCGAGCAACGACCGCAGCAGGAGTGTCCTGCGCGCGCCGGTCGTCGTCATGCGTCCCAAGATAGCGACTCATGGGAGATCTTGCCCGGTACGCCACACCGCCACGTCAGAGTGACGGCCGCCGGCGGCGACGTGCTCGGCGGACGGCGGCCGGCCGTGCGACAGGCGTTACCCGCGTGAGCCCGAAAAGTTTACGGGCGTTCGCCTCGGCGAAGGCCCGGAAGACCGGCGGGGCCAGGCGCTGCGCCAGCCGAAGCAAGCCGGTGTTGTAGTTCTCCGTCATCTCGATGTTGGGCGGCCGGCGCACGTAGTGGTCCGGCCCGTCGGTCGCCGCGTCCGAGCCGAAGAGGACCCGGTCCGGCCCGACCTCGTCGATCAGCCGCTCCGCCTCCGCCGACCGGCACCACGACGTCTCGAGGTAGAGGTTGGGCAGCGCGACCGCGTGCCGTGCGGCCCGCCGCCGGCCCTCCGGCGGGCCCAGATAGGTGTGGTAGAGCACGAACCGCACCGCCGGGAACCGCTCGGCCAGCCGCCGGATGAGATCCGGGTCGGCGGGGCCCGGCGCACTGTGCACGGTCACCGGCACGCGGGCCTCCTGGGCCACGCGGAGATAGGGGTCGAGCCCGGGCACGTCGGCCGGATAGCCGTCGTACGCGGGATGGAGCTTGAGCCCCGCGCAGCCGGCCGCGAGCCGGCGCCGGACGTCGTCCGGATCGGGACCGCCGGGCCGCACCCAGACCAGCTGCGTGAGCCAGGGCGTCGCCTCCGCCGCGATCTCGACGAAGTCGTTGTCGGTCCACGAGACCAGCGCGTGCGTCATGCCCCCGGCGAAGGCCGCCGTGCGCAGGCTGTCGAAGCCCAGCGTGCCGCCGCCGGGCGCGCGCACGTGGGTGTGCGCGTCGACCGGGTCGAGCCCGATCCAGAGCCGGTAGTCGGCGCCGTCGTTGTTGTCGCACGAGCCGGAGCGGGCCGAGCGCACCACGCAGTCGACGACATGCCGGCCGGACGTCGGCACCTCGGCGACCCAGCCGGCGTCGTCGCGCTCCATCGGCAGATCCCGCGGGGACGACCACCCGTCGTACCCGAAGTGGAGGATCGGAGGGGAAATCGGGCCCGTGTAACGGATCTGCCCGTCGCGAAGCAACCGCAGCGGCCGGTCGTAGCGCCTCACAGGGCGACGGTCCAGCCGTGACCGCCGTTGTCGTCCCAGCTCTCGCCGTCGTCCGCCGGATCGGGCAGGCCCTGCCGCAGCAGGTGGTAGCCGTAGCGGATGGTGCTGCCCCGCACGCCCCACACCATGCCCCGGAACACGTGCGGCAGCGGCTGCGCGCGCACGAACTCGTAGACGTCGCCCTCGGCCGGCGCGGTGCCCGGCGACGCGAACGGCAGCCCGTCCATCGCCCCACTGGTGTAGTTGGGCACCGCCGCATCCACCGCGCTCCACACGAAGCCCACCGACGTGTACGCCCCGGCGGCATCGTCGTACACCACCTCGCGCGCCACGATGTCCTCGGTGAAGACCGGCGACGTCGTCCGGTCGTGCTCGCCCACCACGAAGAAGAAGTGGTGCAACGAGAAATCGGTGGAGCCGTCGACCGTGCGCGGCACCTCGAGGACGGCCGTGCGCGTGCGCCCCTCGGCCGGCGCGAGCACGACCTGCTCGGCGCCGGACCAGTCGGGTGGCGTGCCCGCCGGCGACCACGCGTAGTGGGCCTGCACCATGGCGATGCCGGGAACCGGGTCGTGCCACGTCTTGCGCAGGCCGAAGACGCTCACAGGTGGTGGTGCCAACAGTTTCCCCCTCCGGGCGCCGACGGGCCGTCCGGTCCCAGCCACGTCTCGTTCCTCTCCTCCGGCGGGTACATGCGCCCGACGTGGTACTGCTGCACGAGGGTCGACCCGCGCGGCCCCCACATGCGCGAGCGGAACTGGTGCGGCAGCGGGAGCGCGTACAGCAAGTGGTATTTCTCGTGGTGGAAGCGGTCCTTGTCCTCGTACGTGTAGTAGTTCTTCGCCTGGAACTCGGAGCCCGCCGGGACCCGCGGATCCTCCATGGGGCTGTAGACGGGCGCCGTCCAGTCGCCGATCGACCAGTAGATGCAGATGTTGGTGATCCAGCCGTCGCCGTCGGCGTACTCGAGGTCGCGGTAGACGATGTCCTCGGTGAACAGGTCGGTGGTCCAGCGGTGGCCGTGCTGGAACACCTCGAAGAAGTAGTGGAAGCGGTACTCCGGGGTCGACCGGTTGTTCTCCAGGTCCCAGACGGCGCGCGGCATCCGGAGCACCTTGAGCCGCCGTCGCGGGTGGCCGCCGAGGTCCTGGAGCACCCGCGCCTCGTGGCCCCAGCTCCAGTCGGGCCACTGGCCGGGAGGCGTCGCGGCGTAATGGATGAGGACCTGTTCGACGCCGTCCTCCTGGTCGGTCCAGCCCTTGGGGTAGTACCAGCTCATGGGCTGATCACCTCGTACGTGCGCACACTGGGCACGCCCATCAGCAGCTCGGGCAGCGCCCGGTAGAACGCGCCGGTCTCGGGCCGGTCGAGGTAGCGCTTCATGTCGTCGACGGAGGCCCAGCTCGACACCGCCATCACGCGGTCGCCGCTGCGCAGGGTCTGCACGAAGACGATGCCGGGCGCCTTCGCCACGATCTCCTGCTCCTGGCGCACGACGAGCTCGGAGAGGCGGGCCACCGCGCCGGGCCGCGCGGTCGCCTCGAGGATGCGGAAGACGGCCATTCACCGCCCCCTGTGGTCGATCAGCCGCTGGATCTTGCCGGCGGAGCGGGCGAGGGTCTCGGGCTCGACGACGATCACCTCCACGCTGGTGCCGATGGTGTCCTTCACCGTCGCGGCGACCTCGGCGGCGGCCGGCCCGTGGCGCTCGACCGGGCAGTCGGGCCGCGCCTCGACCTGCACGATGAGGTGGTCCATGCGGCCGCGCGTGGTGAGCACGAGCTGGAAGTGCGGCGCGAGTCCCGGCGTCCGCAGGATGATCTCCTCGATCTGGGTGGGGAAGAGGTTCACCCCGCGCAGGATGATCATGTCGTCGGAGCGGCCGGTGATCTTCTCCATGCGCCGCATGCCGGGCCGGGCCGTGCCGGGCAGCAGCCGGGTCAGGTCGCGCGTGCGATAGCGGATGACCGGCATGGCCTGTTTGGTCAGCGAGGTGAAGACGAGCTCGCCCTGCTCGCCGTCGGCGACCGGCTCGCCCGTCGCTGGATCGACGATCTCCGGGTAGAAGTGGTCCTCCCAGATGTGCAGGCCGTCCTTGGTCTCGACGCACTCCTGCGCGACGCCGGGGCCCATGACCTCGGACAGGCCGTAGATGTCGACCGCGTGGATGCCGGCGCGCTCCTCCATCTCGAGGCGCATCTGCTCGGTCCACGGCTCGGCGCCGAAGATGCCGATCTCGAGGCTCGACTTGCGCGGGTCGAGGCCCTGCTTCTCGAACTCGTCGATGACGGTGAGCATGTAGGACGGCGTCACCATGATGACCCGCGGCTGGAAGTCGGTGATGAGCTGCACCTGCCGCGGCGTCATGCCGCCGGAGACCGGGATGACGGTGCAGCCGAGGCGTTCCGCGCCGTAGTGCGCGCCGAGGCCGCCGGTGAACAGCCCGTAGCCGTACGCGTTGTGCAGCCGGTCGCCGGGCCGGGCGCCCGCCGCGCGGATCGAGCGGGCCATCACCGCCGCCCAGGTGTCCAGGTCGCGCTGGGTGTAGCCGACGACGGTGGGCCGTCCGGTCGTCCCCGACGACGCGTGGATGCGCCGCACCTGGTCGGCGGGGACGGCGAACATGCCGTACGGATAGTTGTCGCGCAGGTCGGCCTTGCTGGTGGTGGGGAACCTTGCCAGGTCGGCCAGCTCGCGGCAGTCCTCCGGGTGGACGCCGGCGGCGTCGAAGGCACGCCGGTAGTGCGGCACGTTGTCGTACGCGTGCCGCAGCGTCCACCGGAGGCGCTCCAGTTGAAGCTCACGCAGCTCGTCCCGGCTCATCCGCTCGGCGTCGTCGAGCAGGGCGTGGCCGGGCGCGTCACCGAACGTCATGGGGGCCTCCGATCGGGTGCTCCCCTTCACGTAATCCCGGCGAAACAAGGTTCGCAACTCGGAAGACCGGTCACGCACAACCGCGCAAGACGGTCAGTCCAGGCAGAACTCGTTGCCCTCGGGGTCGGCCATCACGATGAAGCCGAAGCTCAGCGGGGGAGCGGGCTCCTCGCGGCGCAACCGCTTGGCCCCGAGCGCCACCAGCCGGTCGTGCTCGGCCTCCAGGGCGGCCATCCGCTCGTCGCCCTGGAGCCCGGGCGCGGCCCGCACGTCGAGGTGCACGCGGTTCTTCGCGACCTTGCCCTCCGGCACCTGCTGGAAGAAGACCCGCGGCCGCCGGCCCTCCGGATCCTCGATGGCGGACTGGGCGTTGCGGCGCTCCTCGGGCACGCCGAAGCGGTCGAGGGCCTCCTCCCACGCGGCCCACACGTCGGCGCCCTCGGGCAGCTCGACGCCGGGCGGTGCCGGCACGACGTACCCGAGGACCTGTCGCCAGAACTCGGCCTGCGCCTTGGGGTCGTGCGCGTCGAAAGTGACCTGGAATTCGCTGCTCACCGCTGAGTTCCCTTCGTGTGCAGGTAGAGGTCGCGCAGCAGGCAGACCTCGGACATGTGATGGATCAGCTCCCGGTTGATGTGCAGCACGAGGTCGGCCATCGGGGCGTCCGGATAGGGTTCCGCGGGCCCGGCCTTCCGCTCCAGGTCGAGCTTGTCCACGCCGGCCAGCCAGACCGCCAGCTGCTCCTGAAGTTGCTCCAGCGCCCCAGCCGCGCCGGAGGCATAGACCCAGCTCTGGTACGAGGCCTCCGGCGCGCCGAAGTGCGCGGCGTTGCGCGCCGCGAGAACGCCGACGATCACGTGACCGAGCCGCCAGGCGATCGTGGTGAAGGGCGCGGGAACCGGCTCGGGAAAGCCGTAGTCGATGGTGAAGTCACCGGCGCCGGCCTGCACGGGCGCCGTCGACGTGCCGCGCGGCCGGACGTTCCAGGCGCCCTTGACGGGCTCCCAGAAGTACTCCTCGTCGGTCAGCCCGTCGAGCCGCCTGCGGACCTGCTGCCAGTGGAACTCCCACTGCTCGCGAAGTGCTCGGTTCCAGTCCATGTCACCCACCCTGCCACCGAAGGCGGACAGGATCGGTCCGCTATCTCTGGGAGGCTGGGTGACATGGACACGACGGAACGGGTGCTGACCCTGCTCGGCCTGCTCCAGCAGCGCCGCGTCTGGACCGGGCCGGAGCTGGCGGAACGGCTCGGGGTCACGTCCCGGACCGTGCGGCGCGACGTCGAGCGGCTCCGCACGCTCGGCTATCCGGTCAACGCCGGGCAGGGCGCCGGCGGCGGCTACCAGCTCGGCCCCGGGCAGGCGCTGCCGCCGCTGCTGCTGGACGACGAGGAGGCGATCGCCACCGCGGTCTCGCTGCTGGCCGGGGTCGGCGGCGAGGCGGCGATGCGGGCGCTGTCGAAGCTCGACCAGGTGCTGCCGGCCCGGCTGCGGCAGTCCGTGAAGGCGCTGTCCGGCTCGGTGTCGTCGTTCGGCGGGTCACGCTGGCCCGCCGATCCGGCGACGCTGATGACGCTCGCCCGGGCCTGCCGCGACCAGGTGCTGGTGGACTTCGCCTACTCGTCGGCGCCGCGGCGGGCCGAGCCGTACCGGCTGGTCGCCTCGGACAAGCGGTGGTACCTGTTCGCGTACGACCTGGATCGCGACGACTGGCGCACCTTCCGGGTCGACCGGATGAGCGAGGTGGCCGCGCGGACGTGGCGGTTCGCCCCGCGCCCGGCGCCGGACGCCGCCACCTTCGTGCAGGAGGGTGTGGCCAGCCGGGTCTACAAGCATCAGGGGCGCTTCCTCGTGCACGCCCCGGCCTCGGTGGTGCGCGCGGCCGTGCCGCCGTCGGCGGCCGCGGTGCACGAGCGCCCCGACGGCATGTCCGAAGTGGTCAGTGGTGCGGACAGCCTCGATTTCATCCTCATGCACATGGTTCTGCTGGGGCATGACTTCGAGGTGCTGGACCCGCCGGAACTCGCGGAACGATGCCGCTTGCTGGCCGCCCGATTGCTCGCCGCTACCGGTCCGCGGCCCGCTTGATACGCTCAAGCGCCTATATCCGGTGGCATTGAGACGTATGAGGTATCAACGGTGGAGCTGCGGCACCTGCGGTACTTCCTCGTGGTGGCCGAGGAGAGCCACTTCGGCCGCGCGGCCGCGCGGCTGCACATCGCTCAGCCCCCGCTGTCCCAGGCGATCCGGCGGCTGGAGGCCGAGCTCGGCGTCGAGCTGCTGCACCGCACCACCCGGCGGGTCGAGCTCACCGAGGCCGGCCGCGCCTACCTCGCCCGTGCCAGGGAGGTCCTCGCCGCCGTGGAGGAGGCCGGCCACGAGGCCCGCCGGGTCGCCGCCGGCGCGGTGGGTCACCTGGCGATCGGGTGCGTCGGCTCGGTGACGTACAGCCTGCTGCCCGCGCTCTCCCGCCACCTCGCCGTCGAGCTGCCCGGCGTCGACTTCTCGTTCCGCGGTGAGATGCTCGCCCCCGACCAGGTCGAGGCGCTGCGGTCCGGCGAGATCGACCTGGCGCTGCTGCGCCCGCCGGTCGCCGACCTGTCGCTCGCCGTCACTCCGCTGCGGCGCGACCGCCTCGTCGTCGCGCTGCCCGCCTCGCACGCGCTGGCCCGGCGCAAGCAGGTGCGCGTCGCGGACCTGCGGGACGCCCCGCTGATCGTGCACTCCGCCGGCCGCCGCTCGGTGATGTACGGCGTCGTGCTGGGCCTGTTCCGCGACGCCGGGCTCGAGCCCCGGGTGCGTCACGAGGTGGGTGAGACGTCCACGCTGATCACCCTCGTCGCCGGAGGGCTGGGTGCCGCTGTCGTCCCGGAGCCGGTGACCGCCCTCGCTCTGGACGGCGTCGTCTACCGTCCGCTGGTCCGCCCGGCTGCCACCGTCGACCTGGCGCTGGCGCACCGGGCCGACCGCGCCGAGCCGCATCTCGCCCGTACCGTCGAGCTGATTCGAGGACTCACCACATGACACGTCCGTACCGCGTCGGCGTCCAGCTGCCCGAGATCGAGCGCCACGTCGCCTGGCCCGAGCTGGCCGAGATGGCCCGCACCGCCGAGCGGGTCGGCTTCGACTCGCTGTGGGTCGGCGACCACCTGCTCTACGACCTGCCGGAGGGCGGGGTGCGCGGCCCGTGGGAGGCGTGGACCTCGCTGGCCGGCCTGGCCGCGGTGACCGAGCGCGTCGAGCTCGGCCCACTGGTCGCCGCGACCCCGTTCCACGCCCCGGCGATGCTCGCCAAGCAGGCGGCCACGGTCGACGCCATCTCGGGCGGCCGGTTGATCGTCGGGCTCGGCGCGGGCTGGAACCGGCGCGAGTTCGACGCGTTCGGTTTCCCGTACGACCACCGCGTCTCCCGCTTCGAGGAGGCGTTCACGATCGTCCGCCGCCTCCTGCGCGACGGCCACGCCGATTTTCACGGCACCTACTACGACGCCGCCGACTGCACGCTCGACCCGCGGCCGGTGCGCCCCGGCGGCCCGCCGCTGTGGCTCGGCTCGGTCGGCCCGCGCATGCTGAGCATCGGCCTGCCGCACGTGGACGCGTGGAACGTCTGGTGGTCCGACTACGGCAACACCCCGGCCGGCTTCGCCGAGGTGCGTGCGCGCGTCGAGGAGGCCGCCGCGGCGGCGGGCCGCGCTCCCGGTGAGGTGGAGGCGACCGCCGCCGTCCTGCTCCGGCTCCCCGGCGGCACGGGCCGGCAGACCCGCACCCGTCCTGTCGAGGGCTCGCCGGCCGACATCGCCCGGCACCTGGCGGCCATGGCCGAGGCGGGCGCCACCCACCTCCAGCTGGTGGTCGACCCGATCACCGTCGAGTCGATCGAGTGGCTGGGGCAGGTGCTCGCCATCGGTTAGCGCCGGTCAGACGGTCTGCTGGTGCACGGCGGCGGCGAGGCCCTCCAGCTCGGGGATCCGCTCGGCCTCGGCCAGCGACCGCTCCAGCACCCGGTCGTGGGTCGGGCGGGCCTCGGCGAGCAGCTCCTGACCGGCGGGCGTGAGCTCGGTGTAGATGCCGCGGCGGTCGTCGGCGCAGAGGATGCGGGTCAGCAGGCCGCGGTCCTCGAGGCGGGTGACCAGGCGGGTGGTGGCGCTGCTGGAGAGGGCGGCCGCGCGGGCGAGCTGCTGCATGCGCATGTGCCAGCCGTCCTGGCGGCTGAGCGCGTCGAGGACCGTGTATTCGACGACGGACAGCTTGTGGTGGGCCTGGAGCTCCTTCTCGAGCGCGGTCTCGATGAGGCCGTGCAGCGCGGCCAGGCGCCGCCATCCTTGCGCGCGGATCTCGACCGCGTCGTTGCTGATCCCCATGCCCGGCCTCCCGTCGAGATGCGTCTCACTGTACACCGCCTTGCGCCGATAGAACGCGCCTGCAACTATCGTTTAGTTGCAAACGCTGGATATTGCGGAAGGAAACACATGGCCGGCATCCCCACGATCACGCTGAACGACGGCGTGACCATCCCCCAGCTCGGGTTCGGCGTCTTCCAGGTGCCCGACGCGGACACGCAGGCCGCGGTCGCCACCGCCCTCGAAGCCGGGTACCGCAGCATCGACACCGCCGCCGTCTACGGCAACGAGGCCGGCGTCGGCCGCGCGATCGCGGCCTCCGGCCTGCTCCGCGACGAGGTCTTCGTCACCACCAAGCTGTGGGTTTCCGACCTCGGCCGTACCCGGGCGCGCGACGCCCTGCGCCGCAGCCTCGACAAGCTCGGGCTCGACCGGGTCGACCTGTACCTGATCCACTGGCCCGCGCCCGCCACCGACGCCTACCTCGAGGCGTGGCAGACGCTGGAGGAGCTCCAGGCCGAGAAGCTGACCCGGGCGATCGGCGTCTCCAACTTCCTGCCCGAGCACCTCGACCGGGTCGCCGCGCTCGGCGGCACCGTGCCCGCCGTGAACCAGATCGAGCTGCACCCCGCCCTGCAGAACCGCGAGACCGTCGCCGCGAACCAGGCGCACGGCATCGCGACCGAGGCGTGGAGCCCGTTCGCCCAGGGCGCCGTCCTCGGCGAGCCCGCCGTCGTGGCCGCCGCCGGGGCGCACGGGGTCACCCCGGCCCAGGTGGTGCTGCGCTGGCACCTCCAGCAGGGCCGCATCGTCATCCCGAAGTCCGTGACGCCGTCGCGGATCGCCGCCAACCTCGACGTCTTCGGCTTCGAGCTGTCCACCGAGGAGCTGGCCGCCATCGACGCCCTGGAGAACGACGGCCGCACGGGCCCGCATCCCGCGCGCTACAACGGGTAAGACGCCGGGCATGTCGAAGACCCGTACCCTCGGGCAGGCCGCGCTCGGCCTGCTGCTCCTGACCGCCGGCACCGGCCACCTCACGACCCAGCGGCAGGAGTTCCAGGCCCAGGTGCCGTCCTGGATGCCCGTCGACCCCGACGTCGTCGTGGTGGCGTCGGGCATCGCCGAGCTGGCCCTCGGCGCCGCGCTGCTGTCCACGTGGCGGCAGCCGGCCCGGGGCCGCCTGGGCAAGCTGGCGGCGGCGTTCTTCGTCGGCGTCTTCCCGGGCAACATCGCCCAGTACGCCGAGCGCAAGGACGGCTTCGGCCTCGACACCGACCGCAAGCGCGCGCTGCGCCTGCTCGGCCAGCCGGCCCTGGTCGCCTGGGCCCTCGCGGCGACGAAGGAGCGCCGCCCCTAGCGCCCGCGGACGACCAGTGTCCGGGCGACGATGTCGCCCACCCGGCGGCGGCGCTTCGAGCTCAGCACGACGATGAAGCCGACCAGGTAGCCGAAGACGGCGTCGACGACGCGGAAGATCGTGCGCAGGATCGCCTTGCCGATCCCCGGCGGGCTCGCGCCGGTCTCCCCGTCGATCACGCGGATGCCGACGGCCATCTTGCCCACCGTGCGGCCGAGCAGGCCCTCCATCAGCACGTAGTAGAGGATCGCGACGACGAGCAGCAGGAAGTTGCCGCCGCTGGACAGCTTGGTCAGGCTCCACCCGGACACGCCGAAGTCGAAGCCGAACAGCTGCGACAGAAATCCGCCGGCCAGGCCCAGCACGAACCCGTCGATCACGGTGGCGACGATCCGGCGCCCGGTCACGTGGACGTCCGGCGCCCCCGACACATATGCCATGAGGGTCATCCTCACAGCGCGGCCGGGCCCCGATCAACCGCGATGAGGGGCGGATCACGGGGCCCGGCGGCAGGGGTCAGAGGCGGGCGATGGCGGCGGCCGGGTTCTCGATGGCGTCGGCTACCGCGCGCATGAAGCCGGCGGCCGTGCCGCCGTCGCAGACGCGGTGGTCGAAGACGAAGCTCATCTGGGTGATCTTGCGGACGCACAGCTCGCCGCCGGCCACCCACGGGCGGTCGATGATGCGGCCGAGGCCGAGGATCGCCACCTGCGGGTGGTTGATGATGGCCGCGCTGCCGTCCACGTTGAAGGCGCCGTAGTTGTTGAGGGTGAACGTCCCGGCCGGGGACGAGACGTTTCCCTCCCGCGCGCTCGCGGTCACCTTGCGGATCTCCTCGTCGAGCCGGGTCGTGGTCATCGACCCGGCGTCGGCGACGGCGGGCACCACCAGACCGCGGGAGCCCTGCACGGCGATGCCGAGATCGATGCGGTCGTACTGCACGATCTCCTGCCGCTCGGTGTCGAGCCGGGAGTTGAGGACCGGGTACTGCTTCAGGGCGGCGACCACGAACCGGGCGACGTACGCGAGGATCCCCGGGCCGGGGCGCAGGCTCTCGCGCAGCTCCCACAGCGGGGTGGCGTCGACGTCGACCCAGACCGTCGCCTCGGGAATCTCGGCGCGGCTGCGGGTGAGCGCCGCCGAGACGGCCTTGCGGAAGCCGCTCAGCGGGATGCGGGTCTCGCCCGCCACCGTCAGCGGTGACGCCTCGGCGGTGTGGGCCAGCGCCGTCTCCACGTCGGCGCGGACGATCAGGCCGCCGGGGCCACTGCCGGTGAGCGTTCGCAGGTCGAGCCCGCCGTCGCGGGCGAGCCGGCGCACCAGCGGCGACACCACGAGTGGCACCCGGGAGGCGACGGGCGGCGGGTGTGCGGCGGGGGAGCGGCGACGGCGGCGCCCCGAGCCGGCCGGCGCGCTGCTGGTCCCGTACCCGATGAGGACGTTGCCGGAGCCGGCGCGTTCCTCCTCGCGGTAGGTCTGCTCGGGCGAGGGAGGGGCGACGGCCCCGACCGTCAGAAGCGGCTTGCCGACCTCCAGCACGGAGCCCTCGGGCGCGTGCCGCACCGCGATCCGGCCCGCGAACGGGGTCGGCACCTCCACAAGGGACTTGGCCGTCTCGACCTCGACCACGGGCTGGTCGATCTCGACGGTGTCGCCCTCCTGGACGAGCCAGCGCACCACCTCGGCCTCGGTCAGCCCCTCGCCGAGGTCGGGCAGCAGGAAGACCTGGTCGTTCACGAGAGCTCCCACTGGAGGTCGTCGACCGCCTCGAGCACGCGGTCCACGCTCGGCAGCTGGACGTGCTCCAGCTTCGGCGGCGGGTAGGGGATGTCGTAGCCGGTGACCCGCCGGATCGGCGCGGCCAGCGAGTGGAAGCAGCGTTCGGTGACCCGCGCGACGATCTCGGAGGAGACGCTGGCGAAGCCGCTCGCCTCGGCGACCACGACCGCGCGGCCGGTGGAGCGGACCGCCGCGCACACCGTCTCGTCGTCGAACGGCACGATCGAGCGCAGGTCGACCACCTGGAGGCTGCGGCCCTCGCGGTCGGCGACCTCGGCGGCCTCCAGCGCGATCGGCACCGACGGGCCGTAGGCGATGAGCGTGGCGTCCGAGCCCTCCCGGCGTACCACCGCCCTGCCGATGCCCGCGGCCGGCGCATGGGCGGAGAGCTCGACCTCCTCCTTGCTCCAGTAGAGCTTCTTCGGCTCCAGGAAGATCACCGGGTCCGGGGAGGCAATCGCCTCACGCAGCAGGGTGTACGCGTCGGACGGCGTCGCCGGCGCCACCACGTGCAGGCCGGGCGTGTGCGCGTAGTACGCCTCGGACGAGTCGCAGTGGTGCTCGACCCCGCCGATGCCGCCCGCGTACGGGACCCGGATCACCATGGGCAGCGACACCTTGCCGCGGGTGCGGTTGCGCATCTTGGCGACGTGGCTGACGATCTGCTCGAACGCCGGGTACGCGAACGCGTCGAACTGCATCTCGACGACCGGCCGCATACCGTTCATCGCCATGCCGACCGCGACGCCGACGATGCCCGACTCGGCCAGCGGCGTGTCGAAGCACCGGTCCTCGCCGAACTCGGCGGTCAGCCCGTCGGTGATCCGGAAGACGCCGCCGAGCGGCCCCACGTCCTCGCCGAAGACGACCACCGACGGGTCCGCGCTCATCGCGTCGCGCAGCGCCCTGTTGAGCGCCTGCGCCATCGAAAGCTTCTCGTGCGCGATCATGCCTGCGCCCCCTGCTCGATCAGTTGCGGCGTCGGCTTCGCGTACACGTAGGCGAAGAGCTCGGCCGGGTCGGGCTCGACGTCGCGGTTGATGCCGTCGCGGGTGTGCGCGGCCGTCTTCTCCGCGGCCTCGGTCATGCGGGCGAGGACGTCGTCGGTGAGCAGCCCGCGGTCGCGCAGGTGCTTCTCCAGGCGGACGATCGGGTCGCGCTCGACCCACGCCGCCACCTCGTCGTCCTTGCGGTATCGGGTCGCGTCGTCGGCGTTCGTGTGCGCCTGCATCCGGTAGGTGTGCGCCTCGACGAGCTGCGGTCCCGCACCGGAGCGCGCCCTTTGCACGGCGTCCGTCAGGACGGCGAGCAGCGCCGCGACGTCGTTCCCGTCGACTCGCTCGCCCTTGACGCCATAGCCGATGCCCTTGTGCGCCAGCGAGGGAGCCGCCGTCTGCCGTGCGAGCGGGACGCTGATGGCGTACTCGTTGTTCTGCACCAGGAAGACCACGGGCGCCTTGAGCACGGCGGCGAAGTTGAGCGCCTCGTGGAAGTCGCCCTCGCTCGTGCCGCCGTCGCCGCAGAGCGCCATCACCACCGTCGGCTCGCCCTTGAGGCGGGCCGCGTGCGCGACGCCGACCGCGTGCGGCAGCTGGGTGGCGAGCGGCGTGGTGTGCGGGGCGACCCTGTGCTCGTACGGGTCGTAGCCGCAGTGCCAGTCGCCCTTGAGCAGGGTGAGCGCCTCGACCGGGTCGACGCCGCGCTCGACGATCGCCGCCGTGTCGCGGTACGTCGGGAACAGCCAGTCGCCGTCGGCGAGCACCTGGGCGGCCGCGACCTGGCAGGCCTCCTGCCCGTGCGACGACGGGTAGACCGCCAGCCGGCCCTGCCGGACCAGGGCGTACGCCTGCTCGTTGAGCCGGCGCGCGGTCACCAGGCCCTGTAGGGCCCGCAGCAGCGCCGCGTCGTCCGGCAGTGTCTCGTGCAGGGCCGCCCCGTCGACGCCGATCAGCGTCACGGGCTCGGCCGAGGGGAGAAGGTGGTGTGCGTCACCTGTCATGTCGTCATGCTTCGCTGCTTGCCAATTGGTTTCCACTGTTGGCCTAAAACCGAGAAGATGTACGATCGTAAGGCTTCTTCACGAGCCAAACGTCTCGGTGAACCGGCTAGTGGATCGGGAGGGCGAGACAAGTGGCCGACGCCGTCGACGACATCGATCGCCGCATCCTGGCCGAGCTCTCCCAGGACGGGCGGCTGTCGATGCGCACGCTCGCCGAGCGGCTGCACATCTCGCGGGCGAACGCCTACGCCCGGGTCGAGCGGCTCCGCTCGGCCAACGTGATCCGCGGCTTCCGCGCCGACGTCGACCCGGTGGCCGCGGGCCTCGGCACCTCGGCGTACGTGACGGTCAACCTCAACCAGGCCGAGTGGCGCGACGTCGCCGACCAGCTCCGGGCCCTGCCGGGCGTCGTGCACATCGCCCTGGTGGGCGGCGAGTTCGACGTCATCATGCTGGTGCGCGCCCCCGACAACGCGGCGCTGGGCCGGCTCGTCCTCGACGAGATCCAGGGCATGCCGGGCGTCGTCAACACCCGCACCCTGCTGGTCTTCGAGGAGGCCGAGCCGCCCACCTTCAAGCCGTGAACGGTCAGGAAAGGCGCACGGGCAGGGCGACCGGCCCTCGCATCATGCCGCTGGCGATCCACTCGATCTCCTCCAGAGCGACGGCGGGGCTCAGGCGGGGGAAGCGCTCGATCAGGGCGCCCAGGGCGATCGTCGCCTCCAGGCGGGCCAGCGGGGCGCCGAGGCAGTGGTGGATGCCATGGCCGAAGGCGAGATGGCGGGCCGCGGCGCGCTCCACGTCGAGGAGGCCGGGGTCGCCGTCATCGGTTTGCGGGGCGTCCCGGCTCGCCGAGCCGAGCATCACGGCCACGACGTCGCCGCGCCGGATCGGCTGCCCCGCCAGCGTGAGGTCCTCGGCGGCGTACCGCTTGGAGGCCTGCTCCACCGGCGGGTCGTAGCGCAGGAACTCCTCCACCGCGCCCGCGATCAGCTCCGGGCGCGCCCGCAGCCTCGCCAGCTCGGCGGGCTGCCGTAGGAGCGCGGCGACGGCGTTGCCGAGCAGGTTGACCGTCGTGTCGTGACCGGCCACCACCATCAGCGCCGCGGTGCCCAGCAACTCCTCGTCGGACAGCTCGCCGCCCGCGGCCAGCGCCGAGAGCAGGTCGTCGCCGGGCGCCGCGCGCTTGCGGGCGATCAGCGACTCGAGGCAGGCGTTGAGCGCCCGCACGCCCTCGCGCTGCGCGGCCGAGGGCGCGCTCACCGCCGCTGCCGTCCACGTGCGGAAGCCGGCGCGTTCCTCCTCGGGCACGCCGAGCAGCTCGCCGATCACCGCGATCGGCAGCGGGGCATGGTAGGCCGTGACCAGGTCCACCTCGTACCGGCCGGCCAGCGCGCCGAGCAGCCCGGCCGCGATCTCGCGGACGCGGGGCGCGAGCGCCTCCACCCGGCGCGGGCTGAACGCGCCGGCGACCACCCGCCGCAGCCGGGTGTGCGCGGGTGGATCGGCCTCCAGCATGTTGCCGCCGATGCCGACCCCCGGCTTGTGCAGCGTGAACCCGGCCGCCGCGAGCGCCGCCTCGGCGGGGGTGGAGTCCTTGCGCAGCAACGGATGCGCGAGCGCCTCGCGCGCCGCCTCGTAGGTCACCACGGCCCACACCTCGAGCCCGGTCTCCAGCCGGATCCGGTGCACCGGGCCGCGGCGCCGCAGCTCGGCCCAGCGGCGCGGGGAGTCGGCCTTGAAGTCCGGCGTGATGGTCAGCATGGCGGTCCAGATTAGCCGGAACCGCGCCCGAAACCGTTGCCGGGTGACACGGCGCAGCCCTTCTGTTACCGGTAACAGGTCTGCTAGCGTGCGAGCTGTTACCGGTAACTTTCGGTGAGGACGAGTCCATGGTGCGCAGGGATCGAGCGCCGAAGGCGCCGACGATCTACGACGTCGCGCGCGTGGCCGAGGTGTCGCACCAGACGGTGAGCCGCTATCTGTCCGGCGTCTCGCCGCTGCGCCCGGCCTCCCGCGAGCGCGTCGAACGGGCCATCCGCGAGCTCGGCTACCGGCCCAACCTCTCGGCGCGGCTGCTGGCCCGCGGCGAGTCGCGCACGGTCGTGGCGCTCACCGGCGAGCTGGTCGAGGTGGGCACCGTGCAGCTGGTCGAGGGCGTCCGCCGGGCCGCCCGCACGGCCGGCTACCTGCTCGACGTCGTGACGTACGACTCGAGCGACGCGGGCGAGCTCGAGCAGGTGCTCGGCGGCATCGTGCGCCAGGACGTCGCCGGCGTGCTCGCGATCGCCGACACCGACCAGCTGCGCGCGGCCGTCGAGCGCCAGCCGCCCGGCCTGCCTCTCACCATCGCCGAGCACGCGCCCGGCTCCAACACCGTCGAGATCCAGGCCGCCATCGCGCGGCACCTGCTCGACCTCGGCCACCGCCGGGTGACGTACGTGGCCGGGCCGCGCGACTGGCGGTCGGCGCGCACCCGCCTGCGCGCCTTCGAGGAGGCGGCCGAGGGCCTGGAGTGCACGCGGATCTACGCGCGGGACTGGTCTGCCGCGGCGGGCCACGAGGCGGCGGCCGAGGCCGGCGACGCCACCGCGATCGTCTGCGCCAACGACCAGATCGCGCTGGGCGTCACGCGGGCCCTCGCCGAGCGCGGCCTCCGGGTGCCCGAGGACGTCAGCGTGGTCGGCTACGACGACATGCCCGAGTCGGCGTACTTCTCGCCGCCGCTGACCACCGTGCGCCAGGACTTCATCCTGCACGGGGCGCACGCGTTCCGCCGCGTCCTGGACCGGCTCGAGCCGGACGCGTCGCGCGAGCCGCTGCCCACTGTGGAGGACCGGCTCATCGTTCGCGGCTCCACCGCCGCGGTCCGTAACTCGGGGAAATGAGGGGCACAATGCCGATCTGGTACGGCGGGGACTACAACCCGGAGCAGTGGCCACGCGCGGTGTGGGACGAGGACGCGGCGCTCATGCGGGAGGCGGGCGTCAACCTGGCGACCGTCGGCGTCTTCTCGTGGTCACGGCTCGAACCGCGCGACGGCGAGTTCGACTTCGAGTGGCTCGACGTGGTGCTCGGCAAGCTGCACGCCGCCGGCGTCCGCGCCGACCTGGCCACCGCCACGGCGTCGCCCCCGCCGTGGCTCACCCTGAGGCACCCCGAGATGCTTCCGGTCACGGCCTCGGGCGTACGCCTGTCGACCGGCAGTCGCCAGCAGTACTGCCCCAGCTCGCCGGTGTACCGCCGTTACGCGGCCCGCCTCGTCCAGGCCCTGGCCGATCGCTACGGCTCCCATCCGGCCCTCGAGATGTGGCACATCAACAACGAGTACGGCTGCCACGTGAGCCGGTGCTATTGCGACGTCTCGGCCGAGGCGTTCCGGGCGTGGCTGCGCGCCAGGTACGGCACGATCGACGGGCTCAACGACGCGTGGGGCACGTCCTTCTGGTCGCAGCGCTACTCGGCGTTCGAGGAGGTCTTCCCGCCGCGCGACGCGCCCACCTTCAAGAACCCGGCCCAGCTGCTCGACTTCGACCGGTTCACCTCGCACGAACTTCTGGAGTGCTTCCGCGCGGAGAAGGCGATCCTGCGCGCGGCCACCCCGGACGTGCCCGTCACCACCAACTTCATGGGCCTGTTCAAGCCCGCGAACTACTGGGAATGGGCCGCGGAGATGGACTTCGTCTCCGACGACAGCTACCCCGATCCGGCGGACGACAGCGCCTACCTGCACTCGGCGATGACCCGCGACCTGATGCGCTCGCTCGCCGGCGGCAAGCCGTGGGTGCTGATGGAGCAGGCGCCCAGCGCCGTCAACTGGCGCCCGCAGAACGCGGCGAAGCTCCCGGGCCAGATGCGCGCGTGGTCCTACCAGGCGATCGCCCGCGAGGCGCGCGGCATCATGTTCTTCCAGTGGCGCCAGTCCGTCGCCGGCGCCGAGCAGTTCCACTCCGGCATGCTCCCGCACAGCGGCACCGACACCCGCGTGTGGCGCGAGGTCAAGGCGCTCGGCGCCGAGCTGGCCGAGCTGTCGGACGTGCTGCCGTCCACAGTGGCCGCCCCGTCCGTCGAGGTCGCGATCGTGCTGGACTGGGAGAGCTGGTGGGCGCTGGAGCAGGCGGCCCGGCCCAGCCGGCTGAGCTACGCCGCGCAGATCTCGGGGTGGTACCGCGCCTTCGCCGAGGCCGGCGTCCGGGTGCGCTTCGTGCGCGCGGGCGACGACCTGAGCCCGTACCGCGTCGTGGTGGCGCCGGCCCTCTTCCTGGCGGCCGACCAGGACCTGGAGAACCTCGACTCGTACGCGCGAGGCGGCGGCACGCTCGTCGTGACGTTCCAGAGCGGCATCGTCGACGAGAAGCTGCGCGTGCGCGCCGGCGGCTACCTCGGCCCGCTCCAGCGCACGCTGGGCCTGTGGATCGAGGAGTTCACCCCGCTCGCCGGCCACCCGGCCGCGATCGCCGGCACGGTCACCTCGACGTCGCAGACCTGGAGCGAGGTCGTACGCCTCACCGGCGCGACGGTCGAGTCCGAGTTCACCGAGGGGCCCGCCGCCGGCGGCCCGGCCATCACCCGCAACGGCACCGCCTGGTACGTGGCGGCCGACCTCGCCGCCGACGGCAAGGCGGCGCTGGCCGAGACCCTGCTGGGCCGGCTCGGCCTCGGCCTGCCCCGCCCGGCGCCCGGCGTCGAGCGGGTGACCAGCGGGTCCGACACCTACGTCATCAACCACAACCCGGCGCCGTACGTGGTCGAGCTCGACGGCACCGACCTACTGACCGGCAAGCCGGCGCGCGGCCTCTCCCTCCCGCGGTACGGCGTGGCCATCGTCCGGGCCGTCACACCGTGACCGCGCCGGTTGGCGGGCCGTGATGGCCCGGGAGCGAGACGGATGCGGAGAGACCCGACCGCCCGCGGTGCGGTCACCGCGGGCGGTTCCTCGGGCTGCTGAGCCGCTACGAGCGCCGGATCTTCTCCCATTGCTGGTACAGGCCGCCGTTGCATCGACCCGCGTACACATGTCCCTGGAAGTTGCTGTCGAGGCAGTAACCGTTGTTGACATTCGTCAGGTAACCACTGCCGAAGGTCCACATCTGTAACGTCGTGAAATTGTCGCACGGCATGGCGTTGACATAACTGAGCACTCCGGCCATCAGGCAATTTCCGGTGGCCGCGTTCTTGTGATTCCGGAAATTGGTGCTCATGGGCTTGTCCTGCCAGTTCTGATAGAGCCCGTTGTTGCAGGACATCGTGTAGACCTGCCCGAGGCCGTTGCTGTCCAGGCACATGCCGGTTGCGAGGTTGCGCCAGCTGTTCACCTGGTCGGCGGCGTGCGCCGGCGCGGCGACGCCGGCGACGATCAGCGCGGTCGCGATGAGCGGGAGCGCGGCTCGGCGTACGAATTTCGTCATCATCGGAGTTTCCTTTCGGTCGCATTCTCCTCGGTCCGAGAACACTGAACCGCGATGCCCGTGGCCGCGCCAATCGCCTCGGCGACAGCAAATCCACTGAAGGCCGACGTATCAAAACCGGCGAATGCCCGTCGTGGCCGGGCCGGAGAAGGCGCCGGCCGGGCACGGCGCGACCGACCTGGACAGGGCGATCACCTTCGGTCAGGCGGCCTCGGTCAGGTCCGCCAGGTCGACGCCGGCCTCCGCCAGCACGAGCCGCACGTCGTCGAGGGCGAGGCCGTCCACGACGGTCGCGCCGTGCACGATCCGGTACCACTGGCGCCCGTCGCGCCGGACCGCCTCCACCCGCCACGCCGCGTCCGGCGTCATGACCGTCCCGGTGATCTCCTCCCGCTCGCGGTCGGGGCGCAGGCCGCGCCAGGAGGCGTGGCGGAGGCGGCCGTCGACGGTCCAGTTGCGGAAGGCGACCTCGCCGACGAGAGACGGCTGCACCCAGCGGGCGTGGCGGGCGTGCTCGCGCGGCACCCCGGCGACGGGGGCGGTGGCGCGCCGGGTGGGCTCGAGCCGGGTCAGGAGCTGGTGCAGCACGGCGTCGGTGAATCCCGTGCCGACCTGGCCCGCGTACCGGAGCCGCTGATCCTGATCGGGCACGGCGAGCAGAAGGGAGCCGATCGTGCCGGCGCGGCGGCCCTCGCCGGGCTCGTAGCCGATGATCAGCACCTCCTGCGTGCGGATCAGCGGCACCTTGGTCCACTCGGCGGAGCGGCGTCCGGGCCGGTAGACGCCGTCCTGGCGCTTCGCGACGACGCCCTCGAAGCCGGCCAGCCTCGCCGCGTCGAGCACGCGCGCGCCGTCGGCCTCCGGGAAGTTGGCGGGCGTTCGCACCACGGCGCCGTCCAGGCGCAGGTCCGCGAGCACTTCCCGGCGCCGCCGGTAGGGCAGCTCCATCAGGCTCTCGCCGTCGAGCTCGAGCAGGTCGAACACGTAGTAGCGGATCGGCACCGACCGCAGCAGGGACACCGGGGGAGCGGCCACGTGCATCCGGTTCTGGAGCAGCGCGAACGACGGGCGCCCGTCCTCCAGCGCGACGATCTCGCCGTCCAGGATCGCGGTCCGCCCGCGCAGCAGCGTGGCGACCTCGGCGAGCTCCGGGTACGTGCCCGTGACGTCGTTGTCGTTGCGGGTCAGCGCCCGGACCTCGCCGTCGGCGGCGTACGTGATCGCGCGAACGCCGTCGTACTTGTACTCGAACGCCCAGCCCGGCCCCGCCGGCATCGGCCCCAGCGCGGCGAGCATCGGCCGGACGAGCTGCCCGTCGGAACTCATCCGACCGAGCTACCCCCGCCGCCCCGCGTGATGCCCCCCGACCAGGAATTACACAGCGGTAGTTCGCCGGGCGGGCGACGGCGGTGGTGACGCTCGCCGATTGCCGTCGGCTGTCACCTTGCGCGGGGGCCGCCCACCGGGTGGACTTGCCGGATGCGCCTCGCCCAGGACCGCGGTGCCCGCGCCCGGCCCCGCGCCGTGACCGCGCGGAGCGGGGCGCGCTGATGCTGCTGCTCGCCTTCGCCGTCGTCCTGCTGCTCGCGGTCCTGGTCTCCGCGCTGGCGAAGCGGACGATCCTGTCGACCGCGGTGCTGTTCCTGGTGGCCGGTTTCGTGCTCGGTCCCGGCACGACCGGCGTGCTCGACGTGCAAGCGGACTCACCGATCGTGTCCACCCTGGCGCAGCTGGCGCTGTTCGCCGTGCTGTTCACCGACGGCATGCGCGTGGGCTGGGCCGACCTGCGCTCCGCGTGGCGGCTGCCCGGCCGGGCGCTGGGCTGGGGGCTGCCGCTCACCCTGCTGGTGACCGCGCTCGCCGCCCACTACGTCGCCGGGCTGGGCTGTGCGGAGTCGCTGCTGATCGGGGCGATCCTGGCGCCGACCGACCCGGTGTTCGCCTCGGCTCTGGTGGGCAACGACAAGGTCCCGGCGCGGCTGCGGCACCTGCTCAACGTGGAGTCCGGCGTCAACGACGGGCTGGCGCTGCCGTTCGTCATCGTCTTTCTCGCCGTGGCCTCGGGCTCAGACGACCTGCACCTGGGCGAGCTGGCGCTGGAGGTGTCGCTCGGGCTGCTGGTCGGCGTGGCGCTCCCGGTCGTGGCGATCCTGCTCGAGCGCAGCCGCCTGTTCGCCGCGTCGACCGCCTACGAGCCGCTCAACGCGTTCGCCATCGGGCTGCTGGTGCTCGCGGTGGCCGAGGCGACGCACGCCAACCTGTTCCTGGCGGCGTTCTCCGCCGGCATCACGGTGGCGACGTTCGGGCCGCGGCAGCGGGCGGCGTTCGAGCATTTCGGCGAGAACATCGCGGAGCTGTTCAAGCTGGCCGCCCTGCTCGTCTTCGGGGCGCTGATCTCGCTGGAGTTCCTCGCCGAGATCTCCTGGACCGGGTGGGTGTTCGCGTTCCTGGCCATCTTCGTGGCCCGGCCGGTCGCGCTCTGGCTGTCGTTCCTGCGCTCGGGCCTGGACCTCAAGGAGCAGGCGGCGGCGATGTGGTTCGGGCCGAAGGGCTTCGCCTCGGTCGTGTACGGGCTGCTGGTGCTCGACTCCGGCATCACCGCCGCGGATGAGATCTTCCACCTGGTCGCGCTGACCATCGTCGTGTCGATCGTGCTGCACTCGTCGACGGACGTGGTGGTCGCCCGGTTCTTCGACGACGAGGCGGACGTGCCCGCCTGGCACGGCGTGCTGCGCCGCACGATCCGCTCGGCGAAGCCGCGCTGAGCCGCGCACGCGTATCGTGGTCGAAGGTGTGAGGAGGCGCAGGTGCACGCGCGTGATGTGGCTGTCTCGATGAGCACGGTGGCCGAGAGCCTGCCCGCCCGGGAGGCCGTGCGGGTGCTCGCCGCCCAGGATCTGCCGGGTCTCGTGGTGGTCGACGGCAAGGGGCGCCCGCTGACGGTGCTCGCGGGCACCCAGGTCCTGCGCATGGCGCTGCCGTCGTACTGTCAGGACGACCCGGCCCTGGCCCGGGTGATCGACGAGGACGCCGCCGACGTCGTCCTCGACGGGGTGGGCGACCGGACGGTGGCCGATCTGCTGCCGAGGAAGCGGCCGGAGCTGCCCGCGGTGCGCGGGAACGCGACGGTCCTCGAGGTGGCGTCGATCATGGCCCGGTCGAACGTGCCGCTCGTGGCGGTGGTCGACGAGGCCGGGGTGATGACCGGGGTGATCACCCTGGACGGCCTGCTCGACCGCATGCTCGGCACCTAGAAGAAGCGAAGCCACAGGTACGGCACGGCCAGCGCCACCGAGATCACGGTGACGATGAGGCCGTACTTGGTGAAGCCCCAGAACGTGATCTTGTGACCGGCGCGCTCCGCCAGGCCGAGGACGACGACGTTGGCCGAGGCGCCCACCGCCGTCGCGTTGCCGCCCAGGTCGGCGCCGATGGCCAGGGCCCACCAGAGCACCTGCGCCTTCTCGTTGCCGCCGGACGCGTTCACCAGCTCGCTGACGATCGGGCTCATCGTGGCGACGTACGGAATGTTGTCGATGATCGCCGAAAGGCCGGCCGAGGCCCACAGCAGCAGCAGGGTCGCGGGCCAGAGCTTGCCCTCGACGGCGCCGGTGGCGGCGTGCGCGATCTGGTCGATCACGCCGGTGGCGACCAGGGCGCCGACCATGACGAACAGTCCGGCGAAGAAGATCAGCGTCGGCCACTCGACCTCGCGCGCCACCTCGGTCGCGTCGACCCGGGACAGGGGCAGCAGGAGCAGCCCGCCGAGCAGCGCGACCACGGACGGCTCGAGGCCGAGCACGGTGTGCAGGGTGAAGGCCACGAGCACGGCGCCCAGCACGCCGAGGCTGAGCACGGCCAGCCGCGGATCCCGGATGGCGTCGCGCTCGCGCAGGGCCATCACCTTGGCGGCGCGCTCGGCGTCGTACCGGAACGCCTTGCGGAACATGATGCGGCACAGGACCAGCAGGACGACGAGCACGACCAGGACGAACGGCGCCAGCACGGCGAGGAAGTCGTTGAAGCTCAGGCCGGAGCGGCTGGCGATGATGATGTTGGGTGGGTCGCCCACCAGCGTCCCGGCGCCGCCGATGTTGGAGGCGAAGACCTCGGCGATGAGAAACGGCACCGGGGGTACGCCGAGCCGGTCGCACACGAGCAGGGTGACCGGCGCGACAAGCAGCACGGTCGTGACGTTGTCGAGCGCGGCGGACACCACGCCGGTGACGACGACGAGGATCACCATGATCGGGAACGGGCGGGCGCGTGCCTTCTTGGCCGACCAGATGGCCACGAACTCGAACAGCCCCGTGCGTTTGAGCACGCCGACGATCAGCATCATGCCCAGCAGCAGGAAGATGACGTTCCAGTCGATGCCGGCGTCCTCGGAGAAGAAGGCGTGCTCGGCGTCGGTGGCACCCAGCGCCAGCATGATCGCCGCCCCGCCGAGGGCGACGGCCACCCGGTTGATCTTCTCGGTGGCGATCAGGACGTACGCCGCGACGAACACCGCCACCGCGATCCAGGCGATCGTGCTCACGCGTGCCTCCGGTTCCGCCCAGCCCTCACCGATCGCCGACCAGACTTCCCGGCACACCTAAGATCAACCTAGCAGCGGCGCCGCCGGTCCTGAACCATCCCGGGCCGTGCCGGCAGCGGATCGGGCCGGCAGCGGATCGGGCCGAGGGCGGTTCGGAGCGTGCGCGGGCGGGTACCGCAATGCCATGGCGCGACCGATCTGGACAGGGGCGATCACCTTCGGGCTGGTGTCCGTGCCGGTGGCGATGTACTCCGCCACGCACGAGCACGAGGTCAGCTTTCACCAGTTCGAGAAGGGCACCGGCGACCGCATCCGCTACAAGCGGGTGAACGAGCGCACGGGCAAGGAAGTCGACTACGACGACATCGTCAAGGGCGCCGACGTGGGCGGCGGCGACTACGTGATGCTCGATCAGGAGGAGCTCGACGCCGTCGCGCCGGGCCGGTCGCGCAGCCTCGACATCGACCGCTTCGTCGAGCTGGACGACATCGACCCGATCTACTACGACCGCACCTACTTCCTCGGCCCCGGCAGCGAGGAGACCGCGAAGGTCTACGGCCTGTTGCGCGACGCGATGGCGGATGCGAACCGTGCGGCGATCGGCACGCTCGTCATGCGGGGCAAGGAGTACCTGGCGGCGATCCGCGCCGACGGCGACCTGCTGATGCTCCAGACGATGTACTTCGCCGACGAGGTCCGCGACCCGAAGGAGCAGATCGACGAGCTGCCCCGGCGCAACGCGGCCAAGCCGGCCGAGCGGCACATGGCCCAGCAGCTGATCGACTCGATGGCCGGGCGGTGGCGTCCCGCGGACTTCCGCGACACCTACACCGACCGGGTCAAGAAGCTGATCGACGAGAAGAAGGCGGGCAAGGAGGTCACCCCGGCCGCCGAGGCTCCCGAGCCGACCGCCGCCACCGACCTCTTCGAGGCGCTCCGCCGCAGCGTCGAGGCCGCGAAGAAGGGCCGCGCGGCAGCGAAGACGAAGGGCAAGCCCGCCTCGTCCGCACGGAAGACTGCCGCTTCCGGCAAGGGGAGCAAGGCCGCCGACCTCAAGGACTTGCCGAAGGGTGAGCTGCTCAAGCTGGCCCGCGACCTCGACGTCCCCAAGCGCACCACGATGAGCCGCGCCGAGCTGGAGAAGGCGGTCCGAAAAGCTCGGCGTGCGGCAGCCTAGGGCTCGTCGATCCGTTCGAGCCAGCGGTCGAGCAGCGCCGCCTCGGCGGGTTCGAGCTTCTCCGTACCGGACAGCGAAAGCCGCGACCGCAACTGGCGCGCCGCAGCCCGCACCGGATCCTGCCCGATCGGCTCCCCGGCGCCGGCCAGGACCGCTCCGAAGACCGCGTCGCGGGCGCGGTGGGACAGCGCCGGGTCGTCGAAGAGCTCCGGCTGGGCGATGAGGCTGAGCGCCACCCCGATGTTGGCCGGCAGGATCAGCTGGGCGGCCAGCCTCGGCGTGGTCGTCAGCGCGCCCGCCGCCGCCGTGCGCACGAGGGTCGCCTCGAGCAGTTCCAGGATCCGCCGGTGGGCCGTGGAGTTGGCCCGCGGCCGCGGCGCGAACATGAGCTGGTAGAGCGCCGGATTCTCCGCCGCGAACGCCATGTGGTCGTCCCAGCCGGCGTACATGTCGGCGACCGGGTCGTCGGTGACCTCCAGGCCGGCCTTGCGCCTCGCGTAGCGCTCGAAACCGGCGTCCGCGACCGCGTCGAGCAGCCCACGCTTGTCGCCGAAGAGCCGGTAGAGCACCGGCTGCGTCACCCCGGCCTCCTCGCACACCGCCCGTGTCGCGATGTCCCCGTCGGCTGCCGCCGCCAGCTGCCGCTCGGCCGCCGCGATCAGCGCCGCCCGGACGTCAGCGTCCTCCGCTCTCTGCATGAATCAATGATACGCCGCGACGCTAACATCGATCTGACTGAGGCTTTCGTGCGCCTTCGACGCCATCACGCGGCCGGGCATGTCGAACCGGCGCGCGAAATCGGCCGGATCGCCGCCCAGCGGAAGCTGCACGAGGAACTTGCGCCACCTCTCCAGGTCGGCCTGCCACGCCTCCATGAAGTCCTCGCAGAGCCGGTGCGTGATGGCGGCGCTGCGGCCGCGGGCGGCCTCCAGCGAGCGGCGCATCCGCCGGTGCTCCGCCGAGCCGTCCAGCTCCCCGATGACCAGGTCGATGAAGCCGCGACGGCGGAACAGCGCGTCACCCCAGTAGGCACTCTGCGCGGTGCTGATGTTGCGGCCCGAGTCGAGCAGCCAGAAGAGGCCCTCGGCCAGCGTGTCCCCGAGCTCCTCGGCGGCAGCCCGTGCCGGATTGGCGAAGGGATCGTAGCTGCGCTGGCGCATGGTGCCGGCGCGGGCCGCGCGGAAGGGCACCCCGTCGCCGAGAAGATAGAGCCAGTCCTCGTTGTAGATGGAGGGGTGGAAGGACTCGGTCCGGAGCGCGTCGACGATCATCGCGCCGCCGCCGATGAACGTGCCCTGCCGCCCGCCGACCGCGCGGTAGGCGTGGCAGACCACGGAGTTGTCGTGGTAGCCGCTGTTGGCCAGGCCCACCGCGCGGAAGCGGTCGACCAGCGCGGCCGCCCGGTGCAGCTGCTCCGGCTCCTCGACGTGGATGTCGTCGTCGAGGAACAGCACCCGCCGCCAGCCGAGCCCGCGCGCGAGGACCAGCCCGAGGTTGCGCTTGAGGCTGAGGTCGCTCGTCGTGCCGAAGCCGTTCGCCCGCAGCAGCCGGTCGGTGTCGAAGGACGGCAGCAGGCGGGCGAGCGTGCCGTCGACGCCGACGGTGAGCACGGCCGCGTCCAGGTGGCCGGCCAGCCGAAGCGCCTCCTCGGGCGCGGACGCGCGGCTGCACAGCGCCACCACGGGGACGCCGATGGCCTTGCCCACCTCCATGGCGTGCCGCAGCGCGCCCGCCGGCCAGGCGGTCGGGACGATGATGGCGTCGAGGCGCGCCGTCGCCTCCAGCCCGGCCACGTCGACCTCCTCGAGAAGGTGGGCGTGGGAGCCGTGATGCAGGCTCTCCATGGAAGCGTCGACTGTGGACACGCCGCGGAGCATAGTCAGGCCTTCGGCCACGCGTGCAGGACGGTCTTCGGGGCCGTCCAGTCCGGTGTCGTCACCACGCCGGTGAGGACCTGCACCCGGAAGAGCAGGCTGAAGGCTTCCTTGCCGGCGAACCGCTCGGTGAGGTATCCGGCGTTCTTGTCCCGGAAGACGTCATGCGTGAGGGTGCGCACCGCGCCGTAGACGCCGCTGCCGTACATGCCGTTGCATACGGTGATGGTCTTCTCCCGGTTCAGCGGATTGGGTGCCCGGAAGAAATGACCCACGTCCTCCACCAGAGCCCGGTCCTCTCCCTCACCCTCGAACGCTGGGGTGAACGACTCGGTCTCGTCGTCGGTGACGACCCGGAAGCAGCCACGGCTGGGGTCGTCGTCGTCGGAGTGCTGGGTCACCGGCACGTCGGTCAATCGCATGGCGACCTGTGTCGCCTTGTTCCAGTCGATGCCGCCGAGCAGGACGAGGTGCTTGGTCCAGTCGGTCTCGCGCATGTCCCAGGCGCTGGCCCACTGCACCTCGAGATCGGGATTGACGGCCCGCAGGTGCCCGTGGAGCTCGAAGAGCGAGTCGAGGTCGGCGAGGCGGGACAGCTTGGAGCGGTCGGGGTCGATGTCGAGCTGCGGCTCGCCCTTGCCGGGCTCGGCGCAGACGATCATGATCGGCCCTTCCTCGTAGAACCAGGGGCCGTGCCCGACGATGGTCGGCGGCGCGGCACGCTTCGAGGTCGTGGCGGCCTCGCGCAACGCGCGCAGCTCCCGGGCGATCCTGGCGCGCGCCGTGGTCTCGTCCGCGGTCAAGTCTCGCTCGTCGATCAGCCGGTAGGGGCTCGATTCGACCGATCGCCTGGTGCAGAAGAACGTCGCGATGGCGTCGATGCGCTCCTCGGGCGGCAGCTCGGTGCCGTTCTCCCATGACGAGATGAGCGAAGCGCTCGTCTTCTTCCGCTCCGTGAGCGCCTTCGCCAGTTGCACCTGGCTGACCTTCACCTCCGGCGCCCACGACGAGCGCAGCGATTGCAGCCGCTCCGCCAAGGTCCGGCCGGGGTCCCCACCAGTGGACACTCCAGCACCTCCAGAAGAGTTCACTGTACTACAACTGTGTAGTCCTACAGCGTCGCCGGGAGACTAACAACCTCGCCGCCCACCAGCGAAAGCGACGCGCTCGTGAATGAATGCCGTCTCTCACGTTCCAGCGGCGTCCAGCTGTTGCTCCGCCGATGTACAGCAACCTACAGTGAAGTCACTGGTACTACAGGTAGACCGAGGTGTAGATCCCGGTCGACGTGTAGAGGAGGCCTCGATGGGCCAGCTTGCCGCAAGCACCTACTCCCAGGATCTGGGCGCCGCCGTCGCGGCGCTCGTCGTTCTCGCCGCCGTCCTGGCCGCCGCGTGGGCGGTCGTCTGGGCCGTGTTCGTCGTCATCCGCGTGGGCGCCAAGCAGCGGGCCGCCGTCGCCGTCACCCTCACCACGGCTGTCGTCGCGGTCGTGGTCGCCATCGGCCTGCTGCATCGCTGACACCGGGGCGCCGCCGTCGTCCATCGACAGCGGCGCCGCGTGGCGGCACGATCACCGGAGGGCGGCCGATCGGGAGACCTATGGTGAGCGACGAAGTGTCGATAAGGACGGCGTCGGACGAGGATGTCCGCAAGCTCGTCGACAACCGGAACGATCGGCATTACTTCCTCGATCACCTCGACCGGGACCGGGGCATCATCCTCTTCGCCTTCCGGGGCGAGGCGCTCGCCGGCTACATCTTCCTCCGGCTCGCGCCGGCCGAGGAGCCCGAGCTGCGCGCGGGGCTGCCCGGCGTACCGCTGCTGCAGCACCTGCGCGTGCTCGACGGTCACGAACACTACGGGGTCGCGCGGACCCTCCTGAGCGAAGCCGAACGTCAGCTCGCCCTGCTCGGCTTCCACCGTGTCGCCCTCGGTGTGCATCCCTCGAACGAGCGGGCCATCGCCCTCTACCAGGGCCTATCCTTCACCGCGTGGCGAGAGGAGCACCTACCCACGTTCCACGTCGAGGTGCTCGACGACGACAGCACCGAGCGTAGTGACGACGTGTGTCTCGTCTTGGTGAAGCACCTGGAACGACTGCGCTGGATGGGGCGACGTTGACCTGGATCGTGACCGGGGGAGCCGGGTACATCGGCGCGCACGTCGTCCGGCTGCTGAGCGGCCGGGGCGACGTGGTGGTCCTCGACGACTTCTCCACCGGCCGCCCGGAACGCCTGCCCGGCACCGTGACCGTGGTCCAGGGCTCGGTGACCGACCCGGACGACCTCGGCCGATTGTTCGCGCGGGTGCGGGCCACCGGCGTCATCCACCTGGCCGCCTCCAAGGCCGTGCCGGAATCGACGGCGGCCGGTGACCCGTTCTGGCTGAGCAACGTGGGCGGGGTGCGCATGCTGGTCGAGGCGATGGCCGGGGCGGGCGTCGGCCAGTTGCTGTTCGCCTCCTCGGCGGCGGTCTACGGCGACACCGGCCGCGATCGGGCCGGGGAGCGCAGGCGGCCGCGTCCGGTCAACCCGTACGGCGTCACCAAGCTCGAGGGGGAGCGCATCCTCGGCGCGGCGCGGCTCAGGTCGCTGGCACTGCGCCAGTTCAACGTCATCGGTGCCGGTCCGCACCCGTCCGCGGCGGACACCGGACCGGCGAGCCTGCTTCCGGCGGTGTTCCGGGCGCTGACCGAGGGCACCAAACTGGTCGTACGGGGTGACGACTACCCGACGCCCGACGGCAGCGCGATCCGCGACTACGTGCACGTGCGCGACGTCGCCCACGCGTACCTCCGGGGTGTGGAACTGCTGTCGCGTCGCCCGTCGTGGCCGGCGCGCCGGCACGCGGTCGTCAACGTGGGCAGCGGCCGGGGCACGTCGGTGCTCGACCTCGTCGGGCTGGCCGGGCGCGTGGCGGGCGCGGAGGTGCCCTTCCGGGTGGGGGAGCGGCGACCCGGCGACGCCGCCGAGTCGGTCGCCGACGTGGGCCGCGCCCGGCGGATGGGCCTGGGGCCGCGACACTCGCTGGAAGAGGCCGTGTCGTCCGCGTGGAAGTCGTGGCGCAGGTGAGCCGGGCGCCGCTCGGGGTATCAGACAGGCATGCCACAGCCCGATCAGCTGGCGCCCTACCGGCGCAAGCGTGACTTCAGCCGTACGCCGGAGCCCTCGGGGGCCCCGGCCGGCGCCGCGGACGGCGTGCGCCGGTTCGTGGTGCAGCGGCACCGGGCGCGGCGGCTGCACTACGACTTCCGGCTGGAGATCGACGGGGTGCTGGCCAGCTGGGCCGTGCCCAAGGGGCCGACGCTCGACCCGAAGGCGCGGCGGGCGGCCTTCCACGTGGAGGACCATCCGCTGTCGTACTTCGACTTCGAGGGGGTCATCCCGGCGGGCCAGTACGGCGGCGGGGACGTCATCGTGTGGGACGCGGGCACGTTCGAGCCGCAGGGCGATCCGGGGCGGGCGGTCGCGGACGGCGAGCTGCACATGGACCTGCACGGCGAGAAGCTGCACGGGCGGTTCGCGCTGGTGCGCACCCGGCGGGGCGGCAGCGGCAAGCAGGAGTGGCTCCTGCTGCACAAGCGCGACGAGTACGCGGTGGAGGGCTGGGACGCCGAGGAGCACCCGCGCTCGGTGCTGAGTGGCCGCACCAACGACGAGGTCAGGGCGAACCCGGACCGGACCTGGCGCGGGGACCTGCCGCACGCCGACGCGGCCGAGGTGGCGGCGCTCGACCGGATCGGCGCGCGGGGCACGTGGGAGATCTTCGGGCGCGAGCTGCGGGTCACCAACCTCGACAAGGTGCTCTTTCCGGCGAGGGACGCCGAGGACCCGGTCACCAAGCGGGACTTCCTGCGGTACGCGGCGAGCGTCGCGCCGGTGCTCACGCCGTACCTGCGGGGCCGTGCCCTGAACATGCACCGCTATCCGAACGGCGCCGGCACGAAAGGCTTCTGGCACAAGGAGTTGCCGGCGCACGCGCCCTCGTGGTTGCCGCGATGGGTCAATCCGGAGGCGGATCCGGGGGAGACGCGCACCTATCTGGTGGTCGACGAGCCGGCGGCGCTGGTGTGGGCGGCGAACTTCGGCGCGCTGGAGTGGCATCCGTGGACGTCCAAGGTGGACGCGCCGCACGCGCCGACGTACGCGCTGATCGACCTCGACCCCGGGACGAGCACCTCGTGGGAGGACGTGCTCGCGCTGGCCCGGTTGCACCGCACGGCTTTCGAGCACCTCGGGGTGACGGCGCGCGCCAAGGTGACCGGGCGGCGCGGCATCCAGATCTGGGTGCCGATCGCGGTGGGGCCCGGCTTCGACGAGACACGGGCCTGGGTGGAGCAGCTTTCCCGTACGGTCGGCGCGGTCGTGCCGGAGCTCGTGAGCTGGAAGTGGCAGAAGAGCGACCGGGGCGGCCTGGCGCGGCTCGACTACACGCAGAACGCCATCAACCGCACGCTCGTCGCGCCCTACAGCCCCCGGCCCGCGGCGGGTGCGCCGGTGTCGGCGCCGATCGAGTGGGACGAGCTGGACGATCCGGGGCTGCGGCCGGACGGCTTCACCATGCGCGATGTCCTGACCCGGCTGGAGGAGCGCGGCGACCTCTTCCGCGACGTGCTGGACCGTCCGCAGGAGCTGCCGCCTATCTGATGCTTATCAATATTTACCGCTATCGTGTGGCGCATGTCCGCCGCACGCCGCTTCGCCGTCATCTCGTCGTCCGAGTCACCGAAGGACCAGAAAGCGTTGTTCCGGCGGGCGGTGGTGGTGGGCGGGAGCGTCGCCGGGCTGATGGCCGCCCGGGTGCTCAGTGACCACGCCGAGGACGTCGTCGTCATCGAGCGCGACGACCTGACGGCCCTCGGCGCCGGCGTCCGGCCCGGCGTTCCGCAGGGAAATCAGGTGCACGCGCTGCTGCCGTCGGGCCAGCGTCAGCTGGAGCGCTGGTTCCCCGGCTTCGTCGAGGAGGCGCTCGCCGAGGGCGCGGTGACGCCGCCGCGCGGCACGAACCGCTTCTATCTGGACGGTCAGCTCCGCCAGGACCCGCCGTCGGGGCCCGCGGCGGCGCAGGGCATCGTCTCGAGCCGGCCGTTCCTCGAGGCGCTGATCCGGCGCCGGGTGCTCGCGATCCCGAACGTGCGCCCGGTCGCCGGGCGCGCCGAGGGGTTGCTGATGGACGGCGACACGGTCACCGGCGTGCGCTACGTCGCCGAGGGGGACAACACGGTCACGGGGCAGAAGGCGGACTTCGTCGTGGACGCCACGGGACGGTCGAGCCGGCTCGGTGACTGGCTGGACGCGTACGACTTCCCGAAGCCCCCGATGCGGCGCATGGCCATCAAACTGAACTACGCGACGGCGCTCTACCGGCGCCCGGCGGACCCGGACGTGTGGACGTGCATCTCGATCGCCAACCCGGGACCGGGGCGCACGGCGCGGATCGGCGGCTTCACCCCGATCGAGGGGGGCCGCTGGACCCTGCTGGTCTCGGGATACGACGCCGACCGCCCGGGGCGCGACGCGGACGAGTTCCGCGAGCGGTGCGTGCGCGACTTCCCGCCGGAGTTCGGCGAGGTGGCGACGAAGGCCGCGCTCGAGGGCGAGGTGCACACGTACCACCAGGCGGACAGCCGCCGGCGTGACTTCCACCGGCTGCGCCGCTTCCCGGCCCGCCTCGTCGCGGCGGGCGACGCGGTGGCGTCGTTCAATCCCGTGTACGGGCAGGGCATGACCTCGGCGATGCTGCACGCGTCGTGCCTGTCGGAGTACCTGCGCGGCGACCCCGATCTGAGCCGCCCGGCGCGTGCCTACTTCGCGGACGTGAAGGTGGTCGTCGACGCGGCGTGGCAGGTCTCCACGATGGCCGACCTGGCCCTGCCGCACGTCGACGGCCCGTACCCGGCCGGCTACCGGGCGATCCGCTGGGCGAGCGGCCTCATCTTCAAGGCGTCGATGCGCGACCAGGCGGTGAACCACCGCCTGGGCCAGGTGACGACCATGCTCGCCCATCCGAGCGCGCTGACGAGCCCGCGCTTCCTGGTGCGGGCTCTCAGCATCGGCGCCCGCGCCTGAGCTCTCTGCCGCGGGCGCCTCCCTCGGGCGGCGCCCTCCGATCAGGCGCGGCGGGGCAGCTTCCAGTTGGGGCGGGGGAAGTGGCAGGTGTAGCCGTTCGGGATGCGCTCCAGGTAGTCCTGGTGCTCCGGCTCGGCCTCCCAGAACGGGCCCGCCGCCGTCACCTCGGTGACCACCTTGCCCGGCCACAGCCCCGACGCCTCGACGTCGGCGATCGTGTCCTCGGCGACCTTCTTCTGCTCGTCACTCGTGTAGAAGATGGCCGACCGGTAGCTGGTGCCCACGTCGTTGCCCTGACGGTTGAGCGTCGTCGGGTCGTGGATCTGGAAGAAGAATTCGAGGACGTCCCGGTACGACGTCACCGCCGGGTCGTAGATGATCTCGATGGCCTCGGCGTGGCCGTCGTGGTTGTAGTAGGTCGCGTTCGGCACGTTGCCACCGGTGTAGCCGACCCGCGTCGAGATCACCCCGGGGCGCTTGCGGATCAGATCCTGCATACCCCAGAAACAGCCTCCGGCGAGAATCGCCTTCTCCGTGGCCATGGCGCACACCTCATTCGTCGGTTGTCCCCAGCATTACCCGCCGGCGCCGCCGGGGCACTGTCATATCGCTCACCTGAACGTCAGAACGGGCTTGATAGTTCCGCTCCGGGCAGCGATCTCGATCTCATCGAACGGGAACTCGGTGATCAGCCGCTCGACCGGCAGGCGCCCCTGGCGGTGCAGATCCACGAGGTACGGGATGAAGCCCGCCGGCGTGGCATCGCCCTCGATGACGCCACGCAGCCGGATGCCGTTGTAGAGGACCGTCGCCAGGTCGAGCTCGGCCCGCCCGACCAGCCCGACCAGCGCCAGGGTGCCGCGCCGCCGGAGAGCACGAAGCCCCTCGTCGATCACCTCGGGCCGCCCCGTCGTGTCGACGACGTAGTGAACACCCGCTAACTTCCTGTCCACGGCTCCCAGCTCAAGCGCTAGATCACGTCGTTCCGCCACCCGGTCGACCACCAACACTTCGCACCCGGCGGCAACCGCGGCCATGACCGCGCTCAGCCCGACCGCGCCCGCGCCCAGCACCGCGACCGTCTCGCCCTTCTCCGGCCGCAGAACGGTGAAGACCGTCCCCGCGCCGGTCTGCACGCTGCACCCCAACGGCGCGGCGAGGGCCGCCGGAAGGCCGGCCGGAACCTTGACGGTGTTCGACTCGTACGCCAGCGCGTAGGTCGCGAAGCTCGACTGCCCGAAGAAGTTGCCGTACACCGCCCGTCCGCCCCGCGAGTGCGGCGTACTGCCGTCGCTCCGGGTGCCCCGTGCGTTCAGATCACTGCGCAGGCAGTACGCCGGATGTCCCGCCCCGCACTGCTCGCAGGCCCCGCAGCTCCGGAACGTCAGGCACACCGTGTCCCCGGGCGAAACGGCGCTGACCTCCGCGCCGACCGCCTCGACCACGCCGGCCCCTTCATGCCCGAAGACCATCGGCGTCCTCGTCCACCCCCGCCGCATGGCAAGGTCCGTATGGCAGATCCCGGCCGCCGTGACCCGCACGAGGATCTCGTCCGCCCGCGGCTCTTCCAGCTCCACGTCCGCGACCACGAAGGCCCCGCCCGGCTCCTCGACCACCGCCGCCCGGATCCTCACGTTTCCTCCCCGTGCGCGGCCCGCGGAGCGGTTTCTTCCCTCTGGAGCAGGAAGTAGTAGTGCCGCCCGTTGTCGAGCACGCCCTTGCCGTTCATCACCCCCAGCAGGGTCGAGTCGTCGACCCGCTTGAAGTGGTCGAGCACCGGCCGGCCGTCGTAGACCATCGTGGCCGTCGCCTCACCCCGGAACTCCACCATCCACAGGCTGGCCCCACCCTTGGCCATCTCCTCGTTGGCGAACAGCTCGCCGTTCTCGTCCCGGCACACCAGCGGCGTGACCTCCGTGAGCGAGGCGAACGTCTTGCCGTGCCACCGTGCCCGCTCCAGCTGCCCTTCGAAGCTGTGCCCGCTGACAAACTCGCTGCCGGCCCACGCCCCCAGGATCTCCTCGGGCCGGACGGGCGGAAGCACACCCCAGATCGCGTCGAGCTCCTCGATCGTCACCTTGCCGCCGGCCGCGCGAACGGCCTTCAGCCGGTCGCGCCCCTCACTGGCATCCATACCACGGCCACCTCCTTGTTGGCGTCACGCCAATAAGCTCTCAGCTGGCCGCATCGATAGCAAGTTAACGACTATTCTCATGTCGCTGGCCACGAATGGAAAGGTCCACAGCATTCGACGAGCCGCCAAGTTAGCCGCGGTTCCCCTGATGTGTACGAGCGGAGCATCGGGCATGCGGAGCTAGGTTCCGGACCGTCGTGGTGCGTCGGGCCTGGTGGTGTGCTGGGGCCGTCGGTGCGTTGGGTCTGGTGGGAGCGTTGGCCTGGTGGGTGTGTGTTGGGCCTGGTGCGTGCGTTGGCCCTGGTGCGCTCGGCCCGGTAGTGCACTGGTCGTGCGCTGGGCCCCGGTAGTGCGCTGGGCCGCGTAGCGCGCTGGTAGTGCGCTGGGCCCGGGTAGTGCGCTGGGCCCCGGTAGTGCGCTGGTAGTGCGCTGGGCCCGGGTAGTGCGCTGGTAGTGCGCTGGCCTGGTACAGCGCTGGGCACGGTGGTGCGTTCATTTGCCTGGTGCGCAAGGCACAATAGCGCTTCCGACACTGGAGCATATGGGGCACGGTGATGTGCAGCACGCAATGATGTGTTACGCACGGCATGTGCCATGCAGCAGGCCTCCAGTGCCGTGGGGGTGCGGTGCCTTTGGTGCGCGGTCCGGTGGAACCTTCTCGGCCCTGTGCTGCGTCGAGCGCAATAACGTGTAACGCAGTGATGTGCCTGGTGCGGCAGGGCCCAGCTCTTGGGTGCCTGGGGCCGAGGTGTGGCGGTCCGGGTCCGGCGGGAAATGCTGGTGGCGGTCGCGTGGTCAGGCTATGAGGCGGTCCAGCAAGGGAAACTCGTCGTAGGTCTGGTTGTGGTCGCCGAAGTGGCCGTCGTTGCGGATCAGCTGGGTGCCGCCGACGCGGTCGAACATGGCGCGGCCCTGGGTGGCGTCGCAGCCGTACGGGTCGGTGGCCGAGTTGATGAAGTACGGGTCGCGGACGTTGGCGCGGATGGCGTCCCAGTCGTACGACGAGCGCAGCACGGGCTCGTCGCTCGTGTTGGGCGGGGTGCAGTAGCCGGCGACCAGGAAGGCGCGGTCCACGGCTACCTTCTCGAGGATCGCCAGCAGCAGGGCGGCGCCGCCGGAGTGGCCGACGAGCACCGTGCGCCGGTCGAAGGTGTGTGCGGCGAGCACCCGCGGCAGGAAAGTGTCGATGGGCTCGACGTTGAGGCCCGGGTAGTGCGGCACCTCGACGGTGTAGCCGCGGGCCGCGAGGCGCCCGGCCAGCCAGGGGTACCACGCGACCTCGGGGCTGGCGTCGGTGCCGTGGAAGATGATCGCCCTCTGCTCCATGGGCGGAGGATAAGGCATCGATCTGCGACCATGGGCGGATGTGGCGCGGACGGTGGCTGTCCTATGTGTATCTGGGCATCGGGTTTCTGCTGCTCGTGGCGGCCTTCTTCCTGCTCTACCCGGTGCGTGACACGGAGGGGTTCGGCACCGACCTGCGCATCAACATCGGGGCCAACCTGCTCGACCTGGTGCTCGCGGCGCTCGTCCTGCAACCACTGATTCTCTTCCTCAACCGCAACGCGGTGAAGCGGCGCAACCGCCTCGACTACCGGGCGGTGATCAAGCGGATCGAGGACGCCGCGGACCGGGTGGACATCTGGAAGCACTGGACCGGGCTACTGGAGGCCAAGCACGAACGGGCGTTCACTTCCGCGGTCCTGAAAGCGCTCGAGCGTGGCGTGCGGTTTCGCATCGTGCTGACCGACCCGTCGAGCCCAGCCGCGGCGGAACGGGCGCGGCAGGTGGCGCCCACGGACGCGGTGGCGCTGATGCGGCAGAACATCGAGCGGCTCGACGAGTTCGTGGGGCGAATGCCCGCTAACTTCCGGGACCTGTTCACCGTACGGATCAGTCAGGCAGGACCGGCGCACGCGCTCTACCGCGTGGACGACTGGCTGTCGTACGGGATCTTCCGGGACCGGCGGGTGAGCGAAAGCTCGCAGCGTGAGGTGCGGGTCCGCGGCGACCTGGGTGAGCTGGCGCTGGAGGCCTTCGACAACCGCTGGAAGGGGCCGGGCCTGCTCACCCTCGCCGAGCACGAGCGGATGCCGCTGCGCCTCACGGTCGCCGGCGAGACCGCCGAGCACGAACTGCGGTACGTGCTGTACGAGGGTGAGCACTGGGTCAATGTGAACCCGGCGGCCCTGTCGCAGGCGTTCCACCCCGACCATCAGGTGATCGGCGACGGCGCCCGGCGATACGTGCTGGCCGAGGCGAGCCCGGAGACGCGCGAGCGGGTGGCCGCCCTGTACGCGGCGAAGTACGGCCCGGACCAGGGCGCCGTCCTGCTGCGCCTGATCGGCGCCTAACGGCCGCCGCTCGCCGGCAATCAGCGAATCGGCACGTGGTTCGCGATGCGCGGCTCAGGGGCGCGGTTCAAGGAGGCAGAGTGCGGTTCAGGGAAGCGGGGCGCGGTTCAAGGAGGCAGAGCGCGGTTCAGGGAAGCGGGGCGCGGTTCAAGGGAAGCCGGACGCGGCTCACGGAAGCCGGGACCGGTCCGGGGCGGTCAGTTCGCGTAGACGCGGGACGGGGTGATCAGGACCGCCGTTCGGCGCTGTTCGCGCATGACGTGGTCGTATTCGTCCCAGTTGTCGTGGGTGCCGCCCGCGTTCGTGAAGATCTCGCGGAGCAGCAGGCGCAGGGCCTCGCCGTCGATGTCCGGCCGCGGGTCGTCCGGGCCGGCCAGCTCGGCGCGGCCCTCCACGGCCGCCCACTGCCAGCCGCTGCGGAAGGTCACGGTCACCTGCGGGCGGGCCCGGAGGTTGGCGAGCTTCACCTTGCCGTACGTCACGAAGGCCAGCATCGGCTCGCCGCGGCGGACGATGGCCGTGTTGACCAGCGAGCTCTGGATGGTCTGGTCGGCGCGCAACGTCGACACGACGGCCAGCCCGGTCTCCTGGCGGCTGAGTTCCCAGGCCTGCTCCAGCGTCATCCCCATGAGCCGAACGCTACCCGCGATCGGCCGGCGCGGGGCCGGGGGACGCGGGCCGATCTTTACCAGGCGCCGGCCAGCGACGCCACGCCGCCGACGGCGGTGGCGGCCGTGCATGCGGTCAGCAGGGCAGTGCACAGCTGGTTGGCGCGCCGGTGGGCCGCGGCGCCGGGCTGGTCCAGGTAGGCGGCCAGCACGCCCCACGAGACGGCCAGGCCGCCGAGCACGAAGCCGAACATCGGCACAGCCTGCCGGTCGCGGCCGCACCGGGCCGCCAACGCGCGATGACATGCTGGTGAACAGCGCGATTACTCGCGGTTCAGGCCGTGCAGGGCGGCGACGTAGATCTCGGAGAACGTCGGGAACGGCTGGATCGTGTCGCGCAGGATGTCCAGCGGCACCTTCGCGCGGATGGCCAGGGTCGCTTGCTGGAGCCAGTCGCCTGCCTCCGGGCCGAGGGCGTACGCGCCGGTCAGCACCTCGCCGTCGCTGAGCAGCGTGAGGAAGCCGTTCGAGTCCGCGTACTGCCGGGTGTAGGTGGCGGTCTTGGCGACGTCCTTCAGCTCCACCGTGGAGCTGATCGCGCCCGACGTCGCGCCCACCGCGGCCGCCTGCGGGTCGGTGAAGCTCACGCGCGGCACGGCCGTGTAGTCGGCCTTGCGCGGGCGGCCGGCGATGTTGTCCGCCACCACCTCACCCTGGTATTTGCCGACGTGGGTGAGCATCCAGGCCCCGGTCGCGTCGCCGACGACCCACAGGTTCGGCGCGGCCCGCAGGTGGTCGTCCACCGGGATGCCCTTGCGGCCCGGCACGAGCGTGACGCCGACCGTCTCCAGCCCGATGCCGTCCACCCGCGGGGCCCGCCCGGTGGCCACCAGCAGCCGGTCGCCGCGTAGTTCCCGGCCGTCGTCCAGCACCAGGACGTAGTCGGCGCCGTCCCGCCGCGCCGCCACGGCCCGGCCACCGAGGGCCAGCTCGACGCCGTCGCGCCGCAGCACCTCGGTCAGGGCCGCGCCCAGCGGGGCCGGTTCGTGCGGCAGGACGCGGTCGCCGGGCGCGGTGAGAACGACTTCGCCGCCGAGACGGCGTACGGCCTGGGCCATCTCGACCCCCACCGGGCCGGCGCCGAGGATGACCAGCCGGCGCGGCACCTCGGTCATGCCCGTCACCTCGCGGTTGGTCCAGACACCGTCGAGCTCGCGCAGCCCCGCGATCGGCGGGATGATCGGCGACGCTCCGTTGGCCAGGACGACGTGCTCGGCGGTGTGGCGTGCCCCGTCCACCTCCACCGCTCCCGGGCCCGCGAGCCGGCCCGTGCCGCGCAGCAGGGTGATGCCCGCCGAGGCCAGCCACCGCTCCTGACCCGCGTCCGAGTAGTCGGACACCATGAAGTCCCGCCAGGCCAGCGCCCGCTTCACGTCCACCTCGGCGGCCGACTCCGCGTCCCGCGCCGCCCGCACCGCCTCGCCGGGGCGCAGCAGGGTCTTCGACGGGATGCACGCGTAGTAGGAGCATTCCCCGCCGACCAGGTGCCGTTCGACCAGCGCGACCCGCAGGCCGCGCTCGGCCAGGGCCCCGGCGCAGTGCTCGCCCGGCGAGCCGCCCCCGATCACGATGACGTCGTAGTCGCTCATGCCATGCCCTCCCGCAGACGAGTTCCTGACCTCACCCTGGCGGACGCGCCCGCACCCCCGTACCGGTGGAAGACCCTGGTGTCGCGCATCCCGGGGGTTTACCCGGGCGCGCGACCAGTGATCGGGGCGCGACGGTGGACGTGGTCCAGTGATCCGATCGGACAGGAGAGACACGATGACCCTCGCCGACCACATCGTCGCGACGCTGAAGGCGTCGGGCGTCGAGCGGATCTACGGGTTGCCGGGCGACTCGCTCAACGGGCTGACCGACGCGCTGCGCCGCGACGGCGGCGTCACCTGGCAGCACGTGCGCCACGAGGAGGCCGCCGCCTTCGCCGCGGCGGGCGAGGCCGCGGTGACCGGGCAGCTCGCCGTCTGCGCGGCCAGCTGCGGCCCGGGCAACCTCCACCTCATCAACGGCCTGTTCGACGCCCAGCGCAGCGGGGTGCCGGTGCTCGCCATCGCCGCGCACATCCCGCGCGAGGAGATCGGCACCGGCTACTTCCAGGAGACCCACCCGCAGGACCTGTTCCGCGAGTGCAGCGTCTACAGCGAGCTGGTCAGCGTGCCCGAGCAACTGCCCGGGATCCTGCGGATCGCCATGCGGGCCGCGATCGAGCGGCGCGGCGTCGCCGTCATCGTGGTGCCCGGCGAGGTGTTCCAGGCGGAGCTGCGCGCGGCGGTGACCCCGGTGCGGCCCACCCGCTCGGTCGTGGTGCCCGCCGACGGCGACCTAGCGACGGCGGCCGAGGTGCTCAACGGCGCCGAGCGGGTGACGATCCTGGCCGGCGCCGGCTGCGAGGGCGCGCACGACGAGCTCACCGCGATCGCCGGGCGGCTCCAGGCGCCGATCGTGCACGCGTTGCGGGGCAAGGAGTTCGTCGAGTACGACAACCCGTACGACGTCGGCATGACCGGCCTGCTCGGCTTCCCGTCCGGATACCGGGCGATGGAGCACTGCGACGCGCTACTGATGCTCGGCACCGATTTCCCGTACCGGCCGTTCTATCCGCCGCATGCCAAGGTGGTGCAGGTCGACGTGCGCGGTGAGCGGATCGGCCGCCGGGTGCCCGTCGACGTCCCGCTGACCGGCACGGTCAAGGACACCGTCGCCGCGCTGCTGCCGCGCCTGCGCGACGGCCGGGACGGCGCGCACCTCGACCGGATGGTGAAGCACTACCGGCGCACCCGGCGGCGGTTCGACGCGCTCGCCCAGCAGGGCCGCCCCGGCCGCAAACTGCACCCGCAGGCGCTGGTCGCCGCCGTCGACCGGATCGCGGCCCGCGACGCCGTCTTCCTCGCCGACGTCGGCACCCCCACCCTCTGGTCGGCGCGCTACCTGACGATGAACGGGCAGCGCCGGCTGATCGGCTCGTTCAACCACGGGACGATGGCGAACGCGCTGCCGCAGGCCGTCGGCGTGCAGGCGGCGCAGCCCGGGCGGCAGGTCGTCACCTTCTCGGGCGACGGCGGGCTCGCCATGCTGCTCGGCGAGCTGCTGACCCTGCGCCAGCAGCGGCTGCCGGTCAAGGTGGTGGTGCTCAACAACGAGTCGCTCGCCTTCGTCGAGCTGGAGATGAAGGCCGACGGCATCGTCAACTACGGCACCGATCTGGAGAACCCGGACTTCGCCGAGGTGGCGAGGTCGGTCGGGCTGTTCGGCGTACGGGTGGAGACCGCCGGCGAGCTCGACGGCGCGCTGGAGAAGGCGTTCGCCCACGACGGGCCCGCCGTGATCGACGTCGCCGTGGTCCGGCACGAGCTGGCCGTGCCGCCGAAGGTCAGCGCCGCGCAGGCGTCGGGTTTCGCGCTCTGGGCGACCCGCTCGATCCTCGGCGGGGCCGGCGACGACGTGCTCGAGGTCGCCGGCAGCAACCTGCGCCAGGTCGCCACCGAGTTCGAGTAGGCGCTACCAGATCCGCTCGGCCGCGCGGAGCAGGATCTCGTTGACCGCCACCCGGCGCTCGCGGGTGACGACGTACGCGATCGCGTCCGCGACGTCGTCGTCCCGCACCGGCTCGAACCCGGGCGCGACCACGGCGACCCGGACGCGCTCCTCCACCAGCTCCCGCCGCAGCGCCTCGGTGAAGCCGGTGAGCCCGGACGTGGTGAGCGTGTAGACGCTGCTGCCCGGCCGGGCGGCCCGGCCGGCCGCCGAGCCGACGTTGACGATGTCGGCCACCTCGCGCGGCGAGGTGGCCGCCGCGTCGATGAGGTGCGGCACGGCGGCGTGCGTGACGTGCAGCAGCGCCGAGACGTTGAGCGCGACCATCCGGTCCCACTCCTCGACGGTGGTGTGCAGCGCCGTGCCCAGCAGCATCACGCCGGCGTTGTTGACCAGGATGTCCACCCGCCCGAAGCGGTCGAGCGTGGCCTCCACCGCCCGCTCGGCCTGCGCCGGATCGGTGAGGTCGGCCTCCACCGCGGCCGCGTGCCCGCCGAGCGCCGCCACGTCGTCCACGACCCCGTCGAGCCGGTCGCGGTGGCGGGCGACCGCGGACACCGCCGCACCCTCCCGGGCGAGCCGCCGCGTGGTCGCGGCGCCGATGCCGCCGCCCGCGCCGGTGACGAGCGCGACGGTCCCGCTCAGGAGCCTGTCTTCCATGACCGGTCATCCCCTCATGTCGAGCACGGCGCGGAAGCGCACCTCGCCGGAGATCATTCGCTGGTACGCCTTGGCGGCTTCGCTGAGCGGGAACACCTCGTTGTACGAGCGGACCGCGTGCCGCAGCGCGAACCGCAGGTTCTCCTCGTTCTCGGCCGCCGTGCCGGTCAGGCTGCCGCGCACGCTGTGGCCGCCGAAGATGAGCTGCGCCGGGCGCACCTCCAGCGGCTCCGGGTCGGCGCCGACGACGATCAGCTCGCCACGCCGGGCGAGCCCGGACACCAGCGCCGACATCGCCGCACCGGCCGCGGCCGTGGCGATGACGACCGACGCGCCGCCCAGCCGCTGCAGGGCCTCGCCGGGATCCTCGGCGGTGCCGTCGATGTACTCGTCGGCGCCCAGTTCGGCGGCGAGCTCCTTCTTCGCCGTCCCGCGGCCGATCGCGGCGACCCGGTGCCCGAGCGCCCGGGCGTACTGGATGCCGAGGTGGCCCAGGCCGCCGATGCCCTGCACCGCGACGAGCGATCCCGGCCGCGCCCGGCCGGAGAGCAGCCCGCTGTACATGGTGAGCCCGGCGCAGAGCAGCGGCGCGTCGTTCACCGTCTCGACGCCGGGCGGGATCCGCACCAGGCCGGTCGCCCGGGCGTACACCACCTCGGCGTAGCCGCCGTCGACGGTCGTGCCGATCAGCGGCTGGTCGGCGCAGTTGAGGAAGTCGCCCCATCGGCACGCCTCGCAGGTGGTGTCCGGCCCGCCGAGGAACCCGATGCCGACCCGGTCGCCGGGCCGCCAGGACGCGCCGGCGCCCGGGCCGGCCGCCTCGATCACCCCGATGATCTCGTGGCCGGGCACGATCGGCGCCGGGCGCGGCCCCTCGACGGCGAGCGCGTCGGTGTGGCAGATCCCGCACGCCTCCACCGCGACGCGCACCTCGCCCGGCCCGGGGTCGCGGCGTTCCCGCTCGACCAGCTCGAAGCGGCGGTGGCCGGTGGTGACGACCGCGCGGTAGGAGTCGCTCACTGGGGAAGCTCCTGTCCGGCCTGCTCCTTGACCATGTAGTCGGCGTACCAGTCCGGCCAGTCCGGGTCCTCGGCGCCGGTGCGCGCCTCGTGCTCGCCGTGCGCCGCGGCGGCCCGGCGCAGCGCCGCGGCCAGGTCGGCGGTGGACGCGAACGCGGTGGTGGCCGGGTCCACGCGGCCGGGCAGCCGGGTGGTGACCTCCTGGAGCAGCCAGCCGTTGCCGTCCGGGTCGGCGAACGACAGGAACGAGCCGTAGCTCGCGTTGTCCGGCGCGGGGCCGGGCACCCGCTCGTCCGTTCCCGCATGGTGGAAGATGCCGCCGGCGTCGTGGAAGACGTCGCTCGGGTCGGCGCCCAGCCGCTTGAGCTCGTCGCGCGCCGCGGCGATGTCGCTGACGATCAGGTGCAGGCCCTGGGCGGTGCCCGGCTCCTGCGCCGTGACCGAGGTGCCGAAGATGACCGACGCGGGGGAGCCCGGCGGGGTCACCTGGACCACCCGGAAGGTCTCGCTGGTGGCGAGGTCGGCGTCCAGCCGCCAGCCCAGGCCGGTGTAGAACGCCTTGGCCCGGTCGACGTCCGACACCGGGATCACGACGACTTCCAGCTTCAGGTCCATCACTCACTCCTCTGCTTTCGTGATGGACCGAGCCTCCCGCCGCCCGGCCGCGGACACACCGGTGAGACTCCCTGGGCGTCGGGGGCCAGGGAGTGCCACGGGTCCCACCGGCACCGCCGAGGGCCGAAGGTGGATACGGAACCGAGGGGGGAGCGACATGGAATTCCTGGTCACGATGACCACCAAGGTGCCGACCGGCACGACACCGGACGAGGTGGCCGACATGCGGGCCCGCGAGGCCCGCAACACCCGGGTGCTGGCGGAGAAGGGTCAGGTGCTGCGGCTGTGGCGGCCGCCGCTGGGCCCGGGGGAGTGGCGTTCGATCGGGTTGTTCGCGGCGACGGGGGCCGACGAGCTGGAGGCGGCGCTCGCCGGCATGCCGTTGCGGGTGTGGCGCAGCGACGAGGTGACGCCGCTGGGCGCCTTTCCCAACGACCCGGGGCCGGGCCGGGTGGCGTTCAAGCCGGAGGCCCGGGACTTCCTGGTCTCCTTCACGGTGTCCGTGCCGGAGGGGACGCTCCGAGAAGACGCCGAGGAGCGTTTCGAGCAGGAGGCGGAGCAGACGCGGCAGCTCGCCGCCGAGGGCCGGCTGGTGCGGCTCTGGACCCTGCCCGGCGGCCGCGGCGTGGGGCTCTGGCAGGCGACCGGCGACGAGCAGATGCGCCACCTCCTGCGGTCGCTGCCGCTGGCCGACTGGCTGGCGACCGAGACGGTCCCGCTGACCCGGCACCCGAGTGACCCGCCGAGCGTGGCGGCGGCGCGATGATCGCGCTGCGCAGTCCGGTGGGGCGGGCGCTGATCGCGGCGACCGTGCTGGCGTCGGCGGTCGGGTTCGTCGACGCGTACATGATCAATGTGGCGGTGCCCGCGATCGGGCGGGACCTGGACGCGAGCGTGAGCCAGCTGCAGTGGGTGCTGACCGGCTATCTCGTGACGGTGGCCGCGCTGCTGCTGCTGTCCGGGGCCCTCGCCGACCACTTCGGCCGGCGGCGGGTGCTGGCCGCCGGGCTGCTCGTGATGCTGGCCGCCTCGCTCGCGTGCGCCGCCGCGCCGACCGTGGAGGCGCTCATCGCGGCCCGGCTGGTGCAGGGCGCGGGCGGCGCGCTGGTCGTGCCGAGCAGCCTGGCCCTGCTCAACGGCACGCTGCGCCGGCCGGACCGGGCCCGGGGCATCGGTGTCTGGGCGGGCATCTCGACGCTCGGCACGACCCTCGGGCCGTACGGTGGGGGCTGGCTGGTCGACCACACCTCGTGGCGCTACGTCTTCCTCATCAACGTGCCGCTCATCCTCGCGGCGCTGCTGCTCCTGCGCCGCGTGCCCGATGTGGACACCATGCGGCGGCCGCTGAGCGTGGACGTGGCCGGCGCGCTGCTCGCCGTCGTGGGGCTCGGCGGCGTCATCTACGCGCTCACGGCGGGCGCGGACAGCGGCTGGGGCAGCGGTCCGGTGGTGGTCTCCGCGGTGCTCGCGGTGGCGTGCCTGGCCGCGCTGGTGCCGGTCGAGCGGCGGCAGCGCCTGCCCATGCTGCGGCCCGGGCTCTTCCGGTCGCGGCCGTTCGATGCCATCAACGCCGCGACCGTGCTGTTCTACGGTGCCCTCGCCGCCGTGAGCTATCTGGTGATCCTCCAGTGCCAGCTGAGGCTGGGCTACAGCGCGACCCAGGCCGGGGCGGCGCTCATCCCCGAGTCGGCCGTCTTCCTCGTCGTCTCGCCGTTCGTCGGCGGCCTGGTGGCCCGGGTGGGCACCCGGTGGCCGATGGCCGGCGGCATCCTCGTCGTCGCGGCCGGTTTCGCCTGGCTCTCCGGCGCGCAACCCGGTGAGCCGTACGCGCGGGCGATCCTGCCCGGCGCCCTCCTGCTCGGTCTCGGGCTGGGGCTCGCCGTCGCCCCGCTCACGGCCGGGGTGCTCGCCGCCGTGGACGACAGCGATCTCGGTGAGGCGTCGGCCGTCAACGACGCCGCTTCCCGGGTGGGCGGGGTCGTGCTGGTGGCGCTCGTGCCCCTGCTGCTCGGCACGCGCGGCGCCGCCGGCCTGGCCGGGCCGCTCGCCGCCAACTACCGCTTCGCGATGCTCGTCCTGGCCGGGGTGACCGCCGCGGCCGCGATTCTCACCGCCGTCTTCGTCCCGAGCCGGCGGGCCGCGCCCCGCGCGATGCCGCCCGCCCCGCGCCTTCAGGCCTGCGCCGTCGCCGTCGGCGAGCCACAGTCCTCCGCCTCCACCGTTTCCGTCCGAAAGGGACCATCATGAGAACCCTCCAGGCAAGCACCGTCGTCGTCATCGGCGGCACCTCCGGCATCGGGCTGGAGACCGCCCGCCAGGCCCGCGACGCCGGCGCGTCGATCGTCGTCACGGGCCGCGACGAGGCCCGGCTCAAGGTGGTGGGCGACGAGCTGGGCGCCACCACCGCCCGGCTCGACCTCGCCGACACCGCCGCGCTCGGCGACTTCTTCGCCTCGCTGCCCGCCCAGGTCGACCACGTGCTGCTCAGCGGTCCCGGGCCGGCCTACGCGCCGATCGCCGGCATGGACTTCGAGGTGGCCCGCGCCCAGATCGACGAGCACCTGATCGGCGCCCTCCGGGTGGCCCGCGAGTCGGCGGCGCGGGTCCGGCCGGGCGGTTCCCTCACCCTCATCACGGGTACGGGCGCGCGGCGCCCCGGCAAGGGCCTGATCCTCGCCGCCATCGGCACCGCGGCGCTGTCGGCCATCACGGCGAACGCGGCCCTGGAGCTGGCCCCGCTGCGCGTCAACGCGGTCGCCGCCGGATTCGTCGACACCCCGCTCTCCGCCCGGCTGCTCGGCGACCAGCTCGACGCCCGCCGCGCCGAGTTGCGCGCCACGCTGCCGATCGGCAGGGTGGTCGGCCCCGCCGACGTGGCGGCGCTGATCCTCCAGCTGATGACGAACGACGCCCTCACCGGCGCGACCTACGACATCGACGGCGGTCAGCAACTCATCCGCTGAGCCCGCTGGGCGGGAGGACGTCGCGCAGCCGGCGCCGCGAGTCGATGCCGAGCTTGGCGAAGACCTTGCGCAGGTGCCATTCGACGGTGCGGGGGCTGAGGAACAGTCGCTCGCCGACCTCGGGGTTGGAGTAGCCGTCCCGCACGAGCAGGGCGATCTGCCGCTCCTGGGCGGTCAGCTCGGCGCCGGAGGCCGCGGCATCGCCCGTGCGCTTGCGGACGCTCTCGCCGGTGGCGAGCAGCTCGCGGCGGGCGCGCTCGGCGAACGCGTCCATGCCGATCGCGACGAACATCTCGTACGCGGTGCGCAGCTCCTGGCGGGCCTCGGCGCGCCTGCGGTGGCGGCGCAGCCATTCCCCGTACAGCAGATGGGCGCGGGCCAGCTCGGTCCGCAACCTCGTGCGTCCCAGCCGGTCGATCGCCTCGCGATAGAGCCGGTCCGCCTCGTCGCCGTCGGCGAGGAGGGCCTCGTTGCGGGCCTGGAGGCCGGCCGGGAAGTCGCCGCTGAACGGGGCCGTGGTCTCGACGAGCCGGTCCAGGGCGTCGCGCGCGACCGCCTCCTCGCCGGTGCGGCTCGCCGCCTCGATCAGCTCGGGCAGGATCCAGACGGAGTGCCAGGGGTCGTACTTCTCCTCGGCCTCCCGGGCGTATCGCACGGCCTCCGGATAGCGGGCCAATCCGTTGTGGAGGATCGCCGCCGACCAGCGGGCGGCGGTCAGGCCGGTGCCGACGCCGGACGCCGCCGAGGCCCGCAGGGTCTGCTCGACCAGCGCGGTCGTCTCCGCCTCGCGGCCCTGCAAGGCGCGCAGCCGCATGATGATGTACGGCGGGGGAGCGGTGCGGCGGGTCGCCTCCGAGATGGTCCGGCCCTCCTCGAAGGTGGCGGCCGCAGCCTCGAAATCGCCCGCCCACAGCAGGGCGTGCCCGAGCGCGATCAGGTTCTCCGGCAGGCTCTGCAGCGCCCCGGCCTCCCGCACGAGCCGCACCTGACGCGCGGCCATCGTCCCCAGCCCTTCCATGTCCCAGATGCCGACGAACGCGGCGGTCGAGACGCGTCCCCAGCCGACCACCTCGGCCAGGGGCATGTCGAGGATGGCCGCGGCGGCCTCGGCCAGCAGCCCCGCCGCGGCGGCGCGGCCGTCGGTGACCATCAGGGACACCGCGTCGACGATGAGCTCGAGCGGCTCCGTGCCGCCGGGCGGCAGGGTGTCGCGGATGGCGCGCGACACCATCGCGAGGACGTCCCGGTCGGCGTGCAGGTTCGCCATCGCCCACGCGTGCAGGAACGTCTGCCGCGCCAGGCGTGGGTCGGCCTTGGCGAACTGGCCGGCCGCCGCCAGCAGCAGCGGGATCGCGGCGGCGGGCCCGCCGGCGGAGGCGTAGGTGAGCTGCGCGTCCAGGACGCCGGCGCGGCCGCCCTGCACCGCGTCGAGCGGCCGGGCGCGCAGGGCGCTCACGAGCCGGCGCGCGTCCTCGAACTCGCCGGCCCGCAGGCTCGCCTCGGCGGCGGCGAGCATCCGGTCCGACCGGCGGGGCGTCTCGGCGGTGAGGGCGACCGCGCGCTGGAGGAACGCGGCCGCCGCGGCCACGCCGCCGCGCGCCTGGGCCCGGCCGGCCGACCGTTCGAGCTCGGCGGCGACCTCCTCGTCCGGCCCGGTGGCGGCCGCCGCAAGGTGCCACGCCCGCCTGTCCGGGGCGGTCTCGCGGTCGGTGACCTCGGCGAGCGCGAGGTGAACGGCCCGCCGGTCGGCGGGGGTGGCGCTGCGGTAGACGGCCGACCGCACCAGCGGATGCCGGAAGGTGACCCGGTGGTCGATGGTCAGCAGCCCGTCGGCGCCCCCGGTGGTGAGCGGGACGCCGAGCCGGGCGGCCGCGCGGCGTACCAGATCGGGGTCACCGACCGGCTCGGCGGCCGCCACCAGCAGCAGCAGCCGAGCCGGTGCGGGCAGCTCCCGCACGCGGCCGAGGAAGCTCTCCTCGATCTGCCCGGGCAGGGTGTCGGCGGTGAGCAGGCCCAGGCCGCCGGCCATCCGGGTGGCGGTCAGCCCGCGGGGCAGCTCGATGAGCGCCAGCGGGTTGCCGTGCGTCTCGGCGATGATCCGGTCGCGGATGCCGCGGTCGAGCGGCGCGTGCGTCACCGAGCCGAGCAGGGCATGCGCGTCCGCGTCGCGCAGGCCGGCGACCTCGAGCTCGGGCAGTCCGCGCAGCTCCGGCCCGGGCACCCGGGCGGCGAAGAGCAGGACGATGGACTCGGCGAGCAGCCGCCGCGCGACGAAGCCGAGCACCTGCGCCGAGGCACGGTCGAGCCATTGGGCGTCGTCGACCACGCACAGCATCGGGCCGTGCTCCGAGGCGTCCGACAGCAGGTCGAGCACGGCCAGGCCGACCAGGAACGGGTCGGGGGCGGCGCCCTCGCGCATGCGGAACACGATCTCGAGCGCCTCGCGCCGGGGCACGGGCAGGCCGGCCATGCGGTCGAGGAGGGGCAGCACGAGCTGGTGCAGGGCCGCGAACGCGAGCTCCATCTCGGACTCGATGCCGACGGTGCGCAGGATCCGGAGGCCGGTGGCGGCCGTCTCCGCGTACTGGATCAGGGCGGTCTTGCCTATCCCGGCGGCGCCACGCAGCACGAGGACACGACTCTCCCCGCCGCGGGCGGCTTCCAGAAGGTCGTCGAGAGCGGCGCGCTCGGTGAGCCGGTCGATGATCAATGCGAGGATCCGATCTCGGTGAGGGGCAGGACATCACGCAGCCGGCGGCGCGAGGTCACGCCGAGCTTGGCGTAGACCTTGCGCAGGTGCCATTCGACGGTGCGGGGCGAGAGGAAGAGCCGGGCGCCGATCTCGGGATTGGAGAAGCCGTCGCGGACGAGCACCGCGATCTGCCTCTCCTGCTCGGTCAGCTGGTCGCCCACGGGTAGCTCGCTGCGCTGCCGGCGGACGGTCGTGCCGGCGTCGAGCAGCTCGCGGCGGGCACGCTCGGCGAACGCCTCCATGCCGATCGACACGAACATCTCGTACGCCGTCGTGAGGTGGTCACGGGCGTCGGCGGCGCGGCCCTCGCGGCGCAGCCACTCGCCGTACAGCAGATGGGCGCGCGCCAGCTCGGGGCGCAGCGGGGTGCGGCCGAGCCGGTCGATCGCCTCGCGGAACAGCCCGTCCCCGCCGTCCAGCAACGCCCGCGACCGGGCCAGCACGCCCCGCGCCCAGTCGGTGTCGCAGGGCTCCGCGGCCTCCGCCAGACGGTCCAGGGCCTCGCGGGCCGTCCCCTCGTCGCCCAGGCGGGCCGCCGCCTCGACGAGCTCGGGCAGGGCCCAGACCGACACCCACAGCTCGGCGATCTCGGTGCTCGCGCGGGCCGCCGCCATGGCACGCGCGTAGTCGCCGAGGCCGTTGTGCAGCACGGCGGCGGCCCACTGCGCCACGGTGACACCCATCAGCTGGCCGCTCGCCCCGGCCTCGCGGACCGTCACGGCGATCAGCTGGGTGGCCTCCTCGGCGCGTCCCCGCAGGGCGGCCATTCGCAGGCGTACGTACGGCGCGATGGGCACGCCGGTCGCGGCGGCCACGTTGTCCGCCTCGGCCGCGATCGTCGCGGACGCCGCGAGGTCACCCGTCCACGTGGTGGCGGTGCCGAGCGACGCGAGGCAGAACGGCAACTCGGTCAGCGCGCCCGCGGCCCGGATCACGTCGGCGGAGCGCCGGTAGATCGCGCGCATGGCCCGGTCGTCCCAGACCGCCGAGCTGACGCCGTTGGCCACCCAGCCCCACTTGAGGACGTCGGCGGCGGGCAGCTCCATCAGCCCCGGCACGGCCCGCCGCAGCACCGGCACGGCCACCTCGCGGCCGTCCGTCACGAGCAGCGCGCAGCCCTGAAGGACCAGGTCGAGCACGTGTGGCTCGCCCGCCCGGGGCGGCAGCGCCTTGATCGCCTTCGAGATCGCCAGGAGGCTGTCCGCGTCGGCGGCGAGCAGGGCCGTCGCCCCCCACGCCACCAGGTAGGTCTCGCGGGCAAGCTCCATGTCGAACGGTTCGAGCCGGCGCGCGGCGGTCAGCAGCAGCGGCGGCGCCTCCTGGTTGAGACCCGCGGCGAACGCGATCCGGGCGCGGACGAGGTGGGCCCCGACCCGCTGGAACTCGGTGCGCGCCTCCCGCTCGGCGATGTCCGCGTAGCGGCGGGCGCCCTCCAGGTCGCCGGCGAGCAGGGTGGCGCCGGCGGCCGTCACGGCGCGGTCGGCGCGCAGGGCGACGTCGGTGGTGAGCGCGACCGACCGTTGGAGGAAGGCGGCGGCCGCGGCCAGGCCGCCACGCGACTGCGCCCGCTCGGCGGAGCGCTCGAGCTCGGCGGCGACCGTGTCGTCCGGGCCGGCGGCGGCCGCCGCGAGATGCCAGGCACGGCGGTCGGGATCGGCAGCGGCGTCGGTCACCTCGGCAAGGGCCAGGTGTACGGTGCGGCGCTCGGCGGCCTCCGCGGCGTGGTAGACGGCCGACCGCACGAGCGGATGGCGGAAGGTCACCCGTTCCTCGATCGCCAGCAGCCCGTCGGTGCCGTCCGTCGCGGCGGGCAGGCCGAGCCGGTCGGCGGCGCGCCACAGCAGCAGGGGATCGCCGACCGGCTCGGCAGCGGCGATCAGCAGCAGCGACCGGGACTGCGCGCTCAGCCCGGCGACCCGGGACAGGAAACTCTCCTCGATCTTGCGGGGCAGGTCGTCCGGGTCGAGCAGGCCGAGCCCGCCGGCCATCTGGGTGCGGGTCAGGCCGCGGGGCAGCTCCAGCAGCGCGAGCGGGTTGCCGCGGGTCTCGGCCACGATCCGGTCGCGGATGTGCCGGTCGAGCGCGGAATGGGTGACGGTGTCGAGCAGCGCGTGCGAGTCGGCGTCGCGCAGGCCCGCCACCTCCAGGTCGGGCAGCCCGAGCAGGGCGGGCCCGCGCCGCCGCGTGCCGAAGACGAGAGCCACCGACTCGGCCAGCAACCGCCGGGCGACGAAGCCGAGAACCTGGGCGGACGCCTGGTCCATCCACTGGGCGTCGTCGAGCAGGCAGAGCAGCGGCAGCGCCTCGTCGGACACCAGGCTGAGCACGGCCAGCCCGACGAGGAACCGCTCCGGCGGCGTGCCGGCCCGCAGCCCGAAGACGGTCTCGAGCGCCTCGCGCTGCATCGGCGGCAGGCGGGGCAGTCGGTCCAGCAGCGGCCCGCAGAGCTGATGCAGCGTCGCGTACGGCAACTCCATCTCGGACTCCACGCCGACCGCCCGCAGCACGCGCAGGCCGCTCGCGGCACCCTCGAGGTGATGCAGGAGAGCGGTCTTACCGACACCGGGCGCGCCGTGCACGACGAGGACCCGGCTCTCACCCGCCCGGACGGCGGCGATCAGCCCGTCGAGCGCAGCACACTCGGCCCGCCGCCCGACGAGCAGCCCGCCGCTGTCGTACTGCTTCTGCCGCACACGCTCCCCCCGGGCTGTGAGCAGGCCCAACGCGATGACACGTCAGTCTTGACCACACGCCGAGCGGCAGCCTATGACCTGCGTCACGGTTTCAAGCGGGAAGGTTTGAACGCGGCGGGACAGGCGCCGCAGACAGCGGGCTGAGGGAATGTCGCGCCGACGGGGCGCATAGACGAGGGAGCCGCACACGCCGATCATTGGGCGACGGCTGTATCGATTTCCTGGCACAAATCGTCGATCCTTCTGGCGAACAGGTACTCCAGGCTACCGGGCGATAGCGTGCTTCTTCCGTCCGCCGCGGCCTCCCAATACGCTCGAAAGATCGGGCTTCGGAGCAGGTAGCGCATATGGCTGATCACCTCCTCGTCGGTTGCCTTGGCGAGGTGCAGGGAAGTCAGCTGGAATTGGTAGATGATGTTCGCGTACAGGAATTGGCGGTTCTCTTCGTCAGATATCCCGGCGCGGAATTCCGGCCATACTTTGGAGAGTTGTGAGTCCTCGATGCCCAATCTCAGGATCTCGAGGTGCAGCATGCTGAAGCTGGCCGCGGACGTGCGCTGCATCTCCCGCTGCTGGATGCGGGTGCCGAGCACCACGACGATCAGAGCAAGGCTGCTGATCATGGCGCCGAGGACGCCGAACGTCTGCCCGACGTTGCTCCAGCGGCTCCAATCCTCCGTTGCTCCCTGCTTGCTCAGAACGGCCGCCGCGCCCACACCGACGATCAATGTCAGCAACGAGGTCACCAGTGTGCCGACAAGCCAGTAGGAGAATCGGGCCAGGGAACGGTTCAGGTGAAATGGTCTTGCAGGCGTCCTCACTGCGAGCACCTCCGGGCTGAGTGTCCGTCGAGGAGGGGCGGAGCCCCGTCCTCACCCGTATGGTGCGGTATGGAAGCTCGCAAGAACATTTTCAATGAGGTGCCGAGGCGCCTTCGAAGATTAGGTGCAGGATGACGGCGTCGTCTATGGCGGGTCCGCCGTGCGGGATTCTGTTGAGCAGGGATCGGGTCAGGTCGGTGCCGGGTTGCCCGGCCGCTGTGGTCGCCGTGCCGGCCAGGCGGTTGAGGCCGGCGTGCAGGCTCTCGCCGCGGCGCTCGACGAGGCCGTCGGTGTAGAGGATCAGGTGGGCGCCGGTGGGGATCTCGTGTTCGGCGCAGGGGCGCGGGCCCGGCTCGATCGCCAGGGGCATCGAGCGGCCCTCCCACAGGAACTCCGGGCCCTGCGGGGTCAGTAGCAGCGGCGGCGGGTGACCGGCGCAGGCGTAGCGCAGGCGGCGGGTCGGCGGGTGGTAGTCGGCGTAGGCGACCGTGCACATGTGGGCGCCATCGATCACGGCGCTGGCCCGGTCGAGGCCGGCCAGCACCTCGGCCGGGCCGGCCGCCGTCTGCGCCAGCACGCGCAGGGCCGACTGGAGGCGGGCCATGGCCGCGGCGGCCGCCAGGTTGTGGCCGACCACGTCGCCGACCGCGAAGCCGATGCGGCCGTCGGGGGCGGCGAAGACGTCGTACCAGTCGCCGCCGACGTGGTGGGTCAGGTCGGCGGGGCGGTAGCCGGCGCTCACCCGGATGCCGGGTAGCTGCGGGCCCACGGCGGGCAGCAGGGCCTGCTGGAGCTGGTGGGCGGCGCCGACCGCGCGGTCGCGTTCGGTCACGCCGACGGTGAGGAAGCAGGCGCCGAGGACCGCGACCGCCAGGAAGAGCTGCAGGGTCGCGGTCTTGAGCTCGATCGGGCCGTCGAGCGCCGCCCACGGGCCGCGGCCGGCGCCCGTCAGGGTGTTCGCGGCGACGGTCATGGCGAGGCCGGCCGGCATCGTCACGGCCAGCGGCTGGGTGAAGCCGAGCCAGAACAGCAGCGGGATCGGCAGGTAGAACAGGGGCAGGTGCTGCGGCCAGAAACCGACGGTGGTGACGGCCACGGTGACCAGGACGGCCGTCGCCGCGCGGGGCAGCGCCGACCGGCGCCACGTGAGGACCGTGCCGGCCACCGTCAGCGCGCCCGTGGCGTCGCCGGCCCAGAACGGCAGGAACGACGAGAACCAGCCGCGGTCCGCGTCGAGGGCGATCGTGGTGCCGCCGATGAGGGCGCCGACGGCGGGGCCGGCGACCACGCCGAAGGCCAGGAACGCCAGCAGGTGGCGGCGCTGTGCGAGGTCGATCGGGCCGGGCACGGCACGCCGGACGAGCAGCGCGCCGGTCAGCGGCTCGGCCGTGTTCGCGGCGGCGAAGCCCAGGGCGGACAACGGGGCGAGGCCGTGCCCGACGTCGATGAGCACCTCGAGGACGGCGACGGTGAGCAGGATCCACGGCCAGTCGCGGCGCGGGCGCAGCAGCAGCGCCGACAGCGTGACACCGGCCGGCAGGAAGAGCACCACGATCGAGTCGGCGTCGAAGACGACGAACGCCAGCTGTGCCCCCACGGTGTACGCGACGGCGACGATCGCGAGGACGCGGAACCTCATGAGAAGAGGCGGAGCACGCCCGTGATCTCCAGCGTCGTCCGGGCGATGCCGTGGACGTTCACCAGTTCGAGGCGGGTGCCCTGGGCGACCGCGGCCTGCCGGGCCAGGATCAGCGCCTCGATGCCCGTGGAGTCGCAGAACGCCACGCCGTCCATGTCGACCAGGAGACGGGCGGGCCGCGTCTCGGCAAGCGCCTCCTCGAGACAGGACCGCACGTCGTCGCTGCTGGCCAGGTCGAGCTCGCCGGTCAGCGCCACCCGGACGGCGTCGCCGTCACGATCCCGGACGATCTTCATGGAGCGTCCTCCTCGAACGGGCTGACCTCGGCGGGACCGAACTCCACGTGGACCCGCTTGCCGCCGTTTTCGTCGAGCACGTACCAGCGTTCGGAGAGCGCGTCGAGCAGCAGCAGCCCGCGCCCGCCCCGGTCGTCCGGCTCGCGCCGCCGGGGAGTCACCGCCGACGAGTCGGCCACCGACAGCACCACGGGCGCCGTGCGGGCCTCGAGGGCGACCGCGATGAGCGGCCCGCCGCCGTGCTGCACCGCGTTCGTCACGACCTCGCTGACGACGACCGCGACCGCGTCGAGCCAGCGCTTGTCGCCGAAGCCCCAATCGCGCAGGCACGTCACGACACGGTGACGCGCCTCGCCGGGTGCCTGGGGCCCGGCCTCGACGTCGAACCTCAGGCTGCGCTGAGCCATGGGACAGGACGCTACCGCAGATCGACGCCGGACGGTGTCACCCAGACCGCCGTATCCGCGGGCAGCGCCAGGATCCCGCCGGCCGGCGCCGCGACCTGCGGATCGGAGGCGAGCAGCAGCTTGCGCGCGGGCACGTACGCGGTCGACGAGCTCATGTTGATCCAGCAGGTCACCGGATCGGGGTCGCCGGAGCGGGCCACGAGGTCGATCCGGATCACGTCGCCGATGCGCGTCACCGCGCCCAGCCCGCCGCCCAGCGCCGGGTAGAGCGACCGCAGCGAGATCGCCTGCCGGTACAGCGACAGCGTCGAGTGCGGGTCGGCGGCCTGCCGGTTGACCGCGTACGACTGCCAGCCGGCCGGGATCGGCAGCCACGGCTCGGCGCTGCCCGCGGCGGAGAAGCCGGCGAGCCGGTCGTGGTCGTCCCACGGCATCGGCACGCGGCAGCCGTCGCGGCCCGCGCGCGTGCCGCCGGAGCGGAAGAAGATCGGGTCCTGCTTCGCGGCGTCGGGCACCTCGGCCTCCGGCAGGCCCAGCTCCTCACCGGCGTACAGATAGGCGGATCCGGGCAGGGACAGCATGAGCAGCGCCGCCGCCCGCGCGCGGCGCAGCGAGCCGTAGCGGGTGACCTGGCGGGCCTTGTCGTGGTTGCCGAGCACCCACGGCGCGGGGGCGCCGGCCGACTCGAAGACGTCGAGGGCCTCGGCGATGGTCTCGGCGAACGCCGGCGCGTCCCACTTGCTCTTGAGGAGCCGGAACTGGAACGCGTGCTGAAGCTCGTCCGGCCGCGCGTACAGCCCGACCTGCCGCAGGTCGGCGAGGGAGACCTCACCGACGAGCATCCGGCCCGGCTCGTACGAGTCGGCGACCGCCCGCCACCGCCGCCAGATCTCGTGGATGCGGGGCTGGTTGGTGGTCATGACCTGCTCGGGACCGTGCCCGAAGAGCGTGGGGGAGTAGACGCCCGGGTTGTCGCGGTACTGCGGGTCCTTGAACAGGCCGTACGCGACGTCCACCCGGAACCCGTCGACACCCAGGTCGAACCAGAACCGCAACGTCTCGTCGAAGTCCTCGGCCACCTCGGGGTTGTCCCAGTTGAGGTCCGGCTGCCGCGGCGTGAACAGGTGCAGGTACCAGCGGCCGTCCGGGGTGCGCGACCAGGCCGGGCCGCCGAACATGCTCTGCCAGTTGTTCGGCGGCTCCTCGCTCGCCGGGAGGAAGTGGTAGCGCGCCGCCTCCGGGCTGTCCGGGTCGCTCAGCGCCTTCTGGAACCAGGCGTGCTGGTCGCTGGTGTGGTTGGGGACGATGTCGAGCAGCACCTTGAGACCGAGCCCGTGCGCGTCCTCGACCAGCCCGCGCACCTCCTCCACGTCGCCGTACACGGGGTCGACGGCCTTGTAGTCGATGACGTCGTAGCCGCCGTCCGCGCCGCCCGACGGGTAGTGCGGGGTCACCCACACCGCGTCGGCGCCGAGCGACTTCAGGTAGCCCAGCCGCGATCGCAGCCCGGCGAAGTCGCCGACGCCGTCGCCGTTCCCGTCGGCGAACGAGCGCAGGTAGACCTGGTAGACGACGGCGTCGCGCCACCAGGCGGTCCGCGTGCCGCGCGAGAAGACGATGGGCTCTGCTGACATGCCCGGCACGATCGGCTGCGGGGCGCCGCAGCGAGAGGATCGCACCGGACCGCAACCCAGTTGCAGCCGCTGTGCCGCGGGGCTACTCGCCCGCGGCCTCCTTGATGAGATCGACGAGCTGGGCGGCCTCGGGGATGGCGACGGTGTGCGAGCCGCCGGCCAGCTCCACGGTCTTGCGCGAGCCCGCCCGCTCGGCCATGAAGCGGTGGGCGGCGACCGGGATGTTGAGGTCGTCGCTGCCGAACAGGAACCACGACGGGATCGTCTTCCAGGCCGCCTCGGCCGACTTCTCGCTCAGCGCCGCGTCGGTGATGGGCCGCTGGGTCACCGCCATCACGGCGGCCTCCTCGGCGGACGAGTCGGCCGCGAACTGGTGGTGGTACCTGTCCTGCTTGATGTAGAGGTCGGTGCCGCCGCCGGGCAGCGCGACCGGGTTCAGCGTCTCGCCGAGCGAGCTGCCGGGGTACTTGCCGGCGAGGTCTCCGGCGCTCTCGCCGGCGTCGGGGGCGAACGCGCCCACGTACACCAGTGCCTTGACCGCCGGGTTGCCTTCGGCCGCGTTCGAGATGACCATGCCGCCGTACGAGTGGCCGACCAGCACCACGTCGCCCTCGATCGAGGCGAGCGCGGCCTTGAGGTAGCCGGCGTCGTGGCTGACGCCGCGCAGCGGGTTGGCCAGCGCGACCGCCGGGTAGCCGGCGCCGAGCAGGCCGCGGACGACGCCGTTCCAGCTCGCCGACTCGGCGAAGGCGCCGTGCACCAGCACGATGGTGGGCTTGCTCATGAGTTCCCCCAGGTGAATCCCGTGTTTCGAGATGACTCACCGATAGTGCGTGCCGGCGGCCGCCCAGGCATCCGTCGGTTGACTGAGCCGCTTCACGTGAGCAGGATCGCTTCCAGCGCGCCGGTGAGGTGGCGCGCGAGGCGTTCGGGGGTCATGGCCGCCAGCGGCCCGTCGGCCAGCACGTAGCGGCTCATCGTCACCCCGATCAGCAGCGCGGCCAAGAGGTCGACACGCTCGCCGACATCGCGCCCGGCGAGCACTTTCTTGTACGCGGTGACGCTCTCCAGGCGCATGGCGCCCAGCAGCGCCTTGGCCGCCTCCTGGTCGGCCGCCGCGGCACGGACCAGCGCGATGAACGGGTCCGCCCGGTCGGCGTTCTCCATCCTCGTGACGTACGCCTGAGCGATGCGCCCCGGCAGGCCGTCGCGGTCGCCGGCCACCGCCTCGGCGAGGTCGCGCGGTCCCGGCACGGCGGCCACGAACAGCTGCTCCTTGCTGGTGAAGTGCAGCATCACGAGCCCGTTCGCGACGCCGGCCCGCCGGGCGATCTCGCGGATCGTGGCCTTCTCGAAGCCGTGCTCGGCGAAGACGGCGCGCGCCGCGGCGAGGATCGCGGCCCGCTTCGCCTCGGGGTCCCGGGTCCGCCGCGGGGGCTGTGAGACAGAAGACATGCCATAACTGTACGCGGGTTCATTAGCGAGCTACCGTAATGAACACACGTTCATTAGTTGGGAGTGCACCGTGAACCTCGAGCCCCTGTCCCCGTCGAACAGCACCGTCGTCCTGGTCGACTACGCGGTCGGCTTCGCCAACCTGCTCCGCTCGCACGACCTGCGCGAGCACATCAGCAACGCGGTGGGCCTCGCGAAGACCGCGAAGCTCTACGGCGCCGGGCTGGTCGTCACCAACGGCGAGAGCGCCAAGCCGTCCGGCCCGCTCTACCCTGAGCTGCTGGCGGCGATCGGCGACCAGCCGGTCATCGAGCGCGCGACGGCGTTCAACTCGTTCCTCGACCCGGACTTCGCCGCCGCGGTGGAGGCGACCGGCCGGCGGCGGCTGCTCATCGGCGGCATCGCCACCGACGGCTGCGTCCTGCAGACGGCGCTGGGCGCGGTGCGGGCCGGCTACGAGACCTACGTGGTGGCGGACGCCTCCGCGTCGCTGAGCAAGGAGGCGCACGACACGGCGATCCAGCGCATGGCGATGGCGGGCATCGTGCCGGTGACGTGGTGGTCGGTGGCGGCCGAGTTCCAGCTGGACCCGGCGTTCGCCGAGTCGCCCGTCCGGGTGCGGCTGATGAACGAGTTCCAGCCGGCCATGACGATGAGCGGCCTCACCTACTTCAACGGGGTCGCCCAGGGCAAGGCTGCCTAGTCGAAGGTCGTGCCGTCCGCCGCCTTGGCCAGCAGGAGGGCCGGCGGAGCGAAGCGCTCGCCGTAGCGCCCGGCGAGCTGGCGCGCCCTCTCGGCGAAACCGGGCAGGCCGCCCTCGTACTGGTTGATGTACTGCAGGACGCCGCCGGTCCAGCCGGGATAGCCGATGCCGAGGATCGAGCCGATGTTCGCCTCGGCCACCGAGGTGAGCACGCCCTCGTCGAGACATTTCACCGCTTCGATGGCCTCGATGAAGAGCAGGCGCTCCTTCAGGTCCTCGAACGGGACCTCGGCGGGCGGCGCCAGCGTCTTCAGGCCCGGCCAGAGGCGGGTGCGGCGGCCGTCCTCGTACTCGTAGAAGCCGGCGCCGGGGGACCGGCCGGGGCGCCCGAACTCGTCGATCATCCGGTCGATGACCGCGTCGGCCGGGTGCGGTGTCCCGGCCCCCGCGGCGAGCGCCTCCTGCCGGATCTTGCGGGGGAGCGTGAGGGTGAGCTCGTCCACCAGCGCCAGCACCGGGGCGGGATAGCCGGCCTGGCTCGACGCCTGCTCGATGCTGGCCGCCGGCACGCCCTCGGCCAGCATCGCGACGCCCTCGTTGGTGAAGGTGCCGATGACCCGGCTGGTGAAGAAGCCGCGGCTGTCGTTGACGACGATCGGCGTCTTGCGCAGCAGGCGCACCACGGCCAGCGCCCGGCGCAGTGCCTCGTCGCCGGTCTTCTCGCCCCGGATCACCTCGACCAACGGCATCTTCGGTACGGGGGAGAAGAAGTGCAGACCGATGAAGTCGCCCTGGCGGCGCACGCCCTCGGCGAGCGACGTGATGGGCAGCGTGGACGTGTTGGAGCAGAGCAGCGCGTCGGGGGCGACGAGGTCCTCGATCTCGGCGAAGACCTTGTGCTTGAGGCCGGGATCCTCGAAGACCGCCTCGATCACCAGGTCGGCGCCGGCCAGCTCCGCGACGTCGGCCGTGGGGGTGATCAGATCGGAGGCGTACGCGGCGGCCCGGCCGGCGTCGACGTCGCGCAGCACCACCGGCACGCCCGCGCGGGCGAGCACCTGGGCGATGCCCGCGCCCATCATGCCCGCGCCGAGGACGGCGGCCTTGCGGATCGGCGGGACGTCGCCGATGTCGCGTGCGGCGGCGGCGTTGCGGTCGAAGAAGAACGCCTTGATCATGTTTTTGGCGACCGGACCGGTGACGAGGCCGGCGAAGTAGCGGCTCTCGATGACGAACGCGGTGTCGACGTCGACCTGGGTGCTCTCGACCGCGGCGGCGAGGATGTGCCGCGGCGCCGGATAGGGCGCCCCCTTGAGCTGGTGGCGCAGCATCGCGGGAAGGGCCGGCAGCGCCGCCCGGTCGACGCGCACGGTGCGCACGGTGTCCCACGGCTGGGACGCGTCCGGGTTTTCCCGGATCCATCGCCTCGCCGCCGCGAGAAGCTCCTCGGGCGTCTCCACGACCTCGTCGATCAGGCCGAGCTCCCGGGCCGCCCGCGCTTCGTGGCGGGTTCCCTTCAGCAGTACGTGGGTGAGCGCGGCCGTCAGCCCGAGGAGCCGGACGGAGCGCACGACCCCGCCGCCCGCCGGGAGAAGGCCGAGCGTGACCTCCGGGCAGCCGACCACCGCGCCGGTCAGCGCGATCCGGCGATGGCAGGCGAGCGCGATCTCCAGGCCGCCGCCGAGCGCGGCCCCGTTGATGGCGGCGACCACCGGCCGCCCGAGCAGCTCGAGCCGCCGCAGCTGCGCCTTCACCAGGCTCGCGCGGTCGAAGGCCGCCTGGGGGCTGTCGAAGGCGCGCAGGCTGTCCAGGTCGCCGCCGGCGAACCACGACTTCTTCGCCGAGGTGAGCACGACACCGGTGATGTCGTCGCGCTCGCGTTCGAGCCGGGTGACCGTCTCCTCCATCGCCCGCACGTACGCCTCGTTCATGGTGTTCGCGGCGCGGCCCGGGTCGTCGAGGGTGAGCACGACGATGCCGTCGCCGTCGCGGTGCCAGCGGATGGCCGTGGCCATGGATGCCTCCTCGGACTCGCTCGGCGACTCAGACTCGCTCGACGACGGTGGCGACACCCATGCCGCCGCCGATGCAGAGCGTGGCGAGGCCGTACCGGCCGCCGCGGCGCTCGAGCTCGTCGACGAGGGTGCCGAGGATCATGGCGCCGGTCGCGCCCAGCGGGTGACCCATGGCGATCGCGCCGCCGTTGACGTTCACGATGTCCGGGTCGATCTTCAGATCGTCGACGTAGTGCAGCACCACGGCGGCGAACGCCTCGTTGATCTCGACGAGGTCGAGGTCGCCGGCGGTGATCCCGGCGCGCTCCAGCGCCTTGCGGCTGGCCGGCGCCGGGCCGGTCAGCATGATGGTCGGGTCGGCGCCGCTGAGCGCGGCCCCGGCTATGCGCGCCCGCGGGGTCAGGCCGGCGCGGTCGCCCGCGGCGGCCGAGCCGATCAGCGTGAGCGCGGCGCCGTCGACGATGCCGGAGGAGTTGCCGGCGGTGTGGACGTGCTCGATTTGCTCCACCCAGTGGTATTTCTGGAGCGCCACCGCGTCGAAGAAGGCCATGTCGCCGAAGGACGGTTTCAGCGCGGCCAGGCCGTCCATCGTGGAGTCGCCGCGCACGTGCTCGTCGCGGTCGAGGACCGTCAGGCCGTTGCGGTCGCGCACCGGCACCACGGAACGGTCGAAGTAGCCGCTCGCCCAGGCGTGCGCGGCGCGCTGCTGCGAGCGCAGCGCGAAGGCGTCGACGCGCTCGCGGCCGAAGCCGTCGAGGGTGGCGATGAGGTCGGCGCCGATGCCCTGCGGCACGAAGTCGATGGCGAGGTTGGTCTCCGGGTCCATCGACCAGGCCCCGCCGTCGGAGCCCATCGGCACCCGCGACATCGACTCGACCCCGCCGGCCAGGACTAGGTCGCCCCAGCCGGAGCGGACCTTCTGGGCGGCGTTGTTGACCGCCTCGAGCCCGGAGCCGCAGAAGCGGTTGAGCTGGACGCCGGCCACGGTGTGCGGCAGGCCGGCCTTGAGCGCCGCCGTCTTGGCGATCACCGAGCCCTGGTCGCCGAGCGGCGAGACGACGCCGAGCACGACGTCCTCGATGTCGGCGGGGTCCACGCCGGGGTGCCGGCGCAGCATCTCGTCGATGAGGCCGGTGACGAGCGAGATCGGTTTGGTGCCGTACAGGGAGCCGGTCCTCTTGCCGCGGCCACGCGGCGTGCGTATCGCCTCGTACAGGAAAGCGTCGATGATCATCGGCCGTCCTCTCTGCGAATCGCCGTTAACTTTCTGGTACGTTTCCGCATCGTGTCAAGGACTATTATTGGCGCCAGGCTGTGAATGTGGAGTCACCGGTACGCTGTGGCGATGCGCACCGCAGCCCCCGATCAGCCCGCCCGCAAGCGCCCGAAGGACCGCAAGGCCCAGCTCGCCACCGCCGCGGCGGAGCTGTTCTGCGAGCGTGGCTACCACGGTGTCGGGCTCGGTGACATCGCCACCGCCGTCGGCATCAGCGGACCGGCGATCTACCGCCACTTCGACAGCAAGTACGCGATGCTCGTCCACGCCACGCGGCAGCTGATGGACGCGGTGCTGAGCGCCACCGACCTGCCCGGCGCGCACCTCGACGAGCTGTTCGGCGTCCTCGCCCGGCTGGCAGTGGAGCACCGGCGGGTCGGCGGGCTCTACCAGTGGGAGTGGCGCTACCTCGACCACCGCGACCGGGCCGGGTTCCGGCGGGACCTCGGCACCTTGTTCGAGCGGCTGAGCAGCCGCATCGCCGCCAAGCGCCGCGACCTAACCGGCGCTGACGTGGACGCGCTGGTCCGGGCCGTGCTCAGCGTGTTCGGCAGCCTCTCCACCCATCGCGCGCCGATCGCCAAGGGCCGCGCCGAGCAGATGCTTCCCCGCATGGCCTGGGCCGTGGTGTCCGCCCAGCCGCCCACGCCGTCGTACGTCCAGGACAGTCCCTTCGACGAGGTGCGGGTGGGCACCCGCCGCGAGATCATCCTGGCCGAGTCCGTGCGGCTGTTCCGCGAGCACGGCTATCACGGCGTCAGCCTCGACCAGATCGGCCTCGCCTCGGGCATCAACGCGTCGAGTGTGTACCGCTACTTCCCCGGCAAGGCCGACATCCTCGCGGCCGCCTTCTACCGAGCCTCGGCGCGGGTCGCCGACGCGACGCTCACGGCGCTGAACGGCGCGGCCGGCGACGAGGACGCGTTGCGCCGCCTTGCGGAGTCGTACGTGAACCTCACGTTCGAGCGCGCCGACCTGGTCTCGGTCTACCTCTCCGAGTTCAACAACCTGCCCGCCGCCGACCGGCACGAGCTCCGCAAGGCGCAGCGCCTGCACGTCGAGGAATGGGTGCAGCTCCTGCTGCTGCTGCGCCCGGGTCTCCAGCCGCCCGAGGCGCGCGTGCTGGTGCACGCCGCGCTCAACGTGGTGACCGACCTGAGCCGCTGGGTGCGCTTCGACCGCCGCTCGCGCATGGACGAGCACCTCACCGGCCTCATGCTGACCATCCTGGCGTCCTGAAAAGTTAGCCGGAATTCGCATCATCCTGACGTCGAAGTAGCACCATATGAACGCGGGTCTACCGTAAGAAGTTAATCGCCGTTTACAGTGCCGACATGAACGTCGGTCGGTTCGGCGACGACGCGGTGATCCGTCGCGTGGCGAGCGAGGGACTCCTGCTCGCCGGCGGCGGGCGCGCCACGCTGCTCCAGATCGCCCACCCGGCCGTGGCCCGCGGCGTCTTCGAGCACAGCACCTTCGCCGAGCGGCCGCTCGACCGGTTGCGGGCGACCCTGACCTACGTCTACGCCGTGCTCTTCGGCACCGAGGCCGAGGCCGCGACGGTCAGCCGGGCCGTGCACGCCCTGCACTCCCGGGTCACCGGCCCCGGCTACCGGGCCAACGACCCGGACCTCCAGGTCTGGGTCAACGCCACCCTCTACGACACCGCGATCCTGATCTACGAACGCGCCTTCGGGCCGCTGCGCCCCGCGGAGGCCGCCGACTGCTACGAGCAGTACGGCGTGCTGGCCACCGCGATCGGGTGCCCACCCGGTGCCTGGCCCGCCTCGCGGACGGCCTTCCGGCGCTACTACGACGACACCCTCGCGCGGCTGCGCGTCGGCGACGAGGCCCGGCAGATCGCCACCGCGCTGCTGCGGCCCCGGGACCTGCCCGTCGCGCTGCGCCCGGCGATGCCGGTCCTCCGCTTCGTCACCGTCGGACTGCTCCCGGCCGCGATCCGGGCCGGGTACGGCTACACCTGGACGGCCGGGCACCAGCGCCGGCTCGACCGCGCCGCCGCGCTCACCGCGGCGGTCTACCCGCGGCTGCCGTCCCGGCTGCGGGTGCTCCCGAGGGATCTCTACCTGCACGACCTCCGCCGGCGGCTCGGACGCCGGCGGCACCCGCTCGCGGCCAACGGCTAAGGAGCCACTCATGGACCCGCTCGACATCGCTGCTGGGCTGACCGTCCCCGCCCTGCTGCACCGCAACGCGACCGAACACCCGGACCGGCCGGCGCTCAGCGTGCTCGGCAAGCCGGAGACGCTCACCTGGCGGCAGCTGCGCGACGAGGTGGCGGCCCTGGCGCGCGGCCTCGCCGACCTGGGCCTGCGGCCGGGCGACCGCATGCTCATCATGATGTCGAGCCGGCCCGAGCACTGGCTGGTCGACCTGGCCGCCGCGCATCTCGGCGCGGTGCCGTCCACCGTGTACGCCACGCTGCCGCCCGCGCAGCTCGAATACCTCGCCCGGCACAGCCAGGCGACCGTCGTCGTGCTGGAGGGGGCCCAGGAGCTCGAGCGCTGGGAGCCCATCCTGCCCGCGCTGCCGGCCGTCCAGCACGTGGTGGTCGTCGAGGGCACCTCCCACGTCTCGCTGCGCGCCGTCGCCGATCGCGGGGCGGCGCTGCACCGCGAGGACCCGTCGGCCTTCGAGAAGGCCTGGCGGGACGTGCGGCCGGAGCAGCCGGTCACGCTGCTCTACACGTCGGGCACCACGGGCGACCCGAAGGGCGTCCTGCTGAGCCACCACAACGTCGTCTACCAGTCGGTCGTGCTGGAGCAGACCGTCGAGACGCCGCCCCACTCGCCGTCGCTGGCCTACCTGCCGCTGGCGCACATCGCCGAACGGATGCTCGGCGTCTACAACCCGATCTACCGCGCCGGGCACGTGACCATCTGCCCCGACCCGGCGCAGCTGCTGGCCGGCCTGGTGGCGCTGCGGCCGGTCTCGTTCTTCGGGGTCCCGCGCATCTGGGAGAAGATGGCGGCCGGCGTCGAGGCGCAGCTGTCCCAGGCGCCGGAGTCGGTGCGCTCGGCCGTCGCGGCGGCCCGGGCGGTGGCGCTGGAGGCCTACCACCTGCGCGCCGCCGAGAAGCCGGTGCCGGAGGACCTCGCCGCCCGCCTGGCCGCCGTGGACGAGGCGGTGCTGAAGCCGATCCGGGCGCGTCTGGGCCTGGACAACATGATCTGGGCGGGCAGCGGGGCGGCGCCCATCCCCGTCGAGGTCCTGCACAGCCTGGCAAGCATCGGGGTCGACGTGCTCGAGGTGTGGGGCATGACCGAGACGACGGGCACGGCGACGATCAACACCCCTGACCACTTCCGTACGGGCACCGTCGGGCGCCCCAATCCGGGGATGGAGGTCGCGCTCGCGGACGACGGCGAGATCCTGGTGCGCGGCCCGCTGGTGTGCCTCGGCTACCTCAGGCCGGACGGCGGCGTCGAGCCGGTGACCGACGCCGGCGGCTGGCTGGCCACCGGCGACGTCGGCACGCTCGACGACGAGGGCTACCTGACCATCACGGACCGCAAGAAGGAGCTCATCATCACGTCCAGCGGCAAGAACATCTCGCCGGCGCGCGTCGAGAGCCTGCTGCGGGCCCACCCGCTGATCGCCCAGGCCGTGGCGATCGGCGACCGCCGGCCGTACGTCACGGCCCTGATCGTGCTCGACGAGGAGACGCTGCCGGCCTTCTCGTCGCGGCGGCTGCCGGCGGCGGCCACCGACCCCGGCGTGCTGGCCCAGATCGCTGCGGCGGTGGAGGCGGCGAACAGCAAGCTGTCCCGGCCCGAGCAGGTGAAGACGTTCCGCGTCCTGCCGTCGGCGTGGACCCCGGAGAGCGGCGAGCTGACACCCACCCTGAAGCTGCGCCGCCGCGTCGTCGCCGAACGCCACGCCGGCGCCATCACGGAGCTGTACGCGGACAGCCGCTGAGGCGCCGGCCGAGCAGCGGTGGCGCGGTCCCGGGCGGCCGGGCCACCGCTGGGTCTCAGGGGCGGCGGCGGAACTCCGGCGGCAGGCCGGCGGGCGGGGGAGGCGCGCCGAGGTCCGACGGCTCGTATCCGTCGGGATAGCCGGGATACGTGCGGTTGTGGCGCGCGACGCCCAGCACGGAGCGGCGGCGGGGCGGAAAGAAACGCAGCGCGTGGGCGCGGGTTCGCAGGCCGGTGGACGCCAGCCGGGTCACCCAGGCGGGCGCCGGGTCGAAGCCGAACGCGCGCAGCATCGGCTCGTCGAGCATGCCGCGCACGCCGAGCCGGGCCGCGGGCCGCAGGAACGGCGGGAACCACGCGGCGAACAGGTTCACCGTGTAGTCGCCGATCTCCCGGTTCGCTGCGCTGTGCACGAAGTGCTCCTCCTCGTACGCCTGCTTGAAGCTCTGGAACTGCTCGTAGCCGCCGGGAATGTCGCGCACGCCCAGGCGCCTGCCGACCTCGCGGTAGTAGTGGAAGGCCGCCAGGCGCTCGTTGTCGTGCAGGCGGCGCCAGCCGAAGCGGTCGAGCCAGGCGATCGGGTCGTACACGAAGGTGGAGAGCACGTAGAGCATGTCGTCGTTGCTGATGGCGTAGTGCCCGTGCGCGCGGTTGACAACGCGCAGCGCCTCCTTGCCGCGCGGGGAGTCGTAGCCGTGCGCGGCCATCTCGGCCATCAGCAGGGCGGTGTCGTCGTAACGGCGCTGCGGGCGGTCGCGGAACTCGCCGGTGGCGGCCAGCAGCCGCGAGATGCTCGGCACGCAGTAGGTGCGCAAGAGCGCGAACTCCAGCGCCCGCGTGTAGTCCCACGGGAAGTCCAGGCCGGCGGAGAGCTGGTAGATCTCCAGGTGGTCGCGCTCGGGGTGCAGCGCGGCGATCCGGTGGGCGATCTCGTAGCGGTGGCTCACAGGCGTACCTCCTATTTGATATTTGATAGGCTCGGCCGGTGAACAGACCTCAGCTCGCCGAGGAGGTCGCGGCGGAGCTCCGCTCGCGCATCATGTCGGGGGAGCTGAGGCCCGGTGCGCGCATCCGCCTCGAAGAGGTCGCCGGCCGGCTCGGCGTCAGCATCACCCCGGTCCGCGAGGCGCTGCTGACCCTGCGCGGCGAGGACATGGTGGAGTTGCAGCCCCGCAAGGGATACGTGGTCGCCCCGCTGGAGCGGCAGGACGTCCTCGACCTCTTCCAGTTGCAGGGCGACATCGCCGGCGAGCTCGCCGCCCGCGTCGCGGCCCGCATCACCGAGGCCGGCCTCGACCAGCTGATCGCCGCCAACCGCAAGCTGACCCGCTCGCGCCGCGCGGCCGACGTCGAGCAGCTCGAGTACGAGTTCCACCGCACCATCAACCGCATGGCCGAGGCGCGCAAGCTGAGCTGGTTCCTGCACACCGCCACCAGATACACCCCGGCCCGCTTCTACGCCACCGACGCGGGCTGGCGCGAGGGCATGCGGACCGCGCACGACGAGCTGCTGGCCGCCTTCGAGTCGCACGACGCCGACAAGGCCCGCACGGTGATGACCCGCCACTTCACCGACGGCGCCGAGCGCCTCGTCACCCACCTGGAAAAGCTGGGCGTCTGGGACCCGCCGGCCTGACAGCGCCCGCACCCGTCACCTCCTCCCGCCACGACCCCTCATCGAGTGGCGGGCGCGCGGGCCGTCATGCGCCGGGGGCCGTGCCGTGTCGCTTGCCCGCGTGCCGGAAGCGGAACGCCGCGCGGGCGCGGGCGAGGGCCGTGGCGCTGCGGTCGAGCCGCATCAGGTCGATCGGCGGGGCGAAGCGTTGCCGCGTCATCGATTGGGCCCGGCTGAACTCGCGCAGCCCGTCCGCGCCGTGCACCCGGCCGAAGCCGGAGTCGCCGATCCCGCCGAACGGCAGCGCCGGCACGGCAGCGAACCCGAGCACCGAGTTGACGGACACCGCACCGGTGCGCAGCCGCCGGGCGACCGCGACCGCGCGCCGCCGGTCCCGCGAGAACACCGACGCGGCCAGGCCGTAGCGGGTCGCGTTCGCCCGCTCGATCGCCTCGTCCAGGTCGGCCACCGCGTTCACGACGAGCGTCGGGCCGAACGTCTCCTCGGTCACGGCCGGGTTGTCCTCCGGCACCCCGGCCAGCACGACCGGCATGACGTACGGCGGCTGGACCGACTCGACACCGCCCACGACCGGCCGCGCGCCCGCCTCGATCGCGGCGCTCACGTGCCGCCGCACGATCTCGACCTGGGCCGGCGTGGTCATGCGGCCGTACGGGCCGTCCCGCTCGCCCGGGCGCACCCCCTCGGCGAGCGCGGTCAAGCGCGCGAGGAAGTCGTCGTAGACCTGCCGGACCACGTAGACACGCTCGACACCGGCGCAGGTCTGCCCCGCGTTGCCGAAGCCCCCGAAGGCCGCCGCCCGGCAGGCCGCCTCGAGGTCCGCGTCGGCCGCGACGATCATCGCGTCCTTGCCGCCACCCTCGATGACGATCGGCGTGAGCGTCTCGGCGCACGCGGCCATCACCTTGCGCCCGGTGGCGGCCGACCCGGTGAACGTCACCTTGTCGGCCCCGGCCCGGCACAGCGCCGCTCCGGCCGAGCCGTCACCCGTCACCACCTGGAGCACCGGCTGCGGCCCCGGCCACGCGGCGGCAAGCCACTCACCGGTGCGGGGAGTGAGCTCGCTCGGCTTGAAGACCACGGCGTTGCCCGCCGCGAGCGCCGACGCGATCGCCCCGAGCGGCGTGTAGACCGGGTAGTTCCACGGCCCGATGGCGCCCACCACCCCGAGCGGGTGGTACTCCACGGTGGACGCCTGGTTGGCGGCGAGCAGCCCGCTCGGCACCCGGCGCCGGCGAAGGACCCGCTGCGCGTTCCGGGCGGACCAGTCCAGGTTCTCGACGGCGAGCATCACTTCGAGGACGGCGTCGGCGCTCGGCTTGCCCGTCTCCGCCGAGATGACGGCGGCCAGGTCGTCGATGCCCGCCGCGATCGCGTGCTTGAAGGCCAGCAGCCGTTCACGCCGCCCGTGGAAGCCCAGCCCGCCCCACCACGCCGCGGCCCCGCGCGCCCGCTGGACCGCGGCCTCGACCGTCCCCTGCTCGCCGAGCGTTGCCGTCATGACGCCCTCCTCAGGCGCTCGCAAACCTTCGTCGACCTGTCGCCCGCCGGCGCTGTCACCGCTCGCCACGTCTCGACGGATTTGATATTTGATATGCTACGTTCGCTGTCAATGCCCGCCACCACCTGCGAAAGGCCGGACATGGCCATGGATCTCAGTGACGAACAGCGAGCGTTCACGGCGGCCCTGGCGGAATTCGCCCGCCGTGCGGCCGGCACCCGCGAGCAGCGCGGCCCGAGCCCGCACAACCAGGACCTCTACCAGCGCATGGCCGACCTGGGCTGGCTCGGCGTGGCGATCCCCGAGGAGCACGGCGGCGCGGGCGGCGGCATGGTCGACATGTGCCTGTTCCTCGAGCAACTGGGCCACGGCATGATCCCGGCCGGCGGCTTCGCGACCTCGGCCATCGTGGCCGGCGCGGTCGAGCGCTTCGGCACGGACGCCCAGAAGAAGACCGTCCTCGGCGGTACGGCGGGCGGGCGCGTCTACTCCATCGCGATGTCCGAGCCCGGCGCCGGCTCCGACGTGGCGGCCCTGTCCTGCCGTGCCACCGCGGCCCCGGACGGCGGATATGTCGTCGAGGGCCAGAAGACGTGGTGCTCCAACGCGCACATCGCCGACGCGATCCTGCTCGTCGCCCGCACGGGCGGCAGCCCCGGTGACCACGACGGTCTCACCATGTTCCTGGTGCCGGCCGGCGCGCAGGGCCTGCGTGTCAGCGGCATCGACACCATGGGCGGCCGGGAGGTGAACGACCTCTACTTCACCGGCTGCCGCCTGCCCGCCGACGCCGTGGTCGGCCAGGCCGGCGCGGGCTGGAAACAGCTGATGGCCGGTCTCAACCTGGAACGCCTCATTCTGGCGGCCCTGATGCTGGGCACCGCGCGGCGGGCCTTCGACGACACCCTCGCGTACATCCGCGAGCGCAAGCAGTTCGGCCGCCCGATCGGCTCGTTCCAGGTGATGCGCCACCGCATCGCCGACCTGGCCACCGAGATCGAGTGCTGCCGCCTGCTCGTCTACGACACCGCCGAGAAGGTCGACCGCGACCCGGGCCGCGTCCTGCCGCGCGAGAGCTCGATGGTCAAGCTCAAGACCACCGAGGTGGCCCGCGAGACGGCGCTGGCCGGCATGCAGATGATGGGCGGCTACGGCTACGCCACCGAGTACGACATGGAGAAGCACGTCCGCGCTACGCTCATCTCCACGGTCTACGGCGGCACGAGCGAGATCCAGCGCGACATCATCGGCAAGACCTACGGCCTCTGAAGTGAACGCCCCTTCGTCTGTGGGCTGTGCACTCGTTTGGGGGGGCGCGGCGGGCCACGGCCACGGACGGTTGTGGGCGTGGCCCGCCGCGAGGGGAGTGGCTACAAGGGGCGGGAGAGGCGGTAGTAGGCCGCGTTCCAGCGGACGCGGTCGGTGAAGTCGTGCGTGGTCGTGTCCTCGTCGATGAGCAGCAGCTCGGTCTGGAGCATGGTGGCGAAGTCGCGCAGGGTCTCCGGCGACGCGGATTTCGTCAGGACGGTGTGGTGCGGGCCGCCCGCGGTGAGCCAGCATTCGGCGGACGTGGAGAGCGACGGCGCGGGCTTCCAGACGGCCCGGGCCACCGGCAGCGCCGGGAGCGGCTCGTCGGGGGCGGTGACCTCGACGCTGTTGGCCACCAGGCGGAAGCGGTCGCCCAGGTCGACCAGGCCGATCACCGTGCCGGGGCCGGGGGCGGCGTCGAAGACCAGGCGCACCGGGTCCTCGCGGTCGCCGATGCCCAGCGGGTGGATCTCGACGCGGGGGCGGTCGGCGGCGATCGACGGGCAGACCTCCAGCATGTGGGCGCCGAGGATCTTCGGGTCGCCGGGGCCGAAGTGATAGGTGTAGTCCTCCATGAACGACGCCGCGCCGCCCATCGCCTTCACCGCCGCGAGCAGCGCCGACGTCTTCCAGTCACCCTCGCCGCCGAAGCCGTAGCCGTCGGCCATCAGCCGCTGCACCGCGAGGCCGGGTAGCTGCCGCAGGCCGCCGAGGTCCTCGAAGTTCGTGGTGAACGCCCCGAAGCCGCCCTCGGTGAGGAACTGCCGCAGGCCGGCCTCGATCCTTGCCGCGTACCGCAGGGACTCGTGCCGTTCGCCGCCCCGGGCCAGCTCCGGCGCCAGCTCGTAGAGGTCCGCGTACTCGGCGAGCAGCGCGTCGATCGCGTCGTCCGGCGCGGCGTCCACCACCGCGACGAGGTCGTTCACCCCGTACGTGTTGACCGAGACCCCGAAGCGCAGCTCGGCCTCGACCTTGTCGCCCTCGGTGACCGCGACGTCGCGCATGTTGTCGCCGAATCGCGCCAGCCGCAGCGTCCGCAGATGCTGGTAGCCGGCGGCGGCGCGGATCCACGCATCCACCCGGGTGACCACCGACGGGTCGCCGGCGTGCCCCGCGACCGTCTTGCGCGGCACTCCGAGCCGGGCCTGGATGAAGCCGAACTCGCGGTCGCCGTGCGCGGCCTGGTTCAGGTTCATGAAGTCCATGTCGATGGTGGCCCACGGCAACGACCGGTTGTGCTGCGTGTGCAGGTGCAGCAGCGGCTTGCGCAGCGTGTCCAGGCCGGTGATCCACATCTTGGCGGGCGAGAACGTGTGCATCCACGCGATGACGCCGAGGCAGGACGGGTCCGCGTTCGCCTCGAGCATCACCTGGCGGATCGCGGACGAGTCGGTGAGCACCGGCTTGCCGACGATCTCGGCGCTGAGCCCGCCCGCCACCAGCTGCTGCTGGATGTCGGCGGACTGGTCGGCGACCTGCTGGAGCGTGTCCGGGCCGTACAGGTGCTGGCTGCCGGTCAGGAACCAGATCTGGGGCTTCCCCACCGTGGTGGTCACTTCGCGGGCTCCTGTCCGTAGACGTTCTGGTAGCGGTCGTAGAGCGAGTCGATGTGGTGCTGCTCGATCGGCACGGGGGCGCCGAGCTGTCGCGAGATGTGCACGGTCCGGGCGACGTCCTCGCACATCACCGCGGCCTTCACGGCCGACTTGGCGTCGCGCCCGACGGTGAAGACGCCGTGGTTGCGCATGAGCACGGCGGGGGAGCGGTGCTCGCGCAGCGTCTCGACGATGCCGCGCCCGATCGAGTCGTCGCCGATCAGCGCGAACGGCCCGACCGGGATCTCACCGCCGAACTCGTCGGCGATCATCGTCAGGACGCAGGGGATCGCCTCGCCCCGGGCGGCCCACGCGGTCGCGTACGTGGAATGGGTGTGCACGACGCCGCCGACCCGGGGCATGTGCTTGTAGACGTACGCGTGCGCGGCCGTGTCCGACGACGGGCTCAGCTCGCCGTCGACGAGCACGCCGTCGAGGTCGGTGACCACCATCGCGTCCGGCGTGATCTTCTCGTACGAGACGCCGGACGGCTTGATGACGAGCAGGTCCCGCCCCGGCACGCGGGCCGAGACGTTGCCGGCGGTCCACACGACGAGCTGGTTGCGGGGCAGCTCCGCGTGCAGGTCGGCGACCTGGCGGCGCAGCGCCGCGATGGTGTCGCGAACGTCCGTCGTGACGGTCATCGGCTCTCCTCCGAGACAAGGGCCTTGCGCTGGATCGCGCGCAAACGGCGCATCACTTTGCTGCCACCGCGCCCGAAGTAGTCGTGCAGCGCCGAGTACTCCGCGTACAGCTCGTCGTATACAGCCGCTGCGGCTGGATCCGGTGTATACATTTCGCGCTCCACCCGGCCCATCGACTCGGCGGCCGTGCGGACGTCGGGGAAGCAGCCGGCGGCGGTGGCCGCGTGGATGGCCGAGCCGAGCGCCGGGCCCTGGTCGGACCCGATGACCGACAACGGCATGTTCAGCACGTCGGCGTAGATCTGCATGAGCAGCTGGTTCTTGAGCAGTCCGCCCGCCGCGATGAACTCCCGCACCGGCACGCCGGCCTCGTTGAACGTCTCGACGATCTTGCGGGTGCCGAAGGCGGTGGCCTCGATCAGCGCGCGGTAGACGTCCTCGGGCCGGGTGGCGAGGGTCTCGCCGATCAGCAGGCCGGACAGCTCGTGGTCGACCAGCACGGAGCGGTTGCCGTTGTGCCAGTCCAGCGCGATCAGGCCGTGCTGGCCGGGGCGCTGCCGGGCGGCGCGCTCGGTGAGCACCGCGTGGGTCCACTCGGCGCCGAGCCGGTCGACGTAGTGGCCGAAGATGTCGCCGACGCCGCTCTGGCCGGCCTCGTATCCCCAGAGCCCGGCCACGATGCCGCCGTCGACCACGCCGCACATGCCGGGCACCTCGCGGACCTCGGCGCCGTTCATGACGTGGCAGGTGGACGTGCCCATGATGGCGACCATCTGGCCCGGGTCGAGCGCCCGCGCGGCCGCGCTGGTCACGTGGGCGTCCACATTGCCGACGGCGACCGCGATCCCGGGGTGCAGGCCGGTCCAGGCGGCGGCCTCGGCGGAGAGGACGCCGGCCTTCTGGCCCAGCTCGCCGATCGGCTGGTCGAGCTTGTCGGCCACGAAGCCGGCGAAGTCCTCGTTGAGCGCGGCGAGGAACTCGCGCGACGGGTAGGCGCCGTCCTGACGGATGCCCTTGTAACCGGCCGTGCAGGCGTTGCGCACGTAGCTTCCGGTGAGCTGCCAGACGATCCAGTCGGCGGCCTCGACCCAGCGCGCCGTCGCCGCGTACACCTCGGGGTCCTCCTCGAGGACCTGCAGGCCCTTGGCGAACTCCCACTCCGAGGAGATCAGCCCGCCGTACCGGGGAAGCCAGGTCTCACCCCGCTCGGCGGCGAGCGCGTTGATGCGGTCGGCCTGCGGCTGGGCGGCGTGATGTTTCCACAACTTGACGTACGCGTGCGGGCGGCTCGCCCACGCGGGCAGCTCGTTGAGCGGCGTGCCGTCGGCGAGCGTGGGCACCATCGTGCAGGCGGTGAAGTCGGTGCCGATGCCGACCACGTGCGCCGGATCGACACCGGCGGCGGCGATGGCGGCGGGTACGGCCTGTTTGAGCACGTCGACGTAGTCGGAGGGCACCTGCAGCGCCCAGTCGGGCCCGAGGGGCGTGCCGTCCGGAAGCGCCTCGGTGAGCACGGCGTGCTTGTATTCGTGAACGGCGGAGCCGAGCTCGGCGCCGTCCGGCACGCGCACGACGACCGCCCGGCCGGAGAGCGTGCCGAAGTCGACGCCGACCGTGTATCGCGGCTGGTCGGACGACGTTTGGTCAGACATCGGGGGAACCACCTCCACGAGGCGTGCGTTGTTAGCGATAACATCACACGACGACGCGGCGCGCGGGCGAGCGCACCTCAGGTGGTGTGAACGCTAACAGAGGAACGCCGCGATGGGTATAGGGCATCTTTCGGAAAAGTTACGGGGGAGCGCCCCCGGTCATCGGTCATGTGACTGATGGCCGTCGTGGCGGCGGCGGGCAGGCTGGCGGCATGGCTTCCTTGCTCGCATACCTGCGCGACACCGACACGGTCCTCATCGAGGCGGGCCACCACCGCACGCCGATCTGGGCCGTGGAGGCGGACGGCGCCGGCTACATCCGCTCCTCACACGGCACGGCATCCGCCTGGTACAGGCGGGTGTCCGCCGAAGGTCGTCTGTCCTTCGTCACGCCGGACGGCCCGGTGCCGGTGACGGTGAGCCTCGTCGAGGACGACGCCACGCGGGACGCCGTCGACCGCGCCTACGAGGCGAAGTACGGCGACCAGCCCCGGTTCCTGCCGTTGCTGGTCGGCCCTCCGGCGCGGGCCACCACGATGCGAGTCGTTCCGGTCTCGCCGGCCGGCCTCGTTCCGCCGGCCGACGGCTCCAGGTGAAGTGCGGGGCGAACAGCGATTAACTTCCGGGAGGTGAGGTGACCGTGGCGGGCAGGCCGAACGAGACGACCCGTAGGCCGCAGCCGAGCGCGATGAGCGTGCGGGGATCGGTGCGGTCGGCCGCCGTACCGCCCAGGATGTAAAGACCTTGTTGGTCGTCGCGCGGATAGGTGGCCAGGAACGGCAGCACCATGGAGCAGCCCAGCAGAGTCCGAACTGGTAGACCACCAGCATCCGCGCGGCGGGCGTCAAGGCCCCCTTGGTGATCTCCAGCGGCGCACGTTAAATGGCGTTCGCGGCGTGACGCCCGCGATTGTCGCGAGCATCACGCCGCCAACTTGCAATCGCAAAGTAGTTGCAACGGTGGGTCTACTCGCAGACGACGCCGTCGTTGTCGCGGTCGTCGTACCAGTCGTACTCGGGGTCCTCGCCCTGGGTGTACGGCCCGTAGCCGGCGGCCTTGGCCTTGGTGCAGGTGGAGAACCGGGGATCGGTGCCGCCGCCGTCGCTGTCGCCCGGGTCCTCGGCCGTCGGCTCCTCGACCGGCTCGTCGGCGTCGCCGCCACCCCGCTCGCACGCGACGCCGTCACCATCGCGGTCGAGTCCCTTGCGGTAGCCCGGGTCCCCCACGCGGAGCGGGCCCGGGGCTTCGGCGCAGGTGGCGTAGTAGACGGCCTTCTTCGTGGTGGGCTTGGTCGTCGGCTTGCGCGTCGGTGTGGGCTTCGTCGTCGCGGGTGCCTTGGCCGCCTGCGTCGTGGCGGGCGCGGCCGACGTGGGCGCGGTCGTCGTGGGCGCCGCGGGCAGGGTCGTCGGGACCTCGGCCACGTCCTGCGCCGCGGCGGTCTGCTCGGGCTGGTCCTTGTCGTTCGGGTCCGAGTCCGGCGCGAAGACGGCGACACCGCAGAGGCAGAGCACGAGAACACCCACCACGCCGAGCGTCACCTTGTGCCAGGCCTTCCACCGCGACGGCGGCTTCACCGGCAGACCACCCACTGTCCCGTACGCCTGCGTGGGCGGCCCAGCCGCGGCAGCGCCCGGCCCGTACCCGTTGACAGGAGGGCCGTACGCGCCGCCGTGCGTGCCGTATCCGTCCGCGGGCGCGCCGAGGCCGTGCGACCCGTAGGCGTTCGCGGCCGCGCCGTGTCCATAGGGGCCATATCCGGCGGCGGGCGGCACGGGCTCGCCGTTCCCGGGCGTCGCGCGGCCGTGCCAGGGCCGGGGCGACGCCGCGCCGCCGGGCGGAATGACCGGCGGCCGTTGACCGGGCGGAGGCGCCGGCACGTATCCGGGCGGCGGAGGAGCCGCCGGCTCCTGCCCGGGCGGGACTGGCGCCGAGGCATGTCCGGGCGGGACGGGTGCGGAGTTGTGTCCGGGCGGGACGGGCACCGAGCCGTATCCGGGCGGGACGGGTGCCGAGTTGTGTCCGGGCGGGACGGGTGCGGAGTTGTGTCCGGGCGGCACAGGCGCCGAGCCGTATCCGGGCGGGACGGGTGCGGAGTTGTGTCCGGGCGGGACGGGTGCCGAGTTGTGTCCGGGCGGGACGGGTGCCGTACCCGGGTGGAACGGGGAGTCTGCCGAATCATGCCCCGGCGGGGCTGCGGCCGGGTCGTATCCCGGTGGGGCGGGCGGCTGCCGGTCCGGAGGGACGGCGCCGTGGCCGGACCACGGGTCCTGCGCGGGTGGCGGATTCACCCGCGTGAGCCTTGTCAACGGCCGTGCACCGCATAACCCGCCGACCGGATGCCACCGGGCCTCCATGAGTGGAGATCCGCCCTGCCTGAACGGGCGACCCGCTCCTGCTCATCCGGGAAACGGATCACCGGTGCGCGACGTGCCGCGGATCGGGTTCATCACCCGGACGTGAGGCGTCGGCTCTCCGGGGTGAGCGGCCGGAGCGCTGGTCAACGGGCGCAGGTGGCGATGCTGCAGAAGCGGCGGCGGCCGGTCTCGTCGAGGAAGAGCCAGCCGCAGTTCGGTGCGGGGCAGGCGCAGACCGTGAAGCGGCGCGGGTCGGCCAGCAGGCCGGCGGCGGCGTTCGCGGCGGCGTGCAAGGGGATCTTCAGGCCGGCGGTGGGGGAGAGCTCCCAGCGGGCCAGGCCGGCGGCGTCCTGGGTGAGGACGGACGCTCGGGCGGCGGCCTGGGCGTAGGCGGCCACGGCGGCGAACGCCCGTTCACTTCGTGGTTCGGTGAGGACGGCGTACAGAAGTGAACGCAGGTTTTTGGCCTCGCTCAGGACGGCAGTGGCGGCTCGCGGGCCGCGGCGGGCGAGGCGCAGCAGGGCCGACACGGTGGTGGCGTCGACCAGGCCGACCTGTTCGGACCATGCGGCGAGCGCGGGATAACTTCCCAGCCATTCGCCGGCGGAGTGCGGTGGGCCGCCCCAGCCCGCGTAGGTGTTGCAGAACTCCAATGCCGGATGTCCCCCGACGTTCCAGGGGAGCCATTCCTCTCGTACGCGGACCGCGTAGGCGGGCGCGGGCGGGCGCTCGAGGCGCGGGTCACGGCGGGCTATCCGGGCACGGAGGTCGCGAAGGGACTCGCTCGGCGGGACGTCGAGGTCGGCGCGCAGCGCCTTGGCCGTCAGGTCGTACCGGTGCAGGGCCTCCGCCGTGCGGCCCTGGCGGTGCAGCGCCGTCATGAGCTGGGCGACCAGGCGTTCCTCGGTGGGGTGGTGCTCGACGACCGCTTCGAGGGCGGACACGACCCGCTCGTGCCGGCCCATGGCCAGCAGGTCGCCGGCCCGGCTCTCGGTGGCGCGCAGCCAATCGCGCCGAAGGTGGGCGCCGAGGCGTTCCCGCAGCCGGTCGTCGGCCACGTCCGCGAGCAGCGGGCCCCGCCACAGCGCGAGCGCCTCGTCCCAGAGCCGGACCCGTTCCGCGGCGTCGGTGCCCTCCGCGGCGACCCTGCTCCGCTCGGCGAAGTCGTCGACGTCGAGCAAGTGCCCGGCGATGTCCACCCGGTAGCCGTCGTGCCGAGTCTCGATGGTCAGCCCGTGGTCAGCGAGGGCGCGGCGCAGCCGTCCGATGTAGGTCTGAACGGCAGACCGGGCCGCCGCCGGAGGCTCGCCGCTCCACAGGAGGTCGGCCAGGCGTTCCGGGGTCACGACCCGCCCGCGGGCGAGCAGCAGGATGCCCAGCAGGCACCGCTCCTGCCGGCGCCTGCCCACCGCGATCGGGTGCCCTCGAACGCTCGCCTCGAACGCGCCCAGCAGCCGGAACTCCATCGCATCGAAGCCTATAACCGTGAACCGCCATTCGCCGCCGGCGGCACGACCGGTGGGCGGGAGTTCTCGCGGCCGCGCCCGGTGAGCGCCGGCATGGCCGGTCGTCCAGGGACGTGAGGGATCACCGCGCCGGGCGGCGTCGCCGCGTTCGGTGAGGCCGTTCATCCGGGGAACGTGAGGAATCAACACGCTGGGCGTAGCCGTGCGGGCCTGCGGCTCCGGTCGGCGGGCAAGGACGAGGAGCCTAGCCTCCTAGGATGCCTGACGGGGTGTGGCGAGTCCGCTGCAAGGGACGGGCGCCACCCCCACGGGCTGCCCCGGAATCGCGGGCCCGCGGTGATCGGCTGTGGTCAGGGCATGGTCAGCGGTTCACGTGAGGGTGGGTGCATGCGACGAACAATCACCGCGGCCGCTGCGGCCGCCACCTTTCTTGCCGGCCTTGCTTCTCCTGCGTCTGCGGCGGGCGCTGAGCTGGAAAGTCCCGACCTGGCCGTGGCTGCGCGCGGAAGCCACGTCTCGGCAGGGGCCGGGCAGCGGAGCCACGTCCTGCCTGGGGTCGGCCAGGAAAGCCACGTCGCGGCACGGGCCGGGCAGCGGAGCCACGTCCTGGCTGGGGCCGGGCGGGAGAGTCGCGTCTCGGCTGGGGCTGATCGGGGGAGCCGTGTCTCCGCGAATCCGGTCGTGGGTCGCGACGAGTTCGAGGGTGACGAAGGCAGTGGCTGGGTGCCCGCGCCCACCCCGCCGTTCTCGCAGGCGGCGGGGCTCACCTGTGACTTCGCGTTTCGGGCGGAGCCGGTGGTCGATGAGGTGGTGACCAAGGTTCTGCGGCGCTATCCGGACGGTTCGATTCACTGGGACGCCTACAAGGGGGCGCTCGTCGTGCGGGTGACCAACAGCGGGAACGGGCGGTCGTACGACGCCGATGTGAGCGGCAGTGCGCTGGTGGAGCACCACGCCGACGGCAGTGAGACGTGGAACGTGGTGGGGCCGGTGCTTCTCGGCGTGCGGGAGGGCGGCGGCAACATTCCGCGCGGGCTCTGGGTGATCGACGGTGTGTACCGGCTGCGGATCGCCGCGGATGGTTATCGGACGGTCACCATGGTGCGGGGGAGCCGGGACAACGTCTGCGATCATCTGGGCTGATCGCGCACAACTGTCTCAATCGGACATAGATGCTGGCCTTGCGGGCATCCGCGTACTTCAATGATCGGTGGTCCGGGAGCCGAGCATTGGGGCGGAAATGAGCGAGCCGTACGGGTGGGTGCCGGAGGGTGTGGACGTCACCGTGCCGGATGCGTCGCGGGTGTACGACTACACGCTCGGCGGGGTGCACAACTTCGCCGTGGACAGAGAGTTCTGGCACCGGGTCGAGACGATGTTCCCGGAGGCCCGGCTCGTGGCGCGGGCGAACAGGGCGTTCCTGGGCCGGGCGGTGCGCTGGCTGAGCGAGCGGGGTGTCCGGCAGTTCCTCGACATCGGGTCGGGCATCCCGACGCTCGGCAACGTGCACGAGGTCGCCCAGGAGGCGAACCCCGAGGCGCGGGTGATGTACGTCGACATCGACCCGATCGCGGTGCAGCAGAGCCGCAGCCTGCTCAGCGGCAACCCGTACGCCAGGGTGATCGAGGCCGACCTGCGCAAGCCGGACGGGATCCTGTACCACCCCGAGGTGCTCGATCTCTTCGACTTCTCGGAGCCGGTCGCGGTGCTGACCGTGGCGGTGCTGCACTTCGTGCCCGGCGACGCGGACCCGGCCGGCATCCTGCGCCGGCTGGGTGAGCCGCTGGTGTCCGGAAGTTATCTGGTCGTCTCGCACCTCGGGCCGGAGGTGACGCCGGCGGGGCGCGCGGCGCAGGAGCGTGCCAGGCAGCTGTACGAGAAGACACCGACGCCGGTGGTCATCCGCACCCGGGAGGAGATCGCCGCGCTGGTCGGGGAGCAGTTCGAGATCGTCGAGCCGGGCGTGGTCAGCGCGACCGAGTGGCACCCCGACCCGGACGAGTCGGACGACCCGCCGCAGCCGACCGCGCTCGTCCTGGTCGCCCGGAAAAGTGACTGATGACCGCGAATGATCCCCTGGCGGGGATCGCCGCCGACTGGTTGCGCGGGGTGGTCGCCGCGGGCTTCGTTCCGGGGGTGCGATCGCGCGCCCGCGCCGCGCTCCGGGACCTGCTGGAGGAGTTCGTCGCCGCGGTGCGCGCGGAGCCGTTCGACCCGTCCCGGGGCGCCCGGATCGGCGCCGAGCTGGTCGACCTGCGCATGTCCGCGCCGCCGGTCATCGGGGCAACCGTTCACTTGCTCGCCGGTCGCCTCCCGGCCGCCATCGCGCCCGAGGACGCCGGTGACGGGGTGCGAGGGCGTGTCTTGGCGCTGCTCGACACGCTCGTCACCGGCTTTGTGACAGCGCAGCGGGACGCGGCGCTGCGGGCGGCCGAGGAGATGAACCGGGCGGAGAAGATCCACTGGCGGGCGGTGCAGCTCGACCTTCAGCGGCAGCTGCAACGGGCATTGCTGCACCGGCCCGGGACCGGGCTGCCGAACGAGCAGCATCTGCGCAAGCATCTGGCGGAGGTGATCGCCGCGCGGCCGGGGGAGCGGCTCGGGCTCTGCCTGGTGAGCCTCGACCGGTACGACGAGCTCACGGACACGCTCGGCCACGAGAACGGCACGAAGCTGCTCGCCGAGGTGGGACACCGGTTGCGGCCGCTCGGGCTCCTCGCGCATCTCGCCGACGACCAGTTCGCGATCCTGGTCACCGGCACGGCCGGGGTGGACGACGTGATGAAGCTGGCCGATCGGGCGGTGCGGCTGCTGGCGCCCGACGTGCCGGTGAGCGTGGGCGTGGTGGAACGCCCGGCGGCGGGCACGGACCCGGACGGCTGGCTGCACGACTGCCGGCTGGCGCTGCGCTGGGCGCGGCAGGACGAGCGCGGCCCGGGGGTCTTCGAGCCGGGCCGCGCCGAGGACGACCGGCGGCGGCACCGGCTGGCGGCCCTGCTGCCGGCCGCGCTGGCCGCCGGGGAGTTCACGGTGCACTACCAACCGCTGGTCCGGCTCGCCGGCCGCGCGGTGATCGGCGTCGAGGCGCTGGCCCGCTGGGACCGGCTCGGGCCGCGCCAGTTCATTCCCATCGCGGAGCGAACAGGCGTTATCCGCGAGCTCGGCCAGAACCTGCTCGAACAGGCATGCCGTGCGGGCGCGGCCCGACCCGACCTGCGAATGAGCGTTAACATGTCGCCGGTCCAGCTCGCGGTCCCCGGCCTGGTCGCCGGGGTCGCCGACGTGCTGCACCGCACCGGCATGCCGGCGGAGCGCCTCCAGCTGGAGATCACCGAGACGGCCGCCGTGATCGAGCACCGCGCGGTGTTGTCGCAACTCGCGGGCCTCGGCGTGCGGCTGGCCCTCGACGACTTCGGCACCGGCTATTCCAGCCTCGCCGAGTTGGTCACCCTGCCGTTCGCCGAGGTGAAGCTGGCAGCCGAGTTCCTCACGGCCCCGGCCACGGCACACACGGACCAGGCCGACGACCCTGAGGCGCCCCGCGCCTCGGACGTGCCGCACGGCGCGGCCCGCGAGAGTGGGGCCCACGTCGAGGCGACGCGGCACGGCGCGACCCGGGACAGCGCGGCGCGGATCGCAGTGGTGCGGCACGTCGTGGGGCTCTGCCACGCGCTCGGCCTGACCGTCACCGCCGAGGGGATCGAGACCGTCGAGCAGGAGAAGGCGCTGCGCGAGGCCGGCTGCGACCACGGCCAGGGCTACCTGTTCGGCCACCCGGAGCCACACCTGCCGTAGGCATGGCGGCAAGAGGCGAGGAATGGGCGCTGTCCGCCATCTGACATCGGGGGCGTTTGCCGGTGGGCGGTGCTGGATCGGGAATATGTTGAACGCGAAATCCCGGGAAAGAAAAGCCGCGGCGAACCCATCGGAACAACGAGACAGGGAAACGCCATGAAAGCTCATTCCATGCTGCGCCGCCTTGCCGTGGTGGCCTCGGCGGCCGTGCTGGTGATGGCGCCGACGACGGCGGCCAGTGCCACGAGCATCACGTTCCGCAGCGAGCTCAACCACAAGTGCCTGGAGCTGTACGCCTTCAACAACGCCAACGGCGCCGATGTCGTCACCTGGGATTGCTGGGGCGGGGCGAACCAGGGCTGGTACTGGGACGGCCAGTACATCCGCAACGCGATGAATCACAAATGCCTGGAGATCTACGGATTCAACGGCGCGAACGGCGCGAAGGTCGTGCTGTGGGACTGCTGGGGCGGCGCCAACCAGAAGTGGTACCGCGACGGCAAGCAGATCCGCAGCGTCATGAACCACAAGTGTCTGGAGATCTACGCGTTCAACGCGAACAACGGCGCCAAGGTGGTGACGTGGGACTGCTGGGGCGGCGCGAACCAGCAGTGGTACTGACCGGCCGGCGTGCGGGGAGGCGGCGGGAGGCCGTCTCCCCGCGGCGGAATCTCTGGAAGAATCATCGACAATCCGACCGCGGCATTGACGCACGCCAATACCCAAAAGTGCATGCGGAAAACGGGGTTGCCGGTGGGCGGGCGGCGGAGGACGCTGTGCGCCATGCAGCCACCCGAGACGATCGATGCCGGTGACCTGGTGCTCAGGCGCTGGGTGCCGGCGTACGCCGAAGAGGCCACCGCCGTCGTGCGCAAGTCGCTTCCGGAGCTCTCCCCGTTCATGCCGTGGGCGACCGAGGCCTACGACCTCGCCGCCTCCCGCGACTACATCGTGCGGTCGACGGCGAACTGGGACGAGGGCAAGGAGTTCAACTACGCCGTCTTCACCGCCGAGGGCGATCTGGCCGGGTCGATCGGCCTGATGAGCCGGATGGGGCCGGGCACGCTCGAGATCGGCTATTGGATGGGCACGCCGTTCACCGGGCGCGGCTACATGACCGCGGCCGTGCGGGCGGTGACCGAGGTGGCGCTGGGCCTGCCCGGGGTGGAGCGGGTCGCCATCCGGCACGACGCGGCGAACGGTGCCTCGGCGGCCGTGGCGATCAAGGCGGGCTTCGCCGAGGTGGAGCGGGTGGAGCGCGAGCCGGAGGCGCCCGGCGAGACGGGCGTCGACGTGATCCGGGAGCGTAAGGAGCGCTGACCAAGCGACCCGTTACTATGCGGGCATGAGCACGCTGGGACGGCAGGGGCGCGACGGCGTCCTGGTGATCGACATGCAGGTGGGCGTCCTGAGGGACTGCCAGGACCGGGACGCGGTGCTCGGGCGCACCGCGGTGCTGGTCGAGCGGGCGCGGGCCGCCGGCAAGCCGGTCATCTGGATCCAGCACGAGGGCGCCGGCCTCGACCGCGACAGCGACGCCTGGCGTCTCGCGGAGCCGCTCAGCCCGGCCGAGGGCGAGCCGGTGGTCGCCAAGACCTTCCGCGACGCCTTCGCCGCGACCGCGCTGGAGCAGACGCTCGCCCGCCTGGGCGTCGACCACCTCATCGTCGCCGGGGCGCAGTCCGACTTCTGCGTCCGGGCGACGACCCAGCGCGCCGCCGCGGAGGGCTACGACGTCACTCTGGTCGCCGACTGCCACACCACCGAGGACGCGGAGCACGACGGCGTGCGCATCGGGGCGGCGCAGATCGTCGCGCACAACAACCTGTGGCTGTCGACGCTGCGCTACCCGGGCCAGTCGTTCGCGACCGTGAAGCACGACGAGGTCGCCTGAGGCGGGCGGCCCGGCGGCCGAGCGAGATCGGCGACCCCGGAAAAATCGGCTGAGTCAGGTGGGCGAAGGCGCTCAGGGACCGAGAAACGCGGCCGAACAGGGCAATGAGCCCTACAACGGGAGGTCGGGATGCTCAGGCGCTGCGCGACGGCGATCGCCGCCGTACTGCTGGCGGGGGTGACCGCCTGCGCCGGCGACGACATCGAGATGGCCGCCGCGCCCGATCCGGGCACGGTCGGGATCGCGCTGCCGACCAAGGACAGCGCGCGGTGGATCGCCGACGGCGACAACATGGTCAAACAGTTCGAGGCCCTCGGCTACAAGGTCAACATGCAGTACGCGGACAACGACGTCGGCACGCAGCAGGACCAGCTCGACGCGATGATCGCCGAGGGCGACCGCGCGCTGGTCATCGGCTCGATCGACGGCACACAGCTCAAGACGCAGCTGGCGAACGCGCACGACAAGGGCATCCCGGTCATCGCGTACGACCGGCTGATCCGCGAGTCGGCGAACGTCGACTACTACGCCAGCTTCGACAACTTCAAGGTCGGTGTGCTCCAGGGGCAGACGATCGTCAAGCATCTGGGCCTCGCCAAGGCAAGCCGCACGTACGACATCGAGCTGTTCGCGGGGTCGGCCGACGACAACAACGCCCGGTTCTTCTTCAACGGCGCGATGAGCGTGCTCAACCCGTACCTCAAGAAGGGCACTTTGCGGGTGCCCAGCGGCCAGACCCAGTTCGCCCAGGTGACCACGGCCCAGTGGGACGGCGCGATCGCCGCCACCCGGATGGCGAAGCTGCTGAGCGCCGGCAGCAACCCCGACGCGGTCCTTTCGCCGTACGACGGCATCTCGCGCGGCATCATCGAGACCATCCAGAAACGCGGCAAGAAGGTGCCTGTGGTCACCGGGCAGGACGCCGAGCTCGACTCGGTCAAGCTGATCAACTCGGGCGTGCAGACCCAGACGGTCTACAAGGACACCCGTGAGCTGGCCAAGGTGACCGTGCAGATGACCGACCGGGTGCTCTCCGGCGAGACCCCCGAGATCAACGACAACAAGACGTACGCGAACGGGGTCAAGGTCGTGCCCGCGTTCCTGCTCCAGCCCGTCAGCGTCGAGAAGGCCAACCTCAAGACGGTCCTGATCGACGGTGGATACTACAAGGAATCGGACCTGGCGTGAGCCGCATGCAGACGAGGATCGCGGCAGCGTTCCTCGACCGACCCGTCGCGGTCAAACTCACCGGCCTGGTGGTGATCAGCATTCTCGGCCTGATCACGTGTCTCGCCGTGAGCACCTGGTCGTCGTCGCAGGCCAACAGCACCGCCGAGCGCCTGCAGCGACTCAACCTCGCCGGCACGTACGTGCTGCAGCTCAACCGCATGGCCAGCGAGCTCAAGTCCAGCGGCCTCGAGGCGATCGTGCGCGAGAACCCGGCCGACGAGCAGGACAAGCTCGAGGACCAGATCAAGCAGACCGAGGCGCTGCTCACCGACCTGGCCGCCGTCGACCTGCCCGCGGCGCAGGCCACGACCGTGGCGAAGCTGAGCGAGGTCTACACCGAGTACATGGCGGTCATCGACCGGTACGTCGCGGGCGCCGTGAACGACCCGTCGACGGCCCGCCTCGGCTGGGCGCAGATCGGCGTCGACAACTACCTCGTGTCGGCCGTGCTGGAGAACGCGCGCGACGAGTTCGCGCGGGTCGTCGCCGCCGCCGAGGAGTCCTCCGCGGCCCAGCGCGCCAACGGCAACCACCTGATGTGGGCGGCGGTCGGCCTGGCCGCGCTCGTCGTCATCGGGCTTGCCTGGATCGTGGTGCTGTCGGTCACCAAGCCGCTCGTGCGGGTGCGCCGCGCCCTGCAGGGACTGGCGCGCGGCGACCTGACCGTCACGGCCGACGTGACCACCCGCGACGAGGTCGGCCTGATGGCCCACGACCTCGACACCGCGCTGGCCGACCTGCGGCGCGTGGTGAGCGAGGTGACCGGCGCGGCCGGCGAGGTGTCGGGCGCCTCCGAGCGGATGTCGTCGACCTCGGAGTCGATGAGCGGCGCGATCGCCGAGACCGCCCGGCAGAGCGAGCTGGTCGCCGAGACCGCCTCGGTGGTGTCGCACAACGTGCAGACGGTGGCCGCCGGCGCCGAGGAGATGGGCGTGGCCATCACCGAGATCGCGCACAGCGCCGCCGAGGCCGCCCGGGTGGCCAACCAGGCGGTCTCGATCGCCGAGCGCACCACGCAGCAGGTCGGCAAGCTCGGCGACTCGAGCGCCGAGATCGCCACCGTGATCCGGGTGATCACCTCGATCGCCGAGCAGACCAACCTGCTCGCGCTCAACGCCACCATCGAGGCCGCCCGCGCCGGCGAGAGCGGCAAGGGCTTCGCCGTGGTCGCCGGCGAGGTCAAGGAGCTGGCCCAGGAGACCGCCCGCGCCACCGAGGACATCTCGGCCCGGGTGCAGCAGATCCAGGCCGACACGGCCGGCGCGGTCGAGGCGATCAGCGAGATCACCTCGGTCATCACCCAGATCAACGACTTCCAGACCACGATCGCCAGCGCGGTCGAGGAGCAGACCGCCACCACCTCCGAGATGAACCGCGGCGTCGCGGCGGCCGCCGAGGGCGTCGGCGGCATCGCCGCGAACATCGACGGCCTGGCCGGCTCGTCGCGCGTCACCAACGAGGGCGTCGCCCAGTCGCGCGACGCGGTCACCGAGCTCACCGAGACGGCGCGAAGGCTGCAGACCCTGGTCGGCCACTTCCGCGTCTGAAGCGGCCCACGCCCGCGGTGAACCCGCCACCCCCGGGGAGGTGTGACCGATGTTCTGCGCGACTTCCGCGCGCCCGCCGACCTCGCCCGCCGCTACCGTGCCGCCGGTGTCTGGCGCGACACCGGGCCGATCGCCGACCTGGACCGGTGGCGGCGCGAGCAACCGGGCGCCACCGCGATCGTCCAGTACCGCGACGGCGCCGCCGGCGAGACGCTCACCTACGCCGACTACGCGCTGCGGGTGGAGCGGTTCGCGGCCGCCCGGCACTCCCTGGGCGTGCGCGCCGGGGACGTGGTGGCCGTCTGGCTGCCCAACGTCTGGCAGGTGAGCGCGCTGCTGCTGGCCTGCGCGCGCCTCGGCGCGGTGACCGCGCCGATCCTGCCCACGATCGGGCCGCGCGAGCTGTCCAAGATGCTCGCCCGCACCGGCGCGACGGTCTGCGTCACCGTCGGCGCCAACGCCGGTGTCCTCGCGGCGGCGGCGCCCGGTGTGCGGCACCGGGTCCTGCTCGGCGGGGCGGCCGGCGGCGACATCAGCTTCGAGGAGTACTTCGAGCGCACCGCCTGGGAACGCCGCCACCCGATGGGCCTCGGCGCGGCGGACGAGGACCCGGACCGGGCCGCGATCGTGCTGTTCACCTCGGGCACGTCCGGCGAGCCCAAGGGCGTGGTGCACAGCTTCAACACCATCTACGCCGGCATCTCGGCGATCGCCGCGGCCGAGCGCGTCGGGCCGGGCGACACCATGTTCATCCCGCACGCGCTGACCTTCATCGGCGGCATCCTCTACGGCATCACGATGCCCCTGCTCGCCGGGGCGGCGTCGGTGGTGCTCGACAGGTGGGACGGCGAGACGGGCCTGCGGCTGCTGCGCGAGTCCCACGTCACCGTCATGTTCGCCGCGCCCGTCTTCTTCCAGGATCTCCTGCGAGCCGTACGCCGTGACCCGGCGCCCCTGCCCCCGTTGCGGCTGGCGGTGACCGGGGCGACCACCGTCCCGCCGCGGCTGGTCCGCGAGGTGCCCGAGGTGCTCGGCGTCGCGCTGCGTACGCTGTGGGGGATGACCGAGGTTGCCGCGCAGACCTGGACCCGGGCCACCGACCCCGCCGACCGGGGCACGGCCAGCGACGGCTCACCCGGCCCGGGCCTGGAGGTCGGCCTGCGCACCCTCGACGGCGAAGGGGCGGCGCGGCTGTTCGTGCGCGGCGCCGGGGTGGCGCTGGCCACGCTGGGCCGTGACGGCGGCCGGCTGCGGGTGCTCGCCGAGCACGACGACGGCTGGTACGACACCGGCGACCTGGCGCGGCCGGACGGCCACGGCGGCATCCGGATCCTCGGCCGGGTCGCCGACCGCATCGGCGGCAGCCTGCTGATCCCGGTGAACGACGTCGAGAGCGAGCTGCTGGAGCATCCCTCGATCGACGACGTCGCGGTGGTCGGCTACCTCGACGAGACCGGCTACGAGCGCCCGTGCGCCGTGGTCGTCGCCCACGAGCCGGTGCCGTCGCTCGCGGGCCTGCGCGAGTTCCTCACCGGGCGCGGGATGACCGAGTGGTATCAGCCGGACCGGCTGGAGGTGCGCGACCGGCTGCCGCGCAACTCGGCGGGCAAGGTCCTCAAGGCGCAGCTGCGCGAGTCGTTGCGCTGAACCGGGGGCCCGGCCGCGCGGCCGGGCCCCCGGTCGCCTCAGCGGGACAGGCGCAGCGTGCGGACCTCGAACGGGGTGAGCGTGAGCTCGAGCGAGCCCTCGCCGATCGGGCGCTCCAACAGCGACGCCTCCTGGACCGAGCGCACGTCGCTGGGCACGTGCAGGGTGCCGCGGGCGCGGCGGCCCCTCGACTCGTAGACGCGCACGATCAGGTCGCCGCTGCGGTCGTCGGCCAGCTTCACGCCGGAGATGACGATGCCGTCGCCCTCGACCGAGACCAGCGGCTCGAAGCCGTGCGCGCCGGCCACCACCCGGGCGGGCAGGTTCATCGCGATGCCGGCCTCGGTGGCCTCCGCGACGCCGGCGCCGATGACCAGGCCGTACGAGCAGGTCTGGGTGCCCTGATCGGTCTCCGGGTCGGGGAAGCGCGGCGCGCGCAGCAGCGACAGCCGCACGGTCGTGGTGACGCCGTGCTCCTCGGTGGAGTCGCGGGTCTGGTCGTAGCCGTACGTCGAGTCGGTGACCAGCACGGCGCCGAAGCCGGGCTCCTCGACGAGCACGTACCGGTGCATGGAGGCCTCGAACTTGGCCGCCTCCCAGCTCGTGTTCGTGTGCGTGACCCGCTTCTGGTAGCCGAACTGGGTCTCCGCCGCGACGTGCTCGGCCTGGATGGCGAACGGGAACGCGACCTTCAGGAACTTCTCGGTCTCGTGCCAGTCGGCCTCCTGGTCGACGCGCAGCGTGCGGCTGCCCGGCGCCAGCGTGAGGGTCTGCGTCACCCGCGACTTCGAGAACTCGCGCACGATCCGGACGTGCGCGCCGCTGTCGTCCTGGAAGAAGTCGAGCGACGACACCTGGCGCAGGTCGGTGACCCGGTTGCGGTAGAAGCGGTCCACGTCCCAGGCGTCCCACTGGTTGGGGAAGTCCTGGTGCAGCTGGAGCAGGTTGGCCTCCTGCCCCGGCGCGATCGCGTCGCGGCCGCTCGCCAGGTCGACCGCCGAGGTGATCAGTCCCTCGTCCGAGACGGTCACCGACACGATGCCGTTGGACAGCACGTTGCCGTCGACGGTGACCTCGCCGGCGACCGGCCGCACCTCCGAGCCGGACAGGCCGGGCACGCCGTCGCGGGTGAACGGCGCCGGGTTCAGCGTGATCCGCCGGTCACCCTCGCCGACCAGGGCCGCCTGCGACGCCGCGATCAGCTCCTCGGCCGCGGCGCGGATCCGCTCGTACGTGGCCACGGCCTCGCGGTGCACCCACGCGATCGAGGTGCCGGGCAGGATGTCGTGGAACTGGTGCAGCAGCACGTCCTTCCACAGGGCGTCGATCCGCTCGTACGGGTACGCGGCACCCGCGCGCACGGCCGCGGTCGCCGCCCACAGCTCCGCCTCGATGAGCAGGTGCTCGCTGCGCCGGTTGCCCTGCTTCGTCCTGTGCTGGCTGGTCAGCGTGGCCCGGTGCAGCTCCAGGTAGAGCTCGCCCACCCAGACCGCCGGGTGCTCCAGCTCGGCGCGGGCCTGGGCGAAGAACTCGTTGGGGTGCTCCCACCTCACCGTGGCGCTGCCCTCGAGGTCGCGCAGCCGCCGCGCCTTGCCCGCCATCTCGCGGGTCGTGCCGCCGCCGCCGTCGCCCCAGCCGGTCGGTGCCAGCGAGCGCGACGCGACCCGGCTCTCGCGGAACTGGTTGGTGGCCTTCGCCAGCTCGGCGCCGGACAGCTGCGAGTTGTAGGTGTCCATCGGCGGGAAGTGGGTGAAGACCCGCGAGCCGTCGATGCCCTCCCACAGGAAGGTGTGGTGCGGGAACTTGTTCACCTGGTTCCACGAGATCTTCTGGGTGAAGAACCACTGGAACCCGGCGCGGCGGATCAGCTGCGGCAGCGCGGGGGAGTAGCCGAAGCTGTCCGGCAGCCACACGCCCTGGCTCTCGACGCCGAGCTCCTCGCGGAAGAACCGCTGCCCGTAGGTGAACTGGCGGACCAGCGCCTCGCCGGTGGGCATGACGGTGTCGCTCTCGACCCACATGCCGCCCAGCGGGATGAACCGGCCGTCCCGCACCGCCTTGACGACGCGCTCCCACACCTCGGGGCGGTGCTGCTTGAGCCACGCGTACTGCTGGGCGCTGGACATGCCGTACTTGAAGTCGGGGTCCAGCTCGATCAGCTCGGTCATGCCGGCCGCGGTGCGCGCCACCTTGCGGATCGTCTCGCGCACCGGCCACAGCCAGGCCGAGTCGATGTGCGCGTGGCCGATCGCCGAGACGTGGTGGGCGCTGTGCTCGGCGGGAGCGGCCAGCACCTCCTCGAGCGCGGCGCGGGCGGCGGCCGCCGTACCGGAGACGTCCTGAAGGTCGAGGGCGTCGAGCGCGTCGTCCAGGGCCTGCAGGATCCGCATGCGCCGCGGGGCGGTCGCCGGCAGGGTGGCCTGCAGGTCCAGCAGCACCTCGATGTCGAGGGCGAGCTCGTAGGTCTGCTCGTCGAACAGGGCCAGGTCCATGCGCCGGGTGGTGTAGAGCGGCCGCGGCGACGAGGTGCGGATGTCGCCCTCCTGCGTCGGCAGGAAGGGGTGGTAGTCGAGCAGCACCGGGTTGGCGGCCGCCTCCAGGTAGAGCTCGACGGTCTCGGCGTCGCCGACCGGGATCCACTGGTTGCGCGGGTTGATGGACTTCACCGGGCTGCCGTCGGGCCGGTAGACCAGCGCCTCGCACTGGAAGCCCGGCATGTTGACGTCGAAGCCCAGGTCGACGACGGCCTCCACGGTGCGGCCGCGCCACTCGGCGGGCACGGTGCCGCGCAGCCGGAACCAGGTGGTGTTCCAGGCGGGACCCCAGGGCGTGCCGACCCTGTACGGCTCGTACGCCAGCGCGAGGCCCTCGGCCGGCGGGATCGGCTCGCCGGGCAGGGCGTGGAACTCGACCTCGAACGGCACGCTCGCGGTGTGGACGGCGGGCCGGATGCGCTCGGCCAGGACGCGGGTCGCGCGCCCGACGGTGAGCGGGATGTCGTCGTGCATGGTCAGCGCCTTTCGGTGGGTCGGCGGAGGTCGGAGATGCCGCGTTCGCGGAGCAGTTCGGTGTCGCCGGCCCGGGACGCGAGGACGATCTGCGGGCCGGCGCCGTCGCCCGCGAGCTCCAGCCAGGAGCGGTAGAAGTCGCGGGTGGGCCCGGCAGCCGCACGGTAGCCGGGGACGGTGTCGTCGAGCACGAGCGCCATCGATTGTTCCACCGTGTGAGATTCCTTGCGAATCTGTGCGATCGTCTCGGCGAAGCGCTCGCCGGTCGGCTTGACCCGGCCGTCGCTCGCGATCAGGCCCAGGTCGTATTCGAGCTCCGGGAAGTCGAGCAGCTCGCGCGAGACATCGTGCGAGCACCACCAGGTGATGCCGGACAGCTCCGGGATGCGGGCGACGTGGTGCAGGGTGGCCTCGAGGAAGTCCGGGGCGTCGCGCTCGGCCACCACGTTGGTCGGCGCGCCGACCTCCTGCAGCCACACCGGACGCGCCGCGTCGGTGTGCCACGCGGCGGCCAGCCGGCACAGGTACTCGGCGTGGCGCACCGAGCCGGCGCCCAGGCCGCCGTGGGCCTGCGCGGCGCCGTTGAAGACCCACGAGTGCACGACCGTCTCGTCGCCGTGCGCCACCGCGTGCGCGGGGCCGAAGGGCTGCGTGTCGTCGTACCAGGCGGCGTCGTACATGGCGTGGGTGACCAGCGCCGACGGCGGGACCTGCTCACGCAGCGCCGCCGTCAGGCGGGCCAGCCACACCCCGGCGCCCTCCTCGGTGACCGGGTGGGGGAACGGGTGCGGCGCGGCGGCGAACTGGTTGGTCTCGTTGCCGACGGTCAGGCCGAGCAGGTTGGGCCGGTCGGCGACGGCGGCCGCCAGGCTGCGCAGGTAGTGCGCGGTCGAGGTGACCACGTCCGGGTCGGTGAACATGTTGCGGCGGTGCCAGCTCGACAGCCAGGCGGGCACGAAGTCGAAGCTGGACAGGTGGCCCTGCAGGCCGTCGACGTTGACGTCCAGGCCGCAGTCGGCGGCGATGTCCACGACGGTGACCACGTCGCGCAGCGCGCGCGGGCGGATCAGGCCGCGGTTGGGCTGCACGTGCGGCCACAGCGGCATGAGCCGGATGTGGTCGGCGCCGAGCCCGGCGATCGCCGCCAGATCGTCGCGGACGGCACGGGGGTCGAAGTCGAGCCAGGAGTGGAACCACCCGGCCGACGGGGTGTAGTTGACGCCGAATCTCATGGTGCGCTTTCTTGTCGCTTCTTACCGGACGGGAGCGGGTCAGCCCTTCACGCCGCCCTCCTCGACACCCTTGAAGAAGGAGCGCTGCAACGCGCTGAACAGGATCGCGATCGGGATGAAGGCGATCATCGTGCCGGCCGCGATGAGGCGCTGGTCCTGGGTGAAGGTGCCGGACAGGTATTGCAGGCCCACGGTCAGCGTGTACTTCTCGGGCGAGGTCAGCACGATCAGCGGCCACAGGAAGTCGTCCCAGGCCTGGATGAACGAGAAGATGGCGACGACCGCGAGGGTGCCGCGCACGGCCGGCAGCGAGACCCGCAGCAGCCGCTGGGCGACGGTCGCGCCGTCCACGACGGCGGCCTCGTCGACCTCCTGCGGCAGCGCCCGGAACGCGTTGAACATCAGCAGCACGTTGAGCGCGGCGACCATGCCGGGCAGCGCGACACCGGCGAGCGTGTCGGCGAGCCCGAGGTCCCGTACGGTCACGTACTGGGAAATGATCGTCACCTCGCCCGGCAGGATCAGCGTGCCGAGGAAGAGCCCGAGCACGATCCTGCGGCCGCGAAAGCGCAGGCGGGCGATCGCGTAGCCGGCGGTGGTGGCGAACAGGATGTTGCCGCCGACCGTCAGGAAGGCCACCAGCAGCGAGTTGCCGATGTAGCGCCAGACCGGGATCGCGTCGGCCACCTGGCTGTAGTTGTTCAGCGTCGGCTGCGACGGGATGAACTGCGGCGTGGACGTGTAGATGTCCTCGCCGGCGCCCTTGAGCGAGGTGGACAGCTGCCAGAGGAACGGGCCGACCGTGATGATCAGGACGAGGAGCAGCAGGAGGTAGCGCAGGACCTTCTCGCCGGTCGAGGGCTCACCGATCTTTTTCACGATTCACCTCGGTTGTTGAGGCGCGCGAGGATCGCCATCGGGACCACGGTGACGACGAACAGCAGCACGCTCAGCGCGGACGCGTAGCCGAGGTTGCCGTAGAAGCCGCCCGCGTACTGCTGGATCAGCATGACCAGGGACTGGTCCTTGCCGCCCGGCCCGCCCTTGCCGCCGGTGAGGATGTAGAGCTCGGAGAACACGCGCAGCGCGGCGACGCTGACCAGCACGGCGACCAGGAACATCGTGCCACGCACGCCCGGGACCGTGACGGTCAGGAAGCGCCGCACCGGGCCGGCGCCGTCGATCGCGGCGGCCTCGTGCAGGTCCTTGCGCACGTTACCGAGCGCGGCCAGATAGACGATCATGTAGTAGCCGAGGCCCTTCCAGACGGTCAGGCTGATCGCGCTGATCAGCACCAGCCAGCGGTCGGTCAGAAACGGCACCGGCGCCGTGACGACGTGCAGCGCCTTGGCCAGGTTGTTGATCAGGCCGCGGTCGTCGAGCAACCAGGTCCACATCAGGCCGACCACCACCGCGCTGGCGATGACGGGCACGTAGAAGGCGGTCCGGAAGAACGCGATGAACGGCAGCTTCCGCTCCACCAGCACGGCGAGCAGCAGCGGCAGGACCGTGAGCAGCGGCAGGCAGATCGCCATGTAGACGGCGCTGTTGAGCAGGGCGTTCCAGACGTCGCCGTCGTGCAGCAGGTCGGAGTAGTTCTGGACACCGACGAAGTCGGCGTTGCCGCCCAGCGGCTTGGCGTCGGTGAACGACAGCCGCAGCGTGTTGATGGAGGGCCAGACGCTGAACACCAGCAGCCAGGCCAGCGCCGGGAGGGTGAGCACCCACGGCGTGAACCAACGGTGTGTCTTCACTGAGAGTCTCCTAGGAGGTGGCGGCAGGCGCTCGTCGGGGGGACCCGCCGGCCGCCACCGGCCACTACTGCCGGGCCAGCATCTGGTTCATCTTGGCCACGGCGTCGTCGAGCGCCTTCTTGCTCGTGACGTCGCCCTTGACCGCGAGCGCGATCTGCTGGTCGAGCAGCGTCTGCATGTCCGAGTTGACCTCGTACGGGATGAGGTTCTTGGCGTCCTTGAGCTCGCCGAACGCGAGCGAGCGGGCCTTGCCGGCCGGGGTGCCGTCGTCCTTGCCGAAGTAGCTGTCCGACGCCGAGGCGACGGTCGACGGGAAGACGTTCACGATGTGGCCGAACTTGTTCTGGTTGTCGGCGTTGGTGATCCACTCGGCGAAGGCCCGCGCGGTCGCCGGGTGCTTGCTCTTCGCCGAGACGCTGACGCCCTGCACGTACAGCGGCGGGGTGTCCAGCGCCTTGCTGACGGCGATCTGGCCCTTGAGGCTCGGGTTGTCCTTCTCGAAGTCGGCCAGGCCGGTCGCGCCGCCGGTCGTCCAGGCCACCTTGCCCTGGGTGAACAGCTTGGAGTTGCCCTGGTAGTCGCTGTTGAGCACGCTCGGCGGCAGGTAGCCCTTCGCGTACGCGTCGCGGTACTGGTCGACCAGCGCGGCGGCCTGGTCGGTGTTGAAGACGAAGCTCTTGCCGTCGTCGCTGACGATCGGGACGCCCGCCCGGACGAAGTCGGAGACGTCCGGCTTGCGGCTCATCAGGTAGTCGTCGGCGCACTTGGCCTTCATGGTCGCGGCCTGGGTGAACAGCTCCTGCGTGGTGGCCGGCGGCTTGGCCGGGTCGAGCCCGCACTCCTTGAACTGCTTGGTGTTCCAGTAGTTCAGGTCGGTGTTGAGGTACCACGGGTAGCCGTAGACGCCGTCCAGGCCCTTGAACTTGTAGGCGTCGACGGCGCCCTGCACGTACGTCTTGGTGAGGTCGTTGTCCTTGCTGACGTCGACCAGCAGGTCCTGCCGCGCCAGGGGCAGCGCGAAGTCCGGCGGCAGGTTGACCACGTCCGGCAGGGTGTTGGAGGAGGCCTGCGCCAGCACCTTCTCGGAGTAGCCGTCGCCGGGCTGGTCGAGCAGCTTGACGCTGGTGCCGGGGTACTTCGCCTGGAAGCCGGCGATGACCTCGTTGAGGTAGTCGGTGAACTTGGGCGTCAGGGCCCAGGTCTGCAGCGTGATGCTGCCGGTGATCTCGTCGCTCGTGGCGCTGTCGTCGCCGCCGCCACCGCAGGCGGCGGTCAGTCCGAGGGACAGAGCCGCCACGGTGGCGACGGCTGCTTTGGTGAATCGCATGGTGTGAAGCTCCTGAGCCCATAGTTCGGCGTCGAACACAGCACTGCGCCGGTCGGCGTCGCAGGAAACGTCGGCGAAACAACATCGTGGGTAACTAAAGCGCTATAGTCAACGCTTCGTCTTCGTTTTGTTTTCTTGCCCGGCCACTGGCTAAACCGCTATAGCTGCGGTAGCGTGCGCGACGTGGGTAACAGGCCGACCATCGCGGACATCGCCAAGCGCGTGGGCGTGTCGCCGGGCGCGGTCTCGTTCGCGCTCAACGGCCGCCCCGGCGTCAGCGAGCAGACCCGCGCGCGCATCCTCGAGGTCGCCCGCGAGATGAACTGGCGCCCCCACCGGGCCGCGCGGGCCCTGGGCGGCGCGCAGGCCGGCGTCGTCGGCCTGGTGCTGGCCCGCGACCCGCGCACGCTCGGCTCCGAGCAGTTCTACACCCAGATCCTGTACGGCATGCAGGACACCCTGTCGGCGCGTTCGTCGGCGGTGCAGATGCAGCTGGTGCGCGACACCGCCGCCGAGATCGACCTCTACCGGCACTGGGCGTCGGAACACCGCGTCGACGGCCTGGTCCTGGTCGACCTCCAGCGCGACGACCCGCGCATCGCGCTCGTCCGCGAGCTCGGCCTGCCCGCCGTCACCCTGGGCCTGCCCGCCGAACCCGACCAGCTGCCCAGCGTCTGGGCCGACGACGCCGAGGCGATGACCACGATCGTCGACTACCTGGCGGCCCTCGACCACCGGCGCATCGCCCACGTGGCCGGCCCGCCCGTCTACCTGCACACGGCCCGCCGGGCGGCGGCCCTGCGCTCCCAGGTCTCCGCCCGCGGCCTGCACGCCGGCGAGTCCGTGCCCACAGATTTCAGTGACGCCCAGGGCGCGGCCGCCACCCGCGCCCTGCTGTCCCGGGCGGACCGCCCGACCGCGATCGTCTACGACAGCGACCTGATGGCCGCGGCGGGCCTGGGGGTGGCGCTCGAGATGGGCATCGAGGTGCCGAGAACCCTGTCGATCGTCTCCTTCGACGACTCGGTGCTGACCCGCATCGTCCACCCCGCCCTGACCTGCCTGTCCCGCGACACCCACGCGCTGGGCGCCCAGGTCGCCACCACGCTGCTGCAGGCGATCGCCGACCCGGCCTGGCGCGAGAGCGTGCGCACGGAGACGCCGCGGTTGGTCGTGCGTGGCAGCACGGCCCGGGCGGGGGGCTGAGACCTTTCTCCGCCGAGGCGCGCCTCGCCCCCCGTCGGGCGCGCCTCGGCCCGTCCCTCGCCGCTTTTTGCGACCTTTGCGGTGGTCGGGTGGCTTGGTCTTCGCCGGTAGGATCCGCCGGGTGACGGCTTATCTCGCCGGAGTGGCGCTCTTCCTGCTCGCACTGACGGTTTCGGTTGCCCTGCATGAAGCCGGCCACATGCTGACGGCCCGCGCCTTCGGCATGAAGGTGCGCCGCTTCTTCGTGGGCCGCGGCCCCACGGTCTTCTCCTTCCGGCGCGGCGGCGTCGAATACGGCCTGAAGGCCCTGCCGATCGGCGGCTTCTGCGACATCGCCGGCCTGACGGCCCTCGACGAGCTGACCCGCGACGAGCGTCCCCGGGCGATGTGGCGCTTCCCCACTTGGAAGCGCACGGTCGTCCTCGGCTCCGGCTCGGTCGTGCATGTGCTGCTCGCTCTGACTGTCCTTTATGTGATGGCCGTCAGCACCGGCCTGCCCAACCTGCACCCCACCGACGATCCGATCGTGGCCTCGACAAGTTGCGTCACCGCCCCGACGGTTCCGGGCGGCCCGGCCTCTCCGGGCGGTTCAGCTCCCGGCGGTTCAGCTGCTCCGGGCGGGCCGGCTGCTCCCGGCGGCGCCGCTGGCCCGGGTGGCGCGGGTTCGCCCCTTTGTCCCGCGGCGGCCGCCGGGCTGCGGGCCGGTGACCGGATCGTGGCGATCGCCGGATCGCCGACTCCCACGTGGAGCGACGTGCTCACGGCCGTGCGCGCCGCCGAGGGGCCGACGGCGATGACCGTCCGCCGGGGCTCGGAGACGGTGACCCTCTCGGTCGACGTGGCCCGCGTGACGACGGCTTCCGGCGAGGCCGGCATGATCGGCGCGACCGCCCAGCAGCCGCCGGCGTACCTGCGCCACGACCCGCTCGCCGCCACCGGCGCGACGCTCTCGTTCACCGGCGACCTGATCGCCCGTACCGCCGGTCAGCTCGCCGCCTTCCCCCAGCGCCTCCCGTCGGTGATCGAGGCGATCGCCGGCGGAGAACGCCACCCCGACACCCCGATCAGCATGGTCGGCGCCAGCCGCCTGGGCGGCGAGGCGGTCGAGCGCGGCCTGTGGGAGGTCTTCCTCTTCCTGATGGCGAGCCTCAACCTCTTCATGGCCGTCTTCAACCTGCTCCCGCTGCTCCCACTCGACGGCGGCCACATCGCCGTCGCCTGGTACGAACGGCTCCGCAACACCCTCCGCCGCCTGCGCGGCCGCGCCGCCGCCGGCCCCGTCGACTACACCCGGCTCTTCCCCGTGACGGTGGCCGCCGTGCTCATCGGCGGCGCCGTCATGCTGCTGACCGTCACCGCCGACCTGGTAAACCCGATCCACCTGTCCTGACCGTCACGGCCGACGTGGTCCGGCCGATTCGCCTTTCTTGGGCGTCGCGGCCGGCTTGGTTCAGCCGATCACGTGTCCTGAGGATCGCGGCCGACCTGGTTCAGCCGATTCGCCTGTCCTGAGCGTCACCGCCGACCCCGGCCAAGCCAATCCGCCTGTCGTGGCCGATTCCTCCCCGAAGCCTCAAGCCGGAACCTCCGCCGCCGATCTGGGGCACGACCCAGCACCTCGCCCCCGGGGACGGAGACCATGACAGCCGAGCCACCGACCGGCAACGCGTGGGGCCAGCCCATGCCGTACGACCAGGCGCCGTCCGGTCTGCCCACTTACGGGTACGTCCCGCCCGAGGCCGCTCACGGACCCACGCCGGCGTCCGTGCACCCGTCCGCGCCCGACTACGGATATGCGCAGCCATCCACTCCTGGGCAGGGGTATGCACCGCCCTACGTGCCTGAGCCGGGGTATGGGCAGCCGGGCCTGTCGGGGGTTGGGTCGGGTCAGTCGAGCGTGCCTGAGCCCGGGTATGGCCCGCCGGGCGTGCCGGGGGCTGAGTTCGGGCAGTCGGGCGTGTCGGGGCACGGCTACGCGCAGTCGGGTCCGCCGGGGCACGGCTACGCGCAGACGGCCCTCCCACAGCCCGCCTATGCGTCGCCGGTTTATCCCGGTCAGCCCTCGCAGAGCTATTCGCGGCCGGGGGAGTGGGCGGGCGCTCCGCAGCCGGGGGAGTGGGCGGGCCACAGGCAGCCAGGGGAATGGGCGGGCTACAAGGACTCGCCGCCGTACTCCTACCGCTCGGTGATGTCCGCGGGTGAGGCGCCCGGCGTCGGCTGGGTGATTGCCGGGACCGCGCTGATCGGCGTGCTTGGTGCGTTCATCGCTGCCTCGCAGGCCAAGAAGGCGGCCGCCGTCGGCGTTTCCGGCCGGAAGTACTGGATCGCCTTCGGTGTGACGCTGGGCGTCGGCTGGATCCTCGGGATCGTGCTCACCGGGGTGCTGCTCGTCATCGCGGCCCGCGGTCCCCAGGTGACGCCGGAGTCACTGGAGAAGTCGATCGTCGCGCAGGCCGAGGTCACCAACGAGGACGGCGACCTCGTCACGGCGACGGACGCGAACTGCGTGGCGGTCGCGGTGGACTCGCGCGGCGCGGGCACCTACCAGTGTGTGGTCCGCTTCGAGGACGGCGCCCGCGCCTCCTACGAGATCACGGCGAATGCCGAGGGCGGGTGGATCAGCTCCGCCGGCAAGTGACAACCCGCCGCTGGGGCAGTTCTCGCCGGGCCAGTGGCCGCCCGATCCGCTCGCCTCGCTCGACGGGATCGTGCGCCGCACCGAACCGTCGAGGGTCGCCCGGAACCCGTCGATGTCCACGCCGGCATCGAGCCTCGAACGCATCCCAGGCATCTCAGGCCAGGCCGGACTGGTAGGCGAAGACGACGAGCTGGGCACGGTCGCGGGCGCCCAGCTTGGTCATGGCGCGGCTGACGTGGGTGCGGGCGGTGGCGGGGCTGACCACCAGGTGGTCGGCTATCTCGTGGTTGGTGAGGCCGCGGGCGACTAGGGCGACGATCTCGCGTTCGCGGTCGGTGAGGCGGTCGAGCTGGGGGTGCGGGGCCACGGGGCGGATCGCGCGGCCGGTGAACTCGCGGATCAGGGTCTTGGTGACCGACGGGGCCAGGAGGGCGCCGCCGTCGACGACCGTACGGATGGCGTCGAGCAGGGCGGCCGGTTTGGTGTTCTTGAGCAGGAAGCCGCTGGCGCCGTGGCGGAGCGCGTCGAAGACGTATTCGTCGCGCTCGAAGGTGGTCAGCACGATGACCCGGGTGGTCGACAGGGCCGGGTCGGCGACGATGCGGCGGGTGGCATCGAGGCCGTCGATGCCGGGCATGCGGATGTCCATCAGCACGACGTCGGGTCGCGTGAGGCGCGCCTGCTCCACCGCGGCCAGCCCGTCGGCCGCCTCGCCGGCGACGGCGAAGCCCTCGGAGCTCTCGAACAGCGCCCGCAGCCCGAGCCGCACCAGATCCTGGTCGTCGGCGAGCAGGACAGAGATCAAGACGCCTCCCTGGGCACAAAGGACTCACACGCCGGCTGCGCACCCGGCCGCGCCGGGCCGGGCGGTAACGGCTGGACAAGCGGCGCTGACATCGGTACCGGCGCCGGCGGCCTCGGTGGCGGCTGCGCCCGCCGTGACGCCACGCCGGGCGGCGGTGCCACCGCCGCCGCCGGTGTCAGCGGAGGAGGTGAGGACGTCGCCGCTGGCGGCGCTGGTGCCGGCGATAGTGGTGGCGTCGTGCGCCGAAGTGGCGTCACCGGCGGGGGAAGTGAGCACGTCGCCGCTGGCAGTGGTGGCGTTGCGCGCCGAAGTGGCGTCACCGGTGGTGGTGGCGGCTGTGCCCGTGGTGTCGGCGATCCCTGTGGTGGTGCCGCGCCGGACGGCCGTGCCACCGCCGCCATCGGTGTCAGGGGAGGAGGTGAGGACGTCGCCGCTGGCGGTGCTGGTGTCGGCGACGGTCGTGTGGTCGCGCGCTGAGGTGGCGCCGCTGACGGTGCTGGCGTCGCCAAGGGTGGTGCGGTCGCGCGCTGAGGTGGTGTCGCTGACGGTGGTGGCGTCGCGGACGGTGGCATCACCGACGGCGGCGTCGGCGACTGTGGTGTGGTCGCGCGAGGTGGCGCAGGCGGTGGTGGCGCAGACGGTGGTGGTGGCATCGGTTGACCGGGCGCATGCGGTGATGGTGCCGTCGGGAGAGCGG
>NZ_BOMI01000122.1 GCF_016862115.1 Paractinoplanes deccanensis
GTGGGCTGAGGGGGCGCGCCGGGTGGTGGTGGCGCTGGCTCTGGGGGAGGTGTCCGGCGGGGTGTGGGGGCGTGGGGTGCTGCGGCCGGGATGGTGGCGTGGACGGTGAAGGTGCCTGGTGGGTCTGGGTGGGCCGTGAGGGTGCCGCCGAGCTGTTCGACGCGGCGGCGCATGCCGGTCAGGCCCAGGCCGGGGGCTCGGGTGAAGGCGGGGGCTGGGGTGAGGGTGAGGGCTGGGGCCGGGTTGGTGACCTGAAGGGCGACGTGGTCGGGGTGGTGGCGGATCGTGACGGTGGCGCGGCGCTGGGACGCGTGTTTGAGGACGTTTGTCAGGGACTCCTGGAGGACGCGGTAGGCGGCGGCGTCGGCGCCCGGTGACAGTGGCGACGGGCTGCCCGCGACGGTGAGGTCGATGGTGACGCCGGCGGCGCGGATGCGGGCGCACAGGTCGCCGACGCCGGCTAGGCCGGGTGAGGTGGGGACGCCGGCGAGGGTGGCGCGCAGCTCGTCGAGCGCCTCGGCGCTGGCGGCGCTGATGGCGGCCAGGGCCTCGTGGGCCATCGCCGGGCGGGTCTCGCGCAGGTGCAGCGCGATGTCGGCCTGCATCTGGATGGCGGCCAGGCCGTGGCCGACCACGTCGTGGACCTCCTGGGACAGGCGCAGCCGCTCGGCGTCGGCTATGCGCCGCTCGGCCTCGGCGCGCTCGCGGGCCTGCGCCTCCACCACCATGCGCCGGGCCGCGCCGACCGTGAACGGCACGATCACCCAGGCCGCGCCCGGCGCCAGCCCGGCCAGGCCCATCGAGCCGGTGAACGTGTGGACCAGCAGGATCGCGAGCGCCGCCGCAGCCCAGAGCGCGGCCCGGCGCAGCGCGAGGTGGCGGCCCGCCGAGTAGACGCAGACGGCGAACGAGAGCAGGATCGGCCCGTAAGGGAAACCGGCGACCAGCCACGCCGAGGTGCAGACCGAGGCGACCGCCAGCGCCGGGCCGGGCAGCCGCCGGCGCGCGGCGGTGACCCCGGCCGCGACGATGACCAGCACCGCGGCCACCCAGGAGACCGGCCGGTCGGTGGCGGAGAACCCGTCGAGCAGCGGCAGCGTGCCGAGGCCCACAGCCAGCAGCGCGACCGGCACCGCCGCGTCTCGCAGGCGCTGGTAGGTCGGCATGGGTCCACCCTGCCGGACGCGGGCTCGGAGCACATCAACCCACGGTCGTACGTCCGCTGCCGTACGACCGGAGCCGCTCCCGGGCCGACGACCCCGCGCCGCCGCGGCCGCACGCTGAGGACATGAGCGCGACAGTGAGACGACGCAAGCTGTGGCTGCTGCTCCACATCGTCTCGGCGGGGGTGTGGATCGGCGTCGACGTGATCGTCGCCGTGCTGGTGGGAGCCGGTGCCCTCGCCCGCGACGACGGCGACCGCGCGCTGGCGTACCAGGCCCTGGGAAGCTTTGTGATCTGGCCGATGCTGACCTCGGCCCTCGTCTGCCTGCTCACCGGTGTGTTGCTGGGTCTGGAGACGAAGTGGGGCCTGGTGCGCTATTGGTGGGTCGCGGTGAAGCTGGTGCTCAACCTGGTCCTGTGCACGCTCATCATCGTGCTGTTGCGGCCCATGATGCCGGAGCTGCGGGCGTACGCCGAGGGCCTCGACACGAGCAGCCTCGTCTTTCCGCCGATCGTGTCGCTCACCGCGCTGACCATCGCCACGGTCCTGTCGGTCTACAAGCCCTGGGGCCGCGTGGCGCGCAGGAGGGACTGAAGGACGGCGCGGGTGTGCGGCTCGTCCAGCGTCTCGCCGATCCAGGCCTCGGCGCCGGCACGGTCGGGGTTGCGGACGTTGGGCGTCAGCCAGTCGTTGGCGGCCAGCTCGGTGATGTGGCCGAGCTGGGCGATCAGCATCGAGAAGTCGCCCGGCCGGGTCAGCCTGGCCGGCCCGCCCGCGCTCTCGTACGCCGACATCAGGTCCCGCACCCGGCCCGGGTCCGTGCGGGCGAACTCGAAGACGACGCAGGCGAGCTCCTGGGCGGGATCGGCCGGTCCGCTGTTCTCCCAGTCGATGACGCACAGGCCGCCGGACGGGGTGGGCAGCACGTTGTCGGCCCACAGGTCGCGATGGCACATGCGGACGGACACCGGGGGCGTGAGCCACGACTCCAGCGCCACCAGCTCGTCGCGCAGCTCCGCCAGCCGGGCGGCGAACGGGGCGCCCGCGGCCCGCAGCCGGGCGATCAGCTGGTCCCAGGCCGGCGCGCCGACCGGCGCCGTGTGCCACCACTCGACCGGGCCGGACGCCGGCACGACCACCCGGTGCACGGCCGCCACCGTGGCGCCGACCAGCCCCGGATCGACCATCGGGTCGGGGGTGCCGAGCTCGACCCACTCGTACAGCCGGATCTGCCGCCCCGAGATGTGGGCGACGACCTCGCCGGTGACGGTGCGCCGGATCGCCGGGGCGGGTACACCGGCCGCGCAGGCCGCCTCCTGGAACAGCGCGCCGCCCTCGCCGGCCTCGTGGAACGGCACCTTCACCGCCCACCGGCCGTCCGAGGTGTCCAGCCGCCACACCTCGCCCTGCCGGCCGCGCGCGACCGGCCCGTCCGACAGGCCACGGGCGCGGCCCAGCCCGAAGACTGAGGCGAGCTCCGCGGCGTCCACGTCCTCACGGTACCGGCTTGTCGGGTCATGGACTGAGCCGCCGTCCGGCGCGGCGGCACGGCACAGCATGAACGTGATGCATGGATTCGCGCGCTCGATCTCGGAGCCGGCGCCGAGCTTCGGCGACCCGGTCACCGATGTCTTGCTGCTTCTGGGCGCGATCGTCCTCGCCGGCCTGGCTCTCGCCGCGCGGTCCCGCCTCCGGTCCGCGCGCTCCAGCATCAACAATCTGGTCGGGCCCCGTCCTCCGAGACCGGCGAACGAGGAGATGACGATCGTGACCGTCGGCGGCCCGGAGGTCACGGCGGTGACCGTCGAAGACCTCGACGTGCCCGCCGTCGGCATCGTCAGCGTGATACCCCGCATCCGTCCCCTTCTGCACGAGGAGGTGTCCTGGTGACCGACGTCGTGGACCTTCGTGGCCTGTTCTTCGACGACCCGGCGGACGCGGCCGGCGCCATGACGGGCGCCCTGACCGCCGACGACCTGGGGGGCGTCCTGAGCGGCATGCCCGAGGCCGCGCGGAAGGCCACGCTCTCCCGGATCGGCGACGCCGCCGCCGGACTGCTCGAGCTGGACCTCACCGAAATCCTCTGCAGCGGTTGGGGCAGGCACGGCCAGGTCCTCGCCGCGGCGCGGGCCGGCATGGCCGAGCCGGAGACGCAGCGCAGGGTCGCGCTCGCGGCCCACGCCATCTCGGTCGTCCACCGGCCCTCGCTGGAGGTCCACGTCGGCGCGCAGACGACGGCGACGGTGCCGCTCGAGGTGCGCCTGGAGATGGTCATCAGGGGCCTGCAAGCGGTCGTCAGGGCCGGCCGCCTGGCCGGCGTGGAGGCCGGCACCTGCGACATCGACGGCAGTCTGTCGATCGCGGGCCGGCCGCTGGTGCGCCGGCGGGCGAGCCTGGCGCTGCCGATGATCGTGCACCTGCCGAACGGCTGGCCGCTGGCCGAGGGGGAGTACCAAGCGGGCTGAGAGAAGCCGGCGCTGGCGCACACACGTCATGTCGCTTTGTGGCCAGCCGATTTTTCACAACGGCGTAACCAAATATCCACATGCTTCACCGCAACCCCTCGATCCACAGGAGTTGCGCCTTGTTCCACTCAGTCCTGGCGGTCGTCACGACCGCCGCACTGGCCACGGTGCCGGCCGGGCAGGCCGGTCCGGCGCCGGTCGCCGCGCCTGCGGGTGAAGAAAAGACCGTCACGCTGATCACCGGCGACAAGGTGACCGTGACGGGCACCGCGGTCTCCGTCGCGCACGCCACCGGCGGCGTTCGCATCAGCACGTACGGCGACGACACGTACGCCTATCCGGACGCCGCGATGCCGTACGTGGCCTCCGGTCTGCTCGACGAGGACCTGTTCAACGTCACCAAGCTGATCGCCGACGGCTACGACGACGCGCACGCCGGCGCGACGCCGCTGATCGTCGAGTACGCCGGAGGCGTTGCCCCGGCGGGCAAGCAGCCCGCGGGCGTGACCCCGGTGCGCACCCTCGCCAGCATCGGCGGCGCCGCGCTCACCGTCGACCACGACGCCGCGGCCGGCTTCTTCGGCACGCTCGCCCGCAAGGGCACCTCGATGAAGGGCACCATCTCGCGGGTCTGGCTCGACGGCAAGGTGCGCGCCACCCTGGCCGACAGCACCGCCCAGATCGGCGCCCCGCAGGTCTGGGCCGGCGGCGACACCGGCGCGGGCGTCGACGTGGCCGTCCTGGACACCGGCGTCGACACCGGGCACCCGGACCTGGCCGGGCGGATCGCCGAGACGGCGAGCTTCGTGCCCGGCGAGGAGGTCACCGACCGGCACGGGCACGGCACCCACGTGGCGTCCACGATCGCCGGCACCGGCGCGGCCTCCGGCGGCACGGAGCGCGGCGTCGCGCCCGGCGCAGAGCTGCACATCGGCAAGGTGCTCGACGACGCGGGCGAGGGCCAGGACTCCTGGATCATCGGCGGCATGGAGTGGGCCGCCCGTACCGCCAAGGCGAAGGTCATCAGCATGAGCCTGGGCGGCGGGCCGAGCGACGGCACCGACCCGCTCAGCGCCGCGGTCAACCGGCTCAGCGACGAGACCGGCGCCCTCTTCGTCATCGCGGCCGGCAACAGCGGCCCGGACGCCCAGACGGTCAGCTCGCCGGGCGCCGCCGACGCGGCCCTCACCGTGGGCGCCGTGGACGCTCAGGACCGGCTCGCCGTCTTCTCCAGCCGCGGACCGCGGCCCGGGGACAACGCGCCGAAGCCCGACATCAGCGGGCCGGGCGTCGACATTCTGGCGGCCCGGTCGCAGTACGCGCCGGAGGGCGAGGGCGCGTACCAGACGATGAGCGGCACCTCGATGGCCACGCCGCACGTCGCGGGCGCCGCGGCCCTGCTCGCCGCCGAGCATCCGGACTGGACCGGTCGGCAGCTCAAGGACGCGTTGATGAGCACGTCGAAGGCGACCCCGCGCTACCCGATCGAGTTCGGCGGCACCGGGCGTGTCGACGTGCCGGCCGCGGTGGACGGCACGCTGTTCGCCACCGGCACCACGTTCGCCTCGTTGAGGTACCCGTACGAGCCGGGGCAGCGGGCCGAGCAGACCATCACGTACACCAACACCGGCGACGCGCCCGTCACACTCGATCTCGCGGCGACCGGCGACGCGTTCACGCTGCCGCAGAAGCAGGTCACCGTGCCGGCGCACGGCGCGGCGAGCGCGAAGGTGGTGGTGCCGCTCGACGTGATGAAGGACGACACGTACGCGATCGGCTCAGTGTCCGGCACCGACGGCATCACCACGCTGCGCACCACCGTCGGCCTCAACCGCGAGGGCGAGCGGGCGAACCTCACCGTGACCGCCAAGGGCCCCGACGGCAGGGCCCTCGCCGGTCTGCTGATCCTCAAGGACGTCAAGCACGACACCTCGCCGCTCGCCTACGAGGTGAACGGCTCGGTGACGATGCGCCTGCCCACCAGCACGTGGTCGATGTGGCTGTACGCCGACGTGCCGGGCCTCCGCGGCCCGCGCTCGCTCGGCCGCGCCGTGCTCGTCGCCCCCGAAGTGGTGCTGGGCGCTGACCGCACCCTGACCCTCGACGGCACCAAGCTTGTGCCCGCCAAGGCGACCACGCCCGAGCGCACCAGCGTGGCGCAGCTGCGCGTCGACCTGTACCGCTCCTACCCGGACCGGCACCCGTTCGGCGACGACTACACGGTGGGCCCGCAGTACGACAGCGTCTGGGCCACGCCGACCGGCAAGAAGGTCACCCAGGGCTCGTTCTCCTTCGGCACCCGCTGGAGCGCGGTGCAGCCGCCGCTGGCCGTGAGCGTGGCCGGCCGGACCTTCGACGACCTGCTCTACCAGTCCGGCTCGCCGCGGCTGCCCGACGGCGTGCTGCGCCGCCCGGCCGTGCTCGTCAAGCCGGGCGGCTCCTTCGCCCCGGCGCGGGGCAAGGTGGCCGTGGTCCGCTACGCCGGCGTGGACACCGCCATCGCGCAGGCGGCCGCGGCGGCGAAGGCGGGCGCGACCCTGCTGCTGGTCGTCAACACCGGCGCGGGCCGGCTCGACGCCTGGTGGGAGGTGGGCGACCCGGTCACCCCGCTGCCGGTCGCCGGCATCGCCCCGGACGAGGGTGAGCAGCTGATCGCCCGCCTCGGCAGGGGCGACGTCACCGTGGAGGCGCACCCCGCGCCGCACTACGTCTACGACCTCAGCCGCTGGTTCCAGGGCGCCGTGCCGGCCGATCTGACCTTCCAGCCGCGGCAGCATGAGCTGGCCCGGGTCGAGCAGGAGTTCCGCGCCGTCAAGGCCGGCAGCGGCCTGATGGCGCGCGGCGACATGCGGCCGGACCGTCCGGGCTCGTACCTCTACGGCCCGGTGCTCACCATTCCGTTGCAGGGCAGGCGAACCGACTGGGTGTCCTCGGGCACCTGGGTCGAGCAGGCCGGCACCGAGGACGCCTTCACGGTCTCCGCGGCGCGGTCCTACCCGGCCGGCCGCACGAGCAGGGCCACCTGGTTCGCCCCGGTGGGCCGGCCGCGGCTGTTCGCGCAGGGCACGTTCACGCCGCCGTCGCGCCTCGGCGACATGGTGGCCGCCTTCGGCATCCCCGCCTTCGGTGACAGCGACCCGCACCACCAGGGCGTGCTCTGGAGCGGGCAGACGCAGACCACGTCGCTCTACCAGGGCGCCACGAAGCTCGCCGAGAATGCCGGCGACAGCGTGGACGCGGTGGTGGGCAACGACGCGGTCGCGCTGCGGCTCGTCACCGAGACGGCGAACGACGGCACGGTCATGCCCTACAGCACCAGGACGAGGACGGAATGGTCCTTCGTCGCGCCCGCTACCGATCCCGCCGCCGAGCCCGTCTTCGAGCCGCTCGACCTCGTCCAGCTCGACTACGCCGTGGCGACCGACCTGGCGGGCCGCGCCGCCCGGCACGGGGCCCTCGGGGTGAGCGCGAGCCGCGTCGACGGGACGCCGCTGCGCACTGCCGTGAAGGTCGAGGTGTCGTACGACGACGGCCGCACCTGGCACACGCCGCGGGGCAAGCTCGACGCGCCGCGGCACGCCAAGTACGTCAGCGTCCGCGCGACGGCCGAGGACAAGGCCCGGCGGGCCACCGTCACCCAGACGGTGATCCGCGCCTTCGGGCTGCGCTGAGCCGCCGGGGACGCCCTCGCCCGCCTCAGCGGTCGGCGAGGGCGTCCCGCAACGCCTTGCGGGCGTAGTGGGTGCGCGACTTCACCGTGCCGACGGGCACCCCGAGCCGGTCGGCGATCCGCTCGATCGGCTCGCCCAGCAGGTAGATGGCCTTGAGCAGGTCGCGGTGCGCGGCGCTGAGCCCGGCGAGCGCCGACCGCACCGTCTTGGCGGCGAGCGCCGTGTCACCGGTCTCGTCCGAGCCCGTCGCCACCCACGTCAGGTCGGCCACCCCCACCTCGACCGGCCGGTAGCGCCGCGACCGCACCGAGTCGATGACGAGCCGGCGGGCGACCGTGAACAGCCAGCGGCGTTCCTCCTCGGAGCTGGGCGGCAGCCCGTCCACGTGCCGCCAGGCCCGCACCATCGTCTCCTGGGTGAGGTCCTCCGAGGTCTGCCGCGCGCCGCCGGTGAGATGCAGGATGAAGTAATAGACGTCGCGGGAGTGCGCCGCGTGCAGCGCCGTCATGCGGGCGTCGGCGTCCACGGCTCACCCCGCCGCGTGGAAGCGTCGCAGGGCGCCGAGGACGGCCGCCGGGCTCTCCTCCGGCAGGAAGTGCCCGCCGTCGAGTCCCTCGCCGGTCACCTCGCCCGCCCAGTCCCGCCACACCGCGAGCGGGTCGTACCAGGTGCCGACCGGCCCGGCCGCGCTCCACAGCACCTGCACCGGGCAGGCGATCCGGCGGCCGTTCGCGCGGTCCTCGTCGTCGGCCGCGCGGTCGGTGGTGGCGCCCGCGCGGTAGTCCTCGCACATGGCCCGCACCACGTCCGGATCCCGGACGGCCGCCGCGTACTCGGCCAGCGTCCGCTCGTCGCGCTTGCGCAACGAGCCGCCGAACTGGATGTCGAAGAAGAACCACTCCGGGTCGTGGACGATCAAGATCTCCGGGATCGGGTACGGCTGCGCCAGCACCGCCCAATGCCAGTAGGCGAGCGCGAACCGGTCGTCCGCGCGCGCCCACACCTCGCCGGTCGGCACGACGTCCAGCACGGTCAGCCGCCGTACCGCCGAGGGATGGTCCAGCGCCAGCCGGTAGCCGACCCGCCCGCCGCGGTCGTGCCCGGCCACGTCGAACCGGTCGAAGCCGAGCCGGGCCATGAGCCCGAGCACGTCCTCGCCCATCGCCCGCTTGCTGTAGGCGTGGTGCCCCGGGTCGGGCACCGGCTTGGAGCTGCCGCCGTAGCCACGCAGGTCCGGCGCCACGACGGTGAAGTCACGCGCCAGCTCCGCGGCGACGGCGGACCAGCACAGGTGGGTCTCCGGGTAGCCGTGCAGCAACAGCAGCGGCGGCCCGGAACCGCCCCGCCGTACCCGGAGCGTCTGGTCGCCGACCGTGACGTGCTCCAGCTCGTACCCGTCGAACCCGGGCATGGCAAACTCCTCGGGAGAAGGCCGGGATGCCCGCCGGCCTCGTTGCCGGCGGGCACCCGGGGATCAGTTGGCGGTGGTGTGGGCGACCGCTTCGAGGATCGCCGCGACGACCTCGCCGGGCCGCGAGGTGGCGATCGCGTGCGACGCGCCCGGCACTTCCCGCACGCCCTGGGGCGACGACCGCTGCACCTGCCAGCGGAACAGCTCCGCCGGGATGTTGCGGTCGGCGTCGCCGTAGACCTCCCAGGTCGGCAGCGTCCGCCACGCCGGCTTGTCGGTGGACAGCTCGTCGGTGAGCGCCTTCTGGGTCACCGACCGCTGGGTGCGGCCGAGCAGGATCGCGTCCTCCAGCTCGAGGTCCGCGCCGAACTGGCTCGGGAACTTCGCGGGGTCGATCTTGAGCTCGGTACCGCCGCCGGTGAGCGGGAAGGTCACCAGCGCCTCGCCGAGCGTGCTGCCGGCGAACTTGCCGGCGAGGGCGAACGCGGACTCGCCGTGGTCCGGGACGAACGCGGCCACGTAGACCAGCGCGCGCACCGGGTCGAGGCCGGTGGCCGCCTCGGTGATGACCATGCCGCCGTACGAGTGGCCGACCAGCACCACCGGACCGCCGACGCCGTTGACGACGTCGCGCACGTACTCGGCGTCGGTTGCCAGGCTGCGCAATGGGTTCGCGACGGCGATGGCGTCGATGTCCTGCTTGGCGAGCTCGGAGATGACCGGGTTCCAGGCGGTGCTGTCGGCGAACGCGCCGTGCACCAGGACGACGGTGGGCTTCATCTTCTTCTCCTCAGGCCAGGCCGAATGTGATGGCAGCGATCGCCTGCGCCGTGGCGGCGCGGGCGGCGCGGGTGTCCTTGAGCGGGTTGAGCATCATGAAGTCGTGGATCGTGCCGTCGTAGCGGACGGTCGTGATGGGCACGCCGGCGGCGCGCAGCTTGGCGGCGTACGCCTCGCCCTCGTCGCGCAGCACGTCGGCCTCGTCGACGAGCAGGAAGGTCGGCGGCAGCCCGCGCAGGTCCTCCAGCGACGCCTGGTTCGGCGAGGCGGTGATCTCGGAGCGCACCGACTCGTCCGGCGCGTACTGGTCCCAGAACCACGCCATGGCGGCGGCGGTCAGGTGCGGCCCGTTCGCGAACTGCCGGTAGCTCTCGGTGTCCATCCGGGCGTCGGTGACCGGGTAGTACATCGAGACGTGCCGGAACGAGACGTCGCCGCGCTGCTTGGCCAGGATGCTGACGGCCGCGGTCATGTTGCCGCCGACCGAGTCGCCCGCCACGGCGAGGCGCGAGCCGTCCAGCCCCTCGGCGGCGCCCTCCTTGGTGATCCACTGCGCGGTGGCGTACGCCTGCTCGATCGCGACCGGGTAGTGCGCGTCCGGCGACGGCGTGTACTCCACGAAGACGAACGCGAAGCCGGTGCCGATGGTGAGCTGGCGGACCAGGCGGTCGTGGGTGCCGTTGTTGCCGAGCACCCAGCCGCCGCCGTGGATGTAGAGCACGGCCGGCAGAAGGCCGGTCGCGCCGACCGGCTTGACGATGCGGACCCGCACGTCGCCCACGGACGCGGGCACGGTGATCCACTTGTCGTCGACGTCGGGCAGGTCGGTGAGCCCGGCCTGCACGTCGTCGAGGATCTTGCGGGCCTCGACCGGGGTGACCTGGTAGACGAAGGGCGGCTTGGCCGCCGCCTCGCCGAAGGCCTGGGCCGCGGGCTCGAGAACGATGTCGGACACTTCTGGTACTCCGTTCCTCGGGTGGTGAGCTTCAAGCTAGGGACAGCGAGTGCGGAACCAGTGACGTCGCGGTGACGGCCTCAGGCCGCCAGGCTCACCAGGGCGGCGGGGTCGCCGGTGCGCGACACCTCGCTGAAGGCGGCGAGCAGGCCGTGCTGGTCCACTGAGGACACCTGGCCGTCGCCGGGTGCGGCGAGCCGGGCCCGGGCCCGGCGGGTGAGCTGGCGGGCGTGGGCCTCGCTGACCCCCAACAGGCCCGCGATCTGGCGGTACGGCAACGCGAACGCCTCGCGCAGCAGGTAGGCCACCCGCTCCCGCGGTCCGAGACGCGCCAGCAGCAACGCCATCGCGCCGCGCAGCTCGTCGGCCGCCACCGCCAGCGCCGCCGGGTCGTCGCCGCGGCCGCCCGGGTCCGGCGGGCACAGGCCCACCGGGCTCTGGTGCCGGGCGTACGCGGTCTGCGTGCGGGTCAGGGACAGCCGCGTCGTGGTGCGGCTCAGGAACGCCGGCGCGTCCCGGACCACCGTGCGGTCCGTGCCGTTCCAGCGCAGCCACGCGTCCTGCACGACGTCCTCGGCGTCCGGCCCGGCGATGCCGCGGGCGATGCGCAGCAGCCGGTCGCGTACCCCGAGGAAGTCGTGCAGTCCGTCGTCGATCGTCGTGGTTCCTCGCATGGCTGGGACGCTAGGAAGGGTCAGTGTGAGTCGAGTGCCGATGGAGTGACGTACGGGAACTCGTCGCTCATCCGGGCCGCGGTCAGCCCCGTGCTCACCGCCGAGTTGGTGGCGAGGGAGAACATGACCTCGGCCGCGTTGTCGCTCAGGTGCCGCCCGTTGAAGTCGGTGAAGCCGAACACCGCGGCCGTGCCGACCTGATAGGGCAAGGTGTCCGGCAGGATCCGCTGGGCCACCGCGAGCGCGTACGCCTCGGGCCGTGCCGACGTGCCCAGCCGCCGCACCGCCGCCGCGACCAGGCCGCGGATCTGCCCGCCGTAGCGCGCCCAGTCCTCGCCCGGGTGGGTGGCGTTGGCCTCGCTCGCCGCGTCACCGTCCGCGTCCCGGAAGATCGGCCAGATCATCGGCAGCCCGGCCCGGCCCGCCTGACGCCGGCCGCCCGCGTCGGTGGCGAGCAGCGAGGCACTCCACACCCGGATCATGCGGTCGGGGAAGAGCTGCCCGTCGCGGTGCGGCACGCGCAGCACGATGCTCCAGACCGTGGCGCTCTCGAAGGAGTTCGCCGCCTTGCCCGGCAGGAAGCCGGTGATGTCGGCGTCCTCGCCGTGCAGGAGCAGCCGGTCCACGGCGGCGAGCTGCGACAGGTCCAGGAAGAACGGGTCGAGCGCGCGGCCCGCCCACACCCGGAGGCCATCGGCGCCGTCGATCGGTGCGCCGACGAGGCCCGCGGCGACCTCCGCGCCGTCCCGGGTCACCCGCATCGTCTTGCCGGCGAAGGTGAAGCCGAAGACGAGGTTCTCGGCCGGCGCGTCGTCGAGGTGTACCCGGAACTCGTACCGGGCCTCGGGATGGAAGCCGTCCGCGGTGGCGCCGCCGGCCAGCGACGTCCGCACGTTCATCACGAGGACGGTGGCGTCGAGGTCGTCGAAGACGTACTGGTCGGTGATGTTCAGGCGCGGGTCCTGCCGGGCCTGCGGCGAGTCGAGATGGTGCGACATGGGGATGTCCTCCCTGGGTGCGGCGATGTCGCGGTCACCGTAGGAGCCGGGGGTGCGCATCGAATGACGATGCAGTGACGGGCGGCTCGGCGGCCGTCGCCAGGGCCGGCACGGGGATGCCAGCCCTGCCCGCGGCGCAGACGACGCGCCGCCACGCCGGCCGGGTCTCGCGCAGCGTCAGCGCGAAGTACGGGTCGTCGAGCAGGCCCTCGTCCGGCATCGCCGTCAACGCCTCGCGGGCATAGGTGAGCAGGCGTCCCGCCAGTGCCGTGCCGCCACGCCAGGCGGAGGTCACCGCGGCCAGATCCATGCCCCAGCCGTACGCGGCGCCGGCCGCCCGTAGCCGTTCGACCGCCCGGGCGTACGCGACCGCGCGCGCCGCGTACCAGGCGGCCCGGATCTCGGCGACCGTGACGGTCAACGGCCTGACCGGGCCCGGCCGGTCCTTCGGCACGGCGGGTTCCGTGATCATCTCACCGGCCTGCCAGGCCCGCAGGACCGCGCGGTCACCCAGCAGGGCGTACGCCTCGGCGGCCAGCTCGGCCTCGGCGGTCGCCAGCTCCTCGTGGACCTGGCCCGCGAAGTGCCCGGCGCTGCCCGCGCCCGCGTACGCGACGCACGGCACGTTCTGGAACCGCGCCGCGGTGGCGGTCAGCAAAGGCAGAAGCCGCCGATGGGCGGCGCGGTCTCCACCGACCACATAGGACGGGCCGCGCTCGATGGTGCGCGGCCGCCCCGCGATCGCGCAGCCGGCGAAGAGCACGCCGGAACCGCGCAGCCACGCGGTTCGCCGTCCGGTGTCCGAGAAGCGGGACGCGTCGCCGTCGGCGAGCACGTCGCCGGGCTCGAGACGGGGCAGCAGCTCGGCCAGCAGGCCGTCGAGCCCGGGGCTCGCCAGCAGGATCACGGCCCGGGGAGCGCTCAGCGCCTTCACCATGTCGGCCGCGCCGGCCCGGTCCGCGACCGCGACGCGATAGCCGCGGGCGGTCAGGTTGCGCACGAAGGCCGAGCCCCGTTCGCCGCGGGTCACCACACCGATCGTTGTCATGTCCGCACCCAACGACCGGCGCGGTGCGGCGTTCACGCGGATGCTGTGTCAGCTGTCACCCAGCCGGTCGCGCAGCTGCCGCGCGACCGGCCCCTCCGGCTCGGGCAGCGCCGACAGGGCCTCCCGCCAGTGCTGCCGGGCGGCCTCGGTGTCGCCGGCGTCGCGGCAGGCGTCGCCCATGGCGAGCTGCACCTCGGCCAGCGCTGCCGGGTTGCCCGCCTTCCGGTACGCGCCGGCGGCCTCCTCCCAGCGGGCCATCGCCTCCTCGGGCCGGCCCATCTCGCGGTAGAGCGAGGCGAGCAGGTCCCAGCTGTGCCCCGCGCCGAGAGTGTCGCCCATCTCCCAGGAGAGCGCGATCGTCTGGCGCAGCAGCTCCTGGGCGGCCTGGCCGTGGCCGAGCCGCGCCCGGCTGCCCGCCAGCGTGCGCAGCGCCCGCGCCTCGTTGGCCCGGTCACCGGCCGACCGGAACATCTCCAGCGCGCGCTCGCTGTGGCGTACGGCCTCGTCGTGCTCCTTGTGCTCGGCCCGCACGTAGGCCCAGTTGAGCTCGACCATCGCGACGCCCCGGCGGTCGCCGAGCCGCTCGAAGAGCGCCGCCGCCCGGCTCAGGTGCTCGGGCGCCTCCTCGCCCTCGTACGAGTTGAACAGCGCGCCGGCCAGGCTGCGATGCAGGTGTGCCTGCCCCACGAGGTCGCCGTCGGCCATCGCGGCGGCCAGGCCCCGGCGCATGGTCGCGACCCAGGACGGCGTCCGGCCGGTGAACTGGAGATGGGTCTGCAGGGTGAGGGCCACGTGCCAGGAGACGCCGGGCGCGCCGGCCGCGGCGATCGCGCCGAGCACCCGCCGCTCGGCGTCGAACCAGGCCATCGCCTCGTCCGGCCCGGCGAACGACGGCACCAGCACGCCCGGCCGGGGCTCCGGCGGCGCCGGTGGCGGAAGCGCGCGCGGCAGCAGCTCGTGCGCCTCGTACGCGCCGGAGCGATAGTGGTCGAACAGCCGGCCCAGCGCCTCCCGGCGGTCACCGGGACTGTCGTGCCGCTCGGCGAGGTCCGCGGCGTAGGTGCGCAACAGGTCGTGCATCGTGTGCCGGCCGGACCGCGCCTGGGTGAGCGTGTGCGTGGCCAGCTCGCCCAGCATCAGCCGGGCGGCGCGCGGCTCGACCGCGGCGAGCGAGGCCGCCGCCGGCACCGAGACGTCCGGCCCGGGGTGCAGCGACAGCAGGCGGAACATCCGCGCGGCGCCGGGGGAGAGGGCCTTGTACGACCACGAGAAGACCGCGGCCAGGTCGGCGTCCTCGTCGGCGCCGAAGCCGTCCAGCCCCGCACCGGCGGCGGCCAGCTCCTCGGCGATGTCGGCCAGCGGGGTCTCCGGCAGCGACACGGCCCGCGCCACGACGACCGACGCGGCGAGCGGCAGCCGCCCCGTCCGCGCGATGATCTCGTCGACCGCCGCGGGTTCCGCCTCGACGCGCTTCGCCCCGAGCCGGTTGACCAGAGCCTCGCGCACCTCGTGCGGCGACGGCAGATCCAGCGGTACGGGGTGAGCGCCGCCCGTGCCGACCAGCGCGGTGATGCGCACCCGGCTCGTGACGATCGCGAGGCTGCCCGGCGCCGAGGGCAGCAGGTGGCGTACCTGCTCGAAGTCGCGGGCGTTGTCGAGCACCACCAGCATCCGGCGGCCGGCCAGCATGCTGCGGTAGATCCCGGCCAGCGCGTGCAGCTCGGCCGGGAGCGTGCCCTGCGGCACCCCGAGCGAGCCGAGGAAGCCGCGCAGCGCCTCGTCCGGGGTCATCACCGTGCCCTGCGCGGCGAACCCCCGCAGGTCGGCGAAGAGCTGCCCGTCCGGGTACGACCCGGCGAGCCGGTGCCCCAGGTGCACCGCGAAGGTGGTCTTGCCGATGCCGGGCATGCCGTCCACGGCCAGCGTCACGGCCGACCGGCCCTGCCGGTGCCCCTCGCCGACCAGCCGCGTCGCCCGGGACAGGGCGGACTCGCGCCCGCTGAAGAAGGGTTGATCGGGGGGAAGCTGCGCCGGAACGAAGGACTTCTCCGGCTCCGGGGCCGCCGCCGTCGCGGGTGCGCCTTTCTGGTGCAGCAGACGGTCGTACGCCTCGGCGAGCTCCGGGCCCGGGTCGATGCCGAGCTCGTCCGCGAGGCGGCGGCGCACCTGCTGGTACGCCTCGACGGCCTCGGCCTGCCGCCCGTCCGCGGTCAGCGCGGCGATGAGCCGGGCCTGCAGCGGCTCGTCCAACGGTGACCAGGCCGCGCCCTGGCGCAGCGCCGGGATGACCGCGCGTGCCTGCCCGGCGCGCAGCGCGGTGTCCGCGGCATCGCGCAGCGCCTGGGACCGCTCGCCGTCGATGGCCACGAAGGTGGGGTGGCTGCGCTCCAGCCCGGCCGCGCACGGCCCGTGCCACAGCGTCAGCGCCTCCGTCCAGACGGCGACGGCCCTGACGGCGTCGGGCTCGCGGCGGGCCCGCGACACGAGTCGCCGGAACCGGAGCAGGTCGAGCATGTCCTCGCCGACCCGGAGCTGGTATCCGGCGGCGTGCCGGACGAGGTGGTCGCCGACCGCGCGCACGGGCAGGTCGGGCTCGATGAGCCGGCGCAGCGTGCCGATGTAGCGGTGCACCACGTTGACCGCGCTGGTCGGCGGGTCCTGCTCCCAGACGGCGTCGACCAGCTCGTCGAGGCCCACCACCGTGCCCGCGCGGGCGAGCAGCAGGGCGAGCACCAGGCGCTGCTGGCGGCCGCCCAGGTCGAGGTCGATATCGCCTCGCCAGGCCCGGACCGGGCCGAGGACGGTGAATCGCACCGGCTGCATGACCATCAGTTAACCCTCACCGTGCGGGGGAGCAGGACACACCCACTCTCGCCCGCGCGGTGAGGCCGAAACATCAGTCGGATGACTGCGGCGGCGTCACTTGCCGGCGGCGCGTGCGGCCAGCCATCGGGCGAACGTGGTGGGCGCGGTGCGGAAGCCGGCGTCCGGGGTGAGCGAGTTGTCGTCGAGGATCGCGCCGAAGTACGCCACGCTCGGGTCCGCGACGACCGTGCGCGGGTCGCCGTCGACCCGCAGGATCTGCCGGGCCAGCTCGTCGAGGGGCAGCGCCTCCGGACCGGCGACCTCGACGAGACCGTTCGCCGGCTCGGCGAGCGCGATCTCGGAAACCAGGGCGGCGACGTCGTCGGCCGCCATCGGGCGCAGCTTCGCCGAGGTGAGCCGCACCGTGTCGCCGTCGGCACCCGTCTCGGCGATGGCCTTGACGAACTCGTAGAACTGGGTGGCCTTCACGATGGTGTACGGCGTGTGACCGTCCCTGATCATCTCCTCCTGCGCCACCTTGGCACGCATGTAGCCGCTGTCCTTGAGCCGCTCCGCGCCGACGATGGAGAGCGCGACGTGATGGCGCACGCCCGCGGCGGCCTCGGCGTCCAGCACGTTGCCGGTCGACGTCTTGAAGAAGCTCATCACCGCGTCGTCCGCGAAGCTCGGCGAGTTGGACACGTCCACGACCACCTGAGCGCCGTCGAGCGCCGCGGCGAGACCCTCCCCGGTCAGCGTGTTCACCCCGGTGTTGGGGGCGGCGGCGACCGCCTCGTGCCCCTGGCTCGCAAGGCGCTTCACCACGTTCGAGCCGATCAGTCCCGTACCGCCGATGACCACGATCTTCATGTCCTGCTCCGTTCCTCTGGGGTGACACGAAGCTACGAACCCCCGGTGCGCGATCGGTGACGAACGAGTGACGTCGAACTTCCGCCGCCTCCCGTCGTTGTGCGCGAGTGCCGCCTCCCCCAGGGCGGCGTCCCCGACCCCGAAGGGCACCAGCACATGAGGAACCACGAACCCGTCTGCGTCGTGCACGCCGCCCCGGACCCTCTGCGCCTGCCCGCCCTGGAGCAGCACGTACGCGTCGTCTACGCCGCCCGCGACGCTCCGCTGCCCGCCTGCGGCAACCCGGTGATCCTGCTGGGCCACGCCACGGCCGCGCCCTCGGCCCTCCGCACAGCCCTCGCCCACCCCGGCCGGCTGGCGGGCCTGATCCTGTACTCACCGTCCCCCGACGGCGAGGACGTGAGCGCCCTGACCCTGCCCACCCTGATCATCACCGGCGCCCACGACCCGATCTGCGGCCCGTCCCGAGCCGCCCTGCTGCACGGCCGCATCCGCGGCTCCGCCCTGCTCGTGCTGCCGGAGGGCGACAGCGTGGCCCCGTTGACGCAGACGGCCGCCTTCGTCGGCGCCGTCTCCGAGTTCATCGACCTGGTGACCGACCCCGTCTAGCCTGAGCCGTTCCGGCGCTCGCGCACTCGGGTGGCAGCGGCCAATTTGATCACGCAACACACGGAATTGCCGATGGGTGGAAACCTCGCCGGCTTGCTGAGTTTTGGCTGATCTTGTGGCATCCTCATAGGAGCACTACTGCGAAGGAGTCTGTAGTGGAGATCCGGAGTAGGGGGCGCTAGAGGTCGAGCCATGGAAGTTGCGGCAATCATTGGGGCCGCGGCTTCCATACTTGCATTGTGCTTGCGATATTGGCTGATTTGGAGACTTTGCGTAATGGCGGATCGGTCTGGTCGTCAAGTACGCGTAAGTGGGCTGAACCCACTAGCGGTCCAGGTGGAGTATATGAATGACTCCCCGAAGGAGCAATTGTCATCCGCCGGCTCGAAGGAATTGCCGGAGGGTGAAGGATAGGCTGTTTCACGGCACACTGATTGTTTGAACCGGGCGCATGGCGTACGCCTAGTCTCCGACACATACATGGTCCGGAATTGAGAAAATCAAATATCTCGCGGATAGAACGAGAGCACTCGACCCAGCCGGTCGGGTGCTCTCGCTCCGTTAGTTGTCCGGTGACGGTCATCGTGGTCGTCGACGCGAGGATGTGTCCTGATTCAACCGAATGGTGATCTCGGTGCGCGAGGGGATGATCTAGAGCTGCTGCAGAACGCGGTCGACGCGATCACCGCGCGGCGGCTCGGTGACGTCCGGGGAGATCTGGTTCGAGCCGGCCGAGCTGACCGGGGACGGCACCGTGCGCGTGCACGACAGTGGCGTGGTCCTGACCGAGGCACAGGTGCACGAGGTGCTCGCGACCATCGGCCGCAGCTCGAAGCGGGACGATCTCGGCTTCGCGCGGCACGGGTTCCTCGGGCAGTTCGGCATCGGTCTGCTGTCGTGTTTCATGGTGGCCGGCGAGATCCGCATGGTGACCCGGCACGGCGACGAGCCGACGGTCCAGGTGAGGGTCCGCGACGATCCGATCGGGCGGGACTGCCGCCGTGGGCGTTCTTCGTGCGCTGCGTCGTCGACACCACCGAGTTGCGGCCGACCGCGAGCCGTGAGGCGCTGTACGACGACGGCCTGCTCGAGCAGGTGCGTGCGCGCCACCCTGGGCGACGGGCTGCGGGGCTGGCTCGCGCGGCTGGGCTCGGCCGATCCGGCGCGATTGCGCCAGTTCCTGGAGATCCACCACCTCGGCGCCAAGGCGCTCGCCGTGCACGACAACGAGATGCTGCGCCTGATGTACGAGTGGTGGCCGTTCGAGACCAACGTCGGGCCCCTCACCCTCGCCGAGTTCCTCGACCGGTACGCGGTGGTCCGCTACACCCCGTCGCTCGACGGATATCGGCAGATGGCAGCTGTCGCCGCCGCCCAGTATGGCGGAACACGACCTCGACGAAGAGGACCTCATGTAGATCTCGACGTGGCGCGCCCAGGTCGCTGGGCGCGCCAGCCGGCCCGACTCCGCTGCCGCATGCTGCGCTATGCGAACCGGCCGTCCGTCGTCGTGCGCGGTCCGCTGCCGGGCTGTTATGTCGGGAGGGTGACGACGCGGCTTAGTCGCGCAGTTCCGCCAGGGTGGCACCGGCGACGATGCGGGCGATGTTGCCGCGGTTGTCGCTGTGTGCCAGCCGCTGGGCAAGGGCGTCGAGGTCGTCGATGTCGC
>NZ_BOMI01000123.1 GCF_016862115.1 Paractinoplanes deccanensis
GGCGTGGCGGCGCGGCAGCGCGGCGGGACGACGTGGCGGGGTGGTGGCGTGGCGTAGCGGGGTGGTGGCGTGGCGTAGCGGGGTGGCGGCGGGACGGCGGGGCGTGGCGGCGGGGCGTGGCGGCGGGGCGGGGTGGCCACGCGGCGGGGTGGCCACGCGGCGGGGTGGCCACGCGGCGGGACGGCGTGGCGGGACAGCGTGGCGGGGTGGCGGGAGGGCGTGACGGCGCGGCGACGGGGCGGCGCGGCGAATGCCACCGCAAAGGCCGAAGGCCAAGCAACCGCAAGCGAGCAAGACCGGCGCAACCACCGCACCGTGGGGGTCTGGGGGGTCGCCCCCCAGGCAGATATGCGAAATGACCCCTGTCAGCGCACTCCGCTGACAGGGGTCACCCCAAAATGTAGCCCCGAAGGGATTCGAACCCTCGCTACCGCCTTGAGAGGGCGGCGTCCTAGGCCGCTAGACGACGGGGCCAGGACTTGCTTTGTACTGCTTTGTGCTTCCGCTCTCGCGTTTGCGACGGGCCGAACTCTATCAGAAGTCCAGCGCCGCCTCTCCCGCGGGAGTGTCAGCGCTGGGGTACCAGGACTCGAACCTAGACTAACTGAACCAGAATCAGTCGGGCTGCCAATTACCCCATACCCCATTGGCCTGGCCTCTTGGCTTTCGCCTCGTTGCCGTGCCGAGAAAGAACTCTACCTGACCCCCGGTTGGCCAACAAATCGGGTTCCGGGTCAGCGGAAGATCTCCTGGTGGCGGCGGGCCCATTGCTCGTAGGTGAGGGCGGGCCGGCCGGTGAGGTCGGCGACGGTGGTGACGGCCGGTTGGGGGTGGCCGCGGGAGGCGGCGAGGCCGTCGAGGTACCACTGGGCGTAGTCACCCATGGCCTGTTCGAACTGGGCGAGGGCTTCGCCGGGTGGCAGTTCGATGTAGGTCAGGTCACGGCCGAGGGCTCGGCCGATGGCGGCGACCTTTTCGCGGCGGGTGAGGGTTTCGGGGCCGGTGAGCTCGTACGACTTGCCGTCGTGGCCTTCTTCGAGGATCACTCGTGCGGCGACGGCGGCGATGTCTTCCTGGGCGATGGCCGCGTTGGCGACGTCGCCGTAGGCGTCGCGGACTTCGTCGCCGGCGCGGATCTGGGCGGCCCAGATGCCGGCGTTGGCCATGAACTCGCCGGGTTCGAGGTGGGTGTGGGGCAGGCCGGAGGCTTCGACGGCGTCTTCGATGGCCTGCCAGTGGTCGCCTTTGGCGCCGGCGAGGTCGACGATGCGCCCGACGCCGGCTTCGGCGGCCAGCCGGCAGGTTTCCCTCGCCGTGGGGATGTGGGGAGCGAGGTACATCACGTCGACGCCGGCGAAGGGGATCGCCTCGGGGCGCCCTACGAAGCCTCGGACCACTTCGACGCTGTCGGGCAGGGCCGCGCGGGCGGGGTCGACGGTGAGGGCTCTCACATCGTCGGCGCCGAGGGCCAGGAGTTCGTCGACGACCATCCGGCCGATGTTTCCGGTGGCGCCGGTGACGAGGATCTTCATTACCTTACCCCCTACGGAAACTCTTTCCCGTAGGGTATACGGAATCATGGAGGAATTCAGCCCGCGGATCCTTCCGCTGCTCTGGAGGCGTTCGGCGCCGGCGCGCAAGGCGGTCGGCCGCCCGCCGAGGCTCACGGTCGACGCCGTGGTGGACACCGGCATCCGGATCGCCGACGCCGAGGGCCTGGAGGCGGCCTCGATGGCCCGTGTGGCGAGCGAGCTGTCGGTCGCGACAATGAGCCTTTACACGTACGTGCCGTCCCGGCCCGAGCTGGCCGACCTGATGGTGGACGAGGTGCTCGGCCGCCGGGAGCTGCGAAGCGAGGGCCCTTGGCGGGAGCGGATCCGGCGGTACGCCGAGCAGACGTTCGCGATGTACCGGGCGCACCCCTGGCTGGCGCGGGTGTCGCAGCACCGGCCGCCGATCGGGCCGGGCATGCTGGCCGAGCGCGAGTTCGTGATCGCCGCCGTCGCCGAGGTGGGTCTGCCGACCGGGATGGTGAACACGGCGGCCCTGACCGTGTCGAGCTGGGTCACCTCGGCGGCGCGGGGCGAGGCGGAGAGCATCCTGCTGCGCCGGTCGACCGGGCTCGGCAACGACGACTGGTGGCTCCAGCGCAACGAGCTGTGGGAGAAGTGGTTCGACGTCGAGGCGCATCCGGCGATGACCGCGCTGTGGAACGCGGGCGGCTTCGACCGGGGCGCCGACGAGCAAGCCCAGGACGCGTACGCGTACGGCCTGGGCTTGCTCTTGGAAGGCATCGAGAGGTCAGTCGAGTGAGACGACCGGATTGCGGAGCTCGCCGATGCCCTGGATGCTCACCGAGACGGTGTCGCCGGACGTGATCTCGCTGACGCCCGCCGGGGTGCCGGTGAGGATGATGTCGCCGGGCAGCAGGGTCATGACGTGCGACACGTATGACACGAGGGTCGGCACGTCGAAGACCATGTCCTTGGTGCGGCCGATCTGGCGCACCTCCATGGCGTCGGGGTTGCGGCCGACCTCGCAGCGGATCTCGAGGTCGCTGACGTCGAGGCCGGTGACGATCCACGGGCCGATCGGGCAGAACGAGTCGAAGCCCTTGGCCCGGGTCCACTGCGGGTCGCTGCGCTGCAGGTCGCGGGCGGTGACGTCGTTGCCGATGGTGTAGCCGAAGATCGCCTTTTCGGCGCCGGCCCGGTCGACGCGGCGGGCGCCGGTCGCGCCGATCACGACGGCGAGCTCGGCCTCCTCCTCGACGCGCTGCGACTGCGGGGGGAGCCGGATCGCGTCGTTCGGGCCGATCACGGAGGTGGACGGCTTGATGAAGATCAGCGGCTCCTTGGGCACCTCGTTGCCGAGCTCGGCGGCGTGGTCGGCGTAGTTGCGGCCGACACCGATGACCTTGCTGGAGAAGATCGGGGCGAGCAGCCGGACGTCGGCGAGGGCCCATCGCTGGCCGGTGAAGCGGACCTCCTCGAACGGCAGCGAGGAAATCTCGGCGATGGTCAGGCCGGACGCGTCACCCTCGACGACGCCGAAGGAGACCCCACCTGCATGGACAAAACGGGCGAAACGCACGATGATCTCCTGTTCGCGGCTGTAGAGCTTCCCTCGAAATCTACGCCGGGCGCTGCACGTCGTCCGCCGTCGCACCGAGACGGGGAAACGGGTCGAGCGAGAAGACCACCTCGACCGGGACCTCGAAGTACCGGCCGATCTTGAGGGCCAGGTGGAGGCTCGGGCTGAACTCGCCGCGCTCGATGTAGCCCACGGTCTGGTAGTGGACCCCGACGGCGTCGGCGAGCTGCCGCCGCGAGATGCCGCGCTCGGCGCGCAGCATCGCGATCCGGTTGTACGTGACCTCGTTGCCCAATGTCCTACCGCCCGACCGTGCTCATCATCCGCTCGCGCCGCGCCGCGACGGCCGAACCGGACTCGCGGCGCGCCATCCGCCGCAGCAGCGCCGGCGCCAGCGCGAGGCCCACGACCGCCCAGGCCGCCAGCACGCCGAACGTCTCCAGCTGACGCCAGGAGTCGCCCAGCTCGACCGAGGCTAACGCGTCGGGCAGGAACGCCGACCGCATGCCCAGCCCGAGCCAGTAGATCGGGAAGACCTGGGCGATGCCCTGGATCCAGCCGGGCAGCGGGCTGATCGGGTAGAAGACGCCGGAGATCGCGATCACCCCGAAGATCGGCAACATGATCACCGGGAAGGCGCGCGGGCTCTCGAAGATCGAGCCCAGCGCCGCGCCGATCGGCATCGTGGCCAGCAGCGCCAGCGGCATCAGCCAGAGCAGGGTCAGCCAGCCGCTCGGGCCGACCTCGAGCCCCTCGACCAGGAAGGCGCCGGGGATCAGCACGGCGATCAGGGACACCAGCGTCATGCCGCCGACCGCGACCACCTTGCCGACCAGGTAGCTGCTCATCCCGTTCGGCGTGGCCTTGGCCCGCAGCAGCGTGCCGTCCTCGCGCTCCACGACCAGCAGCTGCGCGATGGTGATCAGGCCGCCGAAGGCCAGGTTCATGCCGAGCATGCCGGGCAGGGCGCTGGCGCCGAGCGAGAAGTCGGTGCCGGGGACGGTGGCGCCGCGCATGAAGATGAGCACGCCGAGCAGCAGCACCGTCGGGAACAGGTAGCCCCAGAGGTCGAGCGGGGTGGTCAGCGTGTGGCGCAGCTCGATGAGGCCGCGGGACACACCGTTCCTCAGCGTCTCGGTCATCGCTCGCTCCCCTCGAAGTCGCGGACGAGTTGCATGTACGTGTCCTCGAGGCTGGTGCGGCGCACCTCGAGGTCGGCGATGTCGTCGCCGTACTGGAGGAGGAGCTCGCGCAGGAAGGGCGTCGCGTTGGCGGCCGAGTGGACGAAGCGCTGGCCGTCGCGGGTCCAGCGGATCTCGCTCTCGCGCGACACCTGGCGGGACAGCTCGTCGGCGGAGCCGTCGGCGATGATGCGGCCGCCGGCCAGGATGACGATGCGGTCGGCGAGCTTCTCGGCCTCGTCGAGGTCGTGCGTGGTGAGCAGGATGGTCGTGTCGTCGACGTCGGACAGCCGGTGGACCAGGTCGTGGAACTCGCGGCGGGCCGCCGGGTCGAAGCCGACCGTGGGCTCGTCGAGGAAGAGCAGCTCGGGACGGCCGACGATGCCGATCGCCACGTCGAGGCGGCGGCGCTGGCCGCCGGAGAGGCGCGAGAGCCTGGTCTGGGCCTGCGGGGCGAGGCCGACGGCGTCGAGCAGGTCGTCGACCGGCCACGGCCGGGGCTTGTCCGGCGTGGCGTAGCGCCGGTAGTAGCGGCCGAGGTGGTGCAGCAGCTCGCGGACGCGCCACTTGCCGTGGTCGCGCCACGACTGGAGGACCACACCGACGCGGGAGCGCCACGGCTCGCCGCCCTGCGCGGGATCGACGCCGAGGACGCGCACCTCTCCGGACGAGCGCATGCGGAAGCCCTCGAGGATCTCGATGGTCGTGGTCTTGCCGGCGCCGTTGGGGCCGAGCAACGCGAGGACCTCGCCCCGGCGGGCGGCGAACGTCACGCCGGTCAGCACGTCCTTGGCGCCGTAGCGCATGCGGAGGTCATGGATGTCGATGACACGCTCGCCGACCGGAACCTCCGCGCCGGTGCCGAGCGTCCCCGTGAGGGTCATTCCTCCCATGTCCGGGACGTTATCAAGGATGTAGTAGATGTACTACACCTATGAGCATTTCTATGGTGTCGGAAAATTTAACGATCCGAATTGAACTGATATGCCCGGAGTGAGCACCGTGGCGCGGCTCATTAGCGCGTGACGGTGATCGTGTTGATCGCTTCGGCTGGATACGCTGGTGCGATGGGGATCAAGCAGGTGAGGACGCTCACCACGACGCTGCCCTCGGTCACCTGGATTCCCCTCGCCCGAGCGCACGCCGAGCGCGCCGACGAGATGACCGCGGGCCACCGCGCCCGCCGTGCCACCGGCGAGAAACACGCCATCGAAGACTTTCTGTACGACTACTACGGCACCCGCCCGTCGGTGCTGCGCCGCTGGCACCCCGGCGTCGGCACCGGGCTCTCCCCCGCGCCCGACGGCGTGGCCGAGCACGCGGCGTGGAAGTTCTACATGACCTACCCCGACGGGGTGGTGACCCTCGACGAGGTCGCCTTCATGCACGCGCGCGGCGAGAGCGTGCGCTACATCCACGGCCTGCTGACGGCGACCGCGTCGCGGCCGGTGTTCTCGGGCTGCTTCGGGCTGCACGAGTGGGCGATGGTCTACCGCGACCCCGAGCATCGCCACCCGCTGCCGCTGCGCCTGGGCCAGGCCGAGACCGACCGGGTGGTCGAGCAGCACCCGATCCGGTGCACCCACTACGACGCGTTCCGCTTCTTCACCCCCGAGGCGGTCGGGCTCAACCGGCTCCAGCCCACCCGCGCCACCCAGGTCGACCTCGACCAGCCCGGCTGCCTGCACGCCGCGATGGACGTGCACAAGTGGGCGACCAAGCTCGGCCCCGCGGTCCCCGGCGCGCTCGCGCTCGACTGTTTCGCTCTTGCGGGTGACATCCGGCTCCTCGACATGCAGGCGAGTCCGTACGATTTGTCGTCCTACGGCCACGAACCGGTGAAGATCGAAACCCCCGAGGGCAAGGCCGAGTACGTGGCCCGCCAGCGCGAGTTCGCCCGGCGGGCCGCGGCCCTGCGCGCCCGCCTGATCCGCGTCTGCGAGGAGCTCCTCGGCCCCGAGGACGCCGCCCGCAACCGCGAGGCGGTCGCACCCTTCAACCATCGCTGAGCGGCTCATCCCCGTCCGGGGCGAGCCCCTCGGCGGCGGGGCGCAGACCGGAGATCTGCACGAATATGGAGCGGCGCTCCAGCGCATCGCCGACCTCGTCGAGCTCGTAACCATCGATCCAGACCCACCCGGCGTACGTCTGCCAGTCGTGGACACAGATGACCCGGAACCGGATCGGCGTCACGAATTGCACGCTTGCCGACCGGCCCACACTCAGCACATCCCCAGGTTGAGGCAGCATCACACAGGACCCTCACTCCACATCGGACTAGGCGAGGGACTATAGTCGCGCAAGCAGTTGGCGCGTGTTGCCAAAGTCAACGCGCGAATTGGCAACACCATCGAGGAGGCGCTGTGGAATCATTCGGCCAGACCGCCCGGCGGCTACGCGGCGATCGCCCGCTGAGAGAGGCCGCCCGCGAGGCCCACATCGACCCGGGTCATCTCTCGCGCCTCGAGCGGGACATGCGCTCCCCGACCCTCGCCGTCGCACGTGCGCTGGACGACCTCTACGGCGCGAAGGGCGAACTCGTGGCGGTCGCCGATCTCTCCCCCGCCGCCCGGCGCCTACTGGCCGTCCTCGGCCGTCCGCCGGCGCCGCTGAGCGCGACCGATGACGAATGGCGCGGCTCAGCGCGAACAGCTGAGGACAGCGCGGACGTCGGCCGCCGATCGGCAACGGATCAGCCGCGACTCGGACGAGGCGAGGAACAGGGCCAGCGTTCGGGTGCTGTTGGCACTGTCGCGGGCGGCGAGATCGGCCGGGGTGGCGGCGGGGCGTGTGCGGTAAGCGCGGGCGCCCCGGGCAACGCGGCGGATCGAGGCAAGGTCCCAGTCGTCGCCGCCGCGGAGGCGGTGGACGGCCGCTCGGCGTAGGACCCGCGGCACGGCGACGAAGGCGGGCAGATCCAGCCAGACGACGGTGTCGGCGGCGTCGCGCAGCGGTGCAGTCCAGCCCGCGTAGAGACCGTCGGCCACCCAGCCGGCGGTGGCCGGCAGGATCTGGGCGGCCACGAGGCGACGCTCGGCGGGTACGCGGGTCCACTGCCAGAAAGGGGCGTCCGGGGCAGTCGGCTCGTAGGCGATGCGGTCCAGGTCATGGTGCGGGACGTCGAGAGTGGCGCTCAGACGGCGCGCGAGGGTGGTCTTGCCCGTGCCAGGGCCACCCACCACCAGAACACGCCGCATGGGCAGGGAGCTTACGGTCGCAGACGGGTGGCCGCGACGAGCATGGTGGTTGCGATCAGAGCGCAGACAGCGACCAGACCGGCGAGGACTGCGCGGTCGCCCAGGCCGAGGATGACGGCCAGCATGAGGATCGCGGTGATGCTGCATGTGAAGCTGCCGCCGGCGACCAGGGCGGCGGCGAGTCGGGTCGGGTTCACCGCTCGATTATCGGGGCAGAAGGGGTCAATCCGAGGGGAAAGACCGGCGGTTCTGCTTGGTCTGGGCGCGGCGCTTCTTGTCAGCGATACGGCGCTCGACCGAGCCGCGCGACGGCCGGGTGGCCTTACGGTTCTTGGGCGGCGGGGCGACGGCCGAGGCGACCAGCGCGGCCAGGCGCATGACGGCAGCCTCGCGGTTGCGCAACTGGGAGCGAAACTCGGAGGCCGTGACCGTCAGCACGCCGTGCACCAGACGATTCGACAGGTAGGCGAGAGCACGTTCCTTGAGAAAGTCGGGCAGAGCCCGCGAGCCGGCCACATCCCAGGACAACTCGACCCGCGAGTCGGTGGTGTTCACGCCCTGGCCACCGGGCCCGCTGGAACGCGAGAAGCGCCACGCGAGCTCAGCCGCCGGGATGCTCAGGCGGTCGTTGACCCGCACGTCCTCTGACACGCCGCCCAGCATCGCACTCGGCGAGGGCTTCAGCCACTGAGTTCTTGATCGCCACCGACAAATCCCATGTGCAGTATGCTGCAATCTACTGGCCGAAAGCGTCAGAAGTTGACGCGGATGACACCATACTTGCACGAGCTTGAGGAACAGCCATGCTGTTGAGGTTCGAAGTGGCCAACCATCGCTCGATCAAGGAGACGGTCGAGCTCTCGATGATCGCCGTCGACGAGGATCGAGTGGCCGCTCGCAGTTTCGATCGCCTTCAGGAGAAGGTCCTGACCTTGGCGAGCATCTATGGCGCCAACGCCTCGGGGAAGACAAATGTCCTCAAGGCACTCGCGTGGCTGTCCGAGGCGGTGGGTTCTTCGCTACGGCAATGGGGCGATTTCGTACCTCGTGAGCCGTTCCGATTCGGCGAGGGCGAAACCCGAACATCGGCTTTTGAGGTCGAATTCATGACCAACGACATCCGATACGCGTACCACCTTGAGGTCAGCGATTCGGAAGTTGTGTTCGAGAGCCTCGCCAGCTACCCCGAGCGGCGCCGGCGGGTTCTGTTCGAGCGTGACGGGATGGATCTTCATCTTCGCCGCGGCCTGACCGCTGCGGTGGGTGCTCGAACATTGCTGACTCCGACCACGCTCGCCCTCTCGGCTGCCATGCGGTTCGAGGAACCCGAGATCTCGTCGTTCGGGCGCGACCTGTCCGGCATCTCCCACCTCAATCTCCACCGGTCGCCGTACCGGCGGCGCGGCGCCGACTCGCGCAGGCGGTTCCCGAGCACGACTTCGATCTTCGATTACTCGGCCGACGATGCCGTAGAGGATGTCGGGCCCGCTCTTTCCAAAGACCGCGAATTGGCGATCAGCATGCTTCGCCTGGCCGATCTGGGGATCGATGATGTCGACGTTCTGGACATTGAGGGCGCGAGAGGTGTCGGAGTCCGCAAGAGCCTCCAACTCGTACACCGTGCGGGCGAGCATCGGTCTTCCTTCCACATGAGCGAGGAGTCCGACGGAACAAGAGTCTGGTTCTCGTTGATCGGGCCAGTCCTCGGTGTCCTCCGCACCGGAGGCGTGCTCCTCCTCGACGAGATCGACGCCAGCCTTCACCCCCTGCTGTCCGCGCATCTGCTCACGCTCTTTCAGGATCCTGAGACGAATCCGCGGAACGCGCAGCTGATCTTCACCACCCATGACACGAGCTTGCTCAACCATCTGAACCGCGACGAGGTCTGGCTTACCGAGAAAGGCGAGGACGGCTCTACCAGCCTGACAGCCCTCGCGGAGTACGGCGGCGACAAGGTCCGGCGGTCGACGAACCTGGAGCGGGCCTATCTTCAGGGCCGTTTCGGGGCGGTGCCGCAAGTAGACCAGTTCGCTCTGCGACATGCCCTGGGATTGCTCGGAGAAGGGTGATGGGGCGGAAGTCTCAAACGCCGAAGCCTCTGCGGCGCCGGGTCGCGGTTCGAGCGCCGCGCAAGACACTTCTCGTGTTCTGTGTGGGAGAACGGACGGAGCCGGACTACCTCGCCGCGCTCCGCTCGCAACGGGAGATCCGGGATGTCGCGTCAGTCGACATCCAGATCGAGATGGCCACGACGGGTTCCGCTCCGCTCACCCTGGTACGGGCTGCCGTCGCCGCTAAAGCGAAAGCCGCGAGGGAGCAGGCCGAGATTGATGAGGTGTGGTGTCTCTTCGACGTGGAATGGCCACGAAACCATCCTCATCTGAACGAAGCGATCACTCTGGCGGCCCAGAACGACATCAGGCTGGCTGTCTCGAACCCCTGCTTCGAGATCTGGCTGGCGCTACATTTCGCCGATCACGGCGCCTGGGTGGACAACGGCGGAGCGCGGCAGCTCAGAAGGAAGCACGACGGCCAGCTCGACAAGGGCTTGAACGGCAGCCTCTACATGCCTCACCGCCATGCCGCGGCGGCGCGAGCCGCCCGGCTGGACGAGAGGCACCGGCGCGACGGCACGGCTTTTCCGGACAACAATCCGTCGAGCGGGATGCACCTCCTGCTCGCCTCCGTGGAGCGGAACGGTCGGTAAGCCCAGCCACCTTTCGCGATGCGCACGTTGACCCAGGAGGCAATATGGGTGGGTGACGTCCCCAAGCGCGCCGGTTGTCGCGACCGGCTACCCGTGGCCCATCGAAACCACGCGACTCGCCAACGGCCTCCGGGTCGTGGTGAGCGAGGACCGGACAGCACCGGTCGTCTGTGTCAATCTCTGGTACGACGTCGGCTCGCGGCACGAGCCGGCCGGGCAGACGGGCTTCGCGCATCTGTTCGAGCATCTGATGTTCGAGGGCTCGCAGCACGTGGCCAAGACCGAGCACATGCGCCTCGTGCAGGGCAACGGCGGCTCGCTGAACGCCACCACCAACCCGGACCGCACCAACTACTTCGAGACGATGCCCGCCGAGCATCTGGAGCTGGCCCTCTGGCTGGAGGCCGACCGGATGGGCGGTCTCGTCCCGGCGCTCACCCAGGAGACGCTCGACAACCAGCGCGAGGTGGTCAAGAACGAGCGCCGCCAGCGCTACGAGAACGTGCCGTACGGCGACGCCTGGCTGCGCCTGCTGGAGCTGCTCTACCCGCCCGGCCACCCGTACCATCACGCCACGATCGGGTCGATGGAGGACCTGAACGCGGCGAGCCTGGACACCTTCAAGGCCTTCCACCAGCAGTATTACGCGCCGAACAACGCCGTGCTGACGGTGGCCGGTGACGCCGGGCCGGCCGAGGTGTTCGCGCTCGCCGAGAAGTACTTCGGGGCGATCGAGCCGGTGCCGAGCATCCCGCCGGCGCCGAGCGGCCAGGTCGGCGAGCAGCCGGCGAGGCGCGAGACGGTCACGGCCGCCGTTCCGGCGCCGCGGATCTACCTGTCGCACCGGACCCACCCGTTCGGCACCAAGGGGTACGACGCGATCACCGTGCTCGCCGCGGTGCTCGGCAACGGCCGCGGCAGCCGCCTCTACCAGCGTCTCGCCGACGGCAAGCGGATCGCCCAGCCGGACTACATCGGCTCGTACGGCGTCGACCTGGCGCACGCGCCGGCCCCGCTGATCATCACGGCGACCGCGAAGGACGGCGTGCCCGTCGAGGAGCTCGAGGGGGGCCTCGGCGAGGTCGTCGGGAGCCTGGTCACCGAGCCGGTCACCGAGGACGAGCTGGCGCGCGCCAAGGCGCTGCTCACCACCGCCTGGTGGCGGCAGGTCTCCACGGTCGGCGGCCGCGCCGACACCCTGAGCCGGTACGCGACCCAGTTCGGCGAGCCGGAGGCGGCCGCGTACCGCCTGCCGCAGTGGCTCTCGATCACCGCCGACGACGTGACCGAGGCCGCCGAGCTCACCCTGAAGCCCGAGTCGAGGGTCACCCTCACGTACGTCCCCGAGGAGAAGGCATGACCCTCATCGCCACCCGCCCGGAGCCGGGCGAGGCCCGTCCGTACACGTTCCCCGACCTTCAGCGGGTCACCGTCGCCGGCGGCACCGTGATCGGCGCGCACCTGCCGGGCCAGCTGCTGGCGAGCGCGATGCTGATGCTGGACGCGGGCGCGGCCCGCGAGACGGCGGGCCGCGAGGGCACCGCCACGGTGCTCGCGAAGTCGCTCGAGGAGGGCACCCGGCGGCGCGACTCGGCGGCGTACGCGATCGCGCTGGAGAGCCTCGGCGCCGAGCTGTCCCCCTCGGTCGACTGGGACACGTTCCGCGTCGGCGTCTCGGCGCCCGTGCCGCAGCTGCTCGACGCCGTACGCCTCGCCGCGGAGGCCGCGCGCACCCCGAAGCTCGACCCGGCCGACGTCGCGCGCGTGCGCGACGACGAGGTGACCGCCCTGCGGATGGACTGGGCGCAGCCCGGCCCGCGGGCCGACGCCGCCCTGCGCGCCGACCTGTTCGGCTCGGCCGAGCGGTTCGGCCGGCCGATGCACGGCGACCCCACCTCGGTGGCCGCCGTGACGGTCGACGACGTGCTCGCCTTCCACCAGAGCTGGATGCGCCGTCCCGGCGTGCTGCTCGTGGCCGGCGACCTCGACACGCTCGACCTGGCCGCGCTGGGCGAGGCCGCCTTCGCCGGCACCGAGGGCGACCCGCTGCCGGTGGAGCCGCCGCTGGGTGTGCCGGTGCGCGATCACCGCCGGGTCATCCTGGTCGACCGGCCCGGATCGGTGCAGTCGACGCTGCGCATCGGGCACCGCTCCCCCGAGCGGGCCACGCCCGACTACGTGGCGATGACGCTGGCCGCCACGGTGCTGGGCGGCGCGTTCACGTCCCGGCTCAACCACCTCATCCGCGAGGTCAAGGGCTACACGTACGGCATCCGGGGCTCGTACGCGATGTCGCGCCGCTTCGGCCGGTTCGAGGTGGCCGCGGGCGTGCAGACGGCGGTGACCGTGCCGGCGATCGTCGACACGCTCGGCGAGATCGGCCGCACCCAGCGGGACGGCGTGACCGAGGAGGAGCTCGCCGTGGCCCGCTCGTGGCGCGCCGGGCAGCTGAGCGTGGAGATGCAGACGCCGGGCTCGATCGTGGGGGCGCTGAGCACGCTGGTCCTCTACGGCCTGCCCGACGACTACTACCCACGGCTGCGCCGCAGCTACCTGGAGACGCCGATCGCGGAGGTCTCCGCCGCCGCGGCCGGCCATCTGCACCCGCACGGGCTCACACTCGTGGTCGAGGGCGACGCCGCGATCATCCGCGACGAGCTGGTGGCGGCCGAGATCGGCGAGATCGTCGACGCCCAGCTCTAGCCGCGCAGATGGAGATCGTGTGAGTTAGGGCGCGATCTCAGGGTGCGGCAAGGTGGGGCCGATACCTTTGCCGCCATGACGATCACCACGACGCCGGCCGGGGTCCGGCCGGGACGGCGGGTGAGGCGCACCGCGCTTCTCGCCCTGCTGACCCTGCCGGGCCTGGTCTGGGGGGTCTTCCGATCGCTCGGCTGGGAGCCCGGCTACGCCGTGATGGTGATGGCCTTCACGCCGTACGTGGCGGCCTGGACCCTGGTGCCGCTGGCCGCGGCGCTGGTGGCCCGCAAGTGGCTGATCGCCGCCGTCGCCGCGGTGGCGGCGGTCCTGCTCGGCGTCGCCGTCCTGCCGCGCGCGCTGCCGGGGTCGAGCCCGGGCACGGGCGTTCCGCTGACCGTCATGACGATCAACATGTTCGTCGGCCAGGCCGACCCGGCGGCCGTCGTGAAGCTGGTCCGCGAGCACGACGTGGCCGTGCTCGCGGTGCAGGAGTTCACCCCGGCCGCCGCCGACGGCCTGGCCGCGGCGGGGCTCGGCGAGGTGCTGCCGTACCGGGCGCTCGCCGACGAGGTGGGCACGACCGGGTCGGGGCTCTACTCGCGATACCCGATGACCGCTCAGGGGTCGCAGCGGTTCCACGGCGACAACCTCCAGCCGGGCAACCTTCAGGCGTACGCGACGATCCAGGTCCCGGGGGCGGCGCCGATCGTCGTCGAGTCGGCTCACCCGCTCGCCCCGTACTCGAAAGAGGCCCTGCCGTCCTGGAGGGCGGACCTCGAGGAGGAGCCGCGGGCGGACCGGAACGGCGCGCCGCGGGTGCTGCTCGGCGACTTCAACGCGACGCTCGACCACGAGCCGCTGCGCGATCTGATCTCCGGGGGCTATCGCGACGCGGCGGACACCGTGGGCAAGGGGCTGATCGCGACCTGGGGCCCGTACGCGGGCCGGCCCATCCCGCCGGTGACCCTCGACCACGTGCTGGTGGACGAGCGCGTCGGGGTCCGCGACGTGCAGGTGCACGGCGTCGAGGGCAGCGATCACCGCTCGGTCCTCGCGGTGCTCACGGTGCCGGCGGCGTAGTGAGGAGGACCGCGATGACTGTGCTCTTCTGGTTCCTGGTCGTGCCCGGCCTGCTCTGGGCGGCCGTCCGCCTCGGCGGGTGGGAGCGCGGGCCGCTGGTGCAGCTGTTCGCCTTCACGCCGTACGTGGCGGCGTGGTCCTGGCTGCCGGCTGTCGCGGCCCTCGCCACCCGGCGCTGGACCGTCGGCGCGGTGGCGCTGGTGGCGGCCGTCGCGCTCGCCGCGTGTGTGCTGCCGCGCGCGCTGCCCGACCGCGATCGTGGCCCGGCGCGCGGCGTCAAGCTCACCGTGATGACGAGCAACATGCTCTTCGGCGGTGCCGACCCGGCCACGATCGTCAAGCTGGTCAGCGAGCGCGACGTCGACGTGCTGGCCGTGCAGGAGTTCACCCCGCAGGGCCGGGAGGCACTGGCCGCGGCCGGGCTGGGCGCGCTGCTGCCGCACTCGTCGCTCGCCGACGAGCCGGGGGCGAGCGGTTCCGGGCTCTACTCCCGCTTCCCGATCACCGAGGGCGGTGCCGCGCGCAACGCGGGTGGCTTCATGCAGGCGTACGCGACGGTGCACCCGCCGGGCGCCGGCGCGGTGATCGTCGAGTCGGCGCATCCGCTCGCTCCCGCCTCCCGGGCGGTTCTCGGCAAGTGGCGTGGGGACCTTCTGGCCGAGCCGTACGCGGAGGGGAGCGCGACGCCGCGGATCCTGCTCGGTGATTTCAACGCGACGCTCGACCACACGCCGATGCGTGAGCTGGTCGCGCGCGGATACCGGGACGCCGCGGACGCGACCGGCAAGGGCCTGATCGGCACCTGGCCGTACGACGGGCACCCGATCCCGCCGGTCACCATCGATCATGTACTGGTGGACGAGCGCATCGGCGTACAGGAGGTCAGCGTGCACACCATCCCCCGGAGCGACCACCGCGCGATCGTGGCGGAGCTGACCGTGCCGTCCGGCTCGTGATGGCCGCGACGACCCGCCTGATCGAGCTGGGCGACGCCGCCGAGGTCGCGGAGCTGCTGCGTGCGAACCGGGAGTTCCTGGCCCCGTGGGATCCCGTCCGCCCGGACGAGTACTTCACCGACGACGGTCAGCGCGCGCTCATCAAGGAGGTGCTGCGGCAGCACGACGGCGGCACGGCGCTGCCGCACGTGATCGTCGAGGACGGCGGCATCGTCGGCCGGATCACGCTCACCGGCATCGCGCGGGGCCCGTTCCAGTCGTGCCACCTCGGCTACTGGGTGGCCGCGCACGCCAACGGCCGCGGTGTCGCTTCGGCCGCGGTCGCCCGGATCACCGGCTTCGCCTTCGCCGAGCTGGGGCTGCACCGCGTCGAGGCGGGCACGCTGGTGCACAACGCCGCCTCCCAGAGGGTGCTGGAACGCAACGGCTTCCGCCGGTACGGCCTGGCCCCGCGCTACTTGAAGATCGCCGGGGAGTGGCAGGACCACGTCCTCTTCCAGCTGCTGGCGGAGGATTATTCGGATGCCGGCTCGCGGGAGCGGGCCTAGCATCGGCGACATGAGCTTCCACGGTCAGCAGCTGACGACGCCGGGACCACCCGGCGCGCGCTGACCTCACGCAACGGCCCGGGCGGGATCGCCCGGGCCGTTTCCGGTCGTCCCGTCGGGCCTTTCACCCGAAGGAGACCTGTCATGATCGTCGATCACCGCCGGCTCGGGCGCGAGCTGGACCTCTTCGACTCCGACCCGCTGATCGGCGCCGGCCTGCCGTTCTGGCTTCCCGGCGGCGCCGCGGCACGCCACGCTGTCGAGTCCTATCTGTACGAGCTGGAGCGCCGCGCCGGATACCGCCACGTGCACTCCCCCGCCCTCGGCAAACGCCAGATGTACGAGATGTCGGGGCACTGGCGCAACTACGCCGAGGACATGTGGCCCTCGATGCGCGTCGGCGGCGACGAGCTGGTGCTGCGGCCCAGCCAGTGCCCGCACCACGCGCTGATCTTCAAGTCGCGGCAGCGGTCGTACCGGGATCTGCCGCTGCGCATCGCCGAGCTCGGGCCGATGTACCGGTCGGAGCGCTCCGGTGTGATCGGCGGCCTCGGCCGGGTGCGGTCGATCCAGCTCAACGACGCGCACATCTTCTGCGCCCGCGACCAGGTGAGCGCGGAGGTGGCCGGGGTGCTGCGGCTGATGCGCGAGGCACACGCCGCGCTCGGCTTCGAGCCGTCGTCCTACCGGCTCTCGCTGCGCGGCGAGGGCGGCAAGTACGCGGGGGACGACGCCATGTGGGATCTGGCCTCGGCCCTGCTCCGCGAGGCCCTGGACGGCGTCGACTACTCCGAGGCGCCGGGCGAGGCCGCGTTCTACGGCCCGAAGATCGACGTGCAGATCGCCGACCCGCTGGGCCGGGAGTCGACCCTCGCCACCATCCAGGTCGACTTCCACCAGCCGGCGGCCTTCGATCTGGAGTACGTGGACGCGCGCGGCGGGCGGTCCCGGCCGGTGATGGTGCACCGCAGCCTTGTCGGCTCGATGGAGCGGCTCTTCGGCCACCTGATCGAGGTGCACCGCGGCGCCTTCCCGGTCTGGTACGCGCCGGTGCAGCTCGCGGTGCTGCCGGTCGGCGAGGAGCAGGACGGCGCCGCGCGCGCCCTGGCCGCGGCGGCGGTCGAGGCCGGGCTGCGTGCCGAGGTGCACGCCGAGGGGTCGATCGGCGCGCGAGTGCGGGCCGTGGCGGAGCGCAAGATCCCGTACGGGGGCGTGATCGGCAGCCGCGAGGCGCCGGACGGCCTGGTCGCCCTCCGGCACCGCGACGGCCGTCAGGTCCCGGCCAGGCCGGTCGCCGCGGCGCTCGACGAGATCAGGGAAGCCGCGCGTCCACCTCGATCTCGATGAGCATCCGGGGGTCCGCCAGGCCGCACACCTGCATGGTGGCGGCCGGGCGGACCTCGCCGAAGTACTTGCGCAGCACCGGCCAGCACGGCTCGAAGTCGTCCCGGTTCGGCAACAGGTAGCGGACCCGCACCACGTCGGCGAAGGAGCAGCCGGCCTCGGCCAGCGCGGCGCCGATGTTGCGCAGGCACTGCTCGGCCTGCTCCACCACGCCGTCCGGGATGGTCATCGTCGCGTAGTCGAAGCCGGTGGTGCCGGAGACGTGCACGCGGTCGCCGTCGACCACCGCACGGGCATAGCCGATCTCCTCCTCGAACGAGGAGCCGCTGAAGATCCTTCTCATTCCGCCAGACCGTAGGTGAGGGCGTCGACCAGCGCCACCCAGCTCGCCTCGACGATGTTCTCGTGCACGCCGACCGTGGTCCAGTCGCGCTCGCCGTCGGTGGTCTCGAGCAGCACCCGGGTCACCGCGTTCGTGCCGTGGCTGCCCTCCAGGATGCGCACCTTGAAGTCGCTCAGCTCGAACGTCTTGAGCTGCGGGTACTGCGCGGTCAGCGCGGCGCGCAGGGCCTCGTCGAGCGCGTTGACCGGGCCGTTGCCCTCCGCGGTGGCGATCACGCGCTCGCCGTTCACCCGTACCTTGACGGTCGCCTCGGAGACCACGGTGCCGTCCTCGCGGTGCTCGACCTGCACGCGGTACGTCTCGAGGGAGAACGGGCGAGCGTACCCCTCACCGGGCAGCTCCCCGCGCACCAGCAGCTCGAACGACGCGTCAGCGGCCTCGAACGACCAGCCCTCCGCCTCGAGGTCCTTCACCTTGCGGGTGACCGCCGAAAGGGTGTCCGGGTGGCCGGCCAGGTCGAGACCGAGTTCGCGGCTCTTGAGCTCGATGCTGGCCCGGCCGGCCATCTCCGTCACCAGGATCCGCATGTCGTTGCCCACAACCGCCGGGTCGACGTGGTTGTAGAGCAGCGGATCCACCTTGATCGCGCTCGCGTGCAGCCCCGCCTTGTGGGCGAAGGCGGCGGCCCCGACGTAGGCCTGGTGGGTGTCGGGGGCGATGTTGGCGATCTCGGCGAGCGCGGTGGAGACCCGCGTCGCCTTCTCCAGGCAGCCCTCCGGTAGGACGGGCAGCCCGAGCTTGAGCTGAAGGTTGCTGACCGTGGCGAACAGGTCGGCGTTGCCGGGCCGCTCGCCGTAGCCGTTGGCCGTGCACTGGAAGTGCTTGACGCCCGCCTCGACCGCGGCGACGGTGTTCGCGACAGCGCACGAGGTGTCGTTCTGGCAGTGGATGCCGAGCCGGTCCGCGGGCACGCCGGTGCGCTCGACCACCTCGTTGATCGCCTTCGTGATCATCGAGGGCAGCATGCCGCCGTTGGTGTCGCACATGACGACCCGCTCGGCGCCGGCCTCGATCGCGGTCTTGACGACGCTCGCCGTGTAGTCGGGGTCGTAGCGGAAGCCGTCGAAGAAGTGCTCACAGTCGACGAAGGCCCGGCGGCCGTTCGCGACCAGGTGACGCACCGTGTCGCGGACCATCGCGAGGTTTTCGTCGCCGGTGGTGCGCAGCGCCCGTTCGACGTGCCGGATGTCGCTCTTGGCGACCACGCAGACGACCGGGGTCTCGGCGTCGAGCAGGGCCCGGACCTGCGGATCCTCGTCCACCTTCGCGCCGGCCTTGCGGGTCGCGCCGAAGGCGACCAGGACGGCGTTCTTGAGGTCGAGCTCGGTCTTGGCCCGCTCGAAGAACTCGGTGTCCTTGGGCATCGCGCCGGGCCAGCCGCCCTCGATGAAGCCCACGCCGAACTCGTCGAGCAGCTTCGCGACCGCCAGCTTGTCGGCGACCGAGTAGCTGATCCCCTCACGCTGCCCGCCGTCGCGCAGCGTGGTGTCGAAGACCTGGTACTCCATGGCGCGTTCCCTTCAAGGATTTTTACGACCCCCAACAAAAAGACCCCCCGCGGATGCGGGAGGTCTGCGCGTCGGCGAAAACGTCAGCCGGCGCGCTGGGTGCCAATAATCAGCACGAGGTGGGTCACGTAGCGAAGTGTGCCACGGACAATCGTTGCTGGGACGAGAAATCCACCAGCTGGGACGCTGTCCCTCGACAGGGGGATCGACAGCGCGGGTTAGGTTGGGTCCGTGGCTGTGGAACAGTACCCCCGCAATCTCGGTTTCTCCGCTACCTACAACTTCCGCGACGTCGGCGGCTATCGAGGTCTGGACGGCCGCTCGGTGCGCTGGCGGCGGCTCTTCCGATCGGACGCGCTGCACCGGCTCGGCGAGGCGGACGCCTCCGCGTTCGAGGCCCTGGGCGTCCGCACGGTGATCGATCTGCGCCGTCCGCACGAGATCGAGAAATTCGGCCGCGTCTCCGCCTCGCACGGGCTCGACTATCACAACATCGTGCTCAAGCACGTCGACTGGGAAGAGGTCGGGCACCCCGGCGACGTGGTGCACGAGCGGTGGCTGGCCGACCGCTACCTCAACTTCGCCGAGGACGGCCGCGACGGCCTGCTCGAGTCGCTGCGGCTGATCGCCGACCCGGGCAGGTCACCGGTGATCGTGCACTGCATGGCCGGCAAGGACCGCACGGGCACGGTCTGCGCGCTCACGCTGGCCCTGCTCGGCGTGTCCGACGAGGACATCACGGCCGACTACGCGCTGACCACGTCGGCGATGGCGCCGCTGACGGCGTACCTGCTGAGGAAGAATCCCGAGGCGGTGAAGGGCAACGAGCACATGTTCGACTCGCCGCCGGAGGCGATGCAGCTCTTCCTCGACGACCTGCGCGCGCTGCACGGCTCGGTGGAGGGCTTCGTGCGCGACATCGGCCTCACGGGCGATGAGATCGCCTCGCTGCGGGAGCACATGCTCGAGCCCACCCCATGACGTCTCACGCCGGGCGCGCGTGCCGGAGGCCGGCCCAGAGCAGCAGGACGCACAGGCCGATCAGCACCGGCTCCAGCGCGAAGGCGACGGTCAGCCCGTGCCGGTCGGCGAGACTTCCCAGCAGGTACGGCGAGGCGGCCGCGACCACGCCGAGCACCAGCTGGGAACGGGCGTTGGCCTGGTCCTCGCGCCCGTCCGACGCGTCGAGGGTGAGCGAGAGCGCGATCGGATAGAGGTTCGCGATGCCCGCCCCGCAGAGGAAGAGCCCGGCGACGGCGAGGGCCGGGTGGCCGGCGAGCCAGAAGAGCACGAAGGCGGCGCCGGTGAGCGCGAGCGACCCGTACAGCAGGGGAACTCCCCGCCCGGCGCGGCGGGTGATCCGCGCACCGAGCAGGCGGCCCACCAGGATGCCGAGGTAGTTGGCGCTCAGCGCGGTGCCGGCGGCGGCCGCGGACAGGCCCGTGCCGAGGAGCATCTGCGGTCCGAAATAGACCAGGCAGAACTCGATCGCGGAGCTGACCGCGGTCAGCACGGCGAAGAGCCAGCAGGCCAGGGGCAGCCGCCCTCGCCGGCCCGCCGCGTGGCTGCGCGGCACGGCCGGCAGTGACGCGCGGCGATAGCGCAGGTAGAGCACGACAAGGACGACGCCGGGCAGCGCGAAGGCGGCACGCCAGCCGAGCACGGTCGCGGCCAGCGCGCCGAGCACCAGCGGGGCGACCACCGCGGAGGCGCCGGCCCCGATGTTGGCCTCGGTCAGCGCCCGATCGCGGCGGCTGCCGTGCCGGTCCGAGAGGATCGCCTGGGTGACGGTCAGCAGGGTCGCTCCCGCCAGGCCGAAGAGCGCGGCGGCGAGCAGGGTGGCCGGCACCGACCGGGTCAGGGTGAACAGGGCCGCGCCGCCGATAGTCGCCGCGGCCGACGACCACAAGAGCACACCCCGCGTGGTACGGCGAGCCACCTGCGCGAATGCGGCACCGGCGACGGCGGCGCCCAGCGACCAGACGACGGAGTAGACGCCGAGCAGCGTGTAGGAGAACCCCAGCTCCTCGCGGAGCAACGTCACGGCCGGGCCGAACGCGTACAGCCAGAAGGTGAAGCAGCCCAGCACCGCGTACGACAGCACGGTCGGCTCGTCGCGCGTGAACGTCTGCTCTTCGGCGCTTGTGTATCGATACACAAGTACAGTCTGTGCCATGACCCGCCCCGCCCGCAACCCGAAACGGCCGACGATGAGCCAGGTGGCCCGCGCCGCCGGCGTCTCGACGATGACGGTCTCGTACGCGTACTCCCAGCCGGAGCGGGTCTCGCCGGAGACCGCGGCCAAGGTCCGCGCGGCCGCCCAGGAGCTGGGATATCCGGGCCCCCACCCGGCCGCCCGCTCGCTGCGCCGGGGCCGGGTGGGCTCGCTCGGGGTCGTGCTCGGCGAGCGGTTGAGCTACGCCTTCGAGGACCCGCAGGCGGCGCGCTTCCTGGCCGGGGTCTCGGACGTGTGCGCGGCCGAGGGGGTGGGGCTCACCCTGGTCCCGATCAGCGGGTCGCCCTCCGACGCGCGGAGGGTCACCGAGGCGGCCGTCGACGGGTTCGTCGTCTGGACCACCAGCGACGACGACCCGGTCCTGGAGGCGGTGGCCGAGACCGGGCTGCCCGCGGTCATCCACGCGGGGCCGGCTTCTCCCGCCGCCGCGGCCACCTCCTCGGGCGCGGGCTCCCCGTCGCGCGCGGCCTTCCCCGCCAGCGCGGCCTCCCCCGCCAGCGCGGCCTCCCCCGCCAGCGCGGCCTCCTCCACCCGCGCGGCCTCCTCCGCCGGCGCGGCTCCTCCCGCCGGCGCTGCCCTCCGCTCCTTTTCGGCGGCCTTGCCCTCCTCCTCGTCCTCCCCCTCTTCACGGCCGGTGTTCGTTTCCCGCTCGGGGCGGGAGATCCCGGTGATCGGCATCGACGACCGGGCGGCGGCCGCGGCGATGGGAGCGGTGGCGTTCGCCGGTGCGCGGCGGCCGCTCGTGCTGGGCTTCCCGCTCGACCGGGCACGCGAACGGCTGCTGCTCGACGGCGACCAGGTGGGCGAGGTGCGGTTCCCGGTGACGCGGCACCGCTGGGAGGGTTTCCTCGACGCCTGGAGGGCGGGCGGGCACGCTGAGGACCGGCTCCGGCTGGCGGTGTGCCCGGTCAACCACCTCACCGAGGGCGAGCGCTTCACCGCCGAGCTCCTGGACGGCACCGACCCGCCGGACGCCATCGCCGCGATGAGCGACGAGCTCGCCCTGGGCGCCCTGCGCGCCGTGGCCGGCGCCGGCCTGCGAACCCCCGGCGACGTGGCCGTCACCGGCTGGGACGACAGCGGCACGGCCGCCACCGACGGGCTCACCACGCTGGCACAGTCACTGCGCGAGCAGGGAGCACACTGCGCCCGCGCGGCGCTCGGCCTGCCCACGACGGCCTCCGCGATGCACGAGTGGCGGGTCGTGATCCGGGGAACGAGCCGGCAGGCGCGCTGAGGCGATGGGCCGTCAGGCGGAGCCGCGGATGAGCAGGCGCGGCTCCACCACAGACAGACCGGGGGGCTCACCGGCCAGGAGTCGTTCGGTCTCGGCGACGGCCAGCTCGCCCATGCGGCGCTTGTCCAGGGCGATCGTCGTCAACGGCGGGTCCAGCAGCTCGCCGATGCCGAGGCCGTCGAAGCCGACCACGGCGATGTCGCCCGGGATGTCGAGGCCGAGGCGGCGGGCGGCGCGGTAGGCGCCGAGCGCTACCAGATCGTTGAAGGCGACCACGGCGGTGAGGCCGGGGTTCTCGGCGTGCAGGCGCTCGAAGCCGGCGCCGCCGCCGGTCAACGACTGCTCCACCGGGACGATCGCTTCGGCGGGCACGGTGAGGCCCTGGCCGGCAGCCTCCGCCAGGAAGCCGGCGCGGCGGCCCGGGTCGGCCGCGGCGGGGCAGTCGATCATGCCGATGCGCCGGTGGCCGCGGGCGACCAGATGTCGTACGGCGGCGCGGACGCCCGCCTCCACGTCGATGTCGACGGCGCCGAAGCTCTGGCCCTCGTTGCGACGGCTCATCACTACCAGCGGCACGCCGGACACGGCCGCGGTGATCACGTCGTTCGGCTGGAAGAGGTAGGCGATCACGGCGTCGGCCTGCCCCGAGAGTGAGCGCAGCAGGTCCGCCTCGCGGCCGGGGTCGTCCTGGCTGCTGCTCACCACCACCTGCCAGCCGCGCCGCTCCGCCGCCTCGATCACGCCGGCGATCAGCTCGGGGAAGAACGGGTTCACCACGTCGTAGACGATCAGGCCGATCGTGGTGGTGTCCGGCTTGACCAGCCCGCGGGCGAAGCGGGACGGCCGGTAGTTCAGCTGCTGGGCCGCTTCGAGGACGCGCCTGCGGGTCTCGGGATCGATCTCGCCCTTGTCGTTTATGGCTCGGGACACGGTCTGGTGCGAGACGCCGGCCAGCCGAGCCACGTCCCGCAGGGTCGCCCGTTTGTTCTCCACGATGCGCAAATCGTAGACCGAACCCCCTTGACGCCTCCGGACCATGACGCGCACGATGCCGTTAACGGTCACGTGACCGTTAACGGAGCGAGAGAGGAACGATCATGAACTGGGGAGCACTGGTGTTGAGCGTTGAGGCAACGCGCCGGGAGGCCTGCTCGGCCCTGCCGAACGCCGCGGTCAGACCGCCGCGCCGCCGATGGTGGCACCGCTGGGGCCGGGCACAGGGCGGCGCCGAAGACATCGGGCAGACATCGCCGGAGCCCTGGGAGACCCACGGGCGTGCTGGTGCCGGTGGCGGCCGATCCGCTGGCGCTGACGTTGCTGCGGGCGCCGGGGGAGATCGGCGACGTGGCGGGGGCCTCAACGCCCCACGCGAGAGCGACGGAGGGCAGACTCGGCCTGACCGGGATCGCACTAGCAGGAACGCGGCCCGCGATCACGGTGAGGACGACTGCGGCCCGCCCGAGACCAGCGGGAACAGGAACATCGCGGGCAAGGAGGCCAGGCGCGACAGCAGCCCGATCGAGACCAGCGGGAGCAGGAACATCCCGGCCAAGGACGCAAGGAGCGACGGCGGCCCGGCCGATACGAGCGCAAGCGGAAACAGCGCGGCCAACAGAGCCACGAGCGAGCGCAACCGGTCCGAGACCGGCACGAGCAGAGACGTGAGCGAGAGGGGCGTGGGCGCGGACGCCGTGGCAGCGGCCGAGAGGCCGCGCTGACACGCAGGGCGGTGGGCCCGGCCGGCCCGAGGAAGGGGGCCGGCCGGGAACCGTCAGATGACTCGGTGGACCCAGCCGAAGGGGTCCTCGGCGCGGCCGCGCTGGATGTCGACGAGCTGCTTGCGCAGGGCGGCCGTGACCTCGCCCGTGCCGCCGTCGGCCACGGTGAACTGGGAGTCGGCGCTCTTCACCGTGCCGATCGGGGTGATCACGGCGGCGGTGCCGCAGGCGAAGGCTTCGCGGATCTTGCCGGAGGCCGCGCCGGTGCGCCACTCCTCGAGGCTGACCGGGCGCTCCTCGACCTTGTGGCCGGCGCGCCCGGCGAGCTTGATGACCGAGTCGCGGGTGATGCCGGGCAGGATCGTGCCGGTCAGCGGCGGCGTCACCAGGGTGCCGTCGTCGAGCACGAAGAAGACGTTCATGCCGCCGAGCTCGTCGATGTATTTGCGCTCGACCGCGTCGAGATAGACCACCTGGTCGCAGCCGTTCTCGATCGCCTCGGCCTGCGCGGAGAGGCCGGCCGCGTAGTTGCCGCCGCACTTGGCCGCGCCCGTGCCGCCCGGGGCCGCGCGGGTGTAGTCGGGGGTCACCCAGACCGACACCGGCTTGACGCCGCCCGAGAAGTAGGGGCCCACCGGGGAGGCGATGACCAGGTAGAGGTATTCCATCGCGGGGCGGACGCCGAGGAAGACCTCGCTCGCGTACGCGAAGGGGCGCAGGTAGAGGCTGCCCTCGTCGCTCTGCGGGATCCACTGGCGGTCGATCTTGATGATTTCGTGCAGCGACCGGAGGAACGTCTCGACGGGCAGCTGGGGCATGGCCATGCGCTGGGCCGACTCGGCGAAGCGGGCCGCGTTCGCATCGGGGCGGAACATCGCGACGCCGCTGTCGGGCAGCGTGTAGGCCTTCAGGCCCTCGAAGATCTCCTGGGCATAGTGCAGCACCGCCGCGGCGGGGTCCATCGGGATCGGCGCCCGCGCTTCGACGCGCGGCTCGTACCACCCCTTGCCGTCCGCGTAGCGCACGGTGACCATGTGGTCGGTGAAGATGCGGCCGAAGCCGGGGTTGGCGAGCAACGCGGCGCGCTCGGCGTCGCCCACGGGTGCCGGGTTCGGACGGATCTCGAAATCGAGGTTGTCACCACCACTCATGACAGGTGGACCTGCTTTCTCTTCAAGAATTAGGCATGCGGAAGCACCCGTAGTGCTTCAAGAATCTACCCCGAACGGTCGTTAAAACAATGACCGCGGGTGGAGAAGCCACCTGTCCCCTTGGACGAGCGGCGTGCGGAAAAGTTCAGTCAGAGGGCGGCGGCGACGCGGTCGCCGACTTCGGCGGTACGCAGCGGCGCGCCCGCGACGCGGGACGCGACCTCGGCCGCGACCGCCTCGGATACTCGCCGGGCCTCGTCGTGGTGGCCCAGGTGCTCGAGGAGCAGCGAGGCGGAGAGGATGGCGGCCGCCGGGTCGGCGATGCCCTGACCGGCGATGTCGGGCGCGGAGCCGTGCACCGGCTCGAACGTCGACGGGTAGGCGCGCTCCGGGTTGACGGAGCCGCTGGCCGCCATGCCGATGCCGCCGGTAACGGCAGCGGCGATGTCGGTGAGGATGTCACCGAAGAGGTTGTCGGTCACGATCACGTCGTACCGCTGCGGGTTGCTGACCATGAACATGCTGGCCGCGTCGATGTGCTGGTATTCGGTGGTGACCTCGGGGAACTCGGCCGCGACGGCCGTGAACGTGCGCGCCCAGAGGCTGCCGGCCTTGGTCAGCACGTTGGTCTTGTGGACCAGGGTGAGGTGGCGGCGCTCGCGGCGCTGGGCGCGCGCGAAGGCGTCGCGGACGACCCGCTCGACGCCGTGCCGGGTGTTGAGGCTCTCCTCGGTCGCGATCTCGGCGGGGGTGTCCTGGTGGAGGACGCCGCCGGCGCCGACGTAGAGACCCTCGGTGCCCTCGCGGACCACCACCATGTCGATCTCGCCGGGCTTCACGCCGGCGAGCGGGCTGGTGGTGCCGGGCCAGAGCTTCGACGGGCGCAGGTTCACGTACTGGTCGAAGTCGAAGCGGAGCTTGAGCAGCAGGCCGCGCTCGAGGACGCCCGGCGGGACGCTGGGGTCGCCGATCGCGCCGAGCAGGATGGCGTCGTGGCCGGCCAGCTCGTCCTCGACGGACTGGGGCAGGACCTCGCCGGTGCGGTTGTAGAAGCGCGCGCCCAGGTCGTAGTCCTGGAACTCGGCGCCGGGGAGCACGGCCTCGATCACCTTGCGGGCCTGCGCGGTCACCTCGGTACCGATGCCGTCGCCGGCCACCACCGCGATCCGCGCCACGCTCACGTCTGCTCCTCAGGGTCGGGTCCTTCGAGGCTCAATCTAGCGCGCCAGTCTCGATCTTCGGTACAGCGGTCCCACCTGATGGGCCGTTAAGGAGGCTGACCGGGGGAAGGAGAGCAAGGGTGCGGAAGCGAACAGCCCCCGGACCGCGGCAAACGGTCACGGGGGCTGATGCGACGAGTACGCGTGGCTCGGTCCCGCCGAAATTTCCTCAAACCGCGCACACGGCAGCGGACACGTCACCCGAAGACGGGCCCGCCGAGGAACGCGGCAGGGACAACGCTAGCGATGCGGACTAAAGACGCGCAAGACGCATCCCCCGCGTGTCGGCGACGTAGTTCGCACGCGCCGGATGGCAGCATGCGCCGGGTGAGTTTCGACCTCGTGGTGTGGGCGATGGACCAGACGGACCTGCCGGACGCCGTGCGGGCCGCCAACGCGCGCTGCGCGCGCGGCGAGCACCCGCAACGCCCGGCCGACCCGCGTGTCGTCGCCTTCTATGACGCCCTGACCAGCGACTATCCCGACCGCGGCCCGCGCGCCTCGGCGCCCGGCTCCCCCTGGGCGCACGCGCCGCTGCATGCTGCCGCCGACCACATCCAGATGAGGCTGGACGAGAACTGCCCGGACGTCGTGCTGGAGACCATCGAGCGGCTGGCCGCCGAGCTCAACCTCGACCTGCTCGACCTCCAGGACGGCACCGTCTATCCGCCGCCGCTCAGGACCCGTTGATCCGCAGATCGACGACGTGTCCGCGGCTCGACCCGATGGCGGAGGCCACGGTGGAGAGCAGCTCGGCGCCGACCGAGGAGTCCACGGTCAGCGTCATCAGCGCCTCGCCACCGGCCGAGCGCCGCGCCACCTGCATCGCCGCGATGTTCACCCCGGCCTCGCCGAGGATCGTGCCGATCGCGCCGACCACGCCGGGCCGGTCGCTGTAGCGGAAGAAGAGCAGCACCCCGTCGGCGTTCAGGTCGAGGTCGAAGTCGTCCACACCGGTCAGCTTGGCGATCTCCCGGGCACCCGTGACGGTCAGCGTGCCGGCGACACTGACCCGGCGGCCGTCCGGCAGGGCGCCTCGCACGGTCAGCAGGTTCTGATGCTCGCAGGGCTCCTCGCTGACCACGAGGTCAACCTCCACTCCCCGGTCGGCGGCGAGCTGGGGCGCGTTCACGTACGTCACCCGCTCGTCCACCACCGAGGTGAACAGGCCCTTGGTGGTCGCCAGCCGCAGCACCGCCACGTCGTGCGAGACGATCTCGCCACGCACCTCGACGGAGACGCCGGCGGCCACCCCGCCGGCCACCGCGGTGAAGACCCGGCCGAGCTTCTCGGCGAGGGACAGCAGCGGCCGCACGTCCTCGTCCACCACGCCGCCGGCCTGCACGTTCACCGCGTCCGGCACGAACTCGCCGTCGAGCGCCAGCTTGACGCTGCGGGCCACCGAGAGCCCCGCCTTGTCCTGCGCCTCGACGGTGGAGGCGCCCAGATGCGGCGTGACCACGACGTTGTCGAACGAGAAGAGCGGCGACGAGGTCAGCGGCTCGGTGACGAAGACGTCGAGCCCCGCGCCGGCCACCCGGCCCTCGCGCAGCGCCGCGGCCAGGGCGTCCTCGTCGATCAGGCCGCCGCGGGCCGCGTTGACGATCCGCACGCCCGGCTTGACCAGCGCCAGCTCCTTGTCGCCGAGCAAACCCATGGTCTCCGGGGTGCGCGGCAGGTGCACCGAGATGAAGTCGCTCTCCCGCAGCAGCTCCGCCAGGCCCACCAGGCGCACGCCGAGCTGAGCGGCCCGGGCCGGCTGGACGTACGGGTCGTACGCGATGAGGCGGGTCCCGAACGCGGCCATCCGCTGGGCGAAGAGCACGCCGATGCGCCCGAGCCCGATCACCCCCACGGTCTTGCCCTGCACCTCGACCCCGGTGAAGCGGGACCGCTCCCAGCGCCCGCCCCGCAACGCCGTCGCGGCGCTGACCGTGTGCCGCGCGACGGCGAGCAGCAGCGCGATCGCCTGCTCCGCCGCCGAGACGATGTTGCTGGTCGGCGCGTTCACCACCAGCACGCCCCGGGCGGTGGCGGCGGCCACGTCGATGTTGTCGAGCCCGACCCCGGCCCGGGCCACCACCCGCAGCCGCGGCCCGGCGGCGAGCACCGCGGCGTCGACCGTGGTGGCGCTGCGCACGATCAGCGCGTCGGCCTCCCCGACCGCGGCGAGCAGGGCGGTGCGGTCGGCGCCGTCCACCCGCCGCACGTCGTAGTCGTGCGCGAGCACGCTGATGGCGGACGGTGCGAGTTCCTCGGCGATCAGGACGACGGCTGCCATGCGGCTCCATCCATTGCGGACATCGATGTCCGCGATGGTAAGCGCTAAGCCACCCTCCGTGGTATCGAGGCGCGGTCGATCGGCGGGGACGGCGGCCGGCCGGTGAGGGCGAGGCCGTCGGGCTGACGGAAGCTGAGCGCCTCGGCGTCGAGCGCGTCGTAGAGAAGGTCCAGGTCGAGCGTGCCGACGGGCGGGTAGACGCGCTCGCGCGGCGGTTCCTGGCCGGTGGCGAGGGCGCCCTGCTCGACCATGAAGTCGAGGATCGCCTGACGGACCGAGGGCAGCGTCACCGGCGAGTGGTAGAGGACGTTCAGCGCCTGCATGCGCATGCCCTGCACGTGCTCCTCACCCTTGTTGTCGTGGAAGTGCGGGTTACGGGTCTCGATCTGGAGCACCGGCACCGAGGTCGCCATCACGTCCGGGTCGGTGCTCTCCAGCACGCCGCCGAACTGCTCGAAGAGGTCGAGGTACTCGTACGGCTCGACGGCGAAGCCGCCGGCGAGCCGCAGCTTGAGGCCGAGGTCGAGGGTCATCGCGTGCTCGCCGGCGTTGCCGGTGGCGATCACCTCGGTGCCGAAGCCGGAGTACTCGGCGAGGAAGCGGTTGAGCCATTCGTTGGTGATCTGGGAGCTGCGGCCCCTGCGGCTGAAGAACAGCCGGCCGTCGCGCAGCTTCGGCTTGGAGTGCCAGGAGATCCGGACCATGGCGTACGGGGAGCCGGCCTGCGCCAGCCCGGCCGCGTAGACCTTGCAGTACTCGTGCACCGAGCCGGGCACGTAGTTGTCGGCGTCGACGTAGCCGATGTAGCGGCGCCCGGTCATCGCGGCGAGCGCCATGCCGAGCAGCATCGCCTCGCCCTTGCCGGCGCGCACGAGCCCGTCGTCGTCGATCAGCTCGGGCATGCCGGCCGCCTTCACGGCCGCGGCCACGCCGGGATCGCGCTGGTGCACGGTGATCGCCGAGCGGCCGGCGAGACGGCAGAATTGCTCGACCGTCTGGGCCTCGCTCTCGTAGCGGTCGACCGGCTGCCGGTCGCTGTTCGAGACCAGCACGATGAGGCAGTCGTGCGGAATTCCGGAAAGGACACCCTCGATGACGGAGCGTGTCTCATTCATGCACGGAACGACGACAACCATTTGCGACTCGACCGCGCGCAGCGCCTCCGAGCTGCCGGAATCCAGCTCGATGACCCTCTGGAGCTCGTGGATCCGGACCGCCCCGAAACGCTCACTCCGGAAAGAATCAGCCAGTCTCATGTCGCGAGGCTACCTGCGGAAATCCACTCCTACATGGCCCCACGTAAATGCCGCGTAACAGAGCTGTTTCGACAATGAAAATGCCCGGCCCGGGAAATAGGGCCGGGCATTCAGGACGAGAATCAGGCGGTCTCGGTGATGGGCCGGTCCACCCAGCTCATCATGTCGCGCAGCTTGCGGCCGGTGACCTCGATCGGGTGGTTGGGACCCTGCTCGCGGTACTTGGTCAGCAGCGGGCGGCCGTTGTCGTCGTCCTCGATCAGCTGGCGGGTGAACTCGCCGGACTGGATGTCGGCGAGGATCCGCTTCATCTCCGCCTTGGTCTCGGCGTTGATGACCCGCGGGCCGCTGACGTAGTCACCGAACTCGGCGGTGTCCGACACGCTGTAGCGCATGCGCGAGATGCCGCCCTCGTACATGAGGTCGACGATCAGCTTGAGCTCGTGCAGGCACTCGAAGTAGGCGATCTCCGGGGCGTAGCCCGCCTCGGTGAGCACCTCGAAGCCGGTCTGCACCAGGGCGGCGGTGCCGCCGCAGAGCACGGCCTGCTCGCCGAAGAGGTCGGTCTCGGTCTCCTCCTTGAAGGTGGTCTTGATGACGCCCGCGCGGGCACCACCGATCGCCTTGGCGTAGGAGAGCGCGAGCGCGAGGCCCTCGCCGGTCGGGTCCTGCTCGACGGCGACCAGGCAGGGCACGCCCTTGCCGTCCACGTACTGGCGGCGCACCAGGTGGCCCGGGCCCTTGGGGGCGACCATGGCCACGGTCACGTCGGCCGGGGGCTTGATGAGCTCGAACCGGATGTTGAGGCCGTGGCCGAAGAAGAGCGCCTTGCCCGCGGACAGGTGGGGGGCGATCGACTCGGCGTAGATCTTGCGCTGCGCGGTGTCCGGCGCGAGCAGCATGATCACGTCGGCCCAGGCGGACGCCTCGGCCGGGGTCTTGACCTCGAGGCCCTGCTCCTCGGCCTTGGCGCGGCTCTTGGAACCCTCCTTGAGGCCGACCACCACCTCGACGCCCGAGTCACGCAGGGACAGCGAGTGGGCGTGGCCCTGGCTGCCGTACCCGATCACGGCAACCTTCTTGCCCTGGATGATCGAGAGGTCGGCGTCGTCGTCGTAGAAAACTTCGGCGGTCATGACATTCCTTCTTGGTGTGATCACGCGGCTCGGAGGGCCGGGCCGGTGGTGATGGAGCGGGAGCCGCGGCCGATGGCCACGAGCCCGGACTGGACCATTTCCTTGATGCCGTACGGCTCGAGGTCGCGCAGCAACGCGTCCAGCTTGTCGGGGTTGCCCGTGGCCTCGATCGTGAGGGTGTCCGGAGCGACGTCGATCACCCTGGCCCGGAACAGCTCGACCGTCTCGAGCACCTGGCTGCGCTGCGCACGGTCGGCGCGCACCTTGACCAGCAGGAGCTCGCGCTGGACCGACTGCTGCGGGTCCAGCTCCACGATCTTCAGGACGTTCACCAGCTTGTTGAGCTGCTTGGTCACCTGCTCCAGGGGTGAGGAGTCGGCGTTGACCACGATCGTGATGCGGGAGACGTCCGGGTTCTCCGTCTCGCCCACCGCCAGGGAGTCGATGTTGAAACCGCGCCGGGAGAAGAGGCCACTCACCCGAGCGAGCACGCTCGGCTTGTTCTCGACCAGCACGGACAGGGTGTGCTTGTTCATGCGAGGCCGTCCTCGTCGAAGTCGGGACGAAGGTCCCGGGCGAACAGGATTTCGTCGTTGCTCGTGCCGGCCGGGACCATGGGCCACACCATCGCGTCCTTGCCGACCGTGAAGTCGATGACCACCGGGGCGTCGTTGATCTCCATGGCCTGCTTGATGATCTTGTCGACGTCGTCCTTCGACTCGCACCGCAGGCCGATGCAGCCCAGCGCCTCGGCCAGCTTCACGAAGTCCGGGATCCGGTGCTTGTGGGTGCCGAGCTCGGTGTTGGAGTAGCGGCCGTCGTAGAACAGGGTCTGCCACTGCCGGACCATGCCCAGGTTGCCGTTGTTGATGACGGCGATCTTGACCGGGATGCCCTCCAGGGCGCAGGTCGCGAGCTCCTGGTTGGTCATCTGGAAGCAGCCGTCGCCGTCGATCGCCCAGACCTGGGTGTCCGGCTTGCCGACCTTGGCGCCCATCGCGGCCGGGACCGCGTAGCCCATGGTGCCGGCGCCGCCGGAGTTGAGCCACGTGCCGGGCTTCTCGTACTTGATGAACTGCGAGGCCCACATCTGGTGCTGGCCGACGCCGGCCACGTAGATCGCCTCGGGGCCGACGAGCTCGCCGATCCGCTCGATCACGTACTGCGGGGCGAGCGAGCCGTCGTCCGGCTCCTCGTAGCCCAGCGGGTAGCGCTCGCGCAGGTCGTTGAGGGTGGCCCACCACGACTCGTACCGCCCGGCGCCGTCGGCCGACGCGGAGACCGCGGCGATCAGCTCGTCGATCACGTGCCGCGCGTCGCCGACAATCGGCACGTCCGCGTGGCGGTTCTTGCCGATCTCGGCCGGGTCGATGTCGGCGTGCACGACCTTGGCGTCCGGCGCGAACGACTCGAGCGCGCCGGTGACCCGGTCGTCGAAGCGCGCGCCCAGGGCGATCAGCAGGTCGGCCTTCTGCAGGCCGTACACCGCCGGGACCGTGCCGTGCATGCCGGGCATGCCCAGGTGCTGCGGGTGCGAGTCGGGGAACGCGCCCAGCGCCATCAGCGTGGTGACGACCGGGATGCCGGTCTGCTCGGCCAGCTTGCGCAGCCCGTCGGTGGCGCCGGCCTTGAGCACGCCGCCACCCACGTACAGGATCGGGCGCTTGGCGGCGGCGATCAGCCGGGCCGCCTCGCGGATCTGCTTGCCGTGCGGGTGCAGCGTGGGGCGGTAGCCGGGCAGGTCGAGCGCGGGCGGCCAGGCGAAGGTGGTCTGCGCCTGGAGCACGTCCTTGGGGATGTCGACGAGGACCGGGCCGGGACGGCCGGTCGCCGCCAGGTGGAACGCCTCGGCGAGGATGCGCGGGATCTCCTCGGCCGTCTGCACGAGGAAGTTGTGCTTGGTGATCGGCAGGGTGATGCCCTGGATGTCCGCCTCCTGGAAGGCGTCGGTGCCGATGTACGGCCGGCCGACCTGCCCGGTGATCGCGACGATCGGCACCGAGTCCATGTAGGCGTCGGCGATCGGCGTCACCAGGTTGGTCGCGCCCGGCCCGCTGGTCGCGATGCAGACGCCGACCTTGCCGGTGGCCTGCGCGTATCCCGTGGCGGCGTGCCCGGCGCCCTGCTCGTGGCGCACCAGGATGTGCCGGACCTTCGAGTCGTAGAGCGGGTCGTACGCCGGGAGGATCGCGCCGCCGGGGATGCCGAACGCGACCTCGACCCCGAGCGCCTCGAGCGACCGCACGAGCGACCCGGCGCCCGAGGTGGGGACCGGGGAGGCTACGGCCTGGGCGGAGGACGCGGCCGCCGCGACAGTGGCCGGGTTGGCTCGGTGGGCGAGAGTCTCAGGTGTGGGTCTCGTCATGGCAACTCACAAACCTTTACGGGTCAGTCGGTCCGGTACTTGAGCAACAAAAAAGGCCCTCGTGCGGGAAAGCACGGGACCTGGCGCACTCTGGTCGGCAGCTCAGCCGACGGGAGTGCGCTCACATAAGTACTCGGGACGCGAAGCACATGGGAACCACCTTCCCGCATCTCACGCGGTGAGTCAACTGATCCCACATTTTGATCACTCGGTGGGCTCACCCGTTCGGGCGTCGAACGCGGGGTCGGTCGGCAGCAGGGCCCTGAGCTGCCGCATCCCGGGCCCGAGGGCCACCACCTGACTGCGCGCGGGCAGGTCCTTGGGCGGCGCCGGCTTGGGCGCGGGGAGGGTTCTTGTGCCCGTGCGCAAGGTCTGCAACTGCGCCTCGAGATGCTCGGCCGGCACGCCCCAGCCGAACAGCGAGCCCTGCCCGAGCCGGCAGCCCGCCTCCTCGACCACGGCCCGCTGCGCCGGGGTGCCGATGCCCTCGGCCAGCACCTCGAGCCCGAGCCGGTGCCCGATGCGCACGACGACGTCGACCAGGGGCGCGGCCGTGCCCGTGCGCGACTCGGGCTCCGCCACCAGCGCATGGTCGATCTTGAGGATGTCGACCGGCAGCGTGCGCAGCTGACCGAGCGACGAATAGCCCGCGCCGAAGTCGTCGAGCGCGATCCGCACACCGGTCGCGCGCAGCTCGGCGAGGCGGCTGATCAGCTCCTCCATGTCGGTGGCCACCGCGTGCTCGGTCACCTCGAGCACCAGCCGCTGCGCCGGGACGCCGTGCTCGGCCAGCACGTCGGCGACCTGCCCGGCGTAGTCGACGGCGTGCAGCTCCTTGGGCGACAGGTTGACCGAGACCCAGACGTCGTGCCCCCGCGACAGCCAGTCGGCGAGCTGCACGCAGGCCTGTTCGAGCACCCAGGCGCCGATCCGGTTGATCAGGCCGGACTCCTCGGCGACCGGGATGAACTCGTCGGGGCGCACCGCGCCGAGCGTGGGATGGTGCCAGCGCAGCAGCGCCTCGGCGCCGACCGGGCGCATCGACGGCAGCGCCACCACCGGCTGGAAGACCAGGCGCAGCTGGTCGCGGTCGATGGCGTGGCGCAGCTCGCTCTCGAGCGTGCCGCGGCGGCGCAGCAGCTCGTCGTAGCGGGCCTGGTAGCGCTCCACCCGGTTCTTGCCGCGCTGCTTCGCGTAGCGCAGGGCGAGGTCGGCGTCGCGGATCAGCTCGCCGGTGTCGGCCACGCCGATGCTCGCCGACAGGAAGACCGAACCGCCGTCCACCTCGTACGGCTCGCAGAGCACGGCGAGCAGCCGGTGGGCGGTCAGCATCGCCTCGTCGGCCGTGCCGCGCATGAGCACCGCGAACTCGTCGCCGCCGAGCCGGGCCGCCACGTCGCCGTCGAGCAGGTTGCGGCGCAGGCGCTCGCCCACCTCGACCAGCACCGCGTCGCCCACGTCGTGGCCGCGCATGTCGTTGACCGTCTTGAAGCCGTCGAGGTCGATGCCGACCAGCACCTGGGGCTCCTCGGCGGCGGCGAGCGCCTCGCGCAGGCCGCGGCGGTTGGCCAGCCCGGTGAGCGGGTCGGTGTGCGCGAGCTCGCGGAAGTGGGCCTCGCGCTCGCGCAGCTCGAGCGTGTAGTGGCGTACGTCCCGAAGGGCCAGCCATTGCCGCCCGACCAGGGCCAGCCCCACGACGCAGATGCCGAGGTAACCGTAGAGGTCGAGGGTGCCGCCCCGGGCGAGGTGATAGCCGAGCGCGGACACGCCGGCCACGATCGGCACGACCGCGAAGGCCGGGTTGCTGCGGTCGGGCACGTCGCCGACCACCTCGACCGGCCGGTCGGCCACCTCGACGGCGCGGGCGATCACGAAAAGGCCCGCCGGGAGCAGGAGGGCGCCGGCCAGCACCACGCCGTCCTGGTCCTGGCAGATGCCCGAGGCGATGGCGACGGCGGCGAAGGCGACGAACGTGACGCCGCTCGCCACCCGTACGGTGATCAGGCGGGGACGGTGCGCGTGCATCGCCAGGACGATGGTCAGGCCGAGCGAGGCGACGGCGAGGCCGGCCGGCACCACCACCGACAGGCAGGCCATCGGCGTGGCGTCGCCCAGGACGCGGGTCGGCTCGACCAGCAGCACCCAGCCGACGAACCAGATCGCCGCCGCGACGACCAGCCCGTCGAGCAGGCGCCGGACGGCCACGCCCGGTGTCTCGGCGGCACCGGGCAGCACGGCCGTGCCGACGAGCAGCACGAGGACGCCGATGGCGGTGCCCGCGGCGACCGCGGTGCCGAGGCTGATGCGCGGCGGCTGGGCCGTGGTGATCAGCACACTGATGACGCCGGCCAGGGCCGCGGCGGTGACGATCGCGCCGCCGGCGGCCAGCATCAGGTGGGCCCGGCGGGCGGCTCCCGTGTGCCGGCGGCCCGAATTGCCCAGCAATGCGACGGCCGGGACCGCGACCAGAAGGCCGAACAGCCCGGCCAGCTCCACGCCGGACGGTGATTGCACGGAGACACTATGCTCGATCTCCGTCGATTTCACGACCCCTCACGTCCCGATCCGTGGACTTCCGCGGTCGATCACGTCCCGAGCAGTGGCACTATGAGGGGATGCCTGACCTGCGTTCCCGGACCTCGACCCATGGTCGGACCATGGCCGGCGCGCGTGCCCTGTGGCGCGCCACCGGGATGACCGACGACGACTTCGGCAAGCCCATCGTGGCGATCGCCAACAGCTATACGCAGTTCGTACCGGGTCACGTGCATCTCAAGGACCTCGGCGGACTGGTCGCCGACTCCGTCAAGAAGGCCGGCGGTGTCGGTCGCGAGTTCAACACGATCGCGGTCGACGACGGCATCGCGATGGGCCACGGCGGCATGCTCTACTCGCTGCCCAGCCGCGAGCTGATCGCCGACGCCGTCGAGTACATGGTCAACGCGCACTGCGCCGACGCCCTGGTCTGCATCTCGAACTGCGACAAGATCACGCCGGGCATGCTGATCGCCGCGCTGCGGCTCAACATCCCGACCGTCTTCGTCTCGGGCGGCCCGATGGAGGCCGGCAAGACGGTCGCCATCGAGGGCATCGTTCACGAGAAGCTCGACCTGATCGACGCGATGAGCGCCAGCGCCAACGAGAAGGTGACCGACGCCCAGCTCGACACCATCGAGCGCTCGGCCTGCCCGACCTGCGGCTCCTGCTCCGGCATGTTCACCGCCAACTCGATGAACTGCCTGACCGAGGCGATCGGCCTGGCCCTGCCGGGCAACGGCTCGACGCTCGCGACCCACGCCTCCCGCAAGGCGCTCTTCGAGAAGGCCGGCGAGCTGATCGTCGACATCGCCAAGCAGTACTACGAGCAGAACGACGAGTCGGTCCTGCCGCGCGCCATCGCCAACCGGTCCGCGTTCGAGAACGCCGTGGCGCTCGACGTGGCGATGGGCGGCTCGACCAACACGGTGCTGCACCTGCTGGCCGCCGCCCGCGAGGCCGAGCTCGACTTCAGCGTGGCCGACATCGACGCGATCTCGCGCCGGGTGCCGTGCCTCTCCAAGGTCGCGCCCAACAGCGTGAAATACCACATGGAGGACGTGCACCGCGCGGGCGGCATCCCGGCCCTGCTCGGCGAGCTGCACCGCGGCGGCGCCCTCAAGACCGACGTCCGCTCGGTGCACTCCCCCGACCTGACCACCTGGCTCGGCGAGTGGGACATCCGCGGCGACAGCCCGTCCGAGGCGGCGCTGGAGCTGTTCCACGCGGCTCCCGGCGGCGTGCGCACCACGCAGCCGTTCAGCACGGAGAACCGCTGGGCGACGCTCGACACCGACGCCGAGAACGGCTGCATCCGCTCGATCGACCACGCCTACACCGTCGACGGCGGCCTGGCGATCCTCTTCGGCAACCTCGCGCCCGACGGCTGCGTCGTCAAGACCGCCGGCGTGGACGAGTCGCTGTGGAAGTTCACCGGCCCGGCCCGCGTCTACGAGTCGCAGGACGCGGCCGTCGAGGGCATCCTCGGCAAGGAGGTCGTCGAGGGCGACGTCGTGGTGATCCGCTACGAGGGCCCCAAGGGCGGCCCCGGCATGCAGGAGATGCTCTACCCGACGAGCTTCCTCAAGGGCCGCGGCCTCGGCAAGGCGTGCGCGCTGATCACCGACGGCCGCTTCTCCGGCGGCACGAGCGGGCTCTCCATCGGCCACGTCTCGCCCGAGGCGGCGGCCGGCGGCCTGATCGCGCTGGTCCGGACCGGCGACGAGATCACCATCGACATCCCGGGCCGCAGCATCACGCTCAACGTCCACGACGACGAGCTCGCCCAGCGCCGGCACGAGGAGGAGCGGCGCGCCAAGCCGTACACCCCGGTCGACCGGCAGCGCCCGGTCTCGGCCGCGCTGCGCGCCTACGCCTCCATGGCCACCAGCGCCAGCGACGGCGCGTACCGCCGCGTCCCGGAGTAGGAGCCGGAGAGCAGCACCCCGAGGCCTCGCACCGACCCGGTGCGGGGCCTCGGCCGTTCCCGGGGTCCGGTGTGACATGGGTAACGGCCGTTCATGGCCGGCGCGGCCATCTCGTCTCCTTCGCAGGCAGCAAGCGAACGGAGAAGCTCATGAGGATCTTCGTAGCCGGAGCGTCCGGCGCGATCGGCCGTCACCTCGTGCCCCAGCTGGTGGCGCACGGCCACGAGGTCGTCGGCACCACCCGCTCGGCATCCCGGACCGGCGCCGTGCGCGCCCTCGGCGCCGAGCCGGCCGTCGTCGACGCCCTCGACCCCGACTCGGTGGCCGACGCGGTCGCCAAGGCCGCGCCCGAGGTCGTCGTCCACCAGCTGACGGCGCTGAGCGGCCCGCCGAACTTCCGGCGAGCCAAGCAGATGGCGGCCGCCACCAACCGGCTCCGCACCGAGGGCACCGATCACCTGCTGGCGGCCGCCCGGGCCGTCGGCGTGCGGACCTTCGTGGCGCAGAGCAACGCCATGTGGATGGAGCGCGCCGGGGCACGGGTCGCCGACGAGAACGGCCGGATCGAGCCGAACCCGCCCGCCGACGCGGCGGAGGCCGTGGCCGCGCTGCGCCACCTGGAGGACGCGGTCACCGGCATCACCTGGGCCGAGGGCATCGCGCTTCGCTACGGTGCCTTCTATGGGCCGGGCACAGGCATCGAGACCGCTCCGGGCAGCGTCATGGCCGACCTGATCCGCGGGCGCAAGTTCCCCGTCGTGGGCGGTGGCACCGGGGTGTGGTCGCTGGTGCACATCGCCGATGCCGCCTCGGCCACGGTCGCCGCGATCGAGAAGGGCAGGCGGGGCGTCTATCACGTCGCCGACGACGAACCCGAGCCCATCGGGGTCTGGCTGCCCGAGCTGGCCCGCGCGCTCGGCGCCCCGCCGCCCCGGCGCCTGCCGGCCTGGCTCGTGCGGCTGGTGGCCGGCCCCGGCCCGGTCGACATGATGACCCGGGCGCCCGGCATCTCCAGCGAGAAGGCCAAGCGCGAGCTGGGCTGGACGCTGCGCTACCCGAGCCGGCGGCAGGGCTTCGCCGAGGGCCTGGGCTGATGTCCGCCCCGGATCTCTTCGAGGAGCTGCGGCCGCGGGCGACTGCCATCGCGTACCGGATGCTCGGCAGTGTCAGCGAGGCGGAGGACGTGGTGCAGGAGGCCTTCCTGCGCCTGCACCAGACCTTGGGCCGCGACGAGGAGATCGCCTCACCGCGGGCGTACGTCGCCACGCTGGTGACCCGGCTCGCCATCGACCAGCTGCGCTCGGCGCGGGCGCGGCGGGAGCGGTACGTCGGCGAGTGGCTGCCCGAGCCGGTGGTCGGCGAGCCCACGCCGGACGAGCGGGCGGAGACGGCCGACTCGCTGTCGCTGGCGTTCCTGGTGCTGCTCGAGAGCCTGTCGCCGGCGCAGCGGGCCGCGTTCCTGCTGCACGAGGTCTTCGACTACCCGTACCCCGAGGTGGCCGAGGTTCTCGGGACGGATGTGGACAGCAGCCGCCACCTCGTCGCGCGGGCCCGCGCCCACGTCCGCGAGCGCCGGCCCCGCTACTTCGCCTCGGCGCGGCAGCGGGAGGAGCTCGCCGAGCGCTTCTTCGCCGCCGCCGGCCGGGGCGACCTGCCGGCGCTGGAGGCGATGCTGGCCCAGGACGTGGCGCTGCACGCCGACGGCGGCGGGAAGGTGCCCGCGCTGGGCCGCACGGTCGCCGGCCGCGAGCGCGTCGCGCGCACCCTCGCCGCGGGGATCGCGGCGATGGCGCGCCTCGGCGTGCGGGTGGCGATCGCCGAGGTGAACGGCCAGCCGGGCGCGATGGCGTACGACGACCGGCACCTGCTCGTCGGCGTCCTCGCGCTCGACATCGCCGACGGCCGGGTGCGGGCGGTCCACTCGATCGTCAACCCCGACAAGCTGCGGCACCTCGGGCCGGTCAGTGACCTAGGGCTCCGGCTGCGCGGGCGCCGCTGAGCCGGGCTGGCGCGGTGGGGCCGTGCTGCCCCGCGGGGTGAGGTGGGCGGCGCCCGCTTCGACGTTGCCGACCTGCTTGCCGTCGATCGCGGCCAGCAGCTCGCGGGCCGCGTGGGCGCCGTACTCGGCGATGTCGCGGGTCAGGGCCGTGAGCGGCGGGTGGACCAGGCTGCACAGCGGCGAGTCGTCCCAGGCGACGATGGACAGGTCGCCGGGGACGGCCAGGCCCATCTCCTGGGCGACGGCGAGGCCGGCCACCGCCATCACGTCGTTGTCGTAGATGATCGCCGTGGGCCGGTCGTTGCCGATCAGCAGGCGCCGGGTGGCCCGGCCGCCCTCCTCGCCGGTGTAGTCGGACGGCACCGTGACCGCCTCGTTGAGCCCGAGCGACGCGCACACCTCGTGGAAGGCCCTCGTGCGCGTCTGGGTGTGCAGCAGGTCGGGCAGGCCGCTGACCCGGGCGATGCGCCGGTGGCCGAGCGCGACCAGGTAGCGGACCGTCTCGGTGATCGCGCCGGCGTCGTCGGACCAGATCTGGGCGATGCGGCCGGTGTCGCCGGGACCGCCGATCACCACGGCGGGCAACTGGAGCTGCTGGAGCACCTGGATGCGGACGTCGTTCTCGCGGAGGTCGGTGACGATCACACCGTCGATGCGGCGCTCGCCCCACCAGCGGCGGTAGACCTCGACCTCGAGCTCGGGGGTGGCCACGACCTGGAGGGTCAGCGCGTAGGACCGGGCGGCGAGCTCGGACTCGAAGCCGCTGATCAGGCCCATGAAGAACGGCTCGATGCTGAGCATGCGCGCGGGCCGGCACAGGGTGAGGCCGACGGCGCGCGCGCTGGCGCCGGACAGCGCCCGGGCAGCGCTGTTCGGGTTGAAGCCGATCTCCTGGGCGATCGCGACGATGCGCTGCCGGGTCGCCTCGGAGACTCCCGGCTGCCCGTTGAGCGCGTACGAGACGGCGCCCTTCGACACTCCGGCACGCCGCGCGATGTCGGCGATCGTCGGCCGCTTCACTCGGTCTCCTCTGTTCCCGCCGAGCTTACCGGCGGAGCACGCCTTTGCACGGATCGGTAGAGCGCTCTCACGGAAACGCGTGGCGGTCTGGGCGAGTGGCGGCCCGTCGACTTGATCGGTTAAGTGTCGCGGCCCACAGCTCCCTTTGTAAACGCCGATCACCTACTAAGACCTAATTGTCCCGCTTACCGGCAACTGACAACGATGCCAGATCACCGCCGTAACACGGTATTGACACTCATCGAGGTCCGGCTTTAGCGTCTCCACCACTTATCCGGTTCAGTGAATTCTCTCTCCGTCATGGAGGCGCAATGGAACGGCTGGGCAAACGGACTCTGCGTGCCACCGCAGCGGGCGTCGCGGCGACTCTCGCGATCGCGGGGTGCAGCGGACAGGATCTCGAGGGCGGCAACGAGGACAACGCGAGCGGCGGTCAGGTGACGCTCAAGGTCGCGTTCTGGGGCGACATGGGCCTCGACAAGCTCAAGGCCGCGTACGAGAAGGACCACCCGAACGTCAAGATCGTGCTGAACTCGGGCGAGTACAACGCCCAGCACGAGGACCTGCAGAAGAAGCTGGTGGCCGGCAGCGGCGCGCCGGACATCTCCGCGATCGACGAGGGCTTCATCGTCCAGTTCCGCAGCCAGGCGGACAAGTTCGTCAACTACCTGGACAAGGGCGGCGCCGAGTTCGAGTCGAAGTACCTGCCCTGGAAGTGGAAGCAGTCGCTGTCGCCGGACGGCAAGCAGATCGGCCTCGGCACCGACGTCGGCGGCCTCGCCATGTGCTACCGCACCGACCTGTTCCAGAAGGCCGGCCTGCCCACCGACCGCGACGCCGTCTCCAAGCTCTGGCCCAACTGGGACGCCTTCCTCAACGTCGGCAAGCAGTACGTGGCCAAGACCGGCAAGAAGTTCGTCGACTCCGGCACCAACATGTTCAACCCCGTGCTCGCCCAGCAGCCGGTCGGCTTCTACAACGAGCAGGAGCAGCTCCAGATGGAGGGCGGCCCCAAGGTCGCCTTCGACGTCAGCATGAAGGCGATCGAGGCCGACCTCTCCGCCGACCTCGCCAGCTTCCAGCCCAACTGGGACCAGGGCTTCAAGAAGGACCAGTTCGCCGTGCTCGCCTGCCCGGCGTGGATGCTCGGCCACATCCAGGACACCGCGCCCGAGCAGAAGGGCAAGTGGGACATCGCCGCGATCCCCGGCGGCGGCGGCAACTGGGGCGGCTCCTGGTGGACCGTGCCGTCGCAGGGCAAGAACGTCGACGCGGCGGTCGACTTCGTGAAGTGGATGGTCCAGCCGGAGCAGCAGATCGAGGTCTTCAAGACCGTCGGCAACCTGCCCTCGCAGCCGGCGCTCTACAAGGACCCGGCGGTGCTCGACTACAAGAAGGAGTTCATGAGCAACGCCCCGACCGGGCAGATCTTCGCGGCCACGGCGGAGAACCTCCAGCCGCAGTACCTGGGCAAGAAGAACGGGCCGACGCGCGTGGCGGTCGAGAACGTCATCACCCGCGTACAGCAGGGGGGCCTGAAGCCCGAAGCGGCCTGGGCCGAGGCGGTCAAGGAAGCCGAGAAGGCCGCCAAGTCCTGACCTCCAGTCGAGCGGCGGGGCGGCGTGGGCCGCCCCGCCCGTACCTAGGAGTGGCCGTGTCCCTCACTCAGCTCCGGCCGTCGGCGCAGCACCGGGCCGAACCGCCCAGGACCCCGAACAAGGTCAAGCTCTGGCTCTACCGCTTCGACACCAAGACGGTTCCGTACGCGCTGATCGCGCCGTTCTTCCTGCTCTTCGGCGTCTTCGGGCTCTTCCCGATCATCTTCAACGGCGTCGTGGCGCTGCGGAACTGGCGACTCGACGATCCGACCCTGACCGGCTGGGCCGGCTTCGGCAACTTCACCAAGCTGCTCTCCGACGAGGACTTCTGGAACGCGCTGGGCAACACGTTCGGCATCTTCCTCCTCTCGACGGTGCCGCAGCTGCTCGCGGCGCTGATCGTGGCGAGCGTGCTCAACCGCAGGCTCCGCGCGACCACCTGGTGGCGCATCGGCGTACTGCTGCCGTACCTGACCCCGGTGGTCGCCTCGACGCTGGTCTTCGCGGTCTTCTTCTCCCGGGACTACGGGATGGCCAACTGGTTCCTCTCGCTCGTCGGCTTCGGCGAGAGCGACCCGCTCGACTGGCGGGCCGCGAAGTGGAGCAGCTGGATCGCGATCGCCACGATGGTCAACTGGAAGTGGATCGGCTACAACGCGCTGCTCTACCTGAGCGCGATGCAGACCATCCCCAAGGACGTGTACGAGGCCGCGGCGGTGGACGGCGCCGGGCCGTGGCGGCAGCTGTGGCGGATCACCGTACCCATGATCCAGCCGGTCGTGGTGTTCACGGTGATCCTGTCGACCATCGGAGGGCTGCAGCTGTTCAACGAGCCGATGATGTTCGACGAGAACCCGCAGTCGGCGAGCGGCGGCTCCGACCACCAGTTCCAGACCATCGCCCAGCTCATCTACAAGGTCGGCTGGAAGGACCTCAACCTCGGGTACGCGGCCGCGATGTCCTGGGCGCTGTTCCTGATCATCCTGATCGTGGCCGGCGTCAACGCCCTGCTCACCAAGCGCATCGGAGGTGACCGGTGACCTCGCACCGCTACGCCCTGCGCGCGCCGCAGGACACGCCCGGCTCGTGGAAGACCTATCTCGGCCTCGCCGCGATCATGGCCTTCTCGGCGTTCCCGGTCTACTGGATGTTCGTGATCGCCACGAGCACCGACGAGGCGGTCACCCAGATGCCGCCATCGGTCATCCCCGGCAATCAGTTGCTGGTGAACCTGAACGAGGTGTTCACGCTCCAGGACGTCTACTTCACGGCCTCGCTGATCAACAGCTTCATCACCGCCCTCACGATCACGGTGGCGACGCTGTTCTTCTGCTCGCTGGCCGGGTTCGCCTTCGCCAAGCTGCGCTTTCGCGGGCGCAACGCGCTGATGGTCGTGGTGATCCTGACCCTGACCGTGCCCAACCAGCTCGGCGTGGTCGCGCTCTACATCGTGATGGGCAAGCTCCAGTGGAACGGCACCCTGCTCGCGGTGATCGCGCCCGGGCTGGTCAGCGCGTTCGGCGTGTTCTACATGCGGCAGTTCATCGCGCACGCCGTACCGGACGAGCTGGTCGAGTCGGCCCGCATCGACGGCGCGCTCACCATGCGCGTCTACTGGAACATCGTGCTACCCGCGATCCGGCCGGCGCTGGCCGTGCTGGGGCTGCTCACCTTTGTCATGGCCTGGAACGACTTCCAGTGGCCGCTGATCACGCTGAACGGCACCGAGTTCCCGACGTCCATGGTCGCCCTGTCGGACCTGGCCAGCGGAAACTACGTGATCTACCGGCGGGTGCTGGCCGGCGCGTTCGTGGCGACGGTTCCGCTGATCGTTCTGCTCCTGATCGGCGGGCGGCAACTCGTCCGGGGGATCATGGAAGGCGCCGTCAAGTCCTGACGCTGTTCCGCGTTGCGAAGGAGAGCCGTGACCTCGTACCGATCCCTGCACGAAGGTTGGACCGTCTCGGGAGGTGACCTCTCGGACATCCCGGCGACCGTCCCCGGCTGCGTGCACACCGACCTGCTCGCGGCCGGGCGGATCGACGACCCCTACCTGGACGAGAACGAGAACAAGCTCGCCTGGATCGGCCGGACGGACTGGGACTACGCGACCACGTTCTCCTTCGCACCCGGCGCCCTCCCGCTCGGCGGCGACCGCACCGACCTGGTCTGCGAGGGGCTCGACACCATCGCGTCGATCACCCTCAACGGCTCGCCCGTCGGGTCGACCGCCAACATGCACCGCGGCTACCGCTTCGACGTCGGCTCGCTGCTGCGCGAGGGCGCCAACACCCTCGAGATCAAGTTCACCAGCGCTTACGCGTACGCCGAGGCGGAGCAGCGGAGGCTCGGCCACCGCCCCAACGCGTACGACGAGCCGTTCAACTTCATCCGCAAACAGGCCTGCAACTTCGGGTGGGACTGGGGACCGATCCTGGTGACCGCCGGCATCTGGCAGCCGATCGGGCTCGAGACCTGGACGGTCGCGCGGCTCGCCGAGGTGCGCCCGCAGGTGACCGTCGCCGACGGCACCGGCCGCGTCGAGCTGCGCGTGCGCCTGGAACGCGCCTCGGACGAGCCGGTCACCATCACCGCGACGGTCGCCGGCCGCAGCGCTCAGGCCACAGTGGACGGCACCGAGGCGTTGCTGATCCTCACCGTCGACGACCCGTCGCTGTGGTGGCCGCGCGGCTATGGCGACCAGCCCCTGTACGACCTCGACGTCGTCGCCACCTCCCCGTCCGGCGCCGAGCTGGACCGCTGGTCGCGGCGCATCGGCTTCCGCTCGGTGCGGGTCGACACCTCCGGCGACGGCTACACGCTGATCGTCAACGACGTGCCGGTCTTCGTGCGCGGCGTCAACTGGATCCCCGACGACGTCTTCGACAACCGGGTCACCCGCGACCGGCTGGCGGCCCGCTTCCGGCAGGCGGCCGACGCGAACGTCAACTACCTGCGCGTCTGGGGCGGCGGCCGGTACGAGTCCGGCGACTTCTACGACCTCGCCGACGAGATGGGCTTGCTGGTCGGGCAGGACTTCCTGTTCGCCTGCGCGGCGTACCCGGAGGAGGAGCCGTTCCGCTCGGAGATCGAGGCGGAGGCGCGGCACAACGTCCTGCGGCTCGCGTCGCACCCGAGCCTCGTGGTCTGGACCGGCAACAACGAGAACCTGTGGGGCCACGAGGACTGGGACTGGAAGCCGGTCCTGAACGGGCTCTCCTGGGGTGCGGCGTACTACTACGAGCTGCTCCCCCGCGTCGTGGCGGAGCTCGACCCGACCCGGCCGTACTGGCCCGGCAGCCCGTACTCGGGCACGCCCGGCCGGCACGCGAACGATCCGGCGTACGGCACGTCGCACATCTGGGACGTCTGGAACACCGACGACTACACGAAGTACGCCGCCTACCGCCCGCGCTTCGTGGCCGAGTTCGGCTTCCAGGGCCCGCCGACCTACTCGACGCTGCGACGGTCCATCTCGGACGATCCGCTGGCGCCCGACTCGCCCGGCATGCGGCACCACCAGAAGGCGGGCGACGGCGACCTGAAGCTCGCCCGCGGCCTCGCCAACCACCTGCCGCAGCCGCGCGACTTCGACGACTGGCACTACCTGACCCAGCTCAACCAGGCCCGCGCGGTGTCCTTCGGCATCGAGCACTTCCGGTCGCTGCGCCCGCTCTGCACGGGCGCGATCATGTGGCAGCTCAACGACTGCTGGCCGGTGACGTCCTGGGCCGCCGTCGACGGCGACGGGCACAAGAAGCCTTTGTGGTACGCGATGCGCGACGCCTACGCCGACCGGCTCGTCACCCTCCAGCCCCGCACCGGCGCCCCGCTGGAACCCGGGGGCCCGCTCACCGAGATCGAGCCGGGCGCGGTGGTCCCGCCGGCCGGCGACCCGTGGCTCGTCGCGGTGAACGACAGCCGTACCCCCTGGGCCTTCTCGGCCACGGTGACCCGCCGCAATCTCGCGGGCGACGTCCTGGCCTCGGCGGTGCTCGACGCGACGGCGGGGCCCTCCGAAGCGGTGACCCTGCCCCTGCCCGCCGACCTGATCACCCCGGGCGACCGGGCGACGGAGTTCGTGATCGCCGAGATCGAGGGCCGGCGGACGTGGTGGTTCTTCGCCGCGGACAAGGACATCGCATGGCCCGCCCCCGACTACACGGTCTCGGTCGAGAGCGGCCGCTCCACACGGGTCACCGTGACGGCGGCGACGATTCTGCGCTCGCTGACCCTCTTCCCGGACCGCCTCCACCCCACCGCGGAAGCCGACCGGGCGGCGGTGACCGTGCTCCCGGGCGAGTCGGTCACCTTCACGATCGACTCGGACGTGGACCTGGACCCGGCGGCCCTGTCCCGCCGTCCCGTCCTGCGCTGCGTCAACGACGTGGTGCACTGAGCCGGCTCGGCGCTCCCAGTCCCACCCTGGGAGCGCCGGGTCCCACCTCGCCTCTGGGCCGGCCTCCCGTTTCACGCCGCCTTCTGTGGCCCCTCGAACTCTTTGTGGCCTTTGCCCAGCCGCCCTCGCTGCCGCACCTCCGCGGCCCTTGACCAGCCACCCTCGCTGCCGCACCTCCGCGGCCCTTGACCAGCCACCCTCGCTGGCGCACCTCCGCGGCCCTTGACCGGCGGCCCTCGCCCCTTCGCCCCGCGTTCCTGCCTCGCGCGCCCTATTCCTCCCGGTCGCCGCTGAGGGCCGCCACGCAGCCGGCCAGATCGGCGAGCAGGCGCCGCTTCTCGGCCGCCGACAACGCGGCGGTCATCCGCCCCTCCACGGCCGCGACGATGCCGCTCGCCTGGGCGAGAATCTCGCGCCCGGCCTGCGTCAGCTGTGTCGGCAGGGCCCGGCCCTGCGGAGCCGCCGCGGCCCGTTCCAGCAGCCCGCGCTCCTCCAGCCCCAGCAGGACGGCGTGCATCGACTGCCGCGTCACGAAGGTGCCCCGCGCCAACTCGGCCGCGGACAGGCCGGGCCGTTGCCCGAGCAGTTCGAGGCACGAGTACTGCGACACCGACAGCCCCAGCGGCCGCAGCCCCGCGTCCATGGCCGTGCGCAGCGCGACCGCCGCCTGCTTTAACGCGTAGCCCACCGACAGGTCGAGGTCGCCCACTCCTTGCGTCATGTCAGCATCCTGACATAGTGTGGCTATGTCAGGACCCTGACATAGCCACGTAAGGAGAACTCCCATGCCGGTCACCGGACCCGACTTCCTCGCCCTGCAGGTGCGCGACCTCGACGCCGCCGCCGACTTCTACGAGAAGCGCCTCGGCCTGCGCCGCGCCCCGGTCAGCCCGCCGCACGCCGTCGTCTTCGCCACCACCCCCATCGCCTTCGCCGTGCGCGAGCCCCAGCCCGGCGTCGACCTCGACGCCGCCACCCCACACCCCGGCACCGGCGTCGCCCTGTGGCTGCACGCCGACGACGCCCAGTCCCTGCACGACAACCTCGCCGCCACCGGCGTGCCGATCGTCGCCGCCCCCATCGACGGCCCGTTCGGCCGCACCTTCACCTTCCGCGACCCCGACGGCTACGCCATCACCATCCACGACAAGGCATAGGGCGCCGCCTCCAGCAACCGGGCCCAGGGACGGCGGACCCCACCCTGGCGCCCGTCCTCAACCTTCCGGCCAGCGCGCCCCGGCCCTCCCCACGTCCGGACACGAACCAGCCCGCCTCCGGCCACCCGCTCCCAAACCCAGACGCAGAAACGAGCGCGCATCTCCGGCCCCGCCGCACACCCAAACCAGCGCACGTCCGCGACCCGCCGCCACACCGGGCCAGCGCGCTCCCCCGCCCCGCCGCCACACCCGGCCAGCGCACATCCCCGACCCGCCGCCACACCGGGCCAGCGCACCTCCGCGACCCGCCGTCACACCGGGCCAGCGCGCATCCCTCGCCCCGCCGCCACACCGGGCCAGCGCACATCCCCGACCCGCCGCCACACCCGGCCAGCGCACATCCCCGACCCGCCGCCACACCGGGCCAGCGGGCATCCCCCGGCCCGCCGCCAAATCCGGGCCAACGGAACCTCCCCGGACCCACCGCCACCCCGACCAACGCGCCTCCCCGAACCCACCGCCACACCCCCACCAACGGGCCTTCCCCACCCGCCGCCACACACGGACACAGAGCCAGTGCACCTCTTGTCACCCGCCCGCCATCCGGACACAGAACCAGCGCTTCCTCCACGGACCCGCCTCCACATCCGGACATAGCGTCGGTGCGCCCTTCCCTTCACCCCGCCTTCCACATCCCGCGCGCCGCGTCGGCGAACTTCGGGCACCCACTGGAGGACGTCGACCGAGGCCCGCCGATCCAGCGCGTTCGAGGAGAACGGCGATCGCGGTTGCGGATTGCAGGTCGGATGGGGGTACTGATAGCGCCAGGTCTGCACCTCGCCCGCACGACACGGGGCCCAGTTAGGGCGCGGCGGCTCGCCAGGGAGTCACCAGTGCGTTCCGCGGCGGATCAGCGCGAACTCCCTGGCCGTCGTGGACACGGCTCACAAGCCCGCTGCGGGCACCGCGCCCGCGCCGCACCCGCACGACAAGGCGCCCGGATCAAGCGCGCCGCCCGCACGACAAGGCGCCCGGATCAAGCGCGCCGCCCGCACGACAAGGCGCCCGGACCAAGCGCGCCGGCTCTCCAGGTAAGCCTCGATACGTTCCGCGACGACTGGGCAGCCCAACCCGAACCCCTGGCCGCCGTGAACACAGGTCACACGTTGGCTGAGAGCGCCACACCTGCGCCCCGCCCGCACGACAAAGGCGCCCGACTCAGGCGCGGTGGCTCTCCAGATAGGCCTCGATGCGTTCCGCGGGGGCGGGGCGCCCCAGCGCGAACCCCTGGCCGTAGAGGCAGCCGGCCTGGGCGGCGCGATCGATCTGCTCGGGTGCTTCCAGGCCCTTGGCGACGATCTCCAGGCCGAGGCGGCGGCCGAGGCTCACCACGACGTCGATGACCGCGGGGCCGCTGCCGGGGGTGGCTTCGGGCGCGGTGTTGGTGAGGGAGGCGTCGAGCTTGAGCATGTCGACCGGGAGCCGGCGCAGGTGGGACAGGGACGCCTGGCCGGCGCCGAAGTCGTCGAGCGCGGCTCGTACGCCCAGCTTGCGCAGGCCGGAGAGCGACGCCACGATCGCCGGGACGTCCTCAGCGATCCATGTCTCGGCGACCTCGATGACCAGGCGCTCGGGCGTGATGCCGTAGCGGCGCAGGGTGGCGGCGACCCGGTCGGGGAAGCGGGCCGTCAGTAGCTCGCGCGGGGCCACGTTGATGGAGAGCCAGAAGCCGTTGTCTCCGGTCGACCACGCTGACAGGTGTTTGCAGGCCGTGTCGAGGACCCATTCGTCGAGATCGGCGGCGATGCCCACGGCCCGGGCGATCGGGAGGAGCTCGTTCGGCATGATGGTGCCGAGGGTGGGGTGGCGCCAGCGCAGCAGGGCCTCGACGCCGGCCGGCTGGTCGTCGCGCAGGCCCACGACGGGCTGGAAGACCAGGTCGAGCTCGCCTCGCTCGACCGCGCCGAGCACCTCGCGCTCCAGGTCCATCCGGCGGTTGAGCTTCATCTCGACGTCGGGGTCGTACCACTCCACGCGGTCGAGGCCCAGCTGACGGGCGCGCTTGCGGGCCAGGTCGGCGTGGCGCAGCACCTCGTCGGAGTCGGCGCCACCGGCCAGCTCGGCCAGGCCGATGCTGGTGTGCACCTCGACGACCGCGCCGGGCAGTTGGTGGGGCTCGGCCAGGACGGTCGCGATGCGGGTGGCGAGCGCGTAGGCCAGCACCGCGCCGTCGGCGGTGAGCACCGCGAACTCGTCGCCGCCGAGCCGGGCGGGCACGTCGTCGTCACCGAGGAGCGCGCGCAGGCGGCGGCCCACCTCGATGAGGACCGCGTCGCCGGTCTCGCGGCCGCGCGCGTCGTTGATCTCGCCGAGGCCGTGCAGGTCGATCACGAGCAGCGTGCCCTGCCGGCCCGCGCGGCGCCGGTATGCCAGCAGGTCACGCATGAGCGCCCGCCGGTTCGCGAGCCCGGTGAGCTGATCGGTGTACGACAGCTTGTGCAGCGCCCGCTCGAGGTGACGCCGCTCGCCGATGTCGCGCACGTGCACGACGAGGGCCGCCACCTCGGGCACCGACCGCTGGTCGGCGATGGTCGACTCGGTGTCGCGCCACAGCTCGGCGCCGTCTCGCAGGCGGGCGGTGACCAGCGCGGGCGGGCCGTCGGCGTGCTCGCCGGCCAGCACCGAGTCGATCACCTCCTGGGCGTCCGCCACGTCGTCGGGGTGGATCAGGTCGCGGAACGCCTTGCCCACCACCTCGTCGTCGGAGAGGCCGAACAGGCGGGACGCGGCCGGCGACTGCCAGCGGATGCGCAGCTGTTCGTCGAGCACGAGGGTGAGGTCGGTGGCGCCGGCCACCAGCGAGCGGAAGTGCGCCTCGGCGGTCTGGAGCTGTCCCGCGTATTTGCGGATGTCGCGGACCACGAGCAGCTCGCGCAGCACGAGCACGGCGACCATCGCGATGCCGAGGATGATGCTGGTCGGGTCGAAGCTGCGGACCTCGACGAGATGCCAGATCGCCGCGATCACGCCGACCGCGGCCGGGACGGCGAGCAGCGGGTAGCTCGCCAGGTATTGGTCGGGGTTGCGCGGTTCGAGCGGCGGCAGCGGCAGGTCGCGGCGGGAGCCGCCGTCGGCCGTCAGCGCGAGCCCGGCCACCAGCGGCACGCCGATCAGGGCCAGCGCGGCCGTGTCGCCGCGGCCCAGGGTGACCAGCGTGGCGACGGCGGACAGCCCGATGAGCACGGTGATCGCCCCGGCGCCGCAGCGGATGGCGGGACGCCGGTGCGGCGTGCCGCGCAGCACCGAGACCAGCACGATCGCGATGCCCGTGGCGGTGATGAGCGTGACCGGCAGGGTGGCCGCGTGCGCGTCCTTGACCGGCGGGATGAGATATCCGGCGAAGGCGATGCTGACGCCGAGGCCGAGCCCGTCGAAGGCGCGCCGGCTGTGCAGCGCCCAGCCGCGCCCGGCGCCGGGGAGCAGCAGGGTGCCGACGGAGTAGCACGCCGCGGCCACACCTAGCCCGGCCGTCGCCCACACTCCCGCCCCCGGCGGCGGCCAGGCGGGCACGATCGCCGTGAGGGCCGTCGCGAGGCCGCCCATGCCGACGAAGCCCGCACCGCGGCACGCCACGAACGTGCCGTCGGCGTGGTGGATCGCCAGGGCGGCGCGGACGAGGACCGCGGCGGCGACGAGCCCGTAGCCGCCGACCGCCACGGCCAGCGCGACCCGGCCCGGGACAAGCCCGGTCGCACCGGCCAGCAGAATGATCATGGCGAGGGCCGCGGGCACACCGAGCACCATCACCCGGCGATGAGACAACCGGGTGGCAGGTGCGGTGGGGGGCGGCACTGCCAAATCGACGATCCTCTGTGATTCTCGCCGGGTGGGGGTGGTCGGGGCGTTGCACCGGTTAAACGACGCGTCCCTCGAACAGGTTACGGCCGAGTGAACCAGGCGCGCACGCCCAGATCGTCTGCTATGGACATCAGCCCCCGGCGACCGACGGCAGCACCTGGATCTCGGAGCTCGCGGTCACCGGGGTCTCGAGCCCCGCGGTGCGACGGCTGTCCTCACCGTCCACGTAGACATTGACGTAGCGCCGCACCGCGCCCTGCTCGTCGCGGATGCGCCGGGCGAGCCGGGGCCATCGCTCGTCGACCTCGGCGAACACGGCCGCCAGCGTGCCCGACGCGGTGATCTCCAGCCGGGACGCGCCACCCGCCTCGGCGCGCAGCACGCCCGGCACGAGGATGACCGGCATCAGACCGACACCGCCCGCACGGAAAGGACGTCGGGCAGGTGGGCGGCGACCATGGTCCACGTCTCGCCCTCGTCGTGACTCGCGAAGACCTCGCCGGCCCGGGTGCCGAAGTAGACGCCGGCCGGGCTGCCGTCGTCGGCGCACATCGCGTCGCGCAGCACCACGGGGTAGTAAGGCCCGTCGGGCAGCCCCGTCTCCTGTGCCTCCCACTTGTCGCCGCCGTCGGTCGAGCGGAAGACGCGGCAGCGCAGCTCGGTGGGATGCCGCTGGGAGTCGGCGGTCAGCGGGAAGTTCCAGATCACGCCGGGCCGGGAGGGATGGGCCACCATCGGGAAGCCGAAGTCGCTGGGGAGCGTGTCGGCGATCGACTGCCACGAGTCGCCGCCGTCGGTGGAGCGGTAGACACCGTGATGATTTTGCGCGTAGAGCCGGTCGGGGTCGGCGCCGTCGCGGGCCACCCGGTGCACGCACTGGCCGAACTCGGGCCAGGGGTCGGGCATGAAATACGCCTTGATGCCCTTGTTGGCGGGCGCCCAGGTCTCGCCGCCGTCGGAGGTGCGGTAGACGCCGCCGGTGGACATGGCCACGAGCACGCGGGCGGGGTCGGTGGGGTGCGGCAGGATCGTGTGGATGGCCTGCCCGCCGAAGCCGGCGCCCCACTCGGTGCGGTGGGGGTGGTCCCACAGGCCGCGCACGAGCTCGAAGGAGCGGCCGCCGTCGGTGGAGCGGAAGAGCGCGGACGGCTGGGAGCCCGCGTAGATCACGCCGGGCTCGCCGGCGACGATCTGCCAGATGCGCTCGACGGAGACGCCGGTGTCGGCGGGGAAGGCGATGGGTGCGGAGTCGGGCTCTGCCCAGGTCTCGCCCAGGTCGTCGCTCACCGCGACGCTCGGCCCGAAATGTGAGTTGTCCACCGCGGCGAGAAGCCGCGGCCGGGAACCCCGGTTGTCCACGCCGATCGTGTAGATCGCCGTGCCGGAGAACTGTGCCGGTCCCACTTGCCAGGTCCGGCGGTCGTCGCTGGTGGCCAGGAACAGCCCTTTCTGCGTTCCGATCGCGAGCAGCGTTGTCATGCCGATGAGTATGCGCCGAGGGTCCGACATAAATGGCGCACAAGGCGGGTGGGAGAATGAACGGGTGAGCTCTAAGCCCCTTCTCCGCGTCCGCAAGACCGGCGCACTGCTGGTCGCGGCCGTGCTGGCGTTCCTCGGCGCCATCCCGTTCGCCGGCGCCCGGTGGGAGCTCACCCCGATCCTGCTGATCCCCGTCGTCTTCTTCGTCTGGGCGTGGCGGGCCGGCACCGATGTCTACGAGGACGAGCTGCGCGTCAAGGCGCTCGTGGGCAGCACCCGGGTGCCGTGGCCGCGGATCGCCGAGCTGGCGCCCGACGAGCGCGGCCAGGTCTCCGCCCTGCTCGACAACGGCAACGTCATCAAGCTGACCGCCGTGACCACCCACAACCTGCCGAACGTGCTCGCCGCGGGCAAGCAGAAGATCTCCGCCGACGGCCAGGAGATCACCGGCGACGAGGAGATCAAGGACGCCGACTGACTCAGGTTGCGCCGCTACCCTGGGGTGCGTCGAGATCGAGGAGGTCGAGTGATCGTGCGTTCCCGCCGAGGCCGGGCCGGCGCCGCCGCGCTGGTCGCCGTGCTCGCGCTCACCGCGGGGTGCAGCTTCGGGCCGCCCGATCCCGATCAGCAGGGCGCCCCGCCCAACCTGCCCAAGCCCTCGGCCGCCGTGCCGTCCGGCGAGGCCGGCGAGCCCGAGGGCGGCACCCAGGAGGTCGCCATCACGGTGCTGGCCAGGGCGCTCGACGTCCCGTGGGGCATGGCCTTCCTGCCCGACGGCGCGGCGCTGGTCACCGAGCGCGACACCGGCCGCATCCTCGAGATCGGTCCCGACTCCAACGCGGACGGCCTGACCATCACCGAGGCGCAGCGCCTCGCCGAGGTGCAGGCGTCGGGCGACGGCGGCCTGCTCGGCATCGCGGTGTCGCCGAAGTACGAGAGCGACAAGACCGTCTACGTCTACTACTCGACGGCCAAGGACAACCGGATCGGCAAGCTCACCCTCGGCGGCAAGCTCACCCCGATCCTCACCGGCATCCCGCGCTCCGTCGACGCCAACGGCGGCGCGCTCGCCTTCGGCCCCGACAATTTCCTGTACGCGGGGACGGGCGACGGCACGAGCGCTGGCACGCTCGCGCAGGACCCGAAGAGCCTCGGCGGCAAGATCCTGCGCATGACCACCGCCGGCAAGCCCGCACCGGGCAACCCGGTGGCGACCTCGCTCGTCTGGTCCTCCGGTCACCACAACGTCCAGGGCATCACCTGGGACAAGACCAAGAGGATGTACGCGACGGAGACCGGCCAGAAGAAGTCCGGCGAGCTCAACGTGATCGTCAAGGGCAAGAACTACGGCTGGCCCAAGGCCGACGGCGCGGCGACCGACCCGAAGCTGACCAACCCGATGGTCAGCTGGCCGATCGCCGAGTCCTCCTGCTCCGGCGTGGCCGCGCTGGAGCAGACAGTGGCCACGGCCTGCCTGGCCGGCAAGCGGGTCTACCTGCTGAGCGTCACCGGCAACGGCACCGTGCTCGGCACCCCGCAGTCGGTGCTCACCGACGAGTACGGCCGGCTGCGCGGCATCGTCGCCGCCCCCGACGGCTCGCTCTGGGTGAGCACGTCCAACCGGGAGGACGACGGCAATCCCGCGACCGACGACGACCGCATCATTCGGCTGGTCTTCTCCGATGGTGGCGCCGGCCGCAGTTGACCGGTGACACGGTTTGACGGGAAGCGGGTGGGGGCAGGGAGCCGACGATGACCGAGCACAAGGCCTCGGCGGCGACGTGGCGCCGCGGGTGGGCAGCAGTTGACCGATACGCGCGGGCGACCGCCCGGTTCGCCGGACGGGTGCGCCGCAGCCGCTGGACCCGCAGGGTGCGCACCGGCGCGGCGATCGCGCTGGTCGGTGTCGGCGGCGTGGTGGTCGGCACGATGCTCTTCGCGCACGCCGACCTCAACGTCGGCCCGTTCCGCGCCGAGATGTCGATCAGCCCGTCGCTGTTCGGCGGCACCGAGGTCGACCTGCCGCCGCTCGGCTCGCTCCACCTCGACAGCCACAGCGGCCCGATCCACCTCAAGGTCAACCTGGCGTCGCTCGACCAGAGCCGCACCGAGGCGCTGATCGACGATCCCACGGCGATCAGCTCGGCCGGCGAGAACGCGGTCGAGGACGTCCGCACCGGCGTGATCCGGCTCGGCGTGCGCACGCTCGGCATCGCGGTGCTCAGCGCGCTGATCCTCTCGGCCCTGATCTTCCGGAACGTGCGCCGGGTGGCCGCCGCGGGCGTGACGGCCCTGGTGGTGACCGGGGGCAGTCTCGGCCTGGCGGCCGGCACGCTGCGCCCCGACTCGATCGCCGAGCCACGATACGAGGGCCTGCTCGTCAACGCGCCCGCCGTGGTCGGCGACGCTCGCCGCATCGCGGACAACTACGGCAAGTACGCCGACCAGCTCCAGCAGATCGTCAGCAACGTGAGCCGCCTCTACACGACGGTCTCCGCGCTCCCGGTCTACGAGCCGGCCGGCAACACCACCCGCATCCTGCACGTCTCGGACCTGCACCTGAACCCGTCGTCGTGGGGCCTGATCCGCACGGTGGTGCAGACCTTCGAGATCGACGCCGTGATCGACACCGGCGACCTGGTCGACTGGGGCAGCAGCGCCGAGACGGGGTACGCGGCCTCGATCCCCTCGGTCGGCGTCCCGTACATCTGGGTCCGCGGCAACCACGACTCGGCAGCGATCCAGGCCGCGGTGAAGCGCCAGGACAACGCGATCGTGCTGGACAACCAGATCACCGAGGTGGACGGCCTGACCATCGCGGGCATCGGCGACCCGGAGTTCACCCCCGACAAGAGCGAGACCCCGGCGGCGGAGGACCCGGCCGCCACGGCCGACGACCCGCTGCTGCGCGCCGGCACCCAGCTCGCCGACACGGTCCGCGCCTCGGGCAAGACGGTCGACGTCGCGCTTGTGCACGACCCGGCGATGGCGCCCCCGCTCTCCGGGGTGGTGCCGCTGGTGCTGGCCGGCCACAAGCACCAGCGCGAGGTGAGCCTGCTGCCCGCGCCGGCCGCGGAGCCGGGCGCCTCCGTGTCGCCCTCCCCGGCGCCCTCCGCCGACGGCGCGGCGCAGCAGCCGATGGAGACCCGCCTGATGGTCGAGGGTTCCACGGGCGGCGCCGGCCTGCGCGGCCTGGAGAAGGAGGAGCCGACCCCGTTGAGCCTGTCGGTCCTCTACTTCGACGAGAATCGCCAGCTCAAGGCATACGACGACATCCAGCTGGGCGGCACCGGCGAGTCCAACGTCGAGATGCAGCGCAACGTGGTCGGCGCCGAGCCCGAGGAGACGGAGTCCCCGTCCCCCTCGACGTCGGTGGTGCCGCAACGCTGACGCATTGACAAGGTCCACTTCGCGGCCGTACGTTTCCCCGCCCGCGTCGTTCCTGCTCTTCGTCAACGCGGACGACTCCTACGCCGACGATCCGGCCGCCGGCCTGGGCATGCACGCCCTCCGGATGGGAATCAGGGTGGCCGGTGTGGTGCTGCTGCTGTTCGGTGTCTGGCAGATCCGCGAGCAGATCCACCGTGCGGTCGCCGCCGCGGGCGTGACCTTGCGGGTGGCGGATCTGTGCCCGCGCGCCGCCCCGCCAGCTGGCGCCTGACCGCCCACGCGGGACCACAACGGCCCACCCTCGTCGGATCGGCAGCCACCCGAGCCCGCCCGCCGGCGCCCACGCGGGCCCACACCGCCCACCCTCGTCATACCGGTAGCCACGCTGACCCCGCCGGGCGGCGTCTGACCCCCCCGCCGGGCGCACACCGCCCGGCCGGCGGCAACCGCCCGGGGCGCCGCCGGACCAACTCGGGTGCGCGGCCGCAGGGGTTGCCCTCGTTGCAGGACAACCCGGCGGCCGCGGCAGGAGGCCGGGACGGCACGGCCCGGGCTCGGTGGCCGAGGGCTGTTCGGCCGCCCGTACCTCTTCTTGATCTAGGAGAGACGCTGGAGGATCAGCTCGCGGACGGACTTGGCGTCGGCCTGGCCGCGGGTGGTCTTCATGACGGCGCCGACCAGGGCGCCGGCGGCGGCCACCTTGCCGTCGCGGATCTTGGCGGCGATGTCGGGGTTGGCGGCGATGGCCTCGTCGACGGCGGCGGTCAGGGCGCCGGTGTCGGAGACGACCTCGAGGCCACGGGCGGCCATGACCTCGGCCGGGTCGCCCTCGCCGGCCACGACGCCCTCGAGCACCGTGCGGGCCAGCTTGTCGTTGAGCTTGCCCTCGTCGACCAGCTTTTGCAGGGCGGCGACCTGAGCGGGCGTGGCGCCGACGTCGGCGAGCTCCACACCGGTCTCGTTGGCGCGGCGGGCCAGCTCACCCATCCACCACTTGCGGGCGCCCGCGGGCGACGCGCCGGCGGCGATGGTCTCCTCGATCAGCTCGACGGCGCCCGCGTTGGCCACGGACTGCATGTCGATCGCGCTGATGCCCCACTCCTCGCTCAGCCGGGCGCGCTTGGCGCTCGGGCGCTCGGGCAGGGCCGCCTTGAGCTCGGCCACCCACGCCGGGTCGGGCGCGATCGGCACCAGGTCGGGCTCGGGGAAGTAGCGGTAGTCGGTCGCCGTCTCCTTGGAGCGGCCGGGGCTGGTGTCGCCGCGGTCCTCGTGGAAGTGGCGGGTCTCCTGCACGATGCGGCCACCCTCGTCGAGCACCGACGTCTGCCGGATGATCTCGGAGCGGACGGCGCGCTCGACGGAGCGCAGCGAGTTGACGTTCTTGGTCTCGGTGCGGGTGCCCCACTCCTCGCCGGGCTTGTTGAGCGAGGTGTTGACGTCGCAGCGCAGCGAGCCCTGCTCCATGCGCACGTCGGAGACGCCGAGCGAGCGGATGATGTCGCGCAGCTCGGTCACGTAGGCCCGGGCCACCTCGGGGGCGAGCGCGCCGAGGCCCGGCACCGGCTTGGTGACGATCTCGACCAGCGGGATGCCGGCGCGGTTGTAGTCGACGAGCGACTCGGTGGCGCCGTGGATGCGGCCGGTCGCGCCGCCCACGTGCAGCGTCTTGCCCGTGTCCTCCTCGAGGTGCACGCGCTCGATGCCGATGCGGTAGGTCTTGCCGTCGAACTCGACGTCGACGTAGCCGTCGGTGCACAGCGGCTCGTCGTACTGCGAGGTCTGGAAGTTCTTCGGCATGTCGGGGTAGAAGTAGTTCTTGCGCGCCATGCGGCACCAGGTGGCGATGTCGCAGTTGAGCGCCAGGCCGATCCGGATGGTCGCCTCGATGCCGGCCCGGTTGGCCACCGGCAGCGCGCCGGGCAGGGCCAGGCAGACCGGGCAGACCTGAGTGTTGGGCTCGGCGCCGAAGTCGGTGCGGCAGCCGCAGAACATCTTGGTGGCCGTGCCCAGCTCGACGTGGGTCTCCAGGCCGATGACCGGCTCGTAACGCGAAACGGCGTCCTCGTATGAGGGCAGCACGGTGGTGGTCATGCGGTGAGCTCCCAGGTGAAGGACTGGCGACTGAACGGCTTTAAGACTAGTGGGCCCCACCGACAGAAATTCCGGTGACCCAGGACCCGCCCCCACGGCGGATGATCATTTAGGTACCGTTCGCGGCCATGCGACGCGTTCCCCTCGCCGTCGTCGCCCTCACCGCGGCATCTCTGCTCGCCGGTTGCGACGGCACGCCCACCCCCGAGCCGGTCACGCCGACGGCCTCCGCCCCACCCTCGGCCCCCGCCAAGGCCGCGATCGACTACTCCGCCTGGCAGGCCGGCTCGTCGCGGCCGGTCGCCGACAAGCTCTACCCCCAGCACGGCACCGCCGCCCTCGACGTCCTGCACTACGACCTCCAGCTCGCCTGGCAGCCCAAGACCAAAACGCTCACCGGCAAGGCCACGCTGCGCATCCGCCCCACCGCCGACGCGCCACAGATCAAACTCGACTTCAAGCCGTACGCGCTGGGCGAAGTCACCGTGGACGGCGCCGCGGTGTCCGGCGCCAAGGTGACCGGCGAAAAGCTTGTCGTACCGGCTGCCGTGAAAAGCGATGAACCGGTCACCCTGGCCGTCGACTACCACGGCAAGCCGGCCACGACCCCGATGCCGTCACACCGCAGCGACGTGGAGCCGCTCGGCCTGACGATCACCAAGGACGGCGGCCTCTGGACGATGCAGGAGCCGTTCGGGGCCTTCACCTGGTACCCGGCGAACGACCAGCCGTCCGACAAGGCGCTCTACGACATCGCGGTGACCGTGCCGGCGGGCTGGTCGGCGATCGCGGCGGGCACCCCGGTGGGCCAGAGCGGCACCACGTTCCGCTACCGCAGCACCGACCCGATGGCGTCCTACCTCCAGACGCTGGCCGTCGGCAAATACAAGAAGGTCACCGCCAAGGGCCCGCACAACCTGCCGCTGACGTACTGGTACCGCCCCGGCGTCGACGAGCGGCTGCTGCCGTCGATGAAGAAGTCGCCGGCGTTCCTGAGCTTCCTGGAGAAGCGCTTCGGCCCCTACCCGTTCCCCACCGGCGGCATCGTGATCGTCGACTCGGCCTCCGGCATGGAGACCCAGCAGATGATCACGATGGGCGGCAAGCCGGCGAAGTTCGACCCGGCCGCCTACGAGGAGGACCTGCTCCACGAGTACGCACACCAGTGGTTCGGCGACTCGGTGACCCCGAGCACCTGGACCGACCTGTGGCTCAACGAGGGCTGGGCGACCTACGTGCAGTTCCTCTACCAGCAGAGCATCGACCACTTCAGCGACGCGGAGCTGGAGCGCTACCTGCGCGAGGCCGACGCGTCGCTGCGCGCCAAGCTGGGCCCGCCCGGCTCGCCCAAGGCGGCGAACTTCGCGGAGAGCAACGTCTACCTCTGCCCGGCCGCGATGCTCAAGGAGCTGAACGACGCCCTCGGCGACGCGAAGTTCTTCGCGCTCGGCAAGGCGTGGGTCCAGACGCAGAAGAACACCCAGCAGAACCGGGCGTCGTTCATCGCCTTCGTCAACAAGCAGACCGGCAAGGACTTCACCAAGCTGATCAACAGTTGGCTGGACGCGAGGTCCACCCCGAAGTAGGGGCGGACCTCGCGCACCTCACAGCGCGGGCGGGGTGAGGGTGCCGACCGCCGACTCCAGGGCCGCGGCGACGCGGTACATGCGGTCGTCGGCCATGGTCGGCGCCATCACCTGGAACCCGACGGGCAGGCCGTCGGCGAGGCCGCACGGGACCGAGATCGCCGGGCCGCCGTACAGGTTGGTGGGAATCGTGAAGAGGTCCGCCAGGTACATCTGGTAGGGGTCGCTGGTGCGCGAGCCGAACGGGAACGCGACGAACGGGGTGGTCGGCGAGACCAGCACGTCGACGCGCTCGAAGGCGGACTCGAAGTCGCGGGTGATCAGCGTGCGGACCTTCTGGGCCTGCCCGTAGTAGGCGTCGTAGTAGCCGGAGGACAGCGCGTAGGTGCCGAGGATGATGCGGCGCTTCACCTCGGGGCCGAAGCCGGCCTCGCGGGTCAGCGACATGACCTCCTCGAGCGAGCGGTTGCCGTCGTCGCCGACGCGCAGGCCGTAGCGCACGCCGTCGAAGCGGGCCAGGTTGGACGACGCCTCGCTCGGGGCGATCAGGTAGTAGGCCGGCAACGCGTACTGGAAGTGGGGGCAGGAGACCTCCACGACCTCGGCGCCCAGCTTGACCAGGGCCTCGAGCGACTCGTGGAAGGCGGCCAGCACGCCCGGCTCGGAGCCGTCGCCGGCGAACTCCTTGACCAGGCCCAGCTTGACGCCGGCCAGGTCGCCCGAGCCGCCGCGGCGGGCCGCGGCCACGACGTCGGGCACCGGCTGCGGGATCGAGGTGGAGTCGCGCGGGTCGTGGCCGGCGATCACCGAGTGGAGCAGGGCCGCGTCCTCGACCGTGCGGGCGCAGGGGCCCGGCGTGTCGAGCGACGAGGAGAACGCGATGAGGCCGTAGCGGGAGGTGCCGCCGTACGTCGGCTTGGCGCCGACCGTGCCGGTGACCGCGCCGGGCTGGCGGATCGAGCCGCCGGTGTCGGTGCCGATGGCGAGCGGGGCCTCGTACGCCGCGAGGGCCGCCGCGCTGCCGCCGCCCGAGCCGCCGGGGATGCGCCCGAGGTCCCAGGGGTTGTTCGTGGCGCCGTACGCCGAGTATTCGGTGGAGGAGCCCATCGCGAACTCGTCCATGTTGGTCTTGCCGAGCATCACCGTGCCGGCCGCGCGCAGCCGCTCGACGAGCGTCGCGTCGTAGGGCGGCACCCAGCCCTCAAGGATCTTCGAGGCGGCGGTGGTGGGCACGCCCTTGGTGGCGATGACGTCCTTGACAGCGACGGGCACGCCGGCGAGCGGGCCGGTGACCTCGCCCTTGTCGACCCGCTCGGCGGCGGCGAGCGCGCCCTCGCGGTCGACGTGGAGGAAGGCGTGGACGCGGTCGTCGACGGCCTCGATGCGGTCGAGGTGGGCGGTGGCGACCTCGACGGCCGAGGTCTCCTTGTCGGCGATCGCCTTGGCGAGCTGAGCCGCCGACATCCTGATCAGATCGGTCACGGCGGTCAGTCCTCCTCGTCCAGGATCCGCGGTACGCGGAAGCGGCCCTCGTACGCGTCGGGAGCCCCGGAGAGCGCCTCGTCCTGCGTGAGGCACGGCTGCGGCACGTCGTCGCGGTACACGTTCGTCAGCGGCACGGAGTGTGAGGTCGGCGGGATGTCCTCCGCGGCCACCTCACCGACCCGGGCGACGGACTGGAGGATCACGTCGAGCTGGCCCGCGAACCGATCCAGTTCCTCCTCGGTCACGGCGAGCCGCGACAGGCGCGCCAGGTGGGCGACCTCTTCGCGGGAGATGGCGGCCATCCTGCCCCTACTTTCTCGAATGCGACGCTGACTGGTGGAGTCTATTTCGCCCGCGGATGGCGGCGGCTGGCGGGACCGCCGCGGCGCGGCGCGTGCCCCGCTACTTGCTGGGCAGGGCGGCCCGCGGCAGGCGCAGCGGCCGGTATCGGGACAGCCAGCCCAGCAGCTCCGGGGCGGGCATCGGGCGGGCGTGGAACCAGCCCTGCGCGGCGTGGCAGCCGGCCTCGGCGAGCAGCCGCCACGTGCGCTCGTCCTCGACGCCCTCGGCGACCGCGCGCAGCCCGAGCGCCTCGGCCAGGTCGATCACCGAGCGCACGATGGCCGCGTCGCCCCGGTCGGTGGCCATGCCGAGCACGAACGAACGGTCGATCTTCACCTCGGCCAGCGGCAGCCGGCGCAGGTGCTGAAGGCTCGAATAGCCGGTGCCGAAGTCGTCCAGCGAGATCGCGATGCCCATCCGGTCCAGCCGCGTGATCGTGTTGAGCACGCGGTGCGGGTCGGCCATCAGCGCGCTCTCGGTGATCTCCAGCTGCAGCAGGTCGGCCGGCACGGCGTACCGCCGCAACAGCTCGTCGACCCGGTCGGCGATGTCACCGGCGTGCAGGTCCCGCGCGCTGACATTGACCGCGGCCCGGATCGGCCGTCCCGCGTCGCGCCACTCGGCGAGCTGGGCGACGACCTCGTGCAGCACCCGGCCGGTGAGAAGCCGCATCACCGGGGTCGGCTCGGCCACCCGGATCAGCTCCTCGGGCCCGACCAGGCCGCGCTCCGGGTGCCGCCAGCGCAGCAGCGCCTCCACGCCGACCATCTCACCGGTCGCGATGGCGATCTGCGGCTGGTAGAAGAGCGTGATCCCGTCGTCGGGCGCGTCCGCCCGCAGCGCGTGCCGCAGGTCGGCGAGAAGAGTAAGGCGGTCGGGTGAGTGGTGTGCGGCGTCGGGCCCGTAGACGGCGATCTGGTCGCCGCGCTGCTTCGCGTCGTACATGGCGGTCTCGGCCTGCCGCAGCAGGGTCGCCCCGTCGCCGCCCGGCTCCCGTTGCAGCGCTATCCCGATCGAGGCGGTCACGTCGACCGGCGTGCCGTCGAGGGCGAACGGCCGGTTGAGGGCCTCGGCGAGGTGATGCGCGATGCGCCGCGCACCGGGCGCGCCGTCGACCCGGGTGGCCAGCACGGCGAACTCGTCGCCGCCCAGCCGTACGACAAGATCGTGGGAGGGAACGACGGCCGCGAGCCGCCGGGCGACCTCGACGAGCAGGCGGTCCCCCACGCCGTGCCCGAGCGCGTCGTTGACCGTGCGGAAGCGATCCAGATCGAGGAGCAGAAGCGCGAGCCGCTTGCCACGGCCGTGCGAGAGGACGGAGGCGTGCAGGGCGCGCCGATCGGGCAGACCGGTGAGAGCGTCGACCCGTTCCAGGTCCCCCGCGGACCGCACCATCCGGTGGACGGCGTGCAAAGCGAGCAGGACAAGGGGTACGAAGGCCAGCCCGACCTGCGCGGTGGCGAGCACCACGGGACCGAGCAGCAGCAAAGCCCCGGTGGCCAGGAACCCGGCCCCTCGCCGCTGTCCCGGCCGCTCCCCCGTCGCCCGGGCCACCATCGCGGCGAGCCCGTAGCGCGCGACGACCCAGGCCCCGGCGGCGGCCACGATGAGCAGGGCATCGTCCCAGTCGTAGGTGGGCCCGCCGCGCAAACTGGCGACAGCCGCGGCAACACCAAGGGCGACACCATGCTGTACGCCGAGAAGCACCGTCCGCCGAACCGGCTGCCGCAGCCGGGCGCCCGCGACGGCCACCGCGACCACCTGCACGGCGAGCGCCGCCCCGAACCCCCAGGCCAGCACGGTCGCGAAGGTGAAACAGATCGACGGCAGGATCACCGACCTGGCCCGCCGGTCGGCCATGACATAGGGCCTGGCGTCAACGGCAACGGCGAGCGCGGCCATCAGCCAGTAGGCCGCGGGCAACTCACCGAAGGAGCCCCCCGCACGCAGCACAATCGCCGCGTCGACCACAAGCGCCAGCATCCCGGTGACGAGGAGCGCCCGCCGCCGCTTGGGGCCCCGAAGCCGCCGGTCCCCACCGGACAGCCGCTCGTCACCGCGCAACAGGTCACCGTCGGGGCTCGTCGAGTCTCGGGCGCTGTCCGGGAGGTCGGCGGACACGTGTTCGCCCCCAGCGTGGCCGGGCCCGGCGACGCGGCGGTTCGCCGTGGCGTTGCGGGGGCGTGCTGCGTCCATGCGACCTCCACCATGGCGTCGATCAACCAATCGTTCTCACGATAGATCCACATGGTCTTTTCGCCGCGAAACCGCTTTGCCGTTATCAAATCGGCATAAGCCTCCAAACGCGCAATAAACCCAAATTACCGCCTTCGAGTGACACGGTTCCGGCCCATGACCTGCCTCCCGCAATGGCCTCGTGGCAACCAGCCACCACCGTGGCCCTCTCCGAGACGGCGACACACCACGACGCCCCACGGCCGGAAAGCTCGAGGCCGCTCAGGGGGCGGTGCCGCGTGGGCGTTACCAGCGAAGGGCTTCGCGCGTGGCGGCTGGGCCGGGCGTGCAGGGACGACCGGTGACGAGCGGAAGGGTCAGGACTCCTCGGGGGCGAATTCGGCTACGTCGCGGGCGGCGTCGGGGCCCTCGGAGAGGAGGACGGCGAAGCCCTCCTCGTCGAGGACGGGGACCTTGAGGGAGATGGCCTTGTCGTATTTGCTGCCGGGGTTGTCGCCGACGACCACGAAGGACGTCTTCTTCGAGACCGAGCCGCTCACCTTGCCGCCTCGGGACGTCACGGCCTCGGTGGCCTGGTCTCGGGAGTAGTTGGCGAGGGTGCCGGTGACGACGACGGTCATGCCCTCCAGGGGACGGGGGCCCTCGTCGACGCGCTCGTCGGCCATGCTGACGCCGGCCTCGCGCCACTTGCGGACGATCTCGCGGTGCCAGTCGACGGTGAACCACTCGCGGAGGCTCTCGGCGATGGTGGGGCCGACGCCGTCCACAGAGGACAGGACGTCGGGCTCGGCCTTGGCCTTGGCGGCCTTGCCAGGCTTGGCTGCGGCGCCCTCGGCCTCATCGGCGGCCACGTCAGAGGAGTCGCCGTCGGCAGAGCCACCGCCGGGGGACGAACCGTCGGCAGAGGAGCCGCCAGCGACCGAGGCACCCGCAGCAGAGGAAGCGTCCGCGGAGGAAGCGTCCGCGGAGGAAGCGTCCGCGGAGGAAGCGTCCGTCGAGGAGGCGTCGGGAGAAGAGGAGGCGTCGGAAGAGGAGGCGTCGGCAGAGGCGCCTGCGGACGAAGAAGAGCCGGGGGCAGTGAGCGGGGCGGCCGAGGTCAAGGAGGTGGCGGCGGAGACGGCGGCGGCCTCCTCGGGGCTGCCGGGTGGGGCGGCGACGATGGCCTCGATGGCTTCCATGGAGCCGAACTGGCGGGCCAGAGCCTGGGCGGCGGTGGGACCGACGTGGCGGATCGAGAGGGCTACGAGGACGCGCCACAGGGGTCTGTCCTTGGCGCCCTCGAGGTTTTCGAGGAGTTTGACGGCGTTGGTGCCGAGGCTGCCGTCCTGGTTGACGAAGAACGGGGACTGGCGCAGCTGCTCCTCGGTCAGGGCGAACAGGTCGCCCTCGTCGGTGATGACGCCCGAGTCGAGCAGGGCCTGGGCCGCCTTGTAGCCGAGCACCTCGATGTCGAAGGCGCCCCGGCCGGCCAGGTGGAACACGCGCTCGCGCAGCTGGGCGGGGCAGGAGCGAGTGTTGGGGCAGCGGATGTCGACGTCGCTCTCCTTGGCCGGCGCCAGCTTGGTGCCGCAGGCCGGACAGTGGGTCGGCATCACGAACGGGTGGGCGTCGTCGGGGCGCAGGTCGACGACCGGGCCGAGCACCTCGGGGATCACGTCGCCGGCCTTGCGCAGCACGATGGTGTCGCCGATCAGCACGCCCTTGCGCTCGACCTCGCGCGCGTTGTGCAGCGTCGCCTGCGCGACCGTGGAACCCGCCACCTTGACCGGCTCGAGGATCGCGAACGGGGTCACCCGGCCCGTACGGCCGACGTTCACCGCGATGTCGAGCAGCTTGGTGGTGACCTCCTCGGGCGGATATTTGAACGCGATCGCCCAGCGCGGCGCCCGCGACGTGGAGCCCAGGCGGCCCTGGATCGCCACGGAGTCGCACTTGATGACCACGCCGTCGATCTCGTGCTCGACGTCGTGGCGGTGCTCGCCGTAGTAGGCGATGAACTCACGGATGTCGTCGATGCCCTCGGCGAGCTTCCACCGGGAGCTGGTGGGCAGACCCCAACCCTTCAAGGCTTCGTACGCATGTGACTGTGACGTGGGGGTGAAACCGACCCGCGCGCCGATGCCGTGGACCACCATGCGCAGCCCGCGCGATGCCGTGACCCGGGGGTCTTTTTGCCGCAGGCTGCCGGCGGCGGCGTTGCGCGGGTTGGCGAACGGCGCCTTGCCCTGCTCGACCAGCGACGCGTTGAGGTCGGCGAACGCGGACACCGGGAAGTAGATCTCGCCGCGCACCTCGAGCAGGTCGGGCGGGTTGTCGCCGGCCAGCCGCTCGGGGATCTCGCGGATGGTGCGCACGTTGGACGTGACGTCCTCGCCCGTGCGCCCGTCGCCGCGCGTGGCACCCCGGACGAGCCGGCCCTTCTCGTAGGTCAGGTTGATCGCCAGGCCGTCGACCTTGAGCTCGCAGATGAACTCGACCGGGCCGCCCGCGTCGCGCAGCGTGCGGTCGACCCAGGCGCCCAGCTCGTCGTCGTCGAAGACGTTGTCGAGCGAGAGCATGCGCTCCACGTGCTCGACCGGGGTGAAGAGCGTGGAGAACGTGCCCCCGACATTTTGCGTCGGCGAGTCGGGCGTGCGCAGCGCCGGGAACTCGGTCTCGAGCGCCTCCAGCTCGCGCAGCAGCTTGTCGAAGTCGGCGTCGGAGATGGTCGGCGAGTCGAGCACGTAATAGCGGTATTGGTGGCCGCGGACCTCGTCGCTCAGCTCGGCGTGCCGCGCGCTCGCCTCGGGCGTCGGGTCCTTGCCGGCGGCGGCCTCCTGCTCGGCGGTCGGACCGGCGACGGACATCTCGTCCTCGTCCACGCGCTGCTTCGACTTCGCCTGCTCAGGCACCGTGACCTCCATGCTCGACTTCTAGGAGGAACGGTAGTCGCCACCTCTGACATTTTTGTGCCGCGGCGGTGCCGCTCGGCACGGCGCGGCGAAACCCCGCCCGATCAGACCTCCGCAGGCCGCCGGGCCACTTAACGGCAGGCCATGAGCACGCCACCCGATCAGACCTCCGCCGGCCGCCGGGCCACCTCACGGCAGGCCATGAGAAGGCCGCCCGATCAGACCTCCGCCAACCGCCGAGCCGCCTCACGGCAGGCGGTGAGCGCGGCACGTGCATACGGCTCGCTCGCCCCCGCCAGACCGCACGCCGGTGTGATCACCACCTGGTGAGGAAGGCGCGCCGCCGGAAACCCGAGCCGCTTCCACAGCGTGGCGACCCGATCGGCGGCCTTCTTGCCCGGCGCCGGCGCCGCAGACGAGGAGGCACCGGCCAGAGAGGCGCCGCCGGAGGAAGGAGCCGAGGAGGACGCAGCCGACGGCGAAGCGCCCGGCGTCGAAGGCACGGCCCCGGCGAACAGCCCGATCCCCGCCTCGATCGCCTCACCCAGCGGATCAAGATCTTTGACCAGCGCGAGGTCGATCGCCACCGCCACGGCACGCGCATCACGGAACACCTGCAGTGGTACGCCGGGAGCACAGCAATGGGCCACCACCGGCACCCCCACGGCCTCCACCACCGTCCGCAAGGCCGTCGCCGCGTCGGGCCCGTCGACCGCCCTGTACGACCCGAAGCCGCTCTCGGTCGGCACCCGGCCGGCCAGCACGGCGGGCAGCGACGGCTCGTCGAGCTGGAGCAGCACCGAAGCGCGCGGCAACCGCTTGCGCACCTCGTCGACGTGACGCCGGAGCCCCTCGGCCAGCGAGTCGGTCAGGTCCCGGACGGCGCCCGCGTCGCGCAGCAGCCGCCCGCCGATCTGCTGGTCGATGCTCGCGGCCAGCGTCCACGGTCCCGCCGACTGGATCTTCAGGGTGCCGGCGAAGCCCTCGCCCTGCTCGGTGAGCTGGTCGAGGTCGCGTTCGAGCAGATCGGCCGTGCGTCGCATGTCCTTGCCCGGTCGCGGCGCCACCTGCCAGCGGCCCGCGTAGAGCTGAACGGGAAGCTCGACCAGGAACCCGGCGCTGCGCCCGATCATGTCGGCGCCCGGCCCGCGTGCCGGCAGCTCCGCGAGATGGGGCAGGTCGGGCAGCTCGCCGAAGACGACACGCTGCGCCTCGGCGATGTCCGTGCCGGGCAGCGACCCGATGCCGGTGGCCGCCCCGGAAGGCCAGGGAAAGTCAGCCACGGTCGGCACCCACGGCCTCGGGCACGCCCGCGGCGACACTGGAGGAACCGACGCCCGCAGCGGCGCTGGAGGAACCGGCGCCCGCAGCGGCGCTGGAGGAACCGGCGCCCCCGGCGACGGCAGCCGGGGCCGCAGCAACAGCGGCCGAGCCCGCGACGTCAGACGGGGAACGCGTGCCCGCGGTGATGGTCGCCGAGCCGAGGACGACGTCGCCGCCCTCGGGATCGCGCCGGTAGGCCACGATCGCCTGGCCCGCGGCCACCCCGCGCGCCGGCGAGAGCAGCCGGGCCGTCAGCGTGCCGCCGTCGACGGTCACGACGGCCGGCACGACCTCGCCGTGGGCGCGCAGCTGCACGTCGCACTCGACGGGGGTCGGCTCGCCGTGCCAGATCGGCCGGGTCGCCGTCACCAGGTCGACCTCGAGGTCCTGGCGGGAGCCGACGGTCACCGTGTTGGTCACCGGGGTGATCGACAGGACGTAGCGCGGACGGCCGTCGGCCGCCGGCACGCGCAGGTCGAGGCCCTTGCGCTGGCCCACCGTGTAGGCGTAGGCGCCGTTGTGGGTGCCCACCTTTTCCCCCGTGCGCGCGTCGACGATGTCGCCGGGCGCCTCGCCGAGGCGGCGCTGGAGGAAGCCCTTGGTGTCGCCGTCGGCGATGAAGCAGATGTCGTGCGAGTCGGGCTTGTCGGCGACGGCGAGCCCGCGGGCGGCCGCCTCGTCGCGCACCTGGGCCTTGGTCGAGTCGCCGAGCGGGAAGATCGCCCGGGACAGCTTGTCGCCGGTGAGCACGGCCAGCACGTACGACTGGTCCTTGGCGTCGTCGACGCTGCGCCGCAGCAGGCCATCGGCGCCGAGGCGGGCGTGGTGGCCGGTGACGACCGCGTCGAAGCCGAGCGCGACCGCCCGGTCGAGCACGGCCTCGAACTTGATCTTTTCGTTGCAGCGCAGGCAGGGGTTGGGGGTGCGGCCGGCCGCGTATTCGGCGACGAAGTCGTCGACGACGCTCTCGTGGAACTGGTCGGCCATGTCCCACACGTAGAACGGGATGCCGATCACGTCGGCGGCACGGCGCGCGTCGCGGGAGTCTTCCAGCGTGCAGCAGCCCCGGGCGCCGGTGCGATAGGTCTGGGGGTTTCGCGCCAGCGCCAGGTGCACCCCGGTGACGTCGTGACCGGCGTCGTGGGCGCGCGCGGCGGCAACGGCGGAATCGACCCCGCCCGACATGGCCGCTAGTACTCGCATGCCCCAAGACTATCCGCCCCCTCCGACACTTCCGCCCGCGGCAATCGAAGCGGCGGAAGGGGTGGCCGGCGCGGCAAGGGACGCGGCGGTGGAGGGGCGGCAGGCTCGGCAGAGGAAGGGGTGGTGGCAGGCGCGGCAGAGGAAGGGGTGGTGGCAGGCGCGACAAGAGAAGGGCGGTGGAGGGACGGTCAGCGGGGCGTCTTCCAGGCCGCTGCCCGCCGGGCGCGCTCGACGGCGCCGGGGAGGGCGGCCAGCAGGGCGTCGACGTCGGCGGCCGTGGAGGTGTGGCCGAGGGTGAAGCGGAGCGACGAGCGGGCGCGGTCGTCGTCGGCGCCCATGGCGATCAGCACGTGGCTGGGCTGGGCCACGCCGGCCGAGCAGGCCGAGCCCGTCGAGCAGCTGATGCCCTGGGCGTCGAGCAGGAGCAGCAGCGCGTCGCCCTCGCAGCCGGGGAAGCTGAAGTGGGCGTTGCCCGGCAGGCGGTCTTCGGTGGCGCCGTTGTAGATCACGTCGGGTACGGCCTTGCGCACCCGGGCGACGAGATCGTCGCGGAGGGCGCCGACGCGCGCCGCGTACTCCTCCTGGGCCTTGACCGTCGCCTCGACGGCCGTCGCGAAGGCCACCACGCCCGGCGTGTCCAGGGTGCCCGAGCGCACGTCCCGCTCCTGGCCTCCGCCGTGCAGCAGCGGCGTGCACGCCACGTCGCGGCCGAGCAGCAGCGCGCCGACGCCGACCGGGCCGCCCACCTTGTGGCCGGTCACCGTCATGGCCGCCGCGCCGCTCGCGGTGAAGTCGACCGGGACCTGGCCCACCGCCTGCACCGCGTCGGTGTGGAACGGGATGCCGGCGGCGGCCGCCAGGGCGGAGAGCTCGCCGACCGGCTGCGCCGTGCCGACCTCGTTGTTCGCCCACTGGACGCTGATCACCGCGATCTCGTCGCCGTACTGGTCGATGACCGCGGCCAGCGCCGACGGGTCGACCCGGCCGGCCGCGTCGACCGGCAGCCACGAGACCTGGGCGCCCTCGTGCGCGCCGAGCCATTCGACCGCGTCCATGACCGCGTGGTGCTCGACCGACGAGGCCACCACCCGGTTGTGGTTGAGCGACGCGGAGCGGCGGGCCCAGAAGATGCCCTTGGCCGCCAGGTTGTCGCTTTCGGTGCCGCCGCTGGTGAAGACCACCTCGGACGGGCGGGCGCCGAGGGCCGCGGCGATGCGCTCGCGGGACTCCTCGACCAGCCGCCGGGCGTGCCGGCCGGCCGCGTGCAGGGACGACGGGTTGCCGACCTCGCGGGCGGCGGCGACGTACGCCTCCAGCGCCTCGGCGAGCATCGGCGTGGTCGCCGCGTGATCCAAGTAGGCCATCACGATGAAGCTTATGCCTGACGACGAACGGCCCGGCGCGAGCGCCGGGCCGTGATCTTCGAAACAGCGGGTTACTTGCGCTTACGGATCTCGTCGGCGGCCTGCGGCACGACCTTGAACAGGTCGCCCACCACGCCGTAGTCGGCGAGCTCGAAGATCGGGGCCTCGGGGTCCTTGTTGACCGCGACGATCGTCTTCGAGGTCTGCATGCCGGCCCGGTGCTGGATGGCGCCGGAGATGCCGAGCGCCACGTACAGCTGGGGCGACACGGTCTTGCCGGTCTGGCCGACCTGGAACTGGTGCGGGTAGTAGCCGGAGTCGACCGCCGCGCGGGACGCGCCGACCGCGCCGCCGAGCAGGTCGGCCAGCTCCTCGACCAGCTTGAAGTTGTCCGCGTTGCCGACGCCGCGGCCACCGGAGACGACCACGCCGGCCTCGGTGAGCTCGGGGCGCGAGCCCTTGGTCTCGGTGACCCGCTCGACGACCTTGGTCAGCTTGTCGGCCTCGGACAGCTCGGCCGTGACGTCCTCGACCGCGGGGGTGGCCGGCTGCGGCGAGGGGGTGACCGAGTTGGGGCGGATCGTCACGATCGGCAGGCCCTTGGTGACCTTCGACTTGACGATCGTCGAGCCGGCGAACGCGACCTGGGTGGCGGTGCCGTCGGCGGCCACCTCGACCGCGTCGGTCAGCAGGCCGTTGTCGAGCTTGACCGCCAGGCGACCGGCGATCTCCTTGCCCTCCTGCGTCGAGCCGAGCAGCACGGCGGCCGGCTGCTTCTCGCGCACGAGCTGGGCCACGACGGTCGCCTTGGGCGCGACCAGGTAGTCGGAGGCCGGAGCGACGTAGATCTTCTCCGCGCCGTACTCGGCGAGCTTGGCCTGATCCACCGAGGAGTCGAAGACGACGGCGGACGGCGAGCCCAGCGTGCGGGCGATGGTCAGCAGCTCCAGCGTGACCTTCTTGACGGAGCCTTCCACGACGACAAGAACTTCAGCCATGACCGGCCCCTCTCAGACGAACTTCTCGGTGGCGAGGAACGCGACCAGCTGCGAGCCGCCGTCGCCCTCATCGGTGATCTTGGTGCCGGCCGAGCGCGGCGGCCGCTTCGAGTACTCGAGCACCTGGGAGGTGGCGCCGGCGAAGCCGACCTCACCCGCGTCGACGCCGACCTCGGCCAGCGAGAGCGCCTGCACCGGCTTCTTCTTGGCGGCCATGATGCCCTTGAACGACGGGTACCGCGGCTCGTTGATCGTGTCCCAGACACTGACGACGGCCGGGGTGGCCGCGGTGACGACCTCGTAGCCCTCGTCGGTCTGCCGCTCGGCGGTCAGCTGCGAGCCGTCGACGGTGAGCTTGCGGGCGCCGGTCAGCGCCGCGATGCCCAGCCGCTCGGCGATCATGTGGGGCAGCACCTGCACGCGGCCGTCGGTCGACTCGGCGCCACACAGAATCAGGTCGGCGTTCAGCTGACCCAGCGCGGCGGCCAGGACCTTGGAGGTCGCGACGGCGCACGAGCCGTGCAGCGCGTCGTCGGAGATGTGGACCGCCTTGTCGGGGCCCATCGACAGCGCCTTGCGGATCGACTCCGTCGCGCCCGCCGGGCCCATCGTCAGGACGGTGACCTCGCCACCGTGCGCCTCCTTGATCTTCAGCGCCTCCTCGATGGCGTACTCGTCCATCTCGTTGATGACGTTGCTCGCCGAGGCACGTTCGACCGTGAAGTCCTGCGAGCTCAGGGTGCGCTCGGCACCGGAGTCGGGTACCTGCTTGACCAGTACGACGATGTTCATCGCGCTCCTACGACCCTCCTGTTATGAACGCACCGTTCGCGGCCGGACCATTGCAGCCAGGTTACCCGCCAGTAAGTTGCACGTGTCGTGCACCTAGAGTGACTCACCTCACGCGTCTCGCCCGCAAGACGACTACGATCAAGACAAGGAGGTGTCGCGATATGTCCGGCCAAATCGCTCCGTTGGTCGACGGTGTGCTTCCGTCCGACTCACATACTCCCCCACGCGTACAGCGGCCCGCGCCGGACACCCATGGACGTGCCGGACCCGACTCGCCGTGGTGCCGATGCGGCCGGCCACGGGAGGCGTGCGTCAGTGATGAAGTCCGCATCCTGTGGGATCACCTTCTCGACCCGCGCGGTCGATAATCAACAGGTGTTACGGCAGTGGTTCGACCCGGAGAAGACGCCGACCGTCGGCCGCACCCCTGACTATCGGTTCTCGCTCGCCAACGAGCGCACCTTCCTGGCCTGGATCCGCACCGGTCTGGCGCTGATCGCGGGCGGGCTCGCCTGCGCCCAGTTCCTGCCCCCGCTGCCCATCACCTTCCTGCGCGAGGGCCTCGCCATCGCGCTGCTGCTGCTCGGCGGCGTGGTCGCGCTGCGCGCCGTCGACCACTGGGCGCGCACCGAGCGCGCCATGCGCCTCGGCGAGGAGCTGCCCGGCTCCAAGTTCCCCGCGATCCTCGCGCTGGTCGTCGCGCTCGGCTCCGTGCTTCTGATCATCACGGTGCTGATCAACGCGGTACGGGAATGAGCGGCGACCCGGGCGCGGCCGCGGAGCGCACCCGCCTCGCCTGGCGCCGGACCGCCCTCTCCGCGGCGGCGGTCGCCCTGCTGGCCCTGCGGCCCGTCGTCACCGACCCCACCCACGTCGGCAAGTGGATCGCCACCTCGCTGATCATGGTGGGCTGGGCGGCCATGGTGGGCATCGCCTATCGGCGCGCGAAGGGCCTCACGTCGCAACCGCCGAGGCCCGCGCGCCGCACCGTCCCGGCCTTCGCGCTCATCGCCCTCGCCTTCGCCGTGCTCGGCGGGCTGGTCATCGCACTCTGACGGGGTCAACCGACCAATCCGGTCCCTTTGTCATGCTCTGATCGTCGCCGGAAGCGCCCGCGCGCGTCATCATTGCCTCATGGTCCGGTTGTTCATCCTCCTGGCTGCCGTGCAGCTGGTTCTCTTCGTGCTGGCGCTGATCAGCTGCCTGTCGGCCGATCGGGTGCGTAACGCGCCGCGCCCCGTGTGGGTGCTGGTGATCCTTCTGATCCCGTTGCTCGGCCCCGTCGCCTACTTCGTGTGGGGCCGGCCGCTGCCGCCGCCGACGGAGGGCGGCCCCGTGCGCCGTGCCGCGCCGAGGCCCGCCTCCCCCGACGACGACCCCGAGTTCCTGCGCTCGGTCGACATCGAGAAATCCCGCCGTGACCGCGAGATGCTCGCCCAGTGGGAGAAGGAGCTGAACAACCGCGAGGACGAGTGATCAGGCCAGGTTCGACGACCGCGGGTAGGCATCGGCCGGGTCGGTCAGCACGTTGACCAGGTACGGCACACCCGCGGCGAAGGCGCGTTCCAGCGCCGGGCCGATCTCGGGCGCCTTCTCCACCGTCTCGCCCGCGCCGCCGAGGGCACGGACCACCTCGTCGTACCGCAGGCCGGGCTGGAGATCGGCGGCCACGTCGTAGCCGTACATGGCCCGCATGGGGTGTTTCTCGAGGCCCCAGATGCCGTTGTTGCCGACCACCATGACGACCGGGAGCCGCTGCCGGACCAGTGACTCCACGTCCATCAGGGAGAAGCCGGCCGCACCGTCGCCGAGCAGCACGCAGATCTGCCGGCCGGGATAGGTGACCCGGGCGCCCATGGCGTAGCCCATGCCGGTGCCGAGGCAGCCGTACGGGCCCGGGTCGAGCCACGTGCCCGGTTGCGCCGGTTCGAGATAGCGGCCCGCGTACGAGACGAAGTCGCCGCCGTCGCCGATCGTCACCGCGTCCGGCGCCAGGATCTTGCGCAGCTCGCCGTAGACGCGAGCCGGCTTGATGAGGTCGGTCTCGGCCGCCATCGCCTCCGCGTCGCGGGCCTTGCCGGCGTCCTCGGCCGAGCGCAACCCCTCGATCCACTCCTGATGGTCGGTGCGGTCGCCGGCGTGGCCGGCCATCGCCGTGAGGATGAGCCGCAGGTCGCCGGCGGGCGAGACCGCCGGCGTGACATGACCGGCGCGCTGCGTGGGCGCGTCGACGATGTGCACGACCTGGGCCTCGCCGAACTCGCCGAAGCCGAGCCGGAAGTCGAGCGGCGTGCCGATCACGCAGACCACGTCGGCCTCGTTGAGCGCGGGCCGGCGGGCCTTGGCGAAGGCGAGCGGGTGCGACGGCGGCAGCGCGCCACGCCCCATGCCGTTGGTGAAGACCGGCACCTGGAGCGCCTCGGCCGCGGCGCGCAACGCGTCGATCGCGTCGCCGCCCCACACGTCCGAGCCCGCGATGATCACCGGGCGGGACGCGGAGGCCAGCAGCGCCGCCGCGCGCGCCACCTCGTCGGGGTCCGGCTCGAGGACCGGGATCGCCGGCGCGCCGGGAGCGGCCGCCTCGCCGCTGGAGAAGACGACCTCGAGGGGCAGGTCGAGGAAGGCCGGCCCGCGGTGCGCGGTGAGCGCCGAGGTCAGCGCGGCGCCGATCTCGCCGGGGATGGCGTCGGTGTCGCCGACCGTGCCCGCGTACTTGGTGATCGGCTTGACCAGCGGCACGTGGTCGAACTCCTGGAGGCTGCCGGAGCCCCAGCGGAACGCCGGGGCGCGGCCGCCCAGCACCAGCACCGGCGAGGCGTTGAAGAAGGCGCTGGTCAGACCGGAGATGCCGTTGGTCACCCCGGGTCCGGCGGTGAGCACGGCGAGGCCGGGGCGGCGCTGGAGCTTGGCCACGGCCTCGGCCGCGAAGACCGCGGACTGCTCATGGCGTACGTCGTAGATCGGGAAACCGGTCTTGTGCGCCGCGTCGTAGAGCGGGAACACGTGCCCGCCCGAGAGCGTGAACATCTCGCCGACGCCGTACGCGCGCAGGGCCGCGAGCGCGAGATCGCCGCCGTGCCCCTCGATCACCTCTGCCATGTCCAGCAGGTTACCGGTGAGTCAGATGCCGAGCAGCCTCCCGATTTCGCGGAACAGATTTTCCGCGTCGACCGGCAGCGACTTGCCGTTGCCGTAGCCGTAGGCGAGCACGAGCGCGAAGAGCGGCACCACCAGCATCACCACGATGCTCATGAGCACCTGAAGGAAGCGCAGGAAACCGCCGCTCCGCTTCTTGGCCTTTGGAGCCTTCTGGGCTTTCTTGGCCGTCTGGGCCGGCTCCGGCTGTCGATAGGGCTGCGGCGGCGACATCGGCCGGTGCACACTTCGTGCCGCCACACCCCTTGGCGGTACGGGGGCCGCGCGCGTCACCGGAGGCACCGAGACCGGCTTCTCCGCGCGGGTCGGCGGGGTCACCGCCCGATGGAAAGCCTGATGGGGCGTGGGGATGGTCGCGTGCGGATCGGGCACCCAGTGGTGCTCGGCGTCGGGCCACGGGTCGACCGCCGGCTGGAGTCCCGTCGTGCCGGGGATGTGCTCGGGCGCCGACGGCATCGCCTGGGCCACGGTCGGCGCCGGCTCGGGCGCGGCCGGGGCCGGCTGCGGCACGGCGGCCACCACCCGGACGGTGGCCGACTCGGCGCGGCCCGTCGAGACCAGCCGGAGCTCCGAGGTCGGCCCGGGCGCGGCCGGCCCGGAGGCCAGCAGGGCCGCGTCGGCGAGGATGCTGCCCTCGGCCACCACCAGCTCGGGCTGCTCGATCACCACCGGCGCCTCGCCCAGCTCGCGGTGCAGCAGGGTGGCGACCAGCGGGATCCGGCTCGCCCCGCCGACCAGGAAGACGCCGGCGAGCCGGCCCTCGGGAAGGTCGGCCCAGTCGAGCAGGCCCTTGGTGATGCGCACCGTCTGGTCGAGCACCGGACGGGCCAGCTTCTCCAGCTCGTCGCGGGTGAGGTGCACCTCGGTGTCGAGCAGCGGCACCACGAAGTCGGCCGACTGGGTGCGCGACAGCCGCTCCTTGGCGATGCGCACGTCCTCCCAGAGCTGCCGCTGGGCGCGCCGCTCCTGGGCCGTCGTGGGCTCGAGCAGGCGCTGCCACTCGCCGGTCTTGAGGTGTTCGACGATGGCCGCGTCGATGTCGAGGCCGCCGAGGTCGTCGCGCCCGTCGACCGCCATCACCTCGAAGCCGGACGCCGTGCGGGCGACCACGCTCGCGTCGAACGTGCCCGCGCCGAAGTCGTGCACCACCACCACCGAGCCGATCGGCACGTCACGGCCGAGCACCTCGGCGAAGTAGGTGGCGGCGGCGACCGGCTCGGCCACCAGCCGGGCGCGGGTCAGGCCGGCCTGGGCGGCGGCCTCGGCGAGCAGCGTGCGGCGGGTGGTGCCCCAGGTGGCCGGGCAGGTGAGCGTGACCTCGGGCAGCACGGGGCCGACCGCGCGGTGCCACTCCTCGGCCACCCGGGCCAGCACCGTGGCGATCAGGTCGCCGACCGGCACCTCCTGGTCGCCGAGGAGCACGAGGCCGTCGTCGATGCGGCGCTTCGGGTTGGGCTCGAAGCGCGCCGGGTCGAAGCGGGCGGCGTGCACCGCGTCGCGGCCGACCACGAAACTGCCGTCGGGCTCGGCGTACACGGCCGAGGGCAGCAGCGGGGAGCCGTCGACCAGGATCGGGCGCGCGCGGCCGTCGGGCCAGCGCGCCACCGCGACGGTGTTCGAGGTGCCGAAGTCCACGCCGAGGGCATGCTTCTTCGGCTCACCTTGGTCGATGGGCATGGACCGAGTCTAGGGGGTCCCCGCCGTCAAACGATCTTCCAGCGCGGAGCGTCGTGCCATCCGCGCAGACAGCGAACGAGGGCGCCGCGGCGCGTCTTGCCGTACGCACCCTCGGGATAGCAGCGCTCACCCACCGTCACGTTCCACTGGATCTTTTCGTCCGGTTCGTCGCCCTCCGGCGCCGGATCCTCGCTTTCCGTAGGCGTGACCGCCGGTGGCTCCGGAGGCAGCGCGATCGGCTCGCTCGACGGGGTGACGCTCGGCACCGTCGTGGGCGGGGCCGGAGCGGGGGCCGACGAGGTGGCCGGCGGCGGCGACACCGTCCTGGTCGGCACCGGCGACGGCCGGGTCGTCCTCTGCGCCGGCCGGCGGGTCTTGGAGGCCGGCGCCTCGGGCGCGCGGGACGTGGCCGCCGGCGTGGGCGGATCGGGCGCGGGAACGACCCGGGGCGGCGGGGCGGCGGCCTGGCCGACCACCGTCCCGGCGCCGGGAGCCGACGGGGAACGGCCCAGCGTGAGCCAGCCGATCAGCGCGCAGAGCAGCGCCTGCCCGATCAGCAGGGCCACGGCCATGCGCACGGTGCGCCGCACCCCACGCGTGACCGGAACCGGTTCCACACCGCGTGACTTTATGGCAACTGATCGATATATGCGAGGGTCAGCGGCCGGTAAATGTGGGTTTACGCTTCTCGACGAAGGCGGTGGTGCCCTCGACGCGGTCGTCGGTGGCGAAGAGACCGGCGAACAGCTGCGACTCCAGGGCCAGGCCGGAGGCGAGATCGAGGTTGAGCCCGCCGTCGACGGCCAGCTTGGCCGCGCGCAGCGCCAGGGACGGGCCCGTCACGTACGGCTTCACCAGCTCGACCGCCGTCCGGTAGACGTCACCGGCCGGCGCGACCCGGTCGGCGAGGCCGATCCGCAGCGCCTCCTCGGCGTCCACCATGCGGCCCGAGAAGATCAGATCCTTGGCGCGCGCCGGTCCGATCAGGCGGGCGAGCCGCTGGGTGCCGCCGGCGCCCGGGATGATGCCCAGCTTGATCTCGGGCTGGCCCAGCTTGGCGTCGTCGGCCACCACCCGCCAGTCGCAGGCCAGCGCCAGCTCGCAGCCGCCGCCGAGGGCATAACCGGTGATCGCGGCGACGACCGGCTTGGGTATGCGCGCCACGGCGTCGAAGGCGCTGGACAGGGCCTCCGCCCGGATCGCCATCTCCTGGTATCCGACCTTGGTGAACTCGGTGATGTCGGCGCCCGCCGCGAAGACCTTCTCCCCGCCGTACACGACGACGGCCTTGACCCCCTCGTCACCGGTGGCGGAATGCGCGGCGGCCCGCAACTCTTCCTGAAGTTGGGTGTTCAAGGCGTTCATCGGGGGCCGGGTCAGCTTGATGGTTCCGATACCGTCGGTGGTCTCCAGCGTCACGAACTCGCCCACTACGACAGCCTCCCTGAGTGTTGGTTCAGGTCAGCCTACGACGGGTACGGAGAGAGCGATGACCACCTACTACCGGGACCCGGACGTGTGGATCACGTCGGCGGGTGTCCGGATGAACGGCGTCGACCTGCGTCTGGACGACCTGATCCAGGTCTGGCACACGCGTGGCCGCCGCTCGTGGGCGACGATCGCCGGGCGGGGCGCCCTGGCCCTCGCGATCATGGTCCCGCTGGTGCTCGGCGCGCTCGGCATCATGGTGGCCCTGCTCATCGACGCCTCCACCAGCACCACCATCGCGCTCTTCGGGGGCGGCGTGCTGGTCGGCCTGGCCACCGCGCCGCTCGCCGACGTGCTGCTCGAACAGGTCGACCGCTCGTACGACCGGGGCAGCCGCACCCGCGAGATCTGGGCCCGCACGCCCGACGGCAAGCTGCTGCTGCTCCGCACCGCCGACTCGGCCCGCTTCGGGCGCATCTACCGCGCCCTCCAGCGCGCGCTGGAGCCGCCCCTAAAGTTGCGCGAATGAGGAAAGACGCCGCGGGGCTCTCCGCGATGCTCGCCACCATGGGGACGCTGCACTTCCTGGCGCCGAAGCCCTTCGACTCCATCGTCCCGCGCTCGCTGCCCGGCTCGCCGCGCACGTGGACCTACCTGAGCGGCGCCGCCGAGCTGGCCGTCGCCGCCGCTGTCGCCCATCCCCGCACCCGGCGCGCGGGCGCCGTCGCCGCCGCCGGCCTGTTCGCCGCGGTCTTCCCGGCCAACGTCAAGATGGCGATGGACTGGCGGCACGCCTCCCCCGCCAAGCGGGCCATCGCGTACGGGCGCCTGCCGCTCCAGGTACCGCTCGTCCTGTGGGCCCGGCGCGTTTTTTCGGATTAGCACCCGCGCGTGTCGGGTCGTCGGTGACGATCGGACTGATGCGAGCCATCCAGACGCGCCCCACCGGAACCGAGCGGACGTTCGGCGCCGACGAGATCATCGTGACGAAGACGGATCCGCGCGGCGTGATCACGTACGCCAACGAGGTCTTTCTGCGCGTGTCGGCGCTGACCGAGGCTGAGGCGGTCGGGCAGCCGCACAGCGTCATCCGGCACCCCGACATGCCGCGCGCCGTCTTCAAGCTGCTCTGGGACACGCTCGCCGAGCGTCAGGAGATCTTCGCGTACGTGAAGAACCTGGCCGCCGACGGCGCGCACTACTGGGTCCTCGCGCACGTCACGCCGTCGTTCGGCGCGGACGGCAGGCTGGTCGGCTACCACTCCAACCGCCGCCTGCCGGACAGGTCCGTGCTGACCCAGGTGAGCCGCCTCTACGACCACCTGCTCGCGGTGGAGACGCGCGAGGCCGGCACCAAGGCCGCGGTCGAGGCCGGCTGGCAGGCGCTCTTGGCCGAGCTGGGCGGCCAGACGTACGACGAATACGTGTGGGCCCTGACGAACGGCGCCGTCTGATGGCCGACGAGGTGCTGTCCCTGATCACCGAGGTGTGCCGCAAGGCCGCCGCCGGCGACCTCGAGGCGCGGCTCCCCTCGATCGGCGACTCCCCCGAGGCCGTCGCCGCCCGCAACGCGATCAACGGCCTGCTCGACACCAGCGACGCGTTCCTGCGCGAGTCCAGCGCGGCGTCCGCGGCGGCCGCCGAGGGACGCTTCCACCGCCGGATCCTGACCCGCGGCCTGCGCGGCGCCTTCCGCACGGCCGCCGGCGAGATCTCCGCCTCGACGTCGGCGATGAGCGAGAACGCGGCCCGCGTGGCCGAGGCGGCAGCGGCCCGCATCGCGCTCGCCGACGAGCTCGAGTCGGCGGTGCTGACCGTCTCGGAGCAGGTCGCCACCGCCGCGACCGAGATGGGCGCCTCCGCCAACGGGCTGGCCGACTTCGCCCGCGACGCGGTCACCGAGGCCGAGCGGGGCCTGTCGACGGTCACCTCGCTGCGCACCGCCTCCGATCAGATCCGCACCGCTGTCGACCTGATCAACGCGGTGGCGAAGCAGACCCGGCTGCTGGCGCTGAACGCCACCATCGAGGCGGCCCGCGCCGGAGAGGCCGGCAAGGGCTTCAGCGTGGTGGCCGGCGAGGTGAAGAGCCTGGCCACCGAGACCGGCGCCTCCAGCAACGAGATCATGGGCCAGGTCAACACCGTGCAGGAGGTCGCCAACGACGCACTCATCGTGCTCGAGACGGTCACCAACAGCCTCCGCGAGATGAGCGGCCTGGTGAACGGCATCGCGGCCGCGGTCGACGGCGGCGGCGCGGAGGGCACCGCCGGGCTCTCCCAGCTCGCCGAGGTGCTGCGCTCCGAGGTCAACCGCTTCGTCACCACGGCCCGGCAGAACTGACCTCAGCCGCGGTAGATCTCGTCGATCTCCGCTCGGGTGGGCAGCGAGTTGGAGGCGCCCACCTTGCGTACGCAGGCAGCGCCGGCCGCGTTCGCCCAGCGCACCGCCTCGACCAGGTCACGGCCCTCACCCCAGGCCACCGCGAGCGCCGCGGTGAAGGCGTCGCCCGCGGCCGTCGTGTCGGTGACCTGCACGCGGTACGACGGGACGTGCTCGTCGCGGCCGTCCCGGTCCGCGTACCGCGAACCCGCACCGCCCAGCGTCAGCACCACCCGCGGCACCAGCGCGAGCAGCGCCGGCACGTCGATGTCGTCGCCACCCGTGATGCTCAGCGCCTCGACCTCGTTGACCACCAGCAGGTCGACGTGCTCCAGCAGCTCCGGCGGCAACTCGCGGGCCGGCGCCGCGTTCAGCACGAACCTGGTGCCGCCCGCGCGCGCCGCCCGGGCCGCCTCGATCACCGTCTCGACCGGGATCTCCTGCTGGCAGAGCAGCACGTCACCGTCGGCGATCGTGGCCTTCTCGGCCTCGGTCAGGCCGGTGAACGCGTTGTTCGCACCGGGCGCGACGAGGATCGAGTTCTCCCCCGCCCGGTCCACCATGATCACGGCGACGCCCGAGACGCCGTACGTCGTCCGCACGTGGGTCATGTCGACGCCGGCCCCGTTGAGCTGGGCGTTGAGACTGACCCCGAACGAGTCCGAGCCGATCGCCCCGAGAAAGCAGGTGTGGCCGCCGGCGCGGGTCGCCGCGATGGCCTGGTTGGCGCCCTTGCCGCCCGGCATCATCAGGAAGTCGTCGCCCAACACGGTCTCGCCCGGCCGGGGCAGGCGCTCGGCGAGCCCGACCAGGTCCATGTTGGCGCTGCCGGCGACGACGATGCGCGGGGCCACGCTCAGGCCGCCCGTGCCGTGTACCGGTCGCCGAAGCGGTCGACGATCAGCGGCAGCCCGAACGTCTTGCTCAGGTTGCCGGCGGTCATCACCTCGCCGAGCAGGCCGGCCGCGACGATCGAGCCCTCACGCAGCAGCAGGCCGTGGGTGAAGCCCGGCGGAATCTCCTCGACGTGGTGGGTGACCAGCACCATCGCGGGCGAATCGGGGTCGAGGGCCAGCTCGGTCAGCCGCGCGACCAGATCCTCGCGGCCGCCCAGGTCGAGCCCGGCGCTCGGCTCGTCGAGCAGCATCAGCTCGGGGTCGGTCATCAAGGCCCGGGCGATGAGGGTGCGCTTGCGCTCGCCCTCGGAGAGCGTGCCGAACTCCCGATCGACCAGGGCGCCCATGCCGATCTGGGTGAGCAGCTGCCGGGCGCGGGCCTCGTCCTGCGGGTCGTAGCTCTCACGCCAGCGGCCCACCACCGACCACGCGGCGGTGACGACCACGTCGAGCACCCGCTCCTCCACCGGCACCCGCTCGGCGAACTGACCGGTCGCCAGGCCGATCCGGGTGCGCAGCTCGTTGATGTCGGTGCGGCCGAGCCGCTCGGCGAGCACGTAGGCGGTCCCGCGGGACGGGTGCAGCCGGCCGGCGGCCAGGTTGAGCAGGGTCGTCTTGCCGGCGCCGTTGGGGCCGAGCACGACCCAGCGCTCGTCCAGCTCGACCTGCCACGACAGGCTGCGAACCAGGAAGTTTCCATTGCGGATCACGCTGACCCGGTCGAACGCGATGACGGTGTCGTCGTCCGGCGGGAGAGTCACGGCAGGCTCAGGCACGCGTCCATCCAACCACGGGTTTTCCCCGCGGTCGTTGAAGACCCTCGCGGGCCGCCCTCCACCCTCGCGAGCTGTGTCCCACCCTCGCGGGCCGCCCCCACCCTCGCGGGCCGCCCTCACCCTCGCGAGCCGCCTCCCGCCCTCGCCTCGCGGGCCGGCCACTCACGCCGTCGTCGAGCCGAAGACCTCGTCTCGTACCGCGTCGAGTGCCGTCCACAGGGCACCGTGCAGCACCGGGTCGGACTCCACGCCGGTGATGACCACCTTGGGGTGCACCAGCGTGATCGCGGCGACCTCCTGCTCGACCCGCTCGGCCAGCGCCGGCCCACCGGCCTGGCTCACCTCGCCGGCCAGCACGACGAGCGGCGGATCGAGCACCACGCAGGTGGCGGCCACGCCGAGCGCCAGCCGCCCGGCGAGCTCGTCCAGCACCGGATCGCCGGCCTCCCCCGCGGCCACGGCGTCACGGATCACATCGGCGGCCTCGGCGCCGCGGAAGCCGTACTTCTTGCCGATCGCCTTGACCGCCTCGGCACCGGCGAGGCTCTGGAAGGCGCCGCGCACCCCGCCCTTGGCCGCCCGCTTCGACGAGTGCCGCGGCACCTCGGCGCCCGGCACGGGCAGATAGCCGATCTCACCGGCGGCGCCCGTGCTGCCCTGGTGGAGCCGGCCGTCGATGACACTCGCCAGGCCGACGCCGCGGCCGACCCAGATGAGCACGAAGTCGCGCACCCCCGTGGCGGCCCCCGTGCTCGACTCGGCGACGGCGGCCATGTTGACATCGTTGCCGAAGACGACCGGCGTGTGCAGATCGCGCCGCAGGTCGTCGAGCAGCCCCCGGTGCCAGCGAGGCAGATCCCAGGCGAACGAGATCTCGCCGCTCTGCGGATCGACCAGACCCGGGGTGCCGAGCACGACCCGTCGCACGGAGCCCATGTCGGTGCCGGCCTCGGTCGCCGCCTGCACGACGGCGTTGTGCACGACGCCGACCGGGTCGTCGGTGTCCTTGGTGGACTGCTCGTTGCGCCCGAGGATCGTCCCGGTGATGTCGGCGCAGGCGGCTACCACCCGGTCCGGCCCGACATCCACGCCGATGACGTGCGCGCTGCCGGGCGTCACCGCGTACAGCTGGGCGTTGGGTCCCCTTCCGCCGGCCTGCTCACCCACCCGGCGCACGAGGCCTCGCTGCTCCAGACGCTCGACCAGCTGCGAGGCGGTGACCTTGCTGAGACCGGTCATCTCGCCGAGCTGGGCCCGGGTCAGCGGCCCGCGCGAGAGCAGCAGTTCCAGCGCCGCGCGATCATTGAGCGCGCGCAACAGCCGGGGCGTGCCCGGAAGGCGGGTGGCGGCCATGCAGATCCCCTACTTATTTAGGATTATTTCCTATTAGAATACCGGCGCCCAGCGAACAGGTAGGCGCAGCGTAGCGGTCCCGGCGCGTCGGTGAACCCTGCACCGATCGACCCCGAGCGATCATGGCAGGTGACGCGGGGTGCCGACCAGACCCACATCCCCGGAAGAACCCCCACCGGGGACACGGATTTTCGGTCGCGGCACCGCTCGTGATCCGGCTCTTGGCGGCGCCCCGCGGTAGCCCACACCCGGCGCGGTATCGGTCGCGGCCCGCACTCCGACGCGGTATCGCTCTCGGCGGCGCCCCTCGGCGACCCTTGCCCGGCGCGGTATCGCTCGCGACCCAAACCCCGGACGCGGCATCGCTCTCGGCGGCGCTTCTCGCAACCCGCGCCCCACGCGGCATCGCTCGCGACCCACACTCCCACACGGCATTGCCCTCGGCGGCGCTTCTCGGCAACCCGCGCCCGAGGCGGCATCGCTCGCGACCCACACCCCAACGCGGTAACGCTCTCGGCGGCGCTTCTCGGCAACCCACGCCCGACGCGGCATCGCTCGCGATCCGGAACTCGGTGGAACCTCGCAGCCCACGCCCCAGCTCGCTATCACCCCGCGACGCTCCGCAGGCCCGCGCCTCACACCATGGGCGCCCTCGACGCCGTCGTCCGCGCCTCGACGTAGCACACGCCCGACGTAGCGCCTCGGTTATCCACAGCCGCTCGGGCTGTCCACAGACCGCCGTAAGCAACATGCCGAATTGCGGAATGCTCGCCTTCAGGACGGCGGTCCCCCTGGGAGGGCGGGCCGTGGTGGGCGGGCCGAGGTGGGCGGGCCGAGGTGGGCGGGCCGAGGTGGGCGGGCCGAGGTGGGCGGGCCGAGGTGGG
>NZ_BOMI01000124.1 GCF_016862115.1 Paractinoplanes deccanensis
CCGAGGTGGGCGGGCCGAGGTGGGCGGGCCGAGGTGGGCGGGCCGAGGTGGGCGGGCCGAGGTGGGCGGGCCGAGGTGGGCGGCCGCCACTTCCCCTGACAACCGCAGGCCATCCCCGCTCTTGAACATGTTCAAGTCGAGGTCTACGCTCGAAGCGCAGAAGTTGAACGTGTTCGAGAAAGGTGGTCCCCATGGACCCCAAGGTGTGGATGTACCTGACTTATCTGCTGGTCAGCGTTGGGCTGACCGTGTGGGTGGCGACCACGTTGTCGCGGAACGGGCTGGTGTTTCTGGCGGACGTCTTTGCCGACGCGAAGCTGGCCAAGGCGGTGAACCAGCTGTTGGTGATGGGGTTCTATCTGCTCAACCTCGGATACGTGACGGTGGCCATGCGGTCGGCGAACGCGATCGCGGACACCAGCGAGGCACTCGAGACGCTGTCGATGAAGATCGGGCTGGTGTTGCTGGTTCTTGGGGTTCTGCACTTCTGCAACGTGTTCTTCCTGGGGCGCTACCGCCGCGGGCGGCTGCGCCAGCAGCAGGGTGTGCCGCCGCTGCCGCCGGCGGGGCGGCTGCCGCTTCACCCGCAGACGCCGCCGGCCCGAGCATGACCGGCGGGCGGGAAGTCGATCCGGCGGGGCACGGGGCCGGCCGGGTCGATCCGCTCGGCGGGGGCCGATCCGGCACGGCCCCCGCCGAGCCCGAAAGCACCGAGCACGGCGTTCACCCGGAGACCGCGCCGGTCGGAGGTGGGGGTGCGCGGATCACCGCGTTCACCGTGCTGTTCGACGCGGGGTGCCCGATCTGCCGGGCCGGGCGGCGGTGGCTGGAAGGGCGCGCTCAGCTCGTACCGCTGGAGTTTGTGCCTGCCGGGTCGGGGGCGGCGCGGGAGCGGTTTCCCGGGCTGGACCACGAGGCGACGTTGCGGGACATCACGGTGGTCGGGGACGACGGGTCGGTGTTCGTGGGCGATGGTGCCTGGGTGGCCTGTTTGTGGGCGCTCGCGGACTACCGCGGCATGGCGGAGCGGATCAGCTCTCCGGCGCTGTTGCCGAGCGCGCGGAAGTTCATCGCGGCGGTGTCGGCGATCCGTGAGGCGACGCGCTCCCCGGTGGAGGGAGATGCGGCGGACGCCTGGACGGCCGCCGGGGGACCGCCGGCGGCGGCGGTGACGGCCGCCGGGGGACCGCCGGCGGCGGTGAAGGCCGCGGAACCACCGATGGGAGTGACCGCCGGGGACGCGCTCTCGGGGTGGGCGGGGGACTACGGTGACGGGTGTGACGAGCGCTGCCGCTGAACCGACCGGGCCGGACGAGTCGGCGCCGACCGCGGACCCCACTGCGCCGGCCGCCGGGCAGGGAGCGGGCAAGCCGAGACGGGCGCGAGGAGAGCAGACCCGGCAGCTGATCCTCGAGACGGCACTGCGGCTCTTCCGGGAGCGGGGCTACGCCGAGACCACCATGCGGGCCATCGCCAAGGAGGCGGGGGTCGCGGTCGGCAACGCCTACTACTACTTCGACTCCAAGGAACACCTGATCCAGGGGTTCTACGACCGCAACCAGGCCGCTCACCGGGCCGCCGCCGAGGAGGTGCTCGCGGCCGAGAAGGAGCTGGCGCCGCGGCTGCGGGGAGTGCTGCACGCGGGGATCGACGTCAACGCGCCGTACCACTCGTTCGCGGCCACCTTCTTCAAGAGCGCTGCCGAGCCGACCTCGCCGCTGAGCCCGTTCTCGCGCGAGTCGTCGCCGGCGCGTGAGGCGGCCATCGCGATCTTCCGGGAGGTCGTGGAGGGGTCGAACGCCAAGCTCGATCCGGAGTTGCGGCGGGAGCTGCCCGAGCTGCTGTGGCTGGGGTGGATGGGCGTGATCCTCTTTTGGGTGTACGACAAGTCGCCCGGCCAGCGGCGCACCCGGCGGCTGATCGACGGGGTGGTGCCGCTCATCGACCGGCTCGTCTCGTTGTCGCGGCTGCGGGTGCTGCGGCCCGCCCTGCGGCAGGTGCTCGCGCTGATCGACTCGATCCGCCGAGACGATTGATCACTCCCCGTACAGCAAATTGATCATCACCAGGAGTAGTGGACGGACGGAGAAAACCGCCCGAAGAGTGTGGTCCGAACGGTCATTTCGACCACGTAGCGCTTCCGGCCTGCCACCATGTGCACGTAGCGTGATGACAGCAGGTGGATCTGGGGACGTCGCGGCACAGGGTTCGGACCACGGGACCGGTTCGCAGCCCTCGCGACGCAGACGGTGAGCCGGGCGCGGCACGGATTTCGGGAGCAATCCGCCGCGACCCGGCTCACGCTGCTTCCGGCCCCGCCGCCAGATCAGCCGAACGCCGTCCCCGCGAAAACCGGCGTCAGTAAACGGCCGGCGTCAATGAACGGCCGGCGTCAGTGAACCTCCGGCGGCAGTGAACGGCCGGCGTCAGCAAAACCCGGCGTCGGCAACCGGCGTCAGCAAACCCGGCGTCAGCAACCGGCGTCAGCAAAACCCGGCGTCAGCAAAGAGCCGGCATCAGCGAACAGCCGGCGACCGAGCTCAGGCTCAGGCCGCCGGGGTCTCGGCGGTGGCGACGATCGTGGCGCGGCCCAGGATGTGGCCGGCCATGGTGAAGCCGAGGTTGGCGGGGGTGGCGTCGGCCGGGACGCCGATGTCCTCGACGTCGAGCGCGTGCACGGTGATGAAGTAGCGGTGCGCGCCGTGGCCGGCCGGCGGGGCGGCGCCGACGAAGCGGGCCAGCCGGGCGTCGTTGGGCAGCTGCACGGCGCCGGCGGGGAGGCCCGAGCCGGTGTCGTCGCCAGCGCCCTCGGGCAACGAGGTGACGTCGGCTGGGATGTTGGCGACGGCCCAGTGCCAGAAGCCGGAGCCGGTGGGCGCGTCCGGGTCGTAGACGGTGACGGCGTAGCCGCGCGTGCCGGCGGGCGCCCCGCTCCAGGAGAGCTGCGGGGACGCGTCCTTGCCGCCGGGCAGGCCGAACATGCCGGAGAGCTGCGCGGCCGGGAGCGGCCGGCCGTCCGAGACGGTCGTGCTGGTGACGGTGAAGCTGGGCACCTCGGGGAGGCGCTCGAAGGGGTTGTTACCACTCATGGTCGATTACCGTACAGATAATCGATTATTTGCGGTAGGGTGATCAGCATGACAGAAGCCCAGTCGCCCTCCGAGCGGATGTACGCGGCGGTGCGCGCCGCCGTGATGAACGGGGAGTTCGCGCCGCAGCAGTCGCTGAAGCCGCAGGAACTGGCCACCCGCCACGGAGTGAGCCTGGCCGTGGCGCGGGAGGCGCTGCTACGGCTGGTGGGCGAGGGGCTGGCCGACCGGCTGCCCAATCGCGGCTTCGCCGTGCCCGCCACCGGCGCCGAGCGGTGGCAGCAGATCGCCGAGGCCCGCGCCACGATCGAGCCGGAGATGTTGCGGATGGCCATCGAGCGCGGCGACCTCGAATGGGAGGCCCGCGTGCGGGCCGCCCATCATCGCCTGGCGCGCGCGGTGCCGTACGAGCAGGATCCCGACGCCTGGGGCGAGGCGCACCGGGTCTTCCACCGCACGCTGCTCGAGGGCTGCGGCAACGACGTCCTGCTCGCGACCTTCGACCGGCTCTGGGTCGACAGCGAGCTGGCCCGTCGCTGGGCGGCCGCGCACGCCCCGGCCCGCGACGCCGCCGCCGAGCATCTGGCCCTGGAGGAGGCCGCCCTGGCGCGGGAGGCCGACCGGGCGGCCGGCCTCCTGCGTGACCACGTGACGCGTACCGTCAGGCCGCTGAAGACGTCTTGACCAGGGTGCGGATCTGGCGGAGCAGCACGGACAGGGCCGCCAGCTCCGCCGGCGTGTCCCCCACGTTGCCCATCGCGTTGGCCGCACGGGCGATGGAGGCTGCATTGACGCGTTCCCATTCCGAGACGCGATCGTCGGCCGAGGCCTCCGCCGGGGTGGACTGGAGGACCTCGGCGGTGAGGGCGGCCAGCGCCGCGTACAGGTCGTAGCGCAACGCCATGCGGGCCAGGGTCTGCCAGCGGTCGCCGCGCGGCAGCTTGGAGATGTGCGACAGCAGCTGGTCGATGTGGAACCGCTCGGACAGGGCGAAGTAGACCGGCGCCACCTCGTCCGCGGCGCGGCCCGTGGCCACGCCCGTCTCCAGGATGTCGAGCAGGCCGAAGCCGTAGTTGACCAGCGTGACCCGCTCGGCCAGGTCCATCGGCACGCCCTTGTCGACGAGCGTGGCGATGTGCTCGTCGAGGGAGCGGCGCTCGTTGCCCTTGAGCACCGATGTCAGGCGCGGCAGCAGCTCCTGCACGCCGGGGCGCAGGCGGGCCACCTCGCCGGAGACGTCGATCGGCGAGCGCCGGGTGCTGACCAGCCAGCGGACCGCCCGGTCGAGCAGCCGGCGCGACTCGAGGAAGACCAGCGTCTGCGCGGCCGTCGGCACCTGGTTGTCCAGCGCCTCCGCGTCCGCCCAGATGTCGGCCAGCCCGTACGTGTCGCGGATGACCACATAGGCCCGGATGACGTCGGCGGCCGAGGCGCCGCTCTCCTCCATGGCGCGGAAGATGAACGACGTGCCGCCCCGGTTGACCACCTCGTTGACCAGCGCGGTCGTGATGATCTCGCGGCGCAGCCGGTGACCGGCCATGCGGGCGGCGAAGCGCTCGCGCAGCGGCGTCGGGAAGTACCGTGTCAGCACGCCGGCCGTCCACGCCTCGTCGACCAGCTCGTCGGCGAGGACCTCACGCTCCGCGGCGATCTTCACGTACGCCAGCAGGACGGCGAACTCGGGCGCCGCCAGCCCTTCGCCGTTCTCGTAGCGGGTCGCCAGCTCGGCGTCCGTCGGCAGCGCCTCGAGCTCGCGGTTGAGCTGGCCCGACTCCTCCAGCCAGGTGAGCATGCGCCGGTGCACGGGCAGCAGCGAGTGTGCCTGCGACCGGGCGTTGCCGAGCGCCTGCGCCTGCTCGTAGTTGTCGCGCAGCACCAGCGCCGCGACCTCGTCGGTCATCGCGGCCAGCAGCTCGTCCCGCTCGGGCAGGGTCATCTCGCCCTCGGTGACCGCGCCGCCCAGCAGGATCTTGATGTTGACCTCGTGGTCGGAGCAGTCCACACCGGCCGTGTTGTCGATGAAGTCGGTGTAGATGCGGCCGCCCGTGCGGGCGAACTCGATGCGGCCACGCTGGGTGAGGCCCAGGTTGCCGCCCTCGCCCACGACGCGGCAGCGCAGCTGGTTGCCGTTGACCCGGATCGCGTCGTTCGTCTTGTCGCCCACGTCGGCGTGCGTCTCGGAGGACGCCTTGACGTACGTGCCGATGCCGCCGTTGAACACCATGTCGACCGGCGCGCGCAGGATCGCCCGCATCAGCTCGACCGGGCTGACCGCGGTGGCGTCGCCGAGGTCGAGCGCGGCGCGCACCTCCGCCGAGACGGGGATCGACTTCGCCGTACGGGGATAGACGCCCCCGCCCGGCGAGATGAGCGACTTGTCGTAGTCGTCCCACGAGGAGCGCGGCAGCTCGAACAGCCGGCGCCGCTCGGCGAACGACACCGCCGGGTCCGGCGACGGGTCGAGGAAGATGTGCCGGTGGTCGAACGCGGCCACCAGCTTGATGTGCTCGGACAGCAGCATCCCGTTGCCGAAGACGTCGCCGCTCATGTCGCCGACGCCGACCACGGTGAAGTCCTCGGTCTGGGTGTCGAGGCCGAGATCGCGGAAGTGCTTCTTGACCGACTCCCACGCGCCCCGCGCCGTGATGCCCATCTTCTTGTGGTCGTAGCCGGCCGAGCCGCCGCTCGCGAACGCGTCGCCGAGCCAGAAGTCCTTGCCGACCGAGATCTCGTTGGCGATGTCCGAGAACGTCGCCGTGCCCTTGTCGGCGGCGACCACCAGGTAGGGGTCGTCGCCGTCGTGCCGCACCACGTCGCGCGGCGGCACGATCTTGCCACTGTGGATGTTGTCGGTGACGTCGAGCAGCGCCGTGATGAAGCGCTTGTAGCACTCCACCGCCTCGTCCCGGTCGCCCGGCTTCTGCTTGAGCACGAAGCCGCCCTTCGCGCCCACCGGCACGATCACCGCGTTCTTCACCATCTGGGCCTTGACCAGACCCAGGATCTCGGTACGGAAGTCCTCGCGCCGGTCCGACCAGCGCAGACCGCCGCGGGCCACGGCACCGAACCGCAGGTGTACGCCCTCGAAGCGCGGCGAATACACGAAGATCTCGTACTTCGGGCGCGGCTGGGGCAGGTCCGGGATCGCCTGGGGGTCGAGCTTGAACGCCACGTACGACTTCGGCCGCCCGTCCGCGCCGCGCTGGAAGAAGCTCGTGCGCAGCGTGGCCTGGATCAGCGTCAGGTAGGACCGCAGGATCCGGTCCTGGTCGAGGCTCTCCACGTCGTCGAGCAGCGCGGTGATCCGGTCGACCAGCTCACCCGCGAGCCGCGACCGCTGCGCCTCGCCGGCCTCGAGCCGCGGCGAGAACCGCGTCTCGAAGAGCCGCACCAGCAGCCGGGCGATCTCCGGGTAGGCGATGAAGGTCGACTCCAGGTAGCGCTGGGAGAAGACGCTGCCGGCCTGGCGCTGATATTTCGCGTACGCCCGCAGCACCACCACCTGGCGCCAGGTGAGCCCGGCGCGCAGCACCAGCTCGTTGAAACCGTCCACCTCGGCCTCGCCGCGCCAGGCCGCCGCGAACGCGTTCTCGACCTGCGGCCGCACCTCGGCGAGCTCGCGGTGCGCCGCCGGCGGGCGCAGCCCGAAGTCGTACAGGTAGATGGTGCCGTCGCTGCGCCGGATCTCGTACGGCCGCTCGTCGACCACCTGGACACCGAGCGAGTGCAGCACCGGCAGCACCGCCGAGAGCAGCATCGGCTCGCCGTACCGATAGACCTTGAACCGCACGTCGTGGTCGTCGGGCTCGGGCTCGCCGGTGCGCCCGGGACGCCGCTTGCGGTAGAGGTGCATCTCGAGCTGGCCCTCCTCCTCGAGCAGCTCGAGCTTGGCCAGATCCTGCATGCCCTCGTACGGCGTGTGGCCGTCCTTGTAGCTGTCGGGGTAGGCGGTCGAGTACCGCGCGAACAGGTCGCGGGCCGCCTCCTCGCCCAGCTTGCGCTCCAGCACCAGCGAGAAGTCGTCGTCCCACATGCGGGTCGCGTCGGCGAGCATCTCGGCGAGCTGGTTGGGGTCGACCTTGCCCGGCGGGTCGGCCGGGTCGGTGCGCACGATGAAGTGCACGCGGGCGAGCATCCGCTCGGTGACCCGGGTCGTGTAGTCGAGGCCGACGCCGTTCAGCTCGCGCAGCAGGATCTCCTGCATGCGCAGGCGATTGCCGGTCGTGAACCGGTCGCGCGGCATGTAGACCAGGCACGAGATGAACCGGCCGTAGCCGTCGCGCCGCAGGAACAGCCGCAGCTGACGGCGGCCGGCCATGCGCAGGACGCCGATCACCGCCTCGTACAGGTCATCGGTCTTGATCTGGAAGAGCTCGTCGCGCGGATAGGTCTCGAGGATCTGGATCAGGTCCTTGCCCGAGTGGCCGCGCGGCGACAGGCCGGAGCGGTCGAGCACCTCCATGACCTTGCGCTTGACCACCGGCAGCTCGCGGACGCTCGTCCGGTAGGCCGACGAGCTGAACAGGCCCAGGAAGCGCCGCTCGCCGACCACCTCGCCGGACGAGTCGAACTGCTTGAAGCTGATGTAGTCGAGATAGGCCGAGCGGTGCACCGTGGCGCGCGAGTTGGCCTTGGTGATCACCAAGAGCCTCTTCTCCAGGGCCCGCTTGTACGCCTCGGGCGTCATCGACGACAGCTTGCGCGGCTTGCTGTCGCCGCGCAGGATGCCCAGCCCGGTGCCCGGCACGCCCTCGAGGAGGTCGCCGTTGAGCCGGTACTCGCGGTAGCCGAGGAACGTGAAGTGGTCGTGCGCGAGCCACTTGAGCAGCTCGATCGAGTCGGTGACGTCCTTGTCCGGCACGGGCAGCTTGCCCTCGGAGCCGCGCGCGGTGGCCAGCTCGTCGGCGATCACCAGGGCCCGCTGGCGCATGCGCTGCCAGTCCTCGACCGCGTCGCGCACGTCGGTCAGCACCCGGCGGACCTCGTTGTGCAGCTGCTCGCGGGTGTCCTCGCTGCGGATCGGGTCGATCTCGATGCGGATCCAGCTCTCCACCAGATCGCCGTCGATCGCGTCGTCCGGCTCGACGTCGGCGGCCAGCTCGGACAGCGCGCCCAGCGGCTCGCGCCGCACCACGATCAGCGGGTGCACCAGCAGGTGCACCTGGAGCTGGTGCGCCGACAGCAGGGCGATCACCGAGTCGACCAGGAACGGCATGTCGTCGGTGACGATCTGCACGACCGTGTGGCACTGCGACCCGGACGGCGGCGTGATCGCCAGCTTCAGCTCGCCCGGCAACCTCGTGCGGGCGAGCTCGCGATGGGCGACCGCGGCGTCGTACATCTCCTGCGGCGTGAAACCGACCAGCTCCTCGTCGGGCGCGAACCGCCAGAAGCGGCCCACCAGCTGGGCGGTGGCATGATCGCTGCCCGCGACCTCGACGGCCTGGGCCACCAGCCGCTCCCCGTTGGGCAACGGCTCGTCGAGCTCGCCCTCCTCGGCGGAGGCGCCGAGACGCCCCGTGAGGGCCAGCCCGGGTCCGGCGGCGTAGTCCAGATCGGCATCGGAATCGGTTGCAGCCTCGTCGGCGACAGCCATGGCTCTGGCGCTCCCCTCACCCACGACACTGTGGGTTCGAACGTGTCGAGGACAGCCTAGAACGCCTCGCGCGACACGCTCACACGCGCGGTGTGAACGAACCGATCGGCGGCGTTTTTGACCTTTCTCACCTCAAGGGGGTCAACGGGACGGGCATGCGTTGACTACCGTCACGTCTGATCCACCACGTACCCCGCGAAAGGTGATGTCATGCGCCGGTTCGTCGCCACCGCCGCCACCGTGGCCCTGGCAGCTGCGCTCCTCACCGGGTGCTCCAGCGACGGGCCCGGGGGCACCGTCGACGACTTCCTCAACGGCTGGCGCGGCGGCGACCTGAGCAAAGTGGGCTTCGTCAGCGCGGCCGGCGGCAAGCTCGCCTCGGCCGACGTGCAGGCCCAGCTCAAGGAGCTCACCGGCGACCTCGCGAAGCAGCAGCTCACGGTCACCAAGAGCGGCGACGCCAAGACCACCGGCGACGACGCCACCAACACGATCAAGGTCGAGTGGAAGCTGCCCGGCGACGTCACCTGGTCGTACGACAGCACGGTGCGCCTCACCAAGAAGAACAGCGACGGCTGGAGCGTGATCTGGGAGCCCGCGCTCGTGCAGGGCGACCTGGTCGCCGGCGACAAGCTCCAGCTGCGGCGCATCCCCTCGACCCGGGCGAGCGTGCTCGACGCGGCCGGCAAGCCGATCGTGAGCCCCCGCGAGGTGGTGACCATCGGCGTGGTCCCGCAGAACATCACCGACCTGGCGAAGCTCCAGAAGGACCTGACCACGGCGTTCACCAAGATCGGCGTCTCGGTCGACATGAACGACCTGGCCACCCGCGTGAAGAGCGCCGACCCCGGCGCCTTCGTCGACGTGATCACCCTGCGCCGCCCCGACTACCTCAAGATCCGCAACGACGTACGCCCGCTGAAAGGCACCCAGTTCCAGGAGGCGACCCGCGACCTCGCGCCCACCCGGGCCTTCGCGCGGGCCCTGCTTGGCACGGCCGACGAGGCGACCCGCGACGACATCGACAAGAACCCGCAGACCATCGCCCGCGGCGACATCGTCGGCCACGGCGGCCTCCAGGAGAAGTACGACGCCACGCTGCGCGGCACGGCCGGCCTGTCGGTGGTCGTCTCCCGCCCCACGTCCGAGGCCGACGACACCCCCAAGGACACCGAGATCTTCACCGCCAAGCCGGTGGCCGGCAAGCCGATCAAGACGACGATCGACGTGAACACCCAACTCGCCGCCGACCAGGCACTGGCGCCGATCAAGCAGCCCAGCTCCCTGGTCGCCATCAAGATCAGTGACGGCTCGGTGCTCGCGGTGGCCAACGGCCCCGACGGCGGGACCGTCGACACGGCGCTGACCGGCCAGGTCCCGCCCGGTTCCACGTTCAAGGCCGTCTCGGCGTACGGCCTGCTCCAGCGCAAAGCGGTCACCGCGAACACGACCGTGCCCTGCCCCGCCAAGGCGACGGTCTCCGGCCGCGAGTTCAAGAACGCCCACGACGAGGTGCTGGGCAACGTGCCGTTCCACGTCGACTTCGCGAAAAGCTGCAACACGGCGTTCGTCGGACTCGCCCCGAAGCTGACCGCGGGGGGCTTCCAGAAGGCGGGCACCGACCTGGGCCTCGGCACCAAGTGGGACCTGGGCATCGACGCGTTCAGCGGCAAGCTCTCCCCCGCCGACACCCCGACCGAGCTCGCCGCGGCGGCCTTCGGCCAGGGCAAGACGGCGGTCAGCCCGATCGCCATGGCCGGCGCGACGGCCGCCATCGCCCGAGGCCAGTTCAAGCAGCCCAAGCTCGTGCTCGACCCGGCGCCGGCGGCCCCGGCCGCCGACGGCCCCAAGCTGGACGCGGCGGCCATCGACCCGCTCAAGCAGATGATGCGCGAAGTGGTCACGGCGGGCACGGGCACGGCGCTGAAGGACGTGCCGGGCGGAGCGGTCTACGGCAAGACGGGTACGGCGGAGTTCGACGAGAGCACCGAGGACACGCACTCGTGGTTCATCGGGTACCAGGGGGACGTGGCCTTCGCCGTGATGGTCCAGAAGGGCGGTGCGGGCTCGGAGGCGGCGGTGCCGGCGGTGGAGCGGTTCTTGCGGGCGCTGGCCAAGTAGGTTGCGGCGCAGGTCCGGTGGCTCGCGGGCGGTGGCCGAGGAGCATTCGGGTCGCCGCCGCCGGGGGCGCGGTTGCCCTCCGGGCGAGCGATTGCCCCTCCGGCACTGCCGATGCGAGCCCGGTCTGCGAGACCGGAACGCGGCCGTCGGGGTCAGGCGATGTCTGCCGGCTTGCTCTGACCTGGGCCGAGGCCGATTTCGAAAGCCGGGCGCTGGGCGGGCAGGGAGAAGTTGTCCGGTGCCGGCTCTTCGCTGACTCGCGGGCGGAGCATGCCGGGGCGGGTCGCGGGTAGGGGCTCGGAATCGAGCAGCGGAGCCTGCCCGAGCGGGCGCGGCACGAGGCGGGCGGCCACGGGCTCGGCCTTGTCGGGGTGGGCGTCCTCGGGTTCGGTTTCGTTCGGCTGGGCGTCCTCGGGCTGGGCGTCCTCGGGCGTCGCGTCCTGGGGTTCTGCCTGCTCGAGGTCCTCGGCGGCGTCAGGGGCGACGCCGGTGGCGGCGCCGTCGGCGTCGGGCTCGGCAACCTCGGCGGCGGGCTCGGCAACCTCGGCGTCGGGCTGGGTAATGCGAGCTTCGCCGGTGTCGGGCTCGGGAGTGCGAGCCTCAGCCCCTGCATCGTCGGCAGGCTCGGCATTCCGAGCGCCGATGTCGAGGACGGTCCCGGCAAAGCGGGCGGCGGCAGGCTCAGCGGCGCGACCGGCCCTCACGTCGACATCATGGGCCGCGAGCTGGTCGGTCGGCTCGGGGTTGGCGGGCTCGACCGGCTCCGGATCGGGGTCGGAGGAGGAAGGCGAAGCGTCCTCGTCCTCGTCGGGGATCTCCTGGTCGGGGTCTCGCGGCAAGGGTGGCGTCTCGTCGCTGTCCTCGACGGCCAGCGCTGTGACCGCCGGGATGGCGGGCTCCTCGGACGAGATGCCGGAGGACACACCGGACGACATGCCGGAGGCGGCGAGGGAGACGCTCTGGGCCGCGGCTGCCGCTCGGCGGTGTTCGAGGTCTGTGTCCTCCGGTGTTGCCCGGGGAGCGAGCAAACCGCGCCCGGCGGGCGGTGTGCTCTCGATGTCGGCTCGGGCGGCGATCAGGTCGGGGCGGGTCGTCACCGTGTGGGCGGCTTCGAGGCCGGCGACCACCGCGGCGGTGATCTCGGCTGCGTACTGGCCGTCGGGGTCGTAGTCGGGGTCGAAGACGGTGATCTCGACGCCCAGGCAGTGGGGGGACTCGACCAGGCCGGAGAGGAGGATCTCGAGCTCGGGGAAGGCGATGCCGCCGGGGCTGGGGGCGTCGACGGCCGGCATCACGGCGGGGTCGAGGACGTCCACGTCGACGTGCACCCAGTAGCCGGCGCAGTCGACCAGCTGGTCGCGGGCCCACTGGGCGCTGCGGGCGGCGCCCTCGGCCCGCAGGGCCGGCACGGGGCGGGTGACGATGCCGGCCGCCTGGAGGTCGAGGCGGTATTCGTCCTGGGCCCGGATGCCGAGGACGACCACGTCGACGTCGCGGAAGTAGGGGCGGCGGCTCTCGATGGCCGCCAGGTCGGCCTGGCCTCGGCCGGTGACCAGGGCCAGGTCCTCGCCCGCGGCGGCGCCCACGTAGGACGCGTTGCCGGGGTGGCGGAAGTCGGAGTGGCCGTCGACGAAGACCAGGCCGATGCGGCCGCCGACCGCCTCGCCCAGGCGGTGCATGGCGACGCCCGAGCCGAGCAATATCGAGCAGTCGCCGCCGAGGATCACGGGGAACTCGCCCGCGTCGAGGATCGCGCCGATGCGGTCGGCCAGCGCCCGGGAGTAGGCCGCGATCTGTGGCGCGTGGGCCACCCCGTCGCCCGGGCGCCAGTCGCCCGGGTCGTAGCGGGGCGGGGTGAGGCAGCCGGCGTCGCGGGCGCCGAGCTTGGTGATCAGGCCATGGTCGCGGAGCGCTCCGGGCGCCTTGGCGCAGCCCGGCACCGACGTCTCGGTCGGCGGCCGCAGACCGAGATTGGACGGTGCGTCGAGGACGGCGATGCGGCGCACGGAGCGGCTCCCTGGCTAGAAGAGGGCGCTGGCCAGGGCGCGCCGGGCGCCGGCCACCGCGGGATCGTCGGGGCCGGCCACGCTGAACAGCGACAGCAGGTGCTTGCGCACGGCGTCGCGCTCGTCGCCGGTGGTGCGCTTGACCAGGGCCACCAATCGGGCGTACGCCTTGTCGGCCTGGCCGCTGAGCACCTCGATGTCGGCCGCCAGCCGCTGCGCGTCGACGTCGTCGGGCGACGCCTCGGCCTTGGCCAGCGCGGTGGCCGGGTCGGCACCCTGGATGCGGCGGTAGAGCTCGACCTGGGCCAGGCCGGACTCGGCGGCCGCGTCCTGCGGGGACTCGGCGAGGATCTTCTTGTACGCCGCCTCGGCCTCGTCGAGGTCGCCGGTCATCAGGGCGTCGTCGGCCGCGTCGAGCCGCGGGTCCTCGGCCGGCTCGACGGCCACGCCGCCCGCCTTGAGCACCGCGTCGACGTATTGCTTGACCTGGGACTCGGGAAGCACGCCCGTGAAGCCCTCGACGAGCTGGCCGCCGACCACCGCGACCACCATCGGGATGCCCTGCACCCGCAGCGCCTGAGCGAGGCGCGGGTTGGCGTCCACATCGACCTTGCCGAGCACCCACGAGCCGCCGCCGGCCTGCGCGAGCCGCTCGAGGATCGGCGAGAGCTGCTTGCACGGCTCGCACCAGTCGGCCCAGAAGTCGAGGATGACCGGCGTCGCGAGGGAACGCTCGAGGACGGCGGACTGGAAGTTGGCCTCGGTGACGTCGATGATCGTCTCGGGGGCGGCACCACCGGGGAGGCCGCCGGGAATCGCGCCGGAAGGCGGGCCGCCGTGGGCGGCGGCCTGCGGGGCGCTGTTGGGCGCGGGGCGGCTCGGCGCCTGCGACGGCGCGGGCGCGCGGAGCGCGCTGAGATCGACCGCGCCGCGGGTGAAGATCGACGGAGTGGTCCGTGGGTCGCTCATGGTTACCTAGTCTCGCACGCTGACAAGGCGCTCCGCCGCGCCGCGGCGGGCCTGATATCGGACGTCACAGCATAACGGATGAGTTATCCTTTCAGGTATGCCATCGCTCAATCCCGAGAGGCTTCGGGCCGACTCCGCACGGGTGCGCGAGCAGATGCTCTCGGTCGCCCGCGAGCGGATGAGGGCGGGCGACGCCGACCTGCCGATGAACGCGATCGCCAAGGAGGCGGGGGTGGGCGTCGGCACCGCGTACCGGCACTTTCCCACTCATCAGGTGCTGCTCGAGGCGCTCGCGGCGGACAGCCTCGCCGCGCTGGTGGCCGACGCCCGCACCGGCGCGAACGATCCCGACCCGGCGCGGGGCTTCGCCCGGCTGATGCGCGCCGGGCTGCGGCTGATGCTCGACGACCCCGCGCTGGCGGCCGTGCTGCAGAGGCGGGACTTCGCCTGCGACGAGACGCGCGAGCTCGGCGCCGAACTGTTCACCTCGTTCGGCGCCGTGCTCGACCGGGCCCGGGCCGGGGGCGCCGTCCGGGCCGGCATCACCGCCGACGACCTGCGGCGGCTGATGTGCGGGGTGCAGCACGCGGTCCGCGCCGGCGGCGACGACGGCGCGGCCGAGCGCTATCTCGATGTCATGCTGAAGGGCCTTCAGAACCGCGCCGGCTCGCGGTAGATGCCCCACTCGTCCTTGAGGACGCCGCAGATCTCGCCCAGGGTCGCCTCGGCGCGGGCGGCCTCCAGCATCGCCGGGATCATGTTGTCGCCGGTGCGCGCGACCTCGATCATGCGATCAAGGGCGGCCTTCACGCGTACGGCGTCACGCCCCTCCCGCCGGGTGGCCAGCTCGCGGTTCTGGGCGATCTCGACCTCGTGCGAGACCCGCAGGATCTCCAGTTCCTTGGCGACCGTGCCGGTGTGCGCGTTGACGCCGACGATACGCTTCTCGTTCTTCTCCAGCGCCTGCTGGTAGGTGAACGCCGCCTCGGCGATGTTGGCGGTGAACCAGCCGTCCTCGATGCCGCGCAGGATGCCCGCCGTGATGGTGCCGTCGTGCCCGAGCTCGCGGATCCGGCTGAAGATCTCCTCGGCCTCGGCCTCGATGCGGTCGGTGAGCTCCTCGAGGTACCAGGAGCCGCCGAGCGGATCGGCCACATTGATCACGCCGGTCTCTTCCATGAGGACCTGCTGGGTGCGCAGGGCGATCTCGGCGGACTCGTCGGTGGGCAGGGCGAGCGTCTCGTCGAGCGCGTTGGTGTGCAGCGAGTTCGTCCCGCCGAGCACCGCGGCGAGCGCTTCCACCGCCGTACGGACGACGTTGTTGACCGGTTGTTGCGCGGTGAGGGAGACGCCGGCGGTCTGCGTGTGGAACTTCAGCCAGAGCGCCTTCTCGCTGGTGGCGCCGTAGTCGTCGCGCAGGTGACGGGCCCAGATGCGCCGGGCGGCGCGGAACTTGGCGATCTCTTCGAAGAAGTCGATGTGCGCGTCGAAGAAGAAGCTCAGGCCGGGCGCGAACTGGTTGACGTCGAGCCCGCGCGACAGGCCCAGCTCGACGTAGCCGAAGCCGTCGGCCAGCGTGTACGCCAGCTCCTGCGCGGCGGTCGAGCCGGCCTCGCGGATGTGGTAGCCGCTGACCGACAGCGGCTTGTACTTCGGGATCTCGCGGGCGCAGTACTCCATGAGGTCGCCGATGAGGCGCAGGTGCGGCTCCGGCTGGAAGAGCCACTCCTTCTGCGCGATGTACTCCTTGAAGATGTCGGTCTGGAGCGTGCCGTCGAGCTTGTGGATGTCGGCGCCCTGCCGCTCGGCGGCCACCAGGTACATGCAGAAGATCGGCACGGCCGGGCCGGAGATCGTCATGCTGGTGGTGGTCTTCTCCAGGTCGATGCCGTCGAAGAGCACCTCCATGTCGGCGGCCGAGTCGATCGCCACCCCGCAGTGGCCGACCTCGCCGAGCGACTGCGGGTCGTCGGAATCGCGGCCCATCAGGGTCGGCATGTCGAAGGCGACGCTGAGCCCGCCACCGCCGGCCCCGAGGATCATCTTGTAGCGCTCGTTGGTCTGCCGCGCGTTGCCGAAACCGGCGAACTGGCGGATAGTCCAGGTGCGGCCCCGGTATCCCGTCGGATAGAGGCCCCGGGTGTACGGGAACTCACCCGGCCAGCCGATCCGCTCGAAACCGGGGTGGTCGGCCCCGGCGGGCGGCCCGTAGACGGGGTCGACCGTCGCGCCGGAGAGAGTGGTGAAGTCAGCGTCGCGCTTGCGGGCGGCGTCGTAGCGCCGCTGCCAGCGCTCCCGTCCGGCCTCGATGTCGGCTGCGTCCATGCGCCCATCCTAGGGCCAAACCTGAACGATCACTAAGGCCTGTGATCGTGGATCCAGGCCTGCGGGTCGCCGTTGCGATACAGCAGCTTCATGACCACGGGAAACATCGCGTCCCGGATCGCCGCTCCGACCGGCCCGGCCGTCTTGCCACTGCCATTGCGCTTGCCGTACGCCACCACGCGCTCGACACGCGCACGGCGGCGCCGCTCGTAGTCCGCGAGCGTCCCGCCCTCGCCGAGGCACCGCCCCAGCGTGACCGCGTCCTCGATCGCCATCGACGCGCCCTGCCCGGACGACGGCGACACCGCGTGCGCCGCGTCGCCGACCAGCACCACCCGCTCACCGTGCCAGACCGGCACCCGCGGCAGGTCGTCGGTGTTCCACGGCCCGAGCGCCTCACCCGTGGCCCGGATGATCGCCGCGGCCGGCAGGTTGTCGCCCTCGAAGAGCCCGATGAGATGGGCACGCCACTGCTGCGGGGTGAACTCCCCCGGCCGTACGGGCTGCTTGCGCCCCGGATTGGCGAACCACCACACGGAGTCGTCCGGCGCGACGGCCCACCCGAAGAAGGCCCGCCGGCCGAAGGCCATGTGCACCATGCCCGGCGTACGGTCGAGCGGCACGTCCACCGGTCGATCGGTGAAGCCGCCCGCGTTGAGCAGCCCGAGATAGCGGGGCGCCGGCCCGGCCGGGTTGAGCAGCTCACGGGTGCGCGAGCGCAGGCCGTCCGCGCCGACGAGCAGGTCACCGCGCGCGTCGGAGCCGTCCGCGAAGGTCGCCGTCACCCCGTCCGGCCGCTCCTCGAAGCCGGTCAGCCGCTTGCCGCGCTCGATCGGGATGCCGCGCTTCTCCGCGGCGGTGCGCAGCGCCGCGTACAGATCGATGCGTTTGATCGTGGTGGTGACCGTGCCGTCGGGCGCCGGGCCACCCAGCGGCAGGACGGCCAGCCTGCGGCCCTTGCCGTTGACCATGGTCAGCGACGGGGTCGCGAAGCCCGCCGTCACGATCTCGGACGGATCCTCGCCGAGCGCGCGAAGAGCGGCGAGGCCGTTGACCGCCACGGTGAGCCAGGCGCCGCCCTCCTCCCCCAGGCGGGCTTCGTAGACGCGAGGTTGCCAGCCGGCCCGTTCGAGAGCGAGCGCGGCGACGGTGCCGGCTATGCCGCCACCCGCGATCAGCACGGTTCGTTTAGTCATATACTGACTATGCATACCATGACTATGGGCGGTCAACCCCTTAGGCTGAGGCCGTGGCCTCCTCCGAACCGCGCCGGTCCACGCTGGGCATGGTGCTGCTGGCGCTGCTCTACGAAGCGCCGATGCACCCGTACCGGATGCAGCAGATGATCAAGGAGCGCGGCCAGGACCAGCTCGTCAACGTCGCGCAGCGCAACAGCGTCTACCAGTCACTGGAGCGCCTCGTGCGCGACGGCCTGGCCCGCGCCGGGACCACGTCACGGGAAGCGGGACGGCCCGAGCGAACCGTCTACGAGATCACCGAAGCCGGCGCGGCGATGCTGCGCCGCTGGCTGACAGAGATGCTGCCGGCGCCGGCGCGCGAGTTCCCGGAGTTCCCGGCCGCGCTGGCGTTCCTGCCGGTGCTGCCGCCGGCCGAAGTGCGCGGGCTGCTGGAGAAGCGCATCGAGGCGATCACGGCGAAGGCGGCCGAGATCCGCGCGCAGGCGCCGGCGGGACTGCCGAGGCTCTTCCTGATCGAGGACGAGTATCGGGTGGCCATGATGGAGGCGGAGCTCAGGTGGCTGCGGGGGGTGGTGGCGGATTTGGCCGGGGGGACGCTCACCTGGGACGCCGATCTGATCAGCGAGACGCTGGAACGATTTCCGCCCTCGCCATGACGGCGATCAGACCCCGCAACCACAGACCCCGCCCTCCCAAAGGGGGCCCCCATCCTGCGATGCCATTCTCGCCGAATTCGCCGGATCGCGCGCACGGCCCTGTGGACAACGCGGACTGTGGAAAACGCATCGGTGCGGCGCGAGGGCGTGCCAACGCGACCATCGTGCGCGCGCGACGAGCATGCCAGCGCGACCAACGTGCCA
>NZ_BOMI01000125.1 GCF_016862115.1 Paractinoplanes deccanensis
GTGCCAGCATGCCAGCGTGAGTGTGACGAGGACGCCGATGCCCGGCGCCGCGATCGGTCAGCGGCTGCCGGGCATCGTGGGGGCGGGCCTACGCGGTCAGGTCGAGGGCGTGGTACAGCCGGGACGTGGTCGTGTTCAGGTCGGCCAAGCGGGCGGCCGGCACGCCGCTCATCAGGGCGACCCGGCGCTCGCCGGCGGCGCGGTTGAGCAGCAAGCCGACCTGGGAGGAGGCGCGCTCCATGACGATCTGGCGGGCCAGCATCGTGGCGGGGTCGGCCTCGTCGGCGGCGGAGACGACCTTGGCGGTGGCCTTGACCGTGTTCGTGGCGGCGGTCGTGTCGCGGGCCAGGCCGGCCGAATAGGCGGCGGTGCGGTCGATCGGGGTGACCGCGGGGACGGCCGGCATCTCCTGGGTCGGGGCGAGGCGCTGCGGCTGCACGTCGGCCGTGCGGGCGGACTGCTGGAGCACGCTGCTCTGCAGGAGCGGGTGCAGGTAGGTGGCGGTGGTTCCGGACACCCGGGGGAAGGTGATCGGCGCAATCATGCTGCACCCCTGTTGCTGCCCATGGCACTGGTCATGTCCGCTATCCTTTCCGGCGCTGACCAATTCAGCGTATGCCGGAAAAATCCGGACGGCATCGGGCGCACGGGCGAGAGCGCGGACCGTCCGAGAGTGCCGATTCGGTCAGAGCGCCCGCCGGACCAGCAAAGAGGCCCGGACCAGCAAAGAGCACCCGACCGGCAAAGAGCACCCAACCCCGGGAAGCGGCCGAAGAACCCCTCAGAGCCCCTTGATCAGCTCATCGGCAGCCGCATACGGATCAAGGGTGCCCCCCGCCACCGCCGCCGCCAGGGTGGGCAGGGCCGTCCCCTCGCGGAGGCTGCCGATGCGCGACCGGAGCGTGCCCAGCGCGATCGCCTCGATCTCGACCGATGCGCGGCGCTCGCGGCGTACCAGCAAGTTGCCCGTCTTTTGCAGCCATGCGTGGTGCTTGTCGACGGCCGCCAGCACGTCGTCCATGCCCTCGGCCTTGACCGCCGTCGCCTTTACCACCTGGGGACGCCAGTCGCCCGGCGCGCGCTCCCCCAGGCCGAGCATGCCCTGGATGTCGCGGTAGGTCGCGTCGGCGCCGGGGCGGTCCGCCTTGTTGATCACGAAGATGTCGGCGATCTCGAGGACGCCGGCCTTCACCGCCTGGATGGCGTCGCCCATGCCGGGTGCCAGCAGCACCAGCGTGGTGTCCGCCAGGGACGCGATCTCGACCTCGGCCTGGCCCACGCCGACCGTCTCGACCAGGATCACGTCGCAGCCGGCGCCCTCCAGGACGCGCACCGCCTGCGGGGTCGCCGCCGACAGGCCGCCCAGCTGGCCCCGGCTCGACATCGAGCGGATGTAGACGCCCGGGTCGGTCGTGTGCTCCTGCATGCGCACCCGGTCGCCGAGGATCGCGCCGCCGGTGAACGGGCTGGACGGGTCGACGGCGAGCACGCCGACCCGGCGGCCGGTCTTGCGCAGCACGCGCACCAGCTCGTTCGTCGTGGTCGACTTGCCGACGCCCGGCGAGCCGGTCAGGCCGATCACCTGGGCGTGCCCGGCGTACGGCGCCAGCGCGGCCGCCACGTCGGGCAGCGCCGGATCGCCGTTCTCCACCAGGCTGATCAGCCGGGCCACCGACCTCGGGTCGCCCTCGCGGGCACGTGACACCAGGGCCGGCACGTCACGCGTGCGCCTCACGGACGCGGGACCTCGATGATCAGCGCGTCGCCCTGGCCGCCGCCGCCGCACAGGCCGGCCGCGCCGTAGCCGCCGCCGCGCCGGCGCAGCTCGAGGGCGAGGGTGAGCACCAGGCGGGCGCCGGACATGCCGATCGGGTGGCCGAGGGCGATCGCGCCGCCGTTGACGTTCACGATGTCGTCGGTGACCTTCAGCTCGCGCATCGACTGGATGACGACCTGGGCGAACGCCTCGTTCATCTCGATCAGGGAGAGGTCGCCGACGCTGAGGCCGGCCTTGCCGAGCGCGTGCTTGATCGCGTTGGCCGGCTGGGACTGGAGCGAGCTGTCGGGACCGGCCACGTTGCCGTGCGCCTTGATCTCGGCGAGCCAGCGCAGGCCGAGCTCCTCGGCCTTGGCCTTGCTCATCACCACGACCGCGGCCGCGCCGTCGGAGATCGGCGACGAGCTGCCTGCCGTGATGGTGCCGCCCGCGGTGAACGCCGGCCGCAGCTTTGCCAGGGACTCGGCGGTGGCGTCCGGCCGCACGCCCTCGTCGACGTCGACGACCGGGTCGTTGTCGCGCTTGCCCGTCTTGACCGGCACGATCTCTTCGGCGAAGCGGCCCTCGCGCTGGGCCGCGGCCGCCCGCTGGTGGCTCTGCGCGGCGAAGGCGTCCTGCTCGGCGCGGCCGATGTCGAGCCGCACGCCGCTGCGCTCGGTCGACTCGCCCATCGAGATGCCGTCCCAGGGATCGACCAGCCCGTCGTACGCGGTGTGGTCGCGCACCAGCACGTCGCCGAACTTGGTGCCCTGGCGCTGGTTCATCAGCAGGTGGGGCGCGTTGGTCATGGACTCCATGCCGCCCGCCACGACGATGTCGAACTCGCCGGCGCGGATCAGCTGGTCGGCCAGCGCGATGGCGTCGAGGCCGGAGAGGCACACCTTGTTGACCGTGACCGCCGGCGTGGTCATCGGGATGCCCGCGGCCACGGCGGCCTGCCGGGCGGTGATCTGGCCGGCGCCGGCCTGGAGCACCTGTCCCATGATCACGTATTGCACCTGGTCGGGGCGCACTCCGCCGCGGTTGAGGGCGGCCTCGATGGCATGGCCCCCGAGGGTCGTGGCCGGCACGCTCTTGAGGTTGCCGAGCAGGCGTCCCATCGGGGTGCGGGCGCCACTCACGATCACCGAGCTGGTCACGTCAAGTCTTCCGATCTGCCGGGCGGGGACCCCGCCTGAGCCTTAACGGGCGTTTAGGCAAGACTAATAGGATGACGACTCCTCCACCTAGTGTCGCCCGGCCCGAGAATGTCACACCCGGATTGCTCGGCATCGATCACGTCGGCATCGCCGTTGCCGACCTCGACGCCGCCATCGCCTTCTACGCCGACGCCTTCGGCATGCGCTGCGTGCACCAGGAGACCAACGAGGAGCAGGGGGTGCGCGAGGCCATGCTCGCCGTGGGCGACGGCACCGGCCCGCGGCTGCAACTGCTCGCCCCGGCCCGGCCCGACTCGGCGATCGCCAAGTTCCTCGACCGCAGCGGGCCCGGGCTCCAGCAGCTCGCCTACACGGTCGCGGACGTCGAGGCCGCCGCGGACGCGCTGCGGGCCCGCGGGATGCGGCTGCTCTACGACACGCCGCGCCGGGGCACCGCCGGGTCGCGCATCAACTTCGTGCACCCCAAGGACGCCGGTGGCGTTTTGGTGGAGTTGGTGGAGCCTGTCAGCCTTCCGGATGAATCATCCTGACGCGGACGGCTCCAGCTGGCAGGATCGAGTGACGCGATCTGCCGTCGCCCGAGCCCTGCACAAGCGTGCGCGACGCCAGGTTTCGGGCAGCTCAAAGGTGATCTAACGTGTCCTTTCCGATGCCCGCTCGCTCTTGCGTGGCAGGGGCGTCTTCGCCAGGATGGCCCAATGCCCCAGCAGCAGGATCAGAACTTGGCATTCTTCGACACCGCGAACTCCCAGCACGACTTCACCGTGGTGCTGCGCGGCTACGACCGCGGGCAGGTGGACGCCCACCTCGGCCGGCTGGTCGCCGCCATCAACCAGTCGACGCAGGCCGCCGGTGAGGCCGAGCAGCGCATGAACGACGCGCAGCGCCGCCTGCGCCAGGCCGAGCAGCGGCTCGTCGCGCTCGAGCAGAAGCTCGCCGACAGCAACAAGCTGCTGGAGGAGAACAATCGGCCGACGCTCTCCGGGCTGGGCACCCGGGTCGAGCAGATCCTGCGGCTGGCCGAGGAGCAGGCGAACGACCACCGCAGCGAGGCCAAGCGAGAGTCCGAGGGCATCCTCTCCGCGGCCCGCCTCGAGGCGCGGGAGATCACCGACAAGGCGCGCGCCGAGGCCGCCGCGATGAAGGCGACCGCCGAGCGCGAGGCCGGCCAGGTGCGCACCCACGCCGAGCGCGAGGCCGCCGAGGCCCGGGTGCAGGCGCGCCGCGAGGCCGACACGCTGCGCTCCGACGCCGACCGCGAGACCAAGCAGCTGCGCACGGTCACCGCGCACGAGGTCGCCGAGCTCAAGTCGACGGTCGAGCGTGAGGTGGCGTCGCTGCGGGCCACCGCCGAGCGCGAGATCACCCAGCTGCGGGCCAAGGCGTCGCGCGAGGCCGAGGAGAAGCGTGCCGAGGCGACCAAGCTGCTGACCGACGCGCGTGACAAGCGTGACAAGGATCTCCAGGCTCTCGCGCTCGAGATCGCCGAGCGCCGCGAAAAGGCGGAGCGCGAGGAGTCGCAGCGCCACGCCGCCCAGGTCAGCGCCACGCAAAAGATGGTGTCCGAGGCCGAGGAGCGGGCCCGCGCCGCGGAGGACCGCGCCAAGGAGATCGAGCAGCGCGCCGAGCAGCGCCGCGTCGAGTCCGAGCGCAACGCCGCCGAGACCACCGAAAAGGCCCGTGCCCTGGCGGAAAAGACGGTGAACGAGGCCCGCGCCGAGGCGCAGCGCCTGCTCAGCGAGGCCCGCACCGAGGCCGAGCTCACCACCCAGGCCGCCAAGCGCGAGGTGGAGGACCTGACCAGGCAGAAGGACGCGGTCACCAACCAGCTCGGCCAGATGCTCTCCGGGCTCTCCGGCCTGGTGCCGGGTGTCGGTGGCGCCAAGCCGGCCGAGGCCGCAGCCGTCCCCGCCGCTCCGGCCGCTCCGGCCGCCGCCAAGGAGGCCGCGCCCGCGCAGCGAGCTGCGGAGACACCCGAAGAGGCCGAGCCGGAGGCCACCCCGGAGCCGGCCAAGAGCAACTGAGATTACAGCCCTTTCCCAGGCTCCTGCGGTTGCGCGCCTTGCACGGGTGCGCAACGGTGGGAGCCGGCCGGTGGGTGACTTCAAGAGATCAACGCGGGCCGTATCGGAGTTGCTCCGGTACGGCCTCGCTCGTTCTCGCGCGTAGTCTGCTCTGTGGGCCGGCTTAGACAAATCACAACTAGGCGCATACTCCGGCCAGGAGGGTGTGTATCCCCCCGAGGCCGGACGATGCGTATGTGAGGATGGACAGCATGTCGCACGGCGAAATCTTCGGTCTCGGCTCTGACGCGGCTACCGAACCCAGCTTCGAGACCGCCCTCCGCGGTTACGAGAAGAAGCAGGTCGAACGGTACGTCGCCCGCGCCGAGAACGAGATCGCCGCGCTGGCGGCCGAGCGCGAGCAGGCGTACTCCCAGATCCAGGCCATGTCCGCGCAGATCGAGCGCCTCCAGCAGGAGGCGGTGCAGGCCCGGCGCCAGGGCGGCATCGGCACCGAGGTCTCGTTCCGCCACCTCGGCCCGCGGGTCGAGCAGATCCTCGCGCTCGCCGAGGAGCAGGCCGAGGCGATCAAGCAGTCCGCCACCGACGACATCGCGGGCCGGCTCGCCGAGGCCGAGCGCATCAGGGCCGAGGCCGAGGCGCACGCGCACAACGGCATCCGCGACTTCGAGATCGCCCTCGCCGCCCGCCGCGCCGAGGAGGAGCGCGCCGACGCCGCCAAGCGCGCCGCCACCGAGAAGGCGCTCGCCGCCGCCCGCCAGAGCGCCGAGCAGATGCGCGCCGAGGCCGAGACGACGCTGACCCGGGCCCGGGCCGAGGCGCAGCAGCTCACCGAGCAGACCGCCCAGCAGGCACACCGGGTTCGCGCCGAGGCCGACGGCTACGCCCAGTCCACGCGCATGCAGGCCGACCAGGAGATCAAGGCGCTGCGCGACAAGACCCAGCAGGAGATCAACGCCCAGCGCGCCGCCGCCGAGCGGGAGGCCGCCGAGAAGCGCGCGGCCCTCGACAACGAGCTCGGCCAGAAGCGGGCGGCCGTGGCGCAGGAGCTCACCCAGATGCGCGCCGGTGTCGAGAAGCAGTGCGCCGACCTGCGCAGCGAGGCCGACAAGTACGCCGAGGACGTGCTGCGCCGCTCCGACGAGCAGGCCACCGCGGTGCGCAACGAGATCGCGGCCCAGCAGGAGAAGATCGCCGAGGCCGGCCGCGAGTACGAGGCGGCCAAGGCCAAGGTCGCCGAGGCCGAGCGCGAGCTGGCCGCGGCGCAGGAGCGCGCCCGCGCCGGCGCGCAGGAGGCCGACAAGGTGCACCAGAGCCTCGCCGAGGCGCGCAAGGAGCTGGCCGCCGAGCTCGAGCGGGTCACCGAGGCCAAGAAGGCCGGTGAGGCCGCCGAGCGGCACGCCGCCGACGTTCGCCGCCAGGTGCAGAAGGAGGCGAAGCGGGTCGCCGAGCTCGCGGCCGCCGCGGTGCTCGCCGCCGCCGGCTCCTCCTCCGACGCCGACGAGCAGGACGACGACGAGAAGTCGGTCGCCGGCGGCCCGGTCGGCGCGCACGCGGCCGAGGCCCCCACCGGCGCGCACACGGCCGAGGTCCCGGCGCCCGGCAAGGTCACCGCGTCGGCGAAGGTCACCGTCCCGCCGGCCACCCGGGTCGGCGCGGACGCCGAGTAGCGCGCCCGCACGGGCGTCGCGTGATGCCCGTCGCGTCCCGCGGGCGCCCGCGGAGGTGGCGGTCGTTGCGGGGCGGCGCTAACGTCGCGGCCGAGACACGTGCGGCCGGCAAGGAGTAGGACCCGGCTCACCCCACAGTGGAGGACCGGGTGGCGCAAGAGACCGAGCCGGCGGCGGAGCAGCCCGAGCGGGATCCGATCGAGGAGGAGATCCCTCCGCATCGTTTCGGCAAGCCCGGGCCGCCGCTGGACAAGCGCAACCCGTTCATGATGGGCCTGCTCGGCGGCTTCGGCGTCATCCTGGCGTACGCGATCTTCCTGGGCGTCCGCAACGCGGCGTCCATCCTGATCCTGATCTTCATCGCGCTGTTCCTGGCGATCGGCCTCAACCCCGCGGTGTCCAAATTGCGCAAGTGGGGCCTGCCCCGCGGGCTCGCGGTGACGATCGTCGCGCTGGCCGTGGTGGGTCTCATAGCGGGTGGCATCGTCGCGCTGATCCCGCCGCTCGTCAGCCAGACCACCCAGCTGGTCGAGAACGTGCCCGGCTACATCCAGCAGCTCCAGCGCAACGAGACGATCAACGAGCTGGTCCAGCGCTACGACATCGTCGACCGGGTGAGCAGCGCCCTCAACGCGGGCACCGTCACCAACGCGCTCGGCGGTGTGGTCGGCGCCGGCCGGATGATCGCGGGCACGCTGTTCAACGTGCTCACCGTGCTGGTGCTGACGATCTACTTCATGGCGTCGTTCGACCGCATGCGCGAGACGGCGTACTCCCTGGTGCCGGCGTCGCGGCGGGTGCGGGTGCGGCTGATCGGCGACGAGATCCTCACCAAGGTCGGCGCGTACATGGTGGGCGCGATCTCGATCGCCGTGCTGGCCGGGGCGAGCAGCTGGCTGCTCGCCGTGATCCTCGGGCTCGGCTACCCGTTCGCGCTCGCCGTGGTGGTCGCCGTCTGCGACCTGATCCCCCAGATCGGCGCCACCCTCGGCGCGATCGTGGTGAGCCTGGTCGGCTTCGCCTCGTCGCTGACCGACGGCATCGTCTGCATCGTCTTCTTCATCGTCTACCAGCAGGTGGAGAACTACCTGATCTACCCGAACGTGATGCGCCGCTCGGTGAAGGTCAGCGACGTGGCCGCTGTCGTCGCGGCGCTGCTCGGCGTCGCGCTCTTCGGCGTGGTGGGCGCGCTGGTCGCCATCCCCATGGTGGCCGGCATCCAGCTGATCGTCCGCGAGGTCGTCGTCCCCAGCCAGGAAGCGCGGTAGATCAACCGGTACAGGTCTGTACCACCCCGCGCCGGGGCGCGTCTACGGTCGAGGTCATGAGCCCACGACCGCTCGCCGACCCCGACGTGGGGGAACGCATCCGGGCCCGCCGCCTGCTGCGCGGCTGGAGCATCCGGTACGCGGCGAGCCGCGCCGGCATCTCGCACGCCACCTGGGGACGCATCGAGCGGGGGCTCCAGGCGGCGAACAACCGCTTCATGCTGGCGGACATCGCCGAAGCGCTGGAGTGCTCGTCGGGCGACCTGGCCGGCGCGCCGGTGCCGGGCACGGACCGGGCGGCCACGGCGACGCGTGCCGGCGTACACGCTCTGCGCACCGCTCTGATCGACATCGATCTGACGGAACCGGGCGTCGCCGGGTCGCCGGCGATGGCGGAGCTCGACCGCGTGCTGTCGCTGGTCGACACGCTGCGGCAGGCGTGCGACTACGCCGGCACCATGCGGCTGCTGCCCGGCCTGCTGCACCACCTGCACGCCGAGACGGCCGGGCCGGAACGGGGGCGGGCGCTGCGGCTGCTGTGCGAGGCCACCTTCATCGCCTCGTCGGTGCTGCGCAACCTCGGCCACCCGGGTGACGCGTGGCTGGGCGCCGAGCGCTGCCGCGACGCGGCCGAGGCCGTGGACGATCCGGTGCTGCTGGCGTACGCGGCCTACGCGCTCGCCACGGCGGCGACGGCCAGCGGCTCGCACCAAAGGGGACAGACGATCGCCGAGCGGGCCGCCGGCGACCTGCGGCGGCACCTGTCCCGGCCGGGCGGTGCCGAGATCCTCGGCTCGCTCCAGCTGATCTCGGCCAAGGCCGCGCGGGGACGCGGCCACCCGGAGGACAGCGCGGCGTGGCTCGCCGAGGCGAAGCGGCTGGCCCGGCGCACCGGGGAGACCACGACCATGGGCCTGTACTTCGGCCCCACCAACGTCGACATCTGGCGGATCAGCATCGAGGTCAACGAGGGCGACGCCGAACGGGCGGCCGCGGTGGCCCGGCGCACGTCCCCGATGGCGATCGCGGCCGGCTTCCGGCAGGTCTTCTACTACGCCGACACGGCGCGCGCCCTGGCCCACCTGACCGGCCGCGAACGCGAGGCGGTGCGCTATCTGCTCACCGCCGAGCGCATCGCCCCGCAGCACGTGCACACCACTGCCGACCTGCACGCCACGACGCGGACGCTGCTGGCGCGCCTGCACCGCCAGGCCGGCGGCGCCGAGCTGCGCGGCCTCTCGGAACGGATGTGGACGCCCTAATCGGCCTTGGGCATCGGGACGTCGCGGAAGGCGGAGGTCGTCCGGTCGGCGTAGGCGTTCATGTCGCCGGTCTCCATCGGGCCGTCCCACGTGCGCGGCAGCGGCACCGGGACGGAGGGTGCGACGCGCTTGACGATCTCGTCGAGCACCTTTTCGGCGTCGCCGACCCACAGGTGCTTGGCGCCCTCCATGGGCACGACCTCGCACTGCGGCACCGCGGCGAACCGCTCGGTCGCCTCCGGGGGACGCAGGTAGTCGTCGAACTCCGGGATGAGGGCCGTGAGCGGCTTGTCCGACGAAGCCCACGCGCTCAGGTGCGCCGGCTGCGAGAAGCGCAGCGGCGGCGAGAGGAGGATGGCGCCCCGTACCGCCGGATCGAGGCCGTGCATCAGGGTCAGGTCGGTGCCGAACGACCAGCCGAGCAGCCAGATGTTGGGCAGGTCGGCGAACTCCGCGTACTCGATGGCGGCGGCCACGTCGTACTTCTCGTCGACGCCGGCCGAGAAGGTGCCCTCGCTGGTGCCGCGGACGCTGCTGGTGCCGCGGGTGTTGAAGCGCAGCACCGCCAGGCCCGCCAGCGCCGGCAGCCGCCACGCGGCCTTGCGGAAGATGTGGCTGTCCATCATGCCGCCGTGGGTGGGCAGCGGGTGCAGGCAGACCAGCGTGGCGACCGGGTCGCCCTCCAGGGGCGTGGCCAGCTCACCGACGAGGGTGAGGCCGTCGGCGGTCTCCAGCTCGATGTCCTCGCGGCGCGCGGGCAGGATCGAGTTGGCGCGGATGGGGTTGCTCATGTTCTCGATGATCCCTAACCGTATCTAGGGGCGTTGCGGGAGCGCTCCACTCCGGGCAAGCGCCGGTCCCGCGCCTTCCAGCAGCCCGTGTGCCAGTGGCGGCGGTCGCTCTCGTCGCCGCGGCCGTCGATCGGCCACGCCACGACGTGCGCCACGCCCGGCCTGATGTCCTGGACACACCCCGGGCAGCGGTACGTCTTCACGGCCGCCCCGCCGAAGATCGACCGGACCATCCACTCGCCGTCCTGCCATTGCTGGACGCCTTCGATGCCCTTGCGGACGCGCTCGTCGGTCAGCGCGCGGGGCTCGTCGGATCCGCCGCGGCGGCGGGGATGATTGCGGCGGGGACTCACAACATCAAGCGTACGGTCAAGTGATGACTCACCGGTAACTACGGCCCTAGACTGCCGAACATGACCGCTACTCGCGTTCCCGGACTCCCGGTCGTCGAAGACGGCGTGCTCATCTCCACCCACCCCGCCACCGGCAAGGAAGCGGGACGGGTGCCCGTCGCGGACGCCGCCGCCGTCGAAGCCGCCACCGCCCGCGCCCGCGAGGCCGCCCGCTGGTGGCAGTCCCTCGGCTTCGACGGGCGCAAGGAGCGGTTGATGCGCTGGCGCTCGCTGCTCGCCCGGCGCGTCGAGGAGGTCGCCGAGCTCACCGGGCTCGAGGCCGGCAAGCCCCACGCGGACGCGGTCGTCGAGGCGGCCGGCGCGGTCGAGCACCTCGACTGGATGGCCCGGCACGCCAAGCGCGTCCTCGGCCCGCGGCGCACGGCGACCCGCCTGCTGCTCATGGAGCACACCGGTCACCTCGAATACCAGCCGTACGGGGTGGTCGGCGTCATCGGGCCGTGGAACTACCCGATCCTCACGCCGATGGGCTCGATCGCCGGCGCGCTCTCGGCCGGCAACGCTGTCGTGTTCAAGCCGAGCGAATACACCCCGATCGTCGGCCAGTGGCTGGCCGACACGTTCGCCGAGGTGGTGCCGGAGCAGCCGGTGCTCCAGGTGGTGCACGGCCTCGGCGACGTCGGCGCCGCGCTCTGCCGCTCCGGGGTCAACAAGATCGCGTTCACCGGCTCGACCGCCACGGCCAAGAAGGTGCTGGCCGCCTGCGCGGACAACCTCGTGCCGACGGTGATCGAGGCGGGCGGCAAGGACGCGATCATCGTGGACGACGACGCGGACGTGGACGCCGCCGCCGAGGCCGCGGTCTGGGGCGCCATGACCAACGCCGGCCAGACGTGCATCGGCATCGAGCGGGCGTACGCGGTGGCGCCCGTCTACGACGCGTTCGTGGCGGCCGTGGTGGAAAAGGCCGGCAAGCTGCGCACCGGCGACCAGATCGGCCCGATCACCATGCCGCGCCAGCTCGACATCATCCGCGAGCACATCGACGACGCGCTGGCCAAGGGCGGCAGGGCGGTGCTCGGCGGCGCGGAGGCCGTGCAGCCGCCGTACGTGGCACCGACCGTGCTGGTCGACGTGCCCGCCGACGCGCGCGGGATCCGCGAGGAGACGTTCGGCCCGACGCTGACCATCACCAAGGTCGCCGACGCGGAGGAGGCGCTGCAGCAGGCGAACGGCACCTCGTACGGCCTCGGGGGTGCGGTCTTCGGCAAGCGCAACGCGATCCGCATCGCGCGCCGGCTGCGCTCCGGCATGGTCGCGGTCAACGGCACGCTCACCTTCTCGGGCATGGGAAACCTGCCCTTCGGCGGCGTGGGCGACTCCGGCTTCGGCCGCATCCACGGCGAGGACGGGCTGCGCGAGTTCGCCCGGCCCAAGGCGATCACCGTACGGCGTGGGCCCTCGCTCCTGCCCGCGATGACCTTCGAGCGCACGCCCGGACAGGTGGCGACCATCATCAGGGCGTTGAAGATCCTGTACGGGCGGAGGTGAGCTAGGGTCCTCGACGTGGAAGCGGTCGAGGTCAAGAGCCTGTACGCCGGCTACGGCGCCGCGCCGGTGCTGGAGGACGTCACCCTCACCGTACCGACGGGCCAGGGTGTCTGCGTCGTCGGCGAGAACGGCGTCGGCAAGTCCACCCTGCTGCGCTGCGTCAGCGGCCTGCAACAGGTGGAGAGCGGCACCATCACGGTCTTCGGCGGCGACCCCGGCGCCACCCCGGAGTTCTGGCGTGCCGTCGTCACCACCGTCGAACCGCCCACGTGGTATCCCGGCCTCACCGCCCGCGAGCACGCCGAGCTGGTCTGCCGCGCCCACGGCCAGGACCCGGCGGAGGCCGGCATCGACGAGGCGCTGGAGCGCTTCGGCCTGGCCCGGCACGCCGACGCGATCCCGCCGTCGCTCTCGTCCGGCCAGAAGCAGCGGCTCGTGCTCGCGATCGCCCTGCTGCGCCCCAGCTCCCTGCTCATCCTCGACGAGCCCGAGCAGCGCCTCGACCGCGAGGGCCGCGCCGACGTGGCGGCCCTGCTCGCCGACTACCTGGCCGGCGGCGGCTCCCTGCTGATGGCCAGCCACGACGACGACTTCGCGATCGCCTCCGGCGCGGCGATCACCACGATGGAGTCGCTGAGCGCGGTCGCCGGATGACCACCGTCCCGCTGGCGCCCGTCCGGCGCTGGATCCTGCGCCGCCAGTCCGCCCACCGCGAGCGCGGCGCCACCCTGAACAGCCTCTACATCGGCGCCCTCACCGTCGCGATCGTCGGCGGCATGCTGCACCGCCAGCTGGCCGAGGTCTTCTGGCCCCCGCACCCCGACGCCTCCGGCCTGGCCGGCGCGTCCCTCACCGCCCTCTGCTACGGCCTGCTCTACCTGGCCCTGCGCCGGTTCGGCCCGCTCGCGCTGAGCCGCCCCGCCGCCTCCTGGCTGCTGACCGCCCCCGTGAGCCGCCGCAGCCTGCTGATCCCGTCCCTGCGCATCGCCGGCGCCGTGGCCGCGGTCCTCGGCGCCCTGGCCGGCATCGCCATCGTCGGCCACACCGCCCCGCGCCCGGTCGCACTCCCCCTGCTCACCGCGGGCGGCGCGCTGCTGGGCCTGGTCCTGCTCCTGATCGCGGCGGCGGCCCAGGCCGGCGGCCGCTGGGGCACCGCGGTCGACGCGCTGATGAGCCTGCTCTTCGCCGCCGGCTTCGCGGGCCTGGTCGCCGACACCACGCTCGACCAGCCCGTCGCGGTCACGGCGTGGCCCCCGGCCCAGACCCTGGTCCCGCTGGTCGCGGGCGTCGCGGTCGTCGTCCTGGTCGTTCTCGCTCTGGTCGTACGAGGCCTCGCGCGCACCCCCAGCGACCACATCCTCGACGCCTCCCGCACCGCGGGCACCCTCTTCGACGCGGCCTTCGGCATCGAGCCGTCCTTCCTCACCGACATGATCGAGCGCCGCTACTGGGCCGCCCGCCGCCTGCGCTCGGTCACCCTGCCGTCGCGCCTCCCGGTGCTGGTCGCCCAGGACCTGCTGCTCACCCTGCGCCGCCGGCGCCGCCTGCTGTGGCTGGTCTTCGGCGCCGCCTTCCCGCTGCTGCTGGGCAACGCGCCCGCATGGATCCTGGGCGCGGCGGTGCTGCTGGGCGCGCTGATCGCCGGCATGACCGCCACGGGCAACGTCCGCACCGACGCCGGCAACGCGGTGCTCCTGCGCTTGCTGGGCCTGTCGTCCCGCCAGGCGGTGTTGCAACGCCTGTGGATCCCGGGAGTCCTGGCCGCCCTCTGGTCGGCGGCGGCCCTGACCGCCCTGGACGTGCTGGGCGACCTGCCCGCCGGCCCGTGGTGGGCGCTCGGCCTGGCCCTCGGCCCGGTAGGAGCGGCCGCGGCCGTCCACCGAGCGCGGGCGGGCTTCGTCCGCAACGACCTGCTGCCCCTGGACACCCCGATGGGCACCCTGTCGACGGGCCCCCTGGTCAACGCGGTGATCGGGCCGGACATGCTGCTGCTCGGGCTGCCGGCGCTGGTGGAGATCGCGCAGGGCAATCCGCTCTCCTGGACCACGGTGCTGGTCCAGGCCGTGGTGGGCGTCATCGGCGCCCGCGCCTACCTGTCGGGCACGACAGACACCGACCGCACGGAGCTCTCGCGGTAGCCGCCCTCAGGCAGAACGAACGTTCTGTCCACCCGTGGGAACGCGAAGGTGGCGGCCGTGAGGGCCTGCGGCCCGGCGGCTAGAAGAGGGTGAGCTCGTTGCGCTCGATGCCGCGCAGCTTGTCGTAATCGACCACGACGCAGCGGATGCCCCGGTCGGTGGCCAGGACCCGGGCCTGGGGCTTGATCTCCTGGGCCGCGAAGACGCCCTTGACCGGGGCGAGCAGCGGGTCACGGTTCATCAGTTCGAGGTAGCGGGTCAGCTGCTCGACGCCGTCGATCTCGCCTCGGCGCTTGATCTCCACGGCCACCGCGCCGCCGTCGGCGTCTCGGCAGAGGAGGTCGACCGGGCCGATCGCCGTCATGTACTCCCGGCGCACCAGGGTCCAGCCCTCGCCGAAGGTCTCCGGGTGGGCCGCCAGCAGCTCCTGGAGGTGGGCCTCCACGCCGTCCTTCTGGAGGCCGGGGTCGACGCCCAGGTCGTACGAGGTGTCCTGGAAGATCTCCTCCAGGGTGATCCGCAGCTCCTCGCCGGCCTTGTTGACGACCTTCCACACCCCGGGCTGCTCGTGCAGCTTGCAGGGCGGGCTCATCCAGTTGAGCGGCTTGTAGGCGCGGTCGTCCGCGTGGATCGAGACCGAGCCGTCGGCCTTGACCATCAGCAGCCGGACGGCCGGAGGCAGGTGGGCGGACAACCGTCCGACGTAGTCGACGGAGCACTTCGCGATGACCAGACGCACCCGACGACCCTAGCGGAAGGCGCCGTTGGCGGCGGAATGCCATCCTTGAGGCGTGCTCGAAGCCCTCACCGGCACCGGCCTCGCCGCATCCGCCGGGCTGAATGCCTACATCCCCCTGGTCGTGATGGGCCTGCTGGCCCGGTACACCGACCTGATCGACCTTCCCACCGGCTGGTCCTGGCTGGCCAACGGCTGGACGCTGCTGATTCTCGCCCTGCTGCTGGCCATCGAGGTGGTCGCCGACAAGGTGCCCGTCGTCGACCACGTGAACGACGTCGTGCAGACCGTCGTACGCCCGACCGCGGGCGGCCTGGCCTTCGGGGCCGGCTCCGCGTCCGAGACCGTGACGGTGAGCGACCCGGGCTCGTTCTTCGGCTCGCACCAGTGGGTGCCGATCGCGGCCGGCGTGGTCATCGCGCTCTGCGTCCACGGGGTGAAGGCCGCCTCCCGCCCTGTTGTGAACACCACCACGGCCGGGTTCGGCGCTCCCGTCGCGAGCACCGCCGAAGATGTCGGCAGCGTGCTGATGTCCGTGCTGGCCATCGTGCTGCCCGTGTTGGTCCTGGTAGGACTGTTGTTCCTCGTGTTCGGCGGTGTCTGGGTGGTGCGCCGCCGCCGCAAGAGGGCGAAGCGCACACAACTGTCGGGTTCCGGCACCCCACACCCGTTTGGTTGACTCTCTGGCGTGTTCGCGATCGCCGTGCCCGCCTTCGCCTTCGCGTGGTGGGCCGCCTGCTACCTGCTCGGCCGCGACCCGGTCCGGCAGCCGACGGGCCGGGCGGCCGCGGCGCTCATGGCGTATGCGGTCGGCGTCGCGGTGTGGACGGTCGCGCCCGACTCGACGCTCGCGCAGGTCCTGTTCTGCGCTCCGGTCCTGCTCTGGGCCGGCAGCACCGTGGCGCTGCTGCCGGCGACCCTGCCCGAGCGGCGGCACATCGACCTGGGCTGGCTGGTGCTGGCCGCCGCGTTCCTCGGCACGGTGATCGCCCTGCCGCAGGCCGGCCGGCTGGTCGTGCTCGCCCCGCTGGCCGGCGGGGTGGTGCTGCTCTGGCGCTTCCGTGACCAGGTGCGGCCGCCGATGCTGCCGGCCGCCCTCACGGTCGCCGCGGTGCTCTACGGGGTGACGCTGGCCGTCCTGCTGCTCCCGGTCGACCTGGGCGCGCCGATGCTGGTGATCGCGGCGCTCGGCGTCGACCTGCTGATGCTCGCCTTCCTGGTCGCCGTCCACGACGCGATGGCGGCCGGCGAGCGGCTGCGCCCCGATCTGCTCCGCTCGGTGGCGGGGGCCGTCGCGGCCGTCCTGCTGGTGGGGGCGCCGGCCGTGCTCACCGTGACCGTCGCGGAGTCCGACGCCGTGACGATCCTCCAGTTCGGCCTGCTCGCCGTCGTGATGACCTTCGTGGGGCTGCCGGGCGCGGCGCGCCGGGTGCTCGACGCGATCGCGTTCCGGCGCGATGCCCGGCTGCGCGCCGACCGGTCGGCGGTGCTGATGCTCGCCGAGGCGCTTCCGCGGCACCGCCACCGGCAGCAGCTGCCCGGGGTGAGCGAGGACGACTTCCGGCGCTTCACCCATCAGGCGCTCGACAACTACGGCGACCTGGGCCGGCTGATGCGCAGCCCGCTGACCGACCTGCCAGTCATCGACCAGCGGCTCCGGGGGCGGCTCGAGCCCGGGACTCTGGAGCACAGGGCGCTGGAGCTGCGGGTGGTGCTCCAGGAGGGCGTCGACCGGCTGCGGCCGGCGGGGGCGTTCGACACCACCGACGCCTGGCGGTCGTACAACGTCCTGCACTACTGCTGCGTGCTGGGCCTCGATCCGTACGCCCGCAGGCCGCGCACGGACGGCCTGGACCGGGACGCGCGCCGGGCCCTCGACTGGATGCGGCGCCAGGTGCCCCGGCAGACGATGCGGCGCTGGCAGGGCGAGGGCGCCGCGGTCATCGCCGCCCGCCTCCGCGCCGACCTGGTCGGCGGCAAGCCGAAGTGGAGCGTGCGCAGCGGCCCGGCCCGAGCCGACGAGCGACGCCCAGGCTGACCAGCGACGCCCAAGCCGACCAGCGGCACCCCAGCCGACCAGCAGCGCCCAAGCCGACCAGCGGCACCCCAGCCGACCAGCAGCGCTCGGGCCGACCAGCGGCACCCCAGCCGACCAGCGGCACCCGGGCCGGCGACGGCGAGCCGCGCCGACACGCAGCACATAAGTGTACGTTTCGGGCGATAATGCGTAAAATCCCCCAGCGTGAATTTCGGGGGTTCGTGTGGGTAGCCACCGCAACGCGCTGGTCGCCGTCGTCCGGCAGGAACTGGCCGAGGCGCGCGGTGCCGCCCGTGCGGTGCTGGCCGAGGCGGAGTCGGCGCGCGGCGAGGCGCAGAACCGGCGCCGGCTCGTCCGGGAGGCGTACGCGACCTGCCTGAACCAGCTCGCCGAGGCGCGCGACGCGGCCCGGCGCGACATCCAGCGCCGCTTCCAGCACGAGTCGGCCCGGCTGGCGAACAACGTGCGCCGGCTCGCCGCCATCAACGCCACCGGAGCGGCCGGCCTGCCGTGGCGGATGTGGTCGCCCACCGAGCCGTCGCCCGGCGCCCGCCCCGGGCTGCTGCGGATCGGCTCGCTCAACGTCGACGACACCGCCGCCCTGCCCGCGCTGGTGCCCTTCCTCGACGCCGCGCACCTGCACTTCGAGGGCGCGCCGGCGGTGGCGGACGGGGTGATCACCGGCCTGCTGCTGCGCGCGCTGGGCAGCAGCCGGCCCGGCGACGTCGAGCTCATCGTCTACGACCCCGAGCACCTCGGCGGCACGCTCGCGCCGTTCGCCCCGCTCGGCATCTCGTTCGTCGGGCCCGGATCGCTCGGGTCCACGCTGGACGGGCTGGTCGAGCACATCTGCCGGGTCAACGAGACCGTGCTGGCCGGCGAGCACCAGTCGCTGTCCGACCTCACCGCGGCGACCGCGGGCCCCCGGCCGGAGCCGTGGCGGGTCGTGGTGCTGCTCGCCGACGCGGCCACCGCCGAGGAGCTGACCAACGGGCAGCGGGCGCAGCTCGACCGGATCGTGCGCACGGGCGTCGCGTGCGGCGTACACCTGATGGTCCGGGGCCTGTCCCTGCCGGACCATCCCACCGTCCGGCGCCTCGTGGTCGGCGATCAGACCGCGACCTGCGACATCACCGGCGATCTGGAGATCCGGCTCGATCCGCCGCCGCCCGCCGAGCGGGTGATCTCGTATTGCCGGGCCACCGCCGAGCGCCTGCGCGCCGGTCCGCCGCCCGCCCGCTTCACCGACCTGGAGCCGCGCGAGCTGTGGACCGAGTCGTCCCTGCACGGCCTCGTCGCGCCCGTCGGCGACGCCACCGACGGCTCGCTCGTCGAGGTGCCGCTCGGCGACGATCCGCCGCACGCCCTCATCGGCGGCCCCTCCGGATCGGGCAAGACCAATCTGCTGTACGCCTGGCTGGCCGCCCTCGCCACCCGCTACGGGCCCGAGGAGCTCGCGCTCTACCTGCTCGACTTCAAGGAGGGCGTGTCGTTCGCCCGCTTCGTGCCGGGGCCGCGCGACCCGGCGTGGCTGCCGCAGGTGCGCCTCGCCGGCATCAACGTCAACGGCGACCGGGAGTTCGGCCTGGCCATGCTGCGGCACCTGAGCGAGGAGCTGCGCACCCGGGCGCAGGCCGCCAAGCGGGTCGACGCCACCAAGCTCGCCGAGCTGCGCGCCGAGGACCCCGGCGGGCACTGGCCGCGGATCGTGGCCGTGATCGACGAGTTCCAGGTGCTGCTGGCCGGCCGCGACGCCGTCGCCGACGAGGCGGTCACGCTGCTGGAGGACCTGGCCCGGCGCGGCCGCTCGCAGGGCATCCACCTCGTGCTGGCCAGCCAGGACGTCTCCGGCATCGAGGCGCTGTGGGGCCGCTCCGGCCTGATCGGACAGTTCACGCTGCGCATCGCCCTGCCCAAGGCCCGCCGCATCCTGGCCGACGACAACCTGGCCGCCGCGGTGATCCCGCGCTTCCACGCGGTGGTCAACACGCAGTCCGGCGCGTCCGGGGCCAACCAGGTCGTCCGGCTGCCCGACGCGGGCGACCGGCTGGTCTGGCGCAGCCTCCAGCGGCGCCTGTGGCGCGACCGTCCGGAGGGCTGCGAGGAGCCCCGGCTCTTCGACGGCGACGCGGTGCCCCGCCTGCCGGACAGCTGCCGCCCGGCGGGCCCGGTGCCGGACGTGGCGGCGCCGGTCGGCTCGTCGCCGGGCGCGGTGCTCGGCGAGCGGATCGACGTGGCGGCCCGCCCGGCCCGGTTGCGGCTCGGCCGCATGCCCGGACGCAATCTGGCGGTGCTCGGCACCCGCACGGAAGAGGCCTGTGATGTGATCGCCGCGGCCGCGCTCTCCCTGGCCGCGCAGGGGCCCGCGCACTTCAGCGTGGTCTGCCTCGACGCCGACGCGGCCCGGGCGGCGGCCCGGCTGATCGCGGAGCTGCCCACCGCGGACTGGTGCGACGAGCTGCCGGAGGACCCTTTCGGCCCGGTGCCGCACTACGTGCTCGGCTACGCGCTGGACGCCGGCACCGACCCGGCCGCGCTGCGCCGCCTGCTGGTCGACGGCCCCGAGCACCGCACCCACGTGCTGGGCTGGTGGCGCTCGGTGGCCCGGCTGCGCGACAGCCTGGGCGGTCCCGCGGCCCGGCTGGACCCGATCGGCGCATGGGTGGCGCTCGACGTTCAGGGCGCCGACCTCGCGCCGCTCTATCCGCAGCCCGGCGGCCCCACCTGGTATCCGCGCACCCGGCGCGCGCTCTTCTTCGACCGTTCCGTGCACCGCACCCCGGAAGTCATCGTCCCGTACGAGGTGAACAGTGACCACACGTGATCGCCAGCCCATCGGGCGCGACTACCAGCTGATGGTGAGCGCGCTGGCGGAGGCGACCCGGCGCCGCGACGCCGAGATGGGCAACGCCGAGCAGGCCTACCAGGAGAGCGCCGCGCAGGCCGCGGGCGAGCTGTCGCGGGCCGAGGGGGACGCGCTCTCCGCCGACCGCTGGGCGGGCGCGGCCGCGGCCCAGGTGCTCGACGTCGACCGGGAGGCGGCCCGGCTCTGGGACCAGCTGCGCCGCGCCCGCGGGCTGCGGGTGCGGGCGCTCGGCGAGATGCCGGAGCCCGTGCCGGTGGACGCCCTGCCCCGGGTGGCCCTGCCCCGCAGCCCCGAGTCGCCGCACGTCAAGGCGCCGCGCATGCTGCTCGCCCAGGTCGCCGACCGCATCGACCACACCATCCGCCCCGCCGGCCGCCGCGCCCTGCCCCGCTGGGCGCTCCCCCTGCTCCCGCTGGTGGGCGCGCTGGTCGCGGCCCTCGCGGGCCTCGTCGGGTCCGGCCTGGTGACCATCGGCGGTACGGGGGTGTGGGGCGGGACGCTGCTGCGCGGGCTCGGCTGGCTCGCGTTCCTGGTCGCGCCCTCGGCCGGCGTGCCGGTGGCCGCGCTCTTCGCCCACAAGCGGCTCCAGGCCCGCCTCGACATCGGCGGCATCGGGCTGACCCTCCTCGGCGGGATGATCTCCGCGACGCTGATGTCGCTGGCCTTCGCGGCGACGCACTGAGGCTTGGCGGGCACCGCGAGGGGGTAAAGCGGCCCCGTGGGCGGATATGGGTGGCAAATCGTTCTGGTGATCGTGCTGGTGCTGGTCAACGCCGCCTTCTCGGGCAGCGAGATGGCGCTGATCTCGCTGCGCGACAGCCAGCTCCAGCGCCTCGAACGGCAGTCGCGCGGCGGCCGGACGCTGGCCCGCCTGGCCCGTGACCCCAACCGGTTCCTGGCGACCATCCAGATCGGCATCACGCTGGCCGGCTTCCTCGCGTCGGCGGCCGCGGCGACCTCGCTCGCCAAGCCGCTCACCGGCCCGCTCGGCTTCCTCGGCACCGCTGCCGAGCCGGTCGCCATCGTGCTGGTCACGATCGTGCTGACGTTCTTCACGCTGGTGGTCGGCGAGCTCGCGCCCAAGCGCATCGCGATGCAGCGCGCCGAGGGCTGGGCCCTGCTGGCCGCGCGCCCCCTCGACATGCTGGCCACCCTGTCGCGGCCGGCGATCTGGCTGCTCGGCAAGGCGACGGACCTGGTCGTACGGCTCTCCGGCGTGGATCCGAACGCGACGCGCGAGGAGGTGAGCGCCGAGGAGATCCGCGACATGGTCACCCAGCAGCAGGAGTTCACCCCCGAGCAGCGCACGATCATCAGCGGCGCCTTCGAGATCGCCGAGCGGATGCTGCGCGAGGTGCTGGTGCCGCGCCGCGACGTGCTGATCCTGCCGGCCGACCTGCCGGCGAAGGAGGCGCTCACCCGGCTCATCGCCAGCGGCCACTCGCGGGCGCCGGTGACCGGGCCGATGGGCCTCGACGACGTGCTCGGCGTGGTGCACCTGCGCGACCTGATCGACGCCGGGGGCCCGGTGCGCGACCACATGTTCACCGCGCTCTTCCTGCCCGAGACGCTGAAGGTCTCCGACGCGATGCGCCAGCTGCGCGCGCAGCACCAGCAGTTCGCCTTCGTGGTCGACGAGCGCGGCGCCATCGACGGCATCATCACCATGGAGGACCTGGTCGAGGAGGTCGTCGGCGAGATCTACGACGAGACCGACCGCGATGTGCAGTCGGTGGTCCGCGAGCCGGACGGCGCGATGCTGCTGCCCGGCACCTTCCCGATCCACGACCTGCCCGACATCGGCGTCGACCTGGACCGCGAGGACGAGGGCGGCGACTACACCACGGTGGCCGGGCTGGTCCTCGCCCACCTCGGGCACATACCCACCACCCCGGGCGAGGTGATCGAGGTCGACGGCCACAGCGCCGAGGTCACCGAGGTCACCGGCCGGGCCATCACGCGGATTCGGCTGCGCCCGGCGGCGCGGGAGGACCCGGAGTTCGACTGAGGCCGTCGCGGTAGGCGACGGAGAGCACGGCGTGGGCGACGAGGACGGCGTGGTCCTTGACGTCGTACGGGCCGACGCGCAGCTCGACGGCGTGGTTGCCGAAGAGGGCGCGCACGGTCCAGCTGTTCGGATGGCGATCGTCCTCGCGGCTGCGGTTGACGATCACCTGGGTGGCCGAGCGGATGTTGACCGCTGACCACTTCTCGTCGGCGGTCGGCCAGGCCCGGAACCAGCCGGGAGCGACGGCGAGGGCCTCCTTGCCCGCCTCGGCGAGCGCCCACTCCATCTGCTCAGGCGTCATACCGCAGATCGTAGGGGCCGCTCGCGGCGAGCGGCCCCGAACCGCTCAGTACGTGTAGAAACCCTTGCCGCTCTTGCGGCCCAGGTCGCCCGCGCTGACCATGCGCTGGAGCAGCTCCGGCGGGAAGAACTTCTCGTCGGCGGTGTCGCGGTAGATGTTGCTCGCCGCGTTCAGCATGACGTCGAGGCCGGTCAGGTCGACCGTGGCCAGCGGGCCCATGGAGTGGCCGAAGCCCAGCTTCATCACGGTGTCGAGGTCGGCCGCGCTCACCACGCCGGTCTCGACCAGCTTGATCGCCTCGACCAGCAGGGCGGAGAAGAGCCGGTTGGAGACGAAGCCGGCCACGTCGCGCTTGACCTCGACGCAGGTCTTGCCGACCTCCTCCGCGTACGCCCGGGCGGCGGCCAGCGCGTCGTCCGAGGTCTGGTAGCCGCGGACCAGCTCGACCAGCTTCATCATCGGCACCGGCGAGAAGAAGTGGATGCCGACGACCGACTCGGGCCGCTCGGTCACCGCGGCGATCTGGGTGATCGGGATGGCCGAGGTGTTGGTGCCGAGGACCGCGCCGGACTTGCAGATCTTGTCGAGCGCGCGGAAGACCTCGTGCTTCGCCTCGACCTTCTCGTAGATCGCCTCGACCACCACGTCCGCGTCGGCGGCCGCGTCGAGGTCGGTGGTGGCCGTGATGCGGCCGACGGTCGCCTCCACGTCCTCCTCGGAGATCTTGCCCTTGGCCGCGAACCGGCCCAGCGAATCCCGGATCGCCGCCATGCCCCGGGCCAGCGAGGCGTCGTCGACGTCCCGCATGGTGACCTGCCAGCCCGCCTGCGCCGAGACCTGCGCGATGCCGGAACCCATCAGTCCGGAGCCGATGACCGCGAGTCGACCCGCCATGTGCCCTCCTCAGAAGTGCCGTGTGCTCGGCCTCACCCTACTTAACGGAAACTCAGGTGCGGAACGCCGCCTCTATCGGGGCGAATCCGCGTAAAACGGCTCGTAGCGGTGCGAGACTATGCCCATGGCCACAGGCAACGGCTGGTACCTCATCGGGCCGCTGATCGCCGTCGGTCTGGTCGGCTTCCTCGGCGCGGTGTTCTGGCGCATGGGCCTCCAGTGGACCCTCTCCCGCGAGCCCGAAACGGGCGACCCGTGCGCGGCCGGGCTCGCCATCTTCGGCGAACCCGACGACTACGGCCTGCTCTGCGCGGCGGCCGTGACGGGCGACGCCGAGGTCGCCGACGAGATCCGCCGGCTGCTCGGCGACGCCGGCATCCGCGCCACCCAGGCGGTCGCCCGCGACGGGCGCACCGCCGTGCTCGTCTTTCCCGAACAGGTCGAGGAGGCCCGCCGCCTGGTGGGCGCCCTGTGAGAAGCGCCTAGAAGTCGAACGTCGGCTCGGGCACGTCGGCCCGCTCCACCTCGGCGCCCAGATTGGCCAGGTCGGCCACGAAGTCGGGGTAGCCGCGGTCGATGTGGTGCACCTCGCCCACCTCGGTCACCCCGTCGGCGCACAGGCCCGCGATGACCAGGCCCGCGCCGGCCCGGATGTCGGTGGCCCGCACCGGCGCCCCGGAGAGGCGGGCGCGGCCGTTCACCACGGCGTGGTGGCCGTCGGTACGGATGTCGGCGCCCAGCCGGACCATCTCGTTCACGAACATGAAGCGCCCGTCGAAGATGTTCTCGGTGATCAGCGACGAGCCCTCGGCCACCGAGGCGAGACCCAGCGCCATCGGCAGCAGGTCGGTCGCGAACCCCGGGTAGGGCAGGGTGACGATGTCGACGGCCTTGGGCCGGTCGTCCATCCGCACCCGGAACTGATTGTCACCCGGCTCGACCGTCGCGCCGGCCGTCACCAGCTTGTCGAGCGCGATGTCGAGGAACTCGGGCCGCACGCCCTGCACCGTCACGTCGCCGCGGGTCATGGCGGCGGCGAAGGCCCACGTGCCACCCACGATGCGGTCGCCGACGGTGGTGTGACGCACCGGCCGCAGCTCGTCGACCCCCTCGATGACCAGCGTCGAGGAGCCGGCCCCCTCGATGTGGGCGCCCATGTCGGTGAGCATCTCGCAGATGTCGACGATCTCCGGCTCCCGGGCCGCGTTGTCGATCTCGGTGGTGCCCTTGGCGAGCACCGCGGCCATCAGCAGGTTCTCGGTGGCGCCGACGCTCGGGAAGTCCAGCCAAATCTTGCTGCCGCGCAGGCCGTGCGGCGCCGAGGCGATGACGAAGCCGTGCTCGCCCGAGATCTCGGCACCCATCCGCGCCAGGCCGCTGACGTGCATGTCGAGCCCGCGCGACCCGATCATGTCGCCGCCCGGCAGCGCCACCCGCACATAGCCGCGGCGGGCCAGCAGCGGCCCGAGCACGCAGATCGACGCCCGCAGGCGGCGCACCAGGTCGTAGTCGGCCTCGCTGCCCGGCTCGGCGGGCACGTCGATGGTCGCCTCACCGCCGTCCAGGGTGACCTGGCAGCCCAGCCGCCGCAGCACCTCGGCCATGATGGCGATGTCGGTGATGCGCGGCACGTTGTCCACCACGCTGCGGCCCTGCGCGAGCAGAGCGACCGCCATCAGCTTGAGCGCGGAGTTCTTCGCGCCACCGACGCCGACCTCACCGGTCAGCGCGGTACCGCCCTTCACCCTGATCACATCCACGCGGGCCATGGTATGAGCCGCCGACGAACCGCCCTCCGTAGGGTGGGGGCATGGCCGTTCATCTCACTCGCATCTACACCCGCGCCGGCGACGGCGGGCAGACCCGCCTCGGCAACAACGAGGTCGCGGCGAAGACCGATCCGCGCATCCAGGCGTACGCGGACGCCGACGAGTGCAACGCCGCGCTGGGCGTCGCCCTGGCCATGGGTGACCTGCCCGAGGACGTGAAACGGGTGCTCGGCGTCGTACAGAATGATCTCTTCGACGTCGGCGCCGACCTCTGCAACCCGGCGTCCGAGGACCCGCCCTATCCGCCGCTGCGGATCACCGAGGAGTACGTGACCCGCCTCGAGAAGTGGTGCGACGAGTTCCTGGAGCCCCTCCCGGCGCTCGACAGCTTCATCCTCCCGGGCGGCACCCCCGGCGCGGCCCTGCTCCACGTGGCCCGCACCGTGGCGCGGCGCGCGGAACGCTCGGCGTGGGCGCTCGTCGAGGCGGACCCGTCGCGCACCGGCGAGATGCCGGCCAAATACCTGAACCGCCTCTCCGACCTGCTGTTCATCCTGTCCCGCACGGCGAACCCCGGAGGCGACGTCAAGTGGGTCCCGGGCGGCGGCACGGCGGAGTAGGAATGCTGCACCACGTCGAGCTGTGGGTGCCCGACCTGGCCGGCTCCCTGCGCCCGTGGGGCTGGCTGCTGGGCGAGCTGGGCTGGAAGCGGTACCAGGACTGGCCGGGCGGCAGGTCCTGGCGGCACGGCGAGGTCTACCTCGTGATGGAGCAGTCGCCGGCGCTGTCGGGCACGGTGCACGACCGGCTGGCGCCGGGGCTCAACCACCTGGCCTTCACGGTGGGCGGGCGCGCCGAGGTCGACCGGCTGGTGGAGGAGTCGGGGCAGCACGGGTGGGGGTTGCTCTTTCCCGACAAGCATCCGCACGCGGGAGGGCCGGAGTCGTACGCGGCCTACCTGGAGGACGCGTGGGGCTTCGAGGTGGAGCTCCAGCCGGGCCCGCCGGACTGAAATTCGCTTCCCCGGCCTGTCACGATGGAGGCATGACCTCGCGCGTAGGTGATTTTGCCCGGCCCCGTTGGCGGCCGGCCGATCCCACGCGCGGGTGATCCTCACCGCCGGCTTCGCACGGGGCTCCCTCGTGAAACGGAGAAGCCGATGTCCCTCACCGACGACCTCGCCGTCCGTGACCTCAGCGACCCGGCGCAGGGTCCGCACGCCCTCCAGCAGATGGTCGCCGCGGTGCTCGGCGCCGCCACGGCACGATGGCCCTCGGCGCACCTGCTCGTCCATCGCGGCGAGCGGATCGTCGACGTGGCCGACAACTACGACAGGCTGGGCTACAGCGCCTCGGCGGCGGCCCGGGACGCGAGATATACGCGGTATGTGGATGACCACCGCATGCTGCGCTCTCAGACTTCGGCCCTCATTCCGGGCGCGCTGCGGCGGCTGACGGCACGGGAGGCGCTCGTCGCGTGCCCGGGGATCGTCTACCGCCGCGACTCGATAGACCGCCTGCACACCGGCACCCCGCACCAACTGGACCTGTGGCGGGTGACCGGCGGCTCGGATCCGGGCGGCCTGCTCGAGCTCATCGAAGTCGCGGTGGGCGCGGCCCTGCCCGGCGCCGCCTGGCGGGTGCACCCGGCGGACCACCCCTACACGACCGGCGGGCTCGAGATCGAGGCCCGGGCGGGCGGCGCCTGGGTCGAGATCGGCGAGTGCGGGGTGGCCGCCGCGCACGTGATCGGGCCGGGGCGGTCGGGGCTGGCTCTCGGGCTGGGCCTCGACCGGCTCGTCATGCTGCGCAAGGGGATCGACGACATCCGGCTGCTGCGCTCCGCCGACCCGCGGGTGGCGGCCCAGATGCTCGGCCTCGGCCCCTACCGTCCGGTCTCGGCCCAGCCCGCGGCCCGGCGGGACGTCTCCGTCGCGCTCCCGGCCGGGGTGACCGCCGAGGAGGTCGGCGACCGGGTGCGTGACCTGCTGGGCGCGGACGCCGAGCTGGTCGAGGAGGTGAGCATCCTGTCGGCGACCCCGCCGGAGGAGCTGCCACCCGCCTCCCGCGAGCGCCTCGGCATCCGCCACGGCGAGGTCAACGTGCTGGTCCGCGTCGTCCTGCGCGATCTGCGCGCCGCCCTGTCCAAACAGCGGGCCAACGCCCTGCGCGACCACATCTACGAGGGCCTGCACGAGCCCGCCCGCCGGAACAAGACGGCGACGAGCCGCCGGCCCACGGCGACCCCGAGCCGGAGCGTCCGGCGATCAGGTGTGCAGGGTCCCGTCGATGACCGTGACCGCCTTGCCGGTCAGGAGGGTGCGGTCGTCGCGCAGCGAGACACGGACGTAGCCGCCGCGCGGTGACGCCTGGTAGCCGACCAGCTCGGTGCGGCCGCCGAGGCGGGCCGACCAGAACGGGGCGAGGGCCGTGTGGGCGCTGCCCGTCACCGGGTCCTCCCCCACGCCCGCCGCCGCCCCGAAGAAGCGGGACACGAAGTCGTAGCCCTCGCCGGAGGCCCGGGCGGTGACCACCACCCCGCGGTTCTCGAAGGTGGCCAGGGCGGTCAGGTCGGGCGTGAGCGAGCGCACCGCCTCCTCGTCGAGCACCTCGATCAGCAGGTCGTCGGTGTTCGGGCCGGTGTGGTGCACCGACAGCGGCGTCACGCCGAGCGCGTCGAGCACCCGAGGGTCCGCCTGGAACGGGCTCAGGGGCGCGGTCGGGAAGTCGAGCGTGATCCACCCCTCGCCGTCCGTGGAGGCGGTGAGGATGCCGCTGCGGGTGGCGAAGCGCACGACTCCCTTGCTCTCCAGAGCGTGCGCCGTGGCCAGCGTGGCGTGCCCGCAGAGCGCCACCTCGACGGCCGGGGTGAACCAGCGCAGCGCGTAGTCGGCGTCGCCGCCGGGCGGGAGCGGGTGCAGGAACGCCGTCTCGGAGAGGTTCACCTCGGCCGCGACCGCCTGCATCCACTCCTCGCCGGGGAACTCCGGCCCGTCCAGCACGACCACGCCGGCCGGGTTGCCGGCGAACGGCCGGTCGGTGAAGGCGTCGATGATTCGAATCCGCATAACGACGACGCTAGGGGGCACAGCCAGTGTCGGCGAGAGCCACCTGCGAAGAGCTGGATCAGGGAAGAGGAACACTATGCGTTACCGCAAGCTCGGCAGCTCCGACCTCGAAGTCTCCGAGATCTCGCTGGGATCATGGCTGACCTATTCGGGTGGGGTCGCGGCCGAGCAGACCCGCGCCTGCACCGAGGCGGCCTTCGACGCCGGGATCAATTTCTTCGACACCGCCAACGTGTACGGGCGCGGCGCGGCCGAGGAGGCGTGGGGCGAGATCCTGTCCCAGCATCCGCGCGACTCGTACATCCTGGCCACCAAGGTGCAGGGCCAGATGTCCGACACCGACCGGGGGCTCTCGGCCCGGCAGATCGCCAAGCAGATCGACGCCTCGCTGAGCCGGCTGCGCACCGACTACGTGGACCTCTACCAGGCGCACCGGTTCGACGTCGACGTGCCGATCGAGGAGACGATCGAGGCCTTCCAGGAGGTCGTACGCCAGGGCAAGGCCCGCTATCTCGGCTTCAGCGAGTGGACGCCCGAGCAGATCCAGGCCGCCGTCGACATCGCCGGGCCCCACCTCTTCGTCTCGTCGCAGCCGCAGTACTCGATGCTCTGGCAGGCGCCCGAGGCCGAGGTCTTCCCGCTGAGCGCCGCGAACGGCATCTCGCAGATCGTGTGGTCGCCGCTCGCCCAGGGGGTGCTCACCGGCAAGTACAAGCCCGGCGAGGCGCTGCCGGCCGGCTCGCGCTTCGCCAGCGACGAGATGGGCGGGGCCAAGGATCTGGTGCTCAACGACGCCACCCTGGAGGCCGTGCAGCGCCTCGTGCCGATCGCCGGGGAACTGGGCGTCAGCATGGCCACGCTGGCCCTCGCCTGGGTGCTGCGCCGCGGTGAGGTGGCCTCCGCCATCACCGGCGCCTCCCGGCCGGAGCAGGTGCACGCCAACGCGGCCGCTTCCGGCGTGGAGCTGAGTGAGGACGTGCTACGGCGGATCGACGAGGCTCTCGGCGACGCCCCGGTGCGGGGGCCGAGGCTGGCGCCCTTCGCCCAGGAGGGCGTCAAGCACCGCTGAGCCGCGTCAGTTTTCGATCGTGCGGGGGCGGATCACCGGGCGGGCGATGCTGCCCGGTGGTCCCGGCGGGGCGGCCTCGAGCCACGAGAGGAAGCCGGTCACCGTGGACTCGGCCATGGCGATCTCGATCTCGTCGGTGGCCGTGGCGAGGCGCAGGACGACCCAGTGGCCGGGGATGGTGAGGCGCTCGGGGCCGACGGGACGGCGGCGCTCCTCGATGACGAGGGCGCCGCGGTCGAGCACGCGCTTGGGGCGGAAGGCGAAGCTGAAGATGCGGTGGATGCGCAGCTCACCGCCGACGAACTGGCCGATGGCCGTGGACCAGCCGCGGCCCGGCACCAGCGTGCTGATGTGGATCTGGAGGCGGATCGTGCCGCCGCCGACCATGAGCAGCCGGCGGCGGAAGAAGATCGCGAAGAGGACGACGAGCGCAGCGACGATGCAGATTCCGATGACTTCCAGAATCTCCATCGCCGGTCGTCAGTGGGTCTCGGGGGTGGCGGGGGTCGCGCTCTCGGCGAGAACGGTCACGCCGTCCGCGTCGATCGAGAGGAAACCGCCGGAGACGTCGTACGTCAGCTGCTCGCCCCCGGCGAGCTTGACCCGCACCTGCGACGGCTCCTTGAGCAGGCCCAGCAGCGGCGAGTGACCCGGCAGCACGCCGATCTCACCCTCGGTGGTCCGCGCGACGAGCATCTCGGCCTCGCCGGACCAGACGCTCTCCTCGACGGCTACGACCTTGACGGGCAGCTGGTTGGCCACGCTGTCCTCCTGTTGAGCCCTGATACCGGAATGGGTGAAGTCTAGACGGCGCCCTTTTCGAGGGTGGCACCAGGTCAGACGTTGGTGTTGATGTACTCGGGGTGGCGGAAGATGAAGCTCTGCACCTGGTCGGCGCGGACGGCCTTGAAGAAGTCGGCGGCGCTGTCCTCGAGCGCCTCGCCGCGGTAGTCGCCGTCGACGATGACCGAGTTGCCGGGCAGCTTGATCAGGGTCATGTCGTCGGAGCGCAGGTTCTTGAGCGCGAAGGCCCAGTCGACCACGTTGTGGCCGCCGCCGTCGAAGATCAGCGCCTTGCCGGCCGCCTTGAGCACCTTGTCGAGCTTGGCGGGGTTGGTCACCACGTCCTTGCTCAGCGCCTGCTTGGCCATGGCCTTGATGAACTGCTGCTGGTGGCGCTGGCGGTCGTAGTCGCCGCGCGGAAGGCCGTAGCGCTGCCGCACGTAGTCGAGGGCCTGCCAGCCCTGGAGGTGGTAGGTGCCCTTCTTGTACTCCGCCTGGGGGCCGTAGTAGGGGTGGGCGCAGCTGTTGTCGGCGCACCTCTCGTAGCGCGGGCGGGGCTTGCCGTTGGGCTGGAGGTGCTCGGACTTCACGTTCTGGTCGATCGTCATGGTGACGCCGCCCATGGCGTCGACGATCGCCTTGAAGCCGTTGAAGTTGAGGATCACGCCGGCGTCGAACTCGGCGATGCCGGTGAGCCGGCCGACCGTCTTGGCGAGCAGGTCGAAGCCCTGGACGACGTCGTGCTTGCCGTTGCCCACCGCGCTGCCGTACCCCATCGCGGCGTTGATCTTGGCCCGGCCGCCCTTGAAGCCCGTCTTCTCGAAGGCGGGGATGTCGACGATCAGGTCGCGCGGGACCGAGAAGAGGTAGGCCTGGCTCAGGTCCTTGGGGATGTGCGCGACGATGATCGAGTCGGAGAGCGGCGTCTGCGTCTCGCGGCGGGGGTCGACGCCGACCAGAAGGATGTTGAGCGGGCCCTTGATGTCGGACTTCGCTTCCTTCGTGGCGCCGGCCGCGGCGTTGCCGAACAGGTCCTGGGTCTCGACGGCGCCCGCGTAGCGCGCCACCAGCACCTGCTGGGTGATGATCGCGCCGCCGCTGACCACCATGAGGACGCAGCCGAAGATCGCGCAAAGGCGCGCCCACAAGGGCGCGCGGCGTTTCCTGGCCACAGGCTCTCCCCACGGTTGTCGATGTCAGCCGCCCAACGAACGACAAGAGTACCCAGAAAGAGCCACCGGATCCGGGACTCGCAGACGGGTCAAACCAGACAAATCTGGCTTGGGTACGGCGAAGCCGCGCCCACCATCACGGTCGGCGCGGCTCCGTCGGAAGCTGAGCGAACTCAGCCCTTCATCAGCTCGTGCGCGTTCTTCTCGAGGTCCTCGAGGCCACCGCACATGAAGAAGGCCTGCTCGGGGTAGTTGTCGTACTCACCCTCGCTGATCTTCTTGAACGCCTCGATGGTCTCCTTCAGCGGGACCGTCGAGCCGGGGACGCCGGTGAACTGCTCCGCCGCGTACGTGTTCTGCGACAGGAACCGCTCGATGCGGCGGGCCCGCTGCACCGTGACCTTGTCTTCCTCGGACAGCTCGTCCATACCGAGGATGGCGATGATGTCCTGGAGGTCCTTGTACTTCTGCAGGATCCGCTGCACCTCGCGGGCGACCGCGTAGTGCTCGGCGCCGACGAACTCGGGCGCCAGGATCCGCGAGCTCGAGGCCAGCGGGTCCACGGCCGGGTAGATGCCCTTGTCGGAGATCGACCGCTCGAGGTTGGTCGTCGCGTCCAGGTGGGCGAACGTCGTGGCCGGCGCCGGGTCGGTGTAGTCGTCGGCGGGCACGTAGATCGCCTGGAGCGAGGTGATGGCCTTGCCCCGGACGGAGGTGATCCGCTCCTGCAGCTCGCCCATCTCGTCGGCCAGCGTGGGCTGGTAACCCACGGCCGACGGCATGCGGCCGAGCAGCGTCGACACCTCGGAGCCGGCCTGGGTGAACCGGAAGATGTTGTCGATGAAGAGCAGCACCTCCTGGTTCTGGACGTCCCGGAAGTACTCCGCCATGGTCAGCGCGGACAGGGCGACCCGCAGGCGGGTGCCCGGCGGCTCGTCCATCTGGCCGAAGACGAGGGCGGTCTTGTCGAGAACGCCACCCTCCTCCATCTCCAGGATGAGGTCGTTGCCCTCACGGGTGCGCTCGCCGACGCCGGCGAACACCGACGTACCACCGAAGTTACGGGCGACCCGGATGATCATCTCCTGGATGAGCACCGTCTTGCCCACGCCCGCGCCGCCGAACAGGCCGATCTTGCCACCGCGCACGTACGGCGCGAGCAGGTCGAGCACCTTGATGCCGGTCTCCAGCATCTCGGTCTTGGGCTCGAGGTCGGCGAACGCCGGGGGCTTGCGGTGGATCGACCAGCGCTCCTGGATGTCCAGGGTCGACGGGTCGGCGTTGAGCACGTCGCCGAGGGCGTTGAACACGTGGCCCTTGGTCACGTCGCCGACGGGCACCGAGATCGGCGCGCCGGTGTCGGTGACCTCGGCGCCCCGGATCAGGCCGTCGGTCGGCTGCATCGAGATCGCGCGGACCAGGTTGTCACCCAGGTGCTGGGCGACCTCCAGGGTCAGCTTCTTGGTGCCCTCGGAGAGGGTCACCTCGACGTGCAGCGCGTTGTAGATGTCGGGCATGGCGTCACGCGGGAACTCGGCGTCGACGACCGGGCCGATGACCCGGACGACGCGGCCGACGCCGGTCTCCGCCTTGAGGGGGCCAGCCCCGCCGGAGGTGGTCGTAACAGTCATCACACATCACTTCCCGCCGCGGCCAGCGCGTTGGCGCCGCCGACGATCTCACTGATTTCCTGGGTGATCGCAGCCTGCCGCGCGGAGTTCATCTCGCGCGTGTACCGCTTGAGCAGGTCGTCCGCGTTGTCCGACGCGCTCTTCATCGCCCGCCGCCGGGAGGCCGACTCGCTCGCCGCCGAGTCCAGCAACGCCGCGTAGATCCGCGTGTTGAGGTACTTCGGCAGCAGCGCGTCGAGCAGCTCGTCGGCGTCCGGCTCGAACTCGTACGCCGGGCGCAGCCCGGGCTCGACCTCGCGCTCCTCGACCTGCATCGGCGCCAGGAAGTGCGCCTCCGCGCTCTGCGTCATCAGCGACTTGAACTGCGTGCTGACGATGTGGAGCTCGTCGACGCCCTGGATGCCGTCCGGGCCGTAGGTGGCTTCGGTGTCGTCCGCACCCGCGACGAAGGCCTCCAGCAGGGCGTCGCCGATGGCCTTGGCGTCGGAGAACGACGGCCGCTCGGAGAAGCCCGTCCAACTGGCCTCGATCGGCCGGTTGCGGAACTTGTAGTAGCCGACGCCCTTGCGGCCGACCACGTAGAGCACCGCTTCCTTGCCGTCCGCCTTGAGCCGGGAGATCAGCTGCTCGGCGGTGCGGATGGCGTTGGCGTTGTAGGCGCCGGCCAGGCCACGGTCACTGGTGATCAGCAGGACGCCCGCCCGCCGGACCCGCTCGCGCGGGACCAGCAGGGGGTTGTCGATCGTCGCGTTGGACGCCAGGGCGGTCAGGACCTGGGTGATCGCCTCCGAATAGGGCTTGGAGGCGGCGACCCGCTCCTGGGCCTTGGCGATGCGGCTGGTCGCGACCAGCTCCTGCGCCTTCGCGATCTTCTTGGTCGACCGGACGGTGCGGATGCGCCGCCGGAGGGCCTGTACCTGACCGGCCATGACTACTCGCTCTCGGCCGGACGCGAAACCTCGCGCGTCACGGTCTCGCGCGTCTGGCGGCCCTCTTCCAGCGGCTCGGCCGGGTTCTCGTTGACCGAGGAACCGGTCTCGCCCCGCTTGAAGAGCTCCTTGAACTCGGTCACACCGCTCTTGAGGTTCTCGATGTCGTCGTCCGACAGCAGGCCGGTCGACTCGATCGCGGTGACGGTGTCGCTGCGGTGCCGCTTGATCCACTGCAGGAAGTCCTGCTCGAAGCGGCGCACGTCGCCCACCGGGATGTCGTCGAGCTGGCCGGTGGTGCCGGCCCAGATCACGATGACCTCGTCGACGACCGAGTAGGGCGAGTACTGCGGCTGCTTGAGCAGCTCGACCAGGCGGACGCCCTTCTCGAGCTGGGCACGCGACGCGCGGTCCAGGTCGGAGGCGAAGGCCGAGAAGGCCTCCAGCTCACGGAACTGGGCCAGGTCGAGGCGGAGACGGCCGGAGACCGAGCGCATCGCCTTGACCTGCGCCGAGCCACCCACCCGGGACACCGACGTACCGACGTTGATCGCCGGGCGGACACCCGAGGCGAACAGGTCGGTCTCGAGGAAGATCTGACCGTCGGTGATCGAGATGACGTTGGTCGGGATGTAGGCCGAGATGTCGTTGGCCTTGGTCTCGATGATCGGCAGACCGGTCATCGAGCCGCCGCCCAGCTCGTTCGAGAGCTTGGCGCAGCGCTCGAGCAGCCGGGAGTGCAGGTAGAAGACGTCGCCCGGGTAGGCCTCGCGGCCCGGCGGGCGGCGCAGCAGCAGCGACACGGCGCGGTACGCCTCGGCCTGCTTGGTCAGGTCGTCGAAGACGATCAGGACGTGCTTGCCGTTGTACATCCAGTGCTGGCCGATGGCCGAGCCCGTGTACGGCGCGATGTACTTGAAGCCGGCCGGGTCGGAGGCGGGAGCCGCGACGATGGTCGTGTACTCCAGCGCACCCTGCTCCTCGAGCGTGCCCCGGATCGACGCGATCGTGGTGGCCTTCTGGCCGATCGCGACGTAGATGCAGCGGACCTGCTTGTCCGGGTCGCCGGACTCCCAGTTGGCGCGCTGGTTGATGATCGTGTCGATCGCGACAGTGGTCTTGCCGGTCTTGCGGTCGCCGATGATCAGCTGGCGCTGGCCGCGGCCGATCGGCGTCATGGCGTCGATCGCCTTGATGCCGGTCTGCAGCGGCTGCTTGACGGGCTGGCGCGCCATGACGTTCGGCGCCTGGAGCTCGAGCTCGCGGAAGCCCTCGTTGGCGATCTCGCCACGGTCGTCGATCGGGTTGCCCAGCGGGTCCACCACGCGACCGAGGAACGCGTCGCCGACCGGCACGGAGAGGACGCGGCCGGTCCGCTTGACCTGCTGCCCCTCCTCGATGCCGCCGAAGTCACCCAGGACCACGACGCCGATCTCGCGGACGTCGAGGTTGAGGGCGACACCCAGCGTGCCGTCCTCGAACTCGAGCAGTTCGTTCGCCATCGTCGAGGGCAGGCCCTCGACGTGCGCGATGCCGTCGCCCGCATCGGAGACGATGCCGACCTCCTCGCGGGAGACCTCGGGCGTGTAGGACGAGACGTAGCGCTCTAGCGCCCCCCGGATCTCGTCCGAGGAGATGGTCAGCTCGGCCATCCTCTGCCTTCTCTGTCTAGCTCGGGACGTCTCCGCCACCGAGGGGCCTGCTCAGCTCCGCCGCCAGGGGCGGAGCTGAGTCTCAAATTTTCGTCGCAGTGCGGCGAAGCCGCCTTGGAAGCTCAGCTACTTGGAGAACGCCTGCTTGGCGGCGTTGAGCCGCCGCAGGATCGTGCCGTCGTAGAGGTCGGAGCCGACCTTGACGCTGACGCCGCCGATGATCGAGGGATCGACGTCGACCTTCAGCGAGACCTGCCGGCCGTAGATGTCGGACAACTTGGCAGCCAGCGCCTGCTCGTCGGCGTCGGTGAGCGGCTTGGCGACCGTCACGTAGGCGACCTCGCGATCGCGCTTCGCGGCGGTCATCTCGACCAGCCGGGTCAGCGATCCCTCGAAGCTACGGCCCCCGAAGCCCTCGAGTGCCACCTCGATGAGCCGCACCGTGGCCGGCTGGGCCTTGCCCTTCAGCAAGTCCTCCACCAGCTTAACCCGGCGCTCGGTCGGCGCACCCGGGTCACTGAGCGTGACGGCCAGCTCGGCGTTGCCGGAGACGATCTGCCCGAAGCGGAACAGCTCGTCCTCGACCTCGGCGAGGTTGCCCGACTTCTCGGCACCGGCCAGCACGGCCTCGGCGCCGAGACGCTCGGTCACGTCGAGCAGCTCGGCGGGCCGGGAGAACCGGCCGGCGACGAGCGAGGCCAGGACGTCGACCGTGACCTGGGATGCCTTGCCCGACAGCAGCGAGCGCAGCAGCTCGCCCCGGTCGGCGCCGGAGCGCGACGGGTCGGTCAGCGCCCGGCGCAGCCGCGGCTGGGCCCGCAGGATGCCGGCCACCGACAGGATCTCGTCGGCGACCGTGCCGGCCTGCGCGGCCGTGGCCGTGGCGGTGGCCGAGGTCAGCTTCTCAACGGCCTCGGCGTAGGCCTGCTGGCCGGCGGTCGACGCCATCAGCGCCGCCCGCCCGCCGAGCCGGCCGCGCCGAGCTCGTCGATGAACCGCTCGACGGTGCCCCGGCTGCGCGCCTCGTCGGCGAGGGCCTCGCCGACGATCTTGCTGGCCAGGTCGACGGCGAGCGTGCCCACCTCGGACCGAAGGTCGCGCACGATGCTCTCGCGCTGGGCGGCGAGCTGCTCGTTGCCGGCCGCGATGATGCGGTCCGACTCCTCGCGGGCCTTGGCCAGCACATCCTGACGGATGCCCTCGGCGTCGGCCCGGGCCTCGTCGCGGATGCGAGCGGCCTCGGTGCGAGCCTCGGCGAGCTGCGCGCGGTACTGCTCGAGCAGCTGGTTGGCCTCGGCCTGAGCCGCCTCGGCACGCTTGATGCCACCCTCGATGGCGTCCACCCGCGCCGCGAAGGTCTTCTCCATCATCGGGAAGACGAACTTCATCAGCACGAAGCAGAGGATGCCGAAGGCGATGATGCCGAGAACGACCTCCTGCCAGAGCGGGATGATCGGGTTGTGCTCGGTCTCAGCCGCCTCAGCCGCTAGCTGGTAATAGGTGGTGATCATTCAGACCTCCGCAACGCGGGAAGGGGGGCTTAGAACTCGCCGGCCCAGATGAAGCCGAAGGCGATGCCGAGGAGGGCGAGCGCCTCGATGACGGCGAAGCCGATCCAGACGTACGGCAGGGTCAGGCGCGACGACTCCGGCTGGCGGGCGGTGGACTGGATGTACGCGGAGAAGACCAGACCGACACCGATGCCGGGGCCGATGGCGGCAAGGCCGTAACCGATGGCGGCGGTGCTACCACCGACGGCGGCAAGAACGTCGTACATTGTCAATTCCTCCTGGTATCTCGCGTGGATGTCACGCGGGACGACAACGGGGTGTTACAGGTGGTGCGGGACTTGCGGGAAGTGCTCAGTGCTCGTCGGCGAGCGCGCCCTGGACGTAGCTCGCGGTCAGCACGGTGAAGACGTAGGCCTGGAGGCAGATGACCAGGAACTCCAGGAAGGTCAAGGCGATGGTCATCGCCCACGACACGACCGAGAACGGCGCGAACCAGACGTTGGCGTTCAGCATCGCGAAGCCGCCCAGCGTGAACACCAGCAGCAGCATGTGGCCGGCGAACATGTTGGCGAAAAGACGGACGGCGAGCGAGAACGGCCGGACGATGAAGGTCGAGAAGAACTCGATCGGGATCAGCAGCGGCAGAATGAACCACGGCGCCGGCGGGATCAGGGCGTGCTTGAAGTATTTCAGGCCGCCGTGGTGCTTCATGCCGATGTAGATGAACATGACGTAGCTGATCACCGCGAGAACCGCCGGGAACGCGATGTGCGAGTTCGGCGAGATCTGCGCGAACGGCACGATGGCCCAGAAGTTCATCAGCAGGATGAAGACGAACAGCGTCGTCAGGTACGGCGCGAAGTTGATGCCCCGCTTGCCGAGCATGTCGACCGCGATGTTGTTCCGCACGAAGCCGTAGATGCTCTCGGCGATCCACTGCTTCTTGGTGGGAACCAGCTTGGGCTTCCGGTACGTGACCAGGAAGAAAATGATGATCAGCGCAACCGAGATCCACAGGAGCGCAGTGATCTTGGTAAACCAGTAGCTGTCGTGCCCGCCCCACGGCACGATGCTGGGCAGGTAGAAATCCTCGACGCTCGGCGGGAACGGAACGTCCGCCGCGAGGACTGTCGACTGACCGGTCACCGTAGCCCTTTCCTGTCAGGCGCCGAGACGGCGCACGATGAGGTAGACACCGCCGCCGATACCAACGACCGCGCCTATACCGGCGAAGATGCCCTTGGTCCCGACCCAGTGGTCGACCAGCAAACCGATCCCTCCCCAGACCAACATCCCCGCGATGAGGTAGGCGACGGCAGTCATTCCCATGCCCGTGTCGGGCGGAGGCGGACCGTCGTCGTCCTGGGGATTCCTGGGAGGTTCTTGACCGGTCATGACGGCCCGAACGATATCAGCAGGAAAGACAAGGCTAAGCGCGGCCCCCCGCACAACCGCAGTTGTCCAGGCGTCAGGGGTCGCGCAACTGGAAGGACACGGTACTCCCCCTTCGCCATAACCGGACAACCGCCGAGCGTTCACGTCACCGTTTCGAGGTCAACAAACCACGAAAGGGACGCTGACGAGCGCAAACAGCCGTTAGATGATCACTTTGGGCGACTGACGCGGTGAATCCACCACGCCTGGACGCCGGTCCAGACCACCACGCCCGCGACGATTCCCCAGCCGAGCGCGTCCTTGCCCCGCCAGTCACTCGCCACTCCGTACGCGAGGACGACACCGAGGACCGAGTACTTCAGCACGTACGTCAGCAGCGCGACCGGCATCAGCAGCGCCGGCCGGACCGTGTCGGCCCAAGCGATCACCAATGTCGACATCGTATAGCTGATCGTCACTATAAGCACGCCAATTGCGGCGCCCAGGCCCGCCGTGGGCCCGCTGACCAGGAACCCGACCGAGGCGGCGCAGAGCAGCAGCGCGAACGCGACGGCCGTCAGGAACGGCAGGTGCGCCACCCGCCAGCGCGGATCGGCCGGCAACGGGGGCAGGTCGGGCAGCGGCCGGTCGTCGTCCTCGTCCTTGTCGCGAAGGGTCGGGTCGAGCGCCGGATCGTACGGCTCGATCTCGAGGTCGTCGGAGCGAGAGCGCCTCACGCCATCGCCTCCTGCCCCGCGTAGGCGGGGAACCGGCCGACCAGCGCGCCGACCTCGTCGGCCACCCCGGCGAGCCGTGCCGCGCCCGGAGCCGTGCCCGGATCGCAGCGCACCGCGACGCCGATCAGCCCGGCGATCTGCCGCATTTCACCCTCCCGCATCCCCTGGGTGGTCACGCTCGGCGACCCCACCCGGATGCCCGACGCTACAGCCGGGCGCTGCGGATCGTACGGGATCGCGTTCTTGTTGAGGCTGATGCGGGCCAGGTCACAGCGCGCCTCGGCGTCGCGGCCGGTCACGCCGAGCCCGGTCAGGTCGACCAGCGCGAGGTGGGTGTCGGTGCCGCCGGAGACGGGCCGCATGCCCTCGGCGGCCAGCCCCGCGGCCAGCGCCTGCGCGTTTCTGACCACCTGACGGGCGTACCCCTGGAAGTCCGGAAGCGCGGCGAGCCGCAGCGCCACCGCCTTGCCGGCGATCGCGTGCATCATCGGGCTGCCCTGGCTGAACGGGAACACCGCGCGGTCGACGCGCTCGGCCAGCTCGGCGCGGCAGAGGATCATGCCGCCGCGCGGGCCGCGGAGCACCTTGTGCGTGGTGCAGGTGACCACGTCGGCGTACGGGACGGGCGAGGGGACCGCCCGGCCGGCCACCAGGCCGATGAAGTGGGCGGCGTCGACCAGCAGGTAAGCGCCCACCTCGTCGGCGATCGCGCGGAACGTGGCGAAGTCGATGGCCCGGGGGTACGCGGTCGCGCCGCAGATGATCAGCTTGGGGTGGTGGGCGAGCGCGAGGTCGCGCACCTCGTCGTAGTCGATCTCCTCGGTGTTCGGGGTGACGCGATAGCCGACCGGATGGAACCACTTGCCGGAGAAGTTGACCCGGCTGCCGTGGGTCAGGTGGCCGCCGTGCGGCAGCTCCATGGCCAGCACCGTGTCGCCCGGCTCGGCCAGCGCCGCGTACGCCGCCAGGTTGGCCGCCGTGCCCGAGTGTGGCTGCACGTTGGCGTGGTCGGCGCCGAACAGGTCGCGGGCGCGCTGGACGGCCAGCTCCTCGGCGTGGTCGGCCTCGGCGCAGCCGCCGTAGTAACGACGCCCGGGGTAACCCTCCGCGTATTTGTTGGCGAGCGTGGAGCCGAGCGCGGCCAGCACCTCGGGCCAGGTGTAGTTTTCGCTGGCGATCAGCTGGAGCCCGGCCCGCTGCCGGTCGACCTCGGCGAGGAGGACATGGGCGATCTCCGGATCGGCACGCTCGAGCGCGGCGAAGTCCGGCCCCCAGAAGGTGTCCACGCGCCCTCCCCGAGTAGGCAACGCTGCCAGAAAAGAGCATATGGCTTACGGCGGCCCTCCGGCGGGCACAGTCTGCAGTTATGCGCTGCTTGGTGACGGGTGCGACCGGATACATCGGCGGGCGGCTGGCCCCGCGCCTGCTCGACGCCGGCCACGAGGTGCGATGTCTGACCCGCGGGCCGGGACGGCTGCGGGACGTGCCGTGGGCCGGCCGGGCCGAGATCGTGCGGGGCGACCTGGAGGACGCGGAGTCGCTGCGCGCCGCGTTCGAGGGCGTCGACGTCGCCTACTTCCTGATGCACTCGCTGGGCCGGCGCGACTTCGAGAAACGCGACCGGCGGGCGGCGGAGAACTTCGCGGCGGCGGCCCGCGCCGCGCACGTGTCCCGCATCGTCTATCTGGGCGGTCCCGAGCCGCCGGAGGGCGAGAGGGCGAGCGCCCACCTGCGCTCGCGCACGGAGGTGGCCCGGATCCTGCTCGCCAGTGGGGTGCCGACGACAGTGCTGCGGGCGCCGGTGATCATCGGTTCCGGCTCGGCGTCGTTCGAGATGCTGCGCTACCTGACCGAGCGCCTGCCGGTCATGGTGACGCCACGCTGGGTGCGCAACCGGATCCAGCCGATCGCGGTGCGTGACGTTCTGCGGTACCTCATCGTGTCCGCGAGCATGCCGTCGTCGGTCAACCGCGCCTTCGACATCGGCGGCCCGGACGTGCTGACGTACGCCGAGATGATGCAGCGCTACGCGAAGGTCGCCGGCCTGCGCCGCCGCGTCATCGTGCCGCTGAGGCCGCTGAGCCCGTGGCTGTCGGCCCACTGGGTCGGCCTGGTCACCCCGGTGCCCAACGCGATCGCCCGGCCCCTGGTGGCCAGCCTGGTGCACGAGGCCGTGGCCCACGAGAACGACATCGCCGAATTCTCCGCCGACAAGCCGCTCGGCTTCGACGAGGCGGTCCGGCACGCCCTCTGCAAGATCCGGGACGCGAACGTGGAGACCCGCTGGGCGGACGCCGCCGGGCGGGACGCGGCGGCCGAGCCCCTGCCCTCCGACCCGGCGTGGTCCGGCGGCAGCGTCTACGTCGACGAGCGCTCGCGGCCGGTCGACGCCCCGGTCGACGCGCTGTGGCGGGTCATCGAGGGCGTGGGCGGCGAGAACGGCTGGTACTCGTTCCCCCTGGCCTGGTCGGTGCGCGGCTGGCTGGACCGGCTGGCCGGCGGGGTGGGCCTGCGCCGGGGCCGCCGCGACCGCCAGCACCTGCGCGTCGGCGAGGCGCTGGACTGGTGGCGGGTCGAGGAGATCGTGCCCGGCAAGCTGCTGCGCCTGCGCGCCGAGATGCGGGTGCCCGGGCGGGCCTGGCTCGAGATGTGCGCCACCGAGGACGGCGACGGCCGCAGCGTCTACCGCCAGCGCGCCGTCTTCCTGCCCCGCGGCCTGGCCGGTCACGCCTACTGGGCCTCGGTCCTGCCCTTCCACGGCGTCATCTTCAGCGGCATGGCTCGCAACATCGCCAAGGGCGCCCGTCCGACCACCCCACCGCCGCCCTGAAAGCGATTAAGACCCCGTCTATTTCGCCGCGGCCCTCGTGAGGCGGTCGCGGATCGCGAGCCAGTCCTCGGTCTGCGGTGGCTCCTGCACCAGGATCGTGGCCACGCCGGCGTCGTCCAGGCGGTGCAGCGCGGCGTAGAGGTCGGCCGCGTACTCCCCCGGGTCGGCGGGAAGGATCTCGGCGCCCGGGACGTCAGCGGTCTCGTACGTCAGCACGCCGATCGGCTCGGCCAGCTCGGCACGGTCGACGTCGCGCACGTCCTTGGCGAGGATCAGCGTGGCCCGCGGCGCGTAGTGGCGCCGGCTCATGCCCGGCGACGGGCGGGCCGCGCCGTCCGCCACCGTGTCGGGCAGGCCGATCGACCCGGTGACCTCCCGGATCGCCCGAAGCGGGAGCGCACCCGGCCGCAGCAGCGTGGGTGTCTCGTCCACCAGGCTCAGCACCGTCGACTCGATGCCCCACGAGCTCGCCCCGCCGTCGAGCACGAGCGGCACGTCGGGCAGGCTGCGCACCACGTGCTCGGCGGTGGTCGGCGAGATCGACTCGGAGCGGTTGGCGCTGGGCGCGGCGAGCGGCAGCCCGCTCGCCTCGAGCAGCCGGAGCGCCACCTCGTGGGCGGGGATCCGGATCGCGATGGTGTCGTTCTCGGCACCCACGCCGGCCAGGTGCCGGGCCCGTGGCAGCACGAGGGTGAGCGGACCCGGCCAGAACCGGGCGGCCAGCTCGTTCGCGAGCGACGGCCACGACTCGGTCAGCGCGCGGGCCGCCTCGACGTTCGCGACGTGCACGATCAGCGGGTTCCACGACGGGCGGTTCTTCAGCCGGTAGACCTCGCCGATCGCCCGGGCGGAGAACGCGTCGGCGCCCAGCCCGTACACGGTCTCGGTGGGGAAGGCGACGACGGACTCGGCCCGCAGCACCTCCACGGCACGGCGCAGCCCGTCCGCGTCGGGCCGGACGATCTTTTCCGAAGGGAGAGTCACGGCAGGAGCAGGGTGGCGAACGGGACCGTGGTGTCCTCGATCTCGTTGCCGATGCGCTGGAAGGTCTGGTCGCCGCGGCCCCACGGGTCGTCGAGGTCGTCGCCCTCGCGCGGCGGGTCGTCGCCGCGCAGCCGGGCCACCTCCTCGACGATCGCCACGCCGCGGGCGTGCACCGCCTCGGGCTGGGGCTCGGCCGCCGGCAGCCGGCTCTCGTCGACGCCGGCCAGCAGCCGGCCGAACTCGCCCGTCACGAAGGTGCGCGAGGCCGCGTCGGGCCGCAGCGCCACCACGTAGTCGAGCTGGTCGGCGGTGGCGGTCAGGATCAGGTCGGCCTCGTCGATGAAGTCGCCGCGCAGCTTGCGGGCCGCGAAGCCGTCGGCGGCGCCGCCCCGGGCGCGCACCTGGCGGGCGGCGGGCGGGTTCATCTCCTCGCCCTCGTGCCAGCCGCCGGTGCCGGCGCTGAGGCTGCGGACCAGCTTTTCGCCCTGCTCGCCGGCCCTGTCCTTGACGGCGCGGGCAAGCAGGCGCTCGGCCATCGGCGACCGGCAGATGTTTCCCATGCAGATGTGCAGGACGGTGAACGGCTCCACGTCAGCCCTCCGCCGCCAGGATCTCGGGCACGACGTCGCGCAGCTTCTCGAACGGGACGGCGCCGTTGCGCAGCACGCGCGGGACGTCGCCGGTCACGTCGACGATCGTGCTGGGCGCCGGGTCGAGCGCCGGCCCGGCCTCGAGGTAGACCCGGACCGCGTACTCCAGCTGGTCGCGGGCCTCGTCGGCCGTGTTGGGCGCCAGGCGGCCCACCTTGTTGGCCGTGGTGACGGCCATCGGGCCCACCTCGCGCAGCACCTCGAGGGCCACCGGGTGCAGCGGCATGCGGACCGCGACCTGCCCGCCGGTGTCGCCGAGGTCCCACTGGAGGCTCGGCGAATGCTCGACGTAGAGGGTCAGCGCGCCCGGCCAGAACGCGTCGGCCAGCTCGCGCGCCGCCTTGGGCAGCGAGTAGACCAGGCCGTCGAGCGTGTGCCGGGAGCCGACCAGCACGGGCGGCGGGACCTGGGTGGTGACGCTGCGCGCCTGATGCAGGGCGGTGATGGCGTGCGGCGTGAAGGCGTCGGCGCCGATGCCGTAGACCGTGTCGGTCGGCATCACCACCAGCTCACCGCTCTTGACCGCCTCGACGGCGGCGGCGATGCCGCGATCCCGGTCCGCGGTGGTACGGCAGTCGTAGAGCATCACACCGTGCAGTCTGCCATGCGCCGCGGCGCATCGATCAGGTGCGCCGTGCCGTCGCGTAGCGGGGACGACCGGTGAGATCCGGGTGCGCGGTCACCTCGGTGAAGCGGCCGTCGGCGCGCAGCAGCTCGGGCAGCGCCGCGCCGTGCACGTCGTCGTGCTCGATGCCCACCACGCCACCGGGTCTGAGCAGCTCGGCGGCGCGCTGGACGACCGGGCGGATGACGGTGAGCCCGTCGGCGCCGCCGAAGACCGCCTCGGCCGGGTCGTGGTCGGCCACCTCCGGCGGCACGGGCGTGCCCTCCGGCACGTACGGCGGGTTGCACAGCAGCACGTCGACCGCGCCGCGCAGGCCGGACAGGAGCGAAGGATCGGTCACGTCGCCCTGCACCACCTCGACGGCCGGGAACCCGGCGGCGTTGCGGCGCAGATAGCCCAGCGCCACCGGCGAGCGCTCCACGGCGACGACCCGGCCGGCGGCGCTCTCGTCGGCGACGGACAGCGCGATCGCCCCGGTGCCGCTGCAGAGGTCGACCACCGTCGCCCCCGGCGCGGTGTGCTCGATGCCCCAGCCGGCGAGAAGCTCCGTCTCAGGACGTGGGACGAAGACGCCGTCGCCGACCGCCAGCTCCAGATGACGGAACGCCGCGGTGCCGAGCAGATGTTGCAGCGGCACGCGCCGGGCGCGCTCGGCGACCAGCGCGCGCAACCGGCGCAGCTCGTCCGGCCGCACGCTGTCGACCAGCAGCAGCCGTCCGCGCGGGATCTCCAGCACGTGCGCGGCGAGGATCTCGGCGTCGACCCGGGGCGACGCCACCCCGGCCGCCGAGAGATCGGCGACCGCCGCTGCGATCGCCTCGCTCAGCCTGGTCCGTACCAAGGGCCGGGAGCTGTCTTCGGAGTCCGGTTCCACGGCATAATCATCGAACGTCACGTGCGCCGCCGACCGGCCGGGTCGGCGATGCTCCTCGCGTGGCACGGGTGGGAGGCGCCTGGTGAGTTGGTTGGACCAGCTCGCGGAGAACGTCGACGAGCTCCAGCGCGCCGGCAGCCTGCAACAGAACGGCCGGTCCGCCGAGGCGCTGCCGATCCTCGACGGTGTCCTCGCCACGGCCACCGATCCGACCACCCGGGCCTATGCGCTGGTCCAGCGCTTCGGCGCCCTCATCAACCTGGGCCGCGTGGCCGAGCTGGCGACCGCGATGACCGCCGCCGACAACGCGGTCCGCGAGATCCCCGACCCCTACCTGCGTGGCCAGATGCACGCCTTCGCCGCCCTGGGCGCCCATCTCGAGCGCAACCTCGACCGCGGCGTCACCCATCTGGTGCAGGCGTCGCGCGCGCTGGCCGCGGTGCGCGAGAACGACTCCGAGACCGCCTGGGGCTGGCACGACCTCGCCATGGCGTACTCGTACCTCGGCTTCCACGGCCACGCGCTGACCGCGATCGAGCAGGCCCGTCAGGTCGGCGCCGCGGCCGGCCTGGCCCCCGAGATCTTCGCGGCCCCGGGCATCCGGCTGCGCAACGCCGTCTCCCTCGACCACCAGGGCGACACCGACGGCTGCCTGCGGGTGCTGCGCGACATCGACGCCGAGCTGAGCCGGTACGTCGCGATCGGCGCCGGCCAGCTGCGCCCCGGCAGCCGCGCGGCGTACGGCTACGCACTGGCCCGCCGCGCCGCGCTGGGCGAGGAGACCGAGGCGAACGCCGCCGAGTGGCTGACCGGCGGTGGCGACAGCATCCGCACCCGCGACCTGCGCCACCTCGGCAACGTCTGCCTCGCCATCGCCGGCGGCCGGCCCGGGCACGCGCTGTCCATGCTGGACGCCGTGCCGGTCGCGCCCGAGGTGCTCGGCGCCGCCGAGCCGGCCCGCCTGCGCAGCATCTGTTACGCCGCCGCGGGCGACCACGCCGCCGCGCACACCGCCGACCGCTACGCGTTCCGGCTCGCCGCCCAGCGCATCGACCGGCTCCGCGACGGCTACCTCGACGGCGTCGCGGCCCGCCTCGACGCCCAGGAGACCCAGCGCGACCCCGGCCGGTACGGCGACGAGACCCTGACCGACCCGCTGACCGGCCTGCCCAACCGCCGCCAGCTCGAGCGGTACGTGACCGCGCTGCTGGCCCGGGGCGAGCGCGCCGCGGTAGGCGTGTGCGACCTGATCGGCTTCACGGCCGTGAACGCGCGGCACGGCCGGCACTGCGGCGATCTCGTCCTCCAGCGCATCGCCGGCGTGCTCAACCGGGTCATGCGCCGCGGCGACTTCGTGGCGCGCTTCGCCGGCGACGAGTTCGTGGTGGTGCTCCCCGGCGCCGGCACGGCACAGGCCGCCGAGGTGTCCCGCCGGCTCGCCGCCGCCACGAACGCGGAGAACTGGCAGGTCCTGGTGCCGGGCACGCCGGTCGGGCTGGCGGCGGGCTGGTCCGAGGTGGGCACCAACGGGCGTACGCTCAGTGCGGCGCTGGCCGCGGCTGCCGCGGCCAGGCAACCCACCCGATGACGACGATGTAGACCGAGAATGGCCACGATCGAGCTCGGCGAGATCTCCGGCAGGCGCCCGGAGGACTCTCGCCCGCTCGGTCGCGATCGGCGGCTCGCGGCCGCGGCGGTCGTGGTGCTCTGCTCGCTCACGGTCGCCGGTTCGGCCGTTCCCGCGCCGCGCGGTGTCCGTCCGCTGTGGAGCGTGTCCGGGATGGGCAGCCCGAGCTCGGCGCTGACCGCCGACTCGGCATACGTGTACCGCAGCGATGCGAACAGCACCCGCGTCAGCGCGTACGACCTCGCCAGCGGCCGGCTGCGCTGGCAGCGGTCGTTTCCCGGCGCGGCCGGCTACGTGCAGGTCGCCGAGCGGGCGGGCCTGCTGCTGATCCCGGCCGAGGTGAGCCGGACGGCCCGGCCCGGCTACGAGACGGTGGCGCTCTCCGCGGCCACCGGCGCCGAGGCGTGGCGCGCGCCCGGCGAGCCGTACACGGTCGGCGGCGACACCGCGCTGATGACGGAGTACGCGGCGGACGGCGGCCTGCTGCGCGTGCGGCTGGCGCGGCTCGGCGACAACAGCACCGTCTGGAGCCGCGACACGCCGGGCGTGCGCAACCAGGTCGTGGCGATGTCCGGCGACCGGCCCGGCGCCGTGGTCACGGCCACCGCGTCCGGCGAGATCCGCGTCTACGCGTACGCGACCGGCGCTCTCACGGCGTCCGGCCGGATCCCGATGGTCGAGCCCCGGCCCGAGGAGGGCTACTTCAACGACCTCGTCGCCGGCGGCGGGCATCTGGTCGTCAACCAGGCCCGGGGCGGCGTCTTCGAGCTCACCGTCTATCGCCTGGACACCCTGGAGGAGTTGTGGAACATCCACGACACCGAGGGGTACGCGTTCGCGTGCGGCCCGTCGCTGTGCCTCAGCGGGGCGGGCGGCCTGGTCGCGTACGACCCGGCGACCGGGCGTGTCCGGTGGCGCCTGCCGGAGGCCACCAACGCGCTCGCCGTCGGCGCGGAGCGGCTGGTGGTCGACGACGGCAGCGAGGAGGGCGAGCCGGCGCTGGTCGACGCGGCGACGGGCGAGCCGGTCGGCGAGCCGGGCCGGGGCAGCGTGGTGTGGAGTCCCGCGCCGGGCGGCAGCGTGCTGCTCCTGCGCTCCACGGTCTCGCCGCCGGGGCGCACGGCGGTGACCCGCTGGGAGCTGGCGACGGGCCGGCAGGCACTGCTCGGCACGATCGGCCGCATGCCCGGCTATCAGTGCCAGTCGACCGGCCGGTATCTCACCTGCGCGCGCGGCGACCTCTTCGAGGTCAGCGAGGTGCCGTGAAGCCGGCCTCACCGGCCAGGCGCGCCTGCCGGTCGGCCTCGGCGAGGGCGTCCAGCACACCGTCGAGCTCGCCGCCGAGGGCCAGGTCGAGGTTGTAGGCGGTGTAGCCGATCCGGTGGTCGGTGATCCGGTTCTGCGGGAAGTTGTACGTGCGGATGCGCTCGGAGCGGTCGACCGTGCGCACCTGGGCCTTGCGCGAGTCGGAGGCGGCCGCGTCGGCCTCCTCCTGGGCCATCGCGAGCAGCCGGGAGCGCAGGATGCGCAGCGCCGACTCCTTGTTCTGCAGCTGGCTCTTCTCGTTCTGGCAGCTCACCACCGTGCCCGTGGGCAGGTGGGTGATGCGGACGGCGGAGTCGGTGGTGTTGACCGACTGGCCGCCGGGGCCGGACGAGCGGAAGACGTCGATGCGCAGGTCGTTCGGCTCGATCTGGACCTCGACCTCCTCGGCCTCGGGCAGCACCAGCACGCCCGCCGCCGAGGTGTGGATGCGGCCCTGCGACTCGGTGACCGGCACGCGCTGCACCCGGTGCACGCCGCCCTCCCACTTGAGGCGGGACCAGACGCCGTGGCCGCCCTCGGGCACGCCCTTGGTCTTGACCGCGACCGAGATGTCCTTGACGCCGCCGAGGTCCGACTCCTGCGAGTCGATCACCTCGACCACCCAGCCGCGGCGCTCGGCGTAGCGGGTGTACATGCGCAGCAGGTCGCCGGCGAAGAGCGCGGACTCCTGACCGCCCTCGCCCGCCTTGATCTCGACGATCACGTCCTTGGCGTCGTTGGGGTCGCGCGGGATCAGCATCTCGCCGAGCTTCTCCTCCAGCGGCGGCAGCGTGGCCGCGACCGCCTCGACCTCGGAGTTGAAGGCCGGGTCCTCGGCGGCGAGCTCCTTGGCGGCGGCCAGGTCGGCGCGGGCGGCCTCGAGCTCGGCGTTGGCGGCGTAGATCGGCGCGAGCTCGGCGAACCGGCGGCCGACGCGGCGCACGAGGGCCTGGTCGGCGTGGATGGAGGGGTCCTCCATCTGCCGCTCGAGCTGCTCGTATTCCTCGAGAAGGCTGGTCAGCCGGTCGGTGCTCACGGGTCTCTCCCCACGCTGAAGGACGGATCACATGCGAACGGCGCCCGCCCCGTGACTACCGGGTGCGGGCGCCGTCGACGCAGTTACTTCTTCTTCGCGGCGGTGACCTTGGCGTACTTGGCCTGGAACTTCGCCACGCGGCCCGCGGTGTCGAGGACGCGCTGCTTGCCGGTGTAGAACGGGTGGCAGGCGCTGCAGGTCTCGACGCGGATCTCGCCGCCCTTGGCGGTGCTGCGCGTGGTGAAGGTGCTGCCGCAGGAGCACACGACCTCGGTGGTGTGGTACTCCGGGTGGATGCCGCTCTTCATGTTTCTCGGTCCCTCTCAGTATGGTGGTCGCCGGGTCGCTGTCAGCACCGCGCCGCCCCGCCAGGGCCGGTGGCTCTGGGGGCGACGGGCTCGGGCGTGAACCGGAACCGTGGCCGATGGACCAGTCTGCCATGCCTCGGGCATTCCCGAGAAATCGCGGGTCCGTGCTGCCCAACGCAGGGCTCCGCACTGGTATTCCACGCCACTATCGCGAATAATGTCCGTTTCTCGTCCGGTACTGTTCCCGGTGAATGACCAGACTGCTGATCACGCGGGGTCTGCCGGCGTCCGGCAAGACCACCTTCGCGCGCAAGCTCCAGCCCGGCGTGGTGCGGGTCAACCGTGACGACCTGCGCCGGATGCTGCACGGCACCCGGCTCTACACCCAGTGGGCCGAGGCGCAGGTCACCGACGTCCAGCGGGCCACCGTCGAGGCGCTGCTGCGGCGGCGCACCAGCGTGGTCGTCGACGACACCAACCTGCGGGCCGGCAAGGTGCGCGAGTGGGCCGAGCTGGCCGCCCGCTACGGCGCCACCTTCGAGGTGCACGACTTCACCGACGTACCGCTGCGGGAATGCATCCGCCGCGACGCCTCCCGAGCTCCCGAGGAGCGGGTCGGCGAGCGCGCCATCCGCGAGATGTTCGACCGCTATCTCGCGAACCGGTCGCTGCCCCTCCCCGTGCCCTTCGTGCCGCCCGGCGGGCCGGGCATCGTCTACGCGCCCGACCCGGAGCTGCCGCCGGCCCTGCTCGTCGACATCGACGGCACGGTGGCCCTGATGAACGGGCGCGGCCCGTACGACTGGGACGAGGTCGGCTCGGACCTGCCCCACCAGGCGGTCATCACGGCGGTCCGCGCGATGCACGCGGCCGGCAACGCGATCGTCTTCTGCTCGGGACGCGACGAGGTCTGCCGCGCCGAGACCGAGGCCTGGCTGGACCTTTACGTCGGGGTGCCGTACGAAGCACTATTCATGCGGCCGTGGGGCGACAGCCGCAAGGACTGGGTGGTCAAACAGGAGATCTTCGAGGAGCGGATCCGGGACCGCTGGCGCATCGTCGGCGTGTTCGACGACCGGCAACAGGTGGTACGGATGTGGCGGGAGCTCGGCCTGACCGTGTTCCAGGTGGCGGAGGGGGATTTTTGAGCGTCAAGTACCCGCGCACCTTCCACCTGCCCGACTCCCCCGGCGCCACCCACGACGACAAGGTGCAGCACGATCTGTCCTGGCTGGACGGTGAGCTCGTGGTGACCGAGAAGCTCGACGGCGGCAACCTCACCTTCACCCGCGACGCGATGTACGGCCGCTCCCCCGACTCCGGCACCCAGCCGTGGGACCGGCCCGCCAAGGCGCTGTGGGCCATGACGGCCTACCGGATCCCGGACGACTGGCGGGTCTGCGGCGAGTCGATGTGGGCGCGGCGCAGCATCGCCTACTCCGACCTGCCCGGCGTCTTCATCGTCTTCGGCATCTGGGACGAGACGGACACGCTGCTCGGCTGGGACGACACCGTCGACTGGGCGCGGCGGCTCGAGCTGCCGGTGGTGCCGGTGCTCTACCGGGGCGGCAGCCTCTCCGAGGCCCGGGCCGCCTGGCCCGCCCAGCGCGACGAGACGTGCTCCGAGGGCTACGTGGTGCGCGCGGCCGGCCGCATCCCGGCCGCCGACTTCGACCACAAGGTGCTCAAGTGGGTGCGCGCCGGCCACGTCCGCACCCCCGGCTCGTGGCGCCACCGCGACGACTTCGCGGTGAACGAGTTCGCCTAGGCGGCGCCGAGCAACTCGCGGAAGTGGTCGAGCAGGAAGGTCCCCTTGAACGCCGCGGTCGCCTCGGCGTCGAAGAGGCCCAGCTCCGGGGCGTAGCCCACGCCGCCGGACGGTCCCAGCGAGAGCATGATCCCGTCCGTGAACGGCTCGTACGCGGTGAGCGGCCCGCCCTCGATCAGCGCGCGGATGTTCGCGGCGGCCACCTCGGCCTGGCGCCCGGCGGCGCGGCCCACCTTCAGCTCCGGGGTGTCGTTGAGGTCGCCGACCGCGAAGACCCGCTCCTGCCCGGCGACGCGCAGGTGCTCGGTGACCGCCAGCCGGCCGCCGGGCCGCCGGGCCGCGGCCAGCTCCGGGCCGAGGTAGGAGCTCGGCACCGTGCCGCCGTAGCAGGCGAACCACAGGTCGGCCGCGAGCGCCTCGCCGTCGCCGGTGGTCACCGTGAACGCGCCGACCGCGCCGGCCGGGGTCGCCGGCGGGGTGTCGAGCTTCGTGTCCAGCAGCACCCGCACCCCCAGCGCGTCCAGCTGCCGGGTCAGCTCGGCGCGGAACTCGGCGGGGAACCGCCCGCCGAGCAGGTCGGGCACCGGGTCGACGAGGGTCACCGGCTTGCCCGGCCAGGCCGTCGCGATCTCGCCGGCGAACTCCAGGCCGATCGCCCCGGCGCCGAGCAGCAGCACCCCGGTCGCCCGGTCCAGCGCGTCGTGCAGCTCGCGCAAGCGCCGCGCCGCCGTGACCGGGCTCGTCGTGCCGAGCCGGGTCGGGAAGGGCCCGGCCGAACCCGTGGCCAGCACGAGGTAATCGGCGTCGAGCCGCGCCCCGGAGGCGAGCTCGACCACGCCGGGCCGCACGTGCGCCGCGGTGTCGCGCACCAGCCGGCCACGGGACAGCAGGCCGTCGTACGGGAGGAACATCTTCTCCACCCAGGCCGGGTCGGCCGCCGCGCGCAGCTGGGCGACGTGGTGGAAGAACGCCTCCTTCGGCTCCACCAGCGTCACCTCCGCGACGTCGTCCAGCGTCCTGGCCACCACAGCACCGGCGTAACCGCCGCCCACCACAATCACTTTCGCAGTCATGCCCCGACTTTCGTGCGGCCGGCGCCGGGCGGGGAGACCGCGCCCAGAGTGGTAGCCGCAGGGACACCTTCGCCGGCCGCGACGTGGTTACAGTCGATCGGTGGCCGACAACGAGCTGGGCGATTTCCTGCGCGCGCGCCGGGCCGCGGTGACGCCGGCCGAGGTCGGGCTGCCCCCGGGCCCCCGGCGGCGCACGCCCGGCCTGCGCCGCGCCGAGGTGGCGATGCTCGCCGGCGTCAGCGTGGAATACCTGATCCGCCTCGAGCAGGGCCGCGACCGCCATCCGTCCCCGCAGGTGCTGGCGGCGCTGGCCGGGCCGCTGCGGCTCACCGCGGCCGAGCGCGACCACCTCTACCGGCTGACCCGCAAGTCGGGCCCGGCCTGCGCGGGCCTCGCCAAGGACCCGGTGCGCACCGTGCGGCCGGGCCTGCTGGCGGTGCTCGCCCAGCTGGAGCCGGCCGCGGCGATGCTGGTCAACCAGGTCGGCGACGTGCTGGCCGCCACCGAGGGCTTCCGCCGCCTGGCCGCGCCGATCGGGCTGCTCGACGGCGATCCGCCCAATCTGATCCGGTACGTCTTCACCGATCCGCGCGCCCGCGACGCCTACCCGGACTGGGCGCACGTGGCCGACGAGCAGGTCGCGGCGCTCAAGGACGGGCCGCCCCGGCCGGAGTTCACCGGCGAGCTGACCGCGCGCGCCGGTGAGGAGTTCGCCGAGCGGGTCGCGCGGGTCCCGGGGCTGCCCCGCGCGCACGGCCTGCTGCGCCTGGTGCACCCCGAGGCCGGGCCGCTGCGGTTGTCGTACGAGATGATGGCCCTGCCCGGCGACAGCGGCGTGCGGCTGGTGGTCCAGCTCCCGGCCGACGAGGCCACCGCCGAGGCGCTGCACCGCATCGCGCCCCTGCGGCTGGTCTCGTGACGGTCTCTGGCTAGCCCCCGTGCGGGCAGCGGGAGCCCTCTTTCGCCAGGGTGGCGGCCTCCGCGTCGAGGTAGAAGTTGGGGCGCAGGTCCGCCTCGTCGTAGTAGCGGTGGAAGACCGGCGTCACGCCGCTCGACAGCGGAGGCACGATCCAGGTCCAGTCGGCCGGCACCTTGCGGCCCGCCCGCTCCTCGTTCGCGATGTGCTTGAGGAAGCGCTCCGACTCGGTGTGGTGGTCGGACATCTTGACGCCGGCCTGTTCGAAGGAGTGCAGCACCGCCCGGTTGAGCTCGACCAGCGCCCGGTCCTTCCACAGCGTCGACGCCCGGCTCGTGTCCAGGCCCATCCGCGCCGCGATCCTCGGCAGCATGTCGTAGCGGTCGACGTCGGCCAGGTTGCGCGCGCCGATCTCGGTGCCCATGTACCAGCCGTTGAACGGCGCCAGCGGATAGTGCACGCCGCCGATGGTGAGCCGCATGTTCGAGATGGCCGGCACCGCGTGCCAGCGCAGGCCGAGCTCGGCGAACCAGTCGAACTCGGGATGGGTCAGGGTGACCTCGCGGATTGCCCGTTCGGGCAGTTCATAGAGGCGGACGCCCTCGGACGGCGTCTCGATCGCCAACGGCAGCACGTCGAACTGCTCGCCCTTGCCGCGCCAGCCGAAGCCGCGCATGGCGGCGGTGAACCGCTCGAGCCGCGAGTCGCCGACCGGGCGCCCCTCGGCGTCGCGGTAGCCGGCGTAGCGGATCAGCTGCTCGTTCCAGACCCGGGCGTACGGCCGTCCGGGCTGTGCGGGGGCGAAGACGCTGATCACCGGGCGGATCGTGCCCTCGCCGGCGGTCCGCAGGTGGTGCACGAGCAGCGAGAAGATGTCGTCGGCGGTGCGCGCCCGGCGGCGGTCGAGCACCATCAGGCTGCGCCAGTAGAGCCGCCCGATGCAGCGGCTCGCGTTGCGCCAGGCCATCTTCGCGCCGTACGCGAGCTCCTCGGTGGTGTGCACATAGGTGCCCGTCGCGGCGATCTGTGCCCGGACGATGGCGAGCCGCGGCTCGACCGGGCCGAGCCGGGGGTTCTCCGTGTAGCACTGCCGGAGGAAGTCCTCGGCCTCACCGGGGTCGGCCGGTGCCGCCGGGTCCCACGTCTCGGGCGGTACATCCCGATAGCCGGGCACGTTCATTCGAGCGCCTCCCACCAAAGAGCCGATGGCATAGGGGAGGTTGGCACGACCCTGACCGGTAAGAACCACACATCCTGTGCGTCACAAACGAAGCAGCCCCTCCGTTAAGAGGGGCTGCGTCCGTTTTTGCCTTATTACTCGCCAGGGGTGGACTTGGCGATCTGCATCAGGAACTCGACGTTGGTCCGCGTCTGCTTGAGGCGGTCGAGGAGCAGGTCGAGCGCCGCACCCGAGTCGAGCGAGTGCAGCACCTTCCGGAGCTTGTGGATGATCGCCAGCTCTTCCTTGCCGAGCAGGATCTCTTCCTTGCGCGTGCCGGACGGGTCGATGTCGATGGCCGGGAAGACCCGCTTGTCGGCGATCTTGCGGTCGAGCTTGAGCTCGGCGTTACCCGTGCCCTTGAACTCCTCGAAGATCACCGTGTCCATCATCGAGCCGGTCTCGACCAGCGCGGTGGCGAGAATCGTCAGCGAGCCGCCGTTCTCGATGTTGCGCGCCGCGCCGAGGAACCGCTTCGGCGGGTAGAGCGCCGTCGAATCGATACCACCCGACATGATGCGGCCGGAGGCCGGCGCCGCCAGGTTGTACGACCGGCCGAGCCGGGTCACCGAGTCGAGCAGCACGACCACGTCGTGGCCCAGCTCGACCAGGCGCTTGGCCCGCTCGATCGCCAGCTCGGCGACCGTGGTGTGGTCCTGCGGCGGACGGTCGAACGTGGCCGCGATGACCTCGCCCTTGACCGAGCGCTGCATGTCGGTGACCTCTTCGGGCCGCTCGTCGACCAGCACGACCATCAGGTGGCACTCGGGGTTGTTGTGGGTGATCGCGTTGGCGATCGCCTGCAGGACCATCGTCTTGCCGGCCTTGGGCGGCGAGACGATGAGCGCCCGCTGGCCCTTGCCGATCGGCATGACGAGGTCGATGACCCGGGTGGTCAGGATGTGCGGCTCGGTCTCGAGACGCAGGCGCTCCTGCGGGTAGAGCGGGGTGAGCTTGTAGAACTCCGGACGGCGCCGGGCCTCCTCGGGCTCCATCCCGTTGATGGTGTCGAGCCGCACCAGCGGGTTGTACTTGTCGCGCCGCTGGTCACCGCCGCCCTCGCGCGGGGTGGCCCGCACGGCACCGGTGACCGCGTCGCCGCGGCGCAGGCCGTGCTTCTTGACCTGGGACATCGACACGTAGACGTCGTTGGGGCCGGACAGGTAGCCGGTCGTCCGCACGAACGCGTAGTTGTCGAGCACGTCGAGGATGCCGGCGACCGGCACCAGCACGTCGTCCTCGCCCACGTGCGGCTCGCGGCCGCCGTCGCGCTGACCGCCCTCGTTGCCGTCCCGGTCACCGCGGCCGCGCCGGCGGTCCCGGAAGCGGCTGCGACGGCTGCGACGGCCGCCCTCGCCGTCGTTGTCGTCGTCGTGGTCGTCCCGCTGGTTGCGGTCGTCCCGCTGGCTGCGGTCGCCACGGTCGTTGCGGTCACCGCGGTCGTCCCGCTGGCCGCGATCCTCGCGCGGGCCGCGGTCGTCCCGCGGGCCGCGGTCGTCCCGCGAGCCACGGTCGTCCCGCTGGTTGCGGTCGTCGCGGTTGCGCTGACGGTCGCGGTTGCGCTCGCCGCGCTCGGACCGCTCGGTGCGCTCCGGGGTCTCCGTCGCGGCCGTCTCGGCCGGCGCGGTGACTGCCGGAGCCGCGGCCGTCTCGGCCGCGACGGCCGGGGCGGTCTCGCGCGGCGCCGTCTCACGCGGGGCACGCTCACGGCGAGCACGCTCGCGGCGGCTGCCACCCTCGGCGGCGGGAGCCGCCTCCGGCTGCGCGGCAGCGGTCTGCGGCGCCTCGGCGACGGGCGCCGGCGGCTCGGCCGCGGGAGCCTCCGCCGCCGCGGTCGCGGTGGCCTTGGCCTCGCTGCGGGGGCGCGGCGCGGACTCGGCCGCGGCAGCCGGAGCGCCACCGCTCTGCTTCTCGGTGATGGCAGTGATCAGCTCGCCCTTACGCATCCGGGCAGTGCCCGAGATGCCGAGAGAAGCGGCGAGGCTCTGCAGCTCGGGCAGCAGCATCGCGGACAGCCCGGTGCCGCCCCGGCGGCGTCTCGTGGCGGTCGCGGTGGTGCCGGCGCCGGCGTCAGCGACGTCAGAAACACCCGACGTCACGTCGGTGGTGTCGCTCAATGGATTCCTTCCGTCGGAAAAAGCCCGAGACTCCCGGTTTCTGCAGCCTGGTGGCCGGGTGTCCCGGTACCCGCCTCGCACGAGCGGCGCGGGAGTTTGTGCAGCACGGCAGCTCGACGGTGTCCCTGCTCGTCAGACGTTGACGAGTAGGTCTCGGCGAGTGCAGCGACCTTTCGATGCTGCTCGGCGTGTGCCTTTGAGGAGGTGAGACGGCCAGATGGCCACATGGGTCTCGGGGGTGCGCGCCGAACCGCAGAATCGCTTGCTTCGCGGCTGTGCTTGGTCTTGAGCGTAGTCAACTCGTGCGACCTGCGGCAACAGGGCCCCGCTAGGCGAGTTCCACCATACTCCCTTTGACAAGAGCACCGGCGGCATCCACGCCCAACGTCTCGGCGCGCCATTCTGTTCCCGGGTGAAAATCGCCCGGGACCTCGGTCAACGCCAGCACCGACGGGCCCGCCCCGCTCACCACGGCGGCCACGCCGACCGAGCGCAGCGCCGCCACGAGCGAGGCGGTGCCGGGCATCGCGTCGGCGCGATAGCCCTGGTGGAGCCGGTCCTCGGTGGCCGCGTGCAGCAGCGCGGGATCACTGGTCAGCGCATGGGTGAGCAACGCCGCACGGCCGGCGTTGAACGCGGCGTCGGCGTGCGGCACGGCCGACGGCAGCGCGGCACGGGCCGACGCGGTGTATCCCCGCTCCTTCGGCACGAAAACCGTCGGGTGTACGCGATCCGACACCGCCAGCCGCACGGCGCGCGCGCCGGCCCCCTCGGTCCAGGCGATGGTGAAGCCGCCGAGCAGGCACGGCGCGACGTTGTCCGGGTGACCCTCGAGCCGGGCGGCGACGCGCAGCGCGCCCTCGTCGTCGAGCAGGTCACGGCCGCCGGCCACCAGGCCCCGCGCCAGCTGGACGCCGCCGACGATGGCCGCCGACGACGAGCCCAGGCCGCGCGCCTGCGGGATGCGGTTGACGCACTCGACGGCCACGCCGGCGGGGCGCTCGCCCATCTCGTCGAAGGCCGCGAGCATCGCGCGCAGCACGAGGTGGGTCTCGTCGCCGGGCAGCTCGCCCGCGCCCTCACCCTGGACGGCGACCGTCCAGCCGCCGCCGGTGACCCGCGCGGTGAGGTCGTCGTAGAGGGTGAGCGCCAGGCCCAGCGCGTCGAAGCCCGGACCGAGATTGGCGCTGGTCGCCGGCGTGCTCACGGAGACCGGCTCGGTGCTGAACGTCAGGCCCATCGCCACAGACTAGGCGCTGATCATCTACCTTCCTGTCGCACCCACCCACTACGGTCTGCCTCGTGTACGCGATCGGCATCCTCATGGTGCAGCTACCGGTCCTGGCCGTGCTCGTCGCCGGCCTGGTGATCCTGTCGTTGCCGGGCCGCCGGCTGCCCGGCCGCGCCGGCGCGCTGGCGCGGGCCGGCCTCGTGGTCCTGTTGGTCCAGCTCGGCGTGTCGGTCGTGTGGAACGTCGTCTTCACCGAGGTCGTCGTCCAGGGGCCGTTCGACATGTCGGTCACCAACATCGGCGTGGTCAACGCGATCGTCGGCTTCATGCTCGCGGTCTTCTTCGCCGCCGGCCTGGGCCTGCTGATCGCGGCCCTGGTCAGCGCCCGATCCCGATCCGAGGGGGCCGACGGCTGACGGCTTGCCGAGCCTTCTCGTCGCGACGCGCCAGCCGATCGCGTAGAGCAGGGTGATCAGGCCGCAGCCGGCCAGGATGAAGCGCTCGTCCACCACGTCGACGACAGCGGTGGCGCCCAGCTGGCTGACGGCGATGGCCATCGTCGCGAGCATCAGGTCGGTGGCGAAGACGCGGCCGCGCAGCCGGTCGGGCACCTCGCCCTGCAGGGCGTAGTTCGACAGCGTCCAGTTCGCGCCGCCCGCCAGGTGCGCCACGAAGACCAGGGCGAGCACTGCCGGGAACCACGGTGTCACCGCGACGCCGAGGTAGCTGGCGCCGTAGAGGGCCATCGACAGCGCGAGCCCCGGGAAGAGCCACGACCTGCGGCGCAGCACCGGCCGCAGCAGGAACGGGCCGACCAGCGCGCCGGCGCCGCGCACGGCGAAGAGCAGGCCCGCGCCGAGCACCCCCGCGCCGTGCATGCCGGCGATGAGCGGAAAGACGATGAGCACGCCGTTGCCGAGGCCGGCCGCGCTCTTGACGGTGACCAGCGCCCGGATCCGCGGATGGGTGCGCAGGTAGCCGAGCGACTCGCGGATCGCGTGCGCCGTCCGCTGCGGCTCGGCGCCGTCGCGGGGCGCCTGCATCGGGCGGCGGATCAGGGCGGTGAGCACCGCGCCGGTGAGCAGGCAGGCGCCGGCGACGCCGAAGCTGACATAGGGGCCGAACGCCGCGCCGACCACGCCGCCGAGCGACGCGCCGACGATCGTCATCGTGCCCCACGTCGAGCCGGAGACCGCGTTGGCGGCGGACAGGTCGGCACGGTCGACGATGTTCGGCAGGGCCGCGGACGCGGCCGGCGAGTAGAAGGCCTTGGCGATCGCCATCAGGCCGATCGCCACCAGGGCGAGCGGCGCGGTCGCGGCCGACCGGACCGTGAAGAGCAGCAGCACCCCGGCGAACACGGCGAGATTCGACAGAATCAGGATCTTCCGTCGATCGAACCGGTCGGCCAGGGTGCCGGTGAACTGCAGGAGCAGGGCGTTGATGCCCGTGTCGACGGCGAGCACCAGCCCGCCCCAGATCCCGCTGCCGGTGAGCTCGGGGAGCAGCACCAGCAGCGGGACCATGACGAACCAGTCGGAGCCGAAGACCACCAGCTCGGCTCCGAAGAGCCGCCGGAAGTCCCGGTTACGGGTAAGGACTGAGAACGCTCCTGACACGTACCGGAACTTACCGGTCGAGCTCGTCAGCCCTCTTGCCGCTTGGGCATCTTGAGGACCTCGAACTGGTCGGTGTAGCCGCGCAGGGCGCCGGCCGGCTCCTTCGGCGGCTCGGGCGCCTCCTCGGTCACCACCGGGATGCCCTTCTTCGCGAGGCGCTTGGCCCGCCGCTTCTCCTTGCGGTTCTCGACCATCGTGTAGAGCGTCGGCACCAGCACCAGGGTGAGCAGCGTCGAGCTGACCAGGCCGCCGATGACCACAATGGCCAGTGGCTGCGAGATGAAGCCGCCCTCGCCGGTGAGGCCGAGCGCCATCGGGATCAGCGCGAAGATGGTCGCGATCGCGGTCATCAGGATCGGCCGCAGCCGGTGCCGGCCACCCTCGATCACCGCCTCCTGCACGCCCATGCCCTGCGCCCGGTAGTGGTTGATGAGGTCCATCAGCACGATGGCGTTCGTCACCACGATGCCGACCAGCATCAGCACACCGATCAGCGCGGGCACGCCCAGCGCCGTGCCGGTGACCAGCAGCAGGATGATCGCGCCGGTCGCCGCGAACGGGATCGAGACCAGCAGGATGATCGGCTGGATCAGGCTGCGGAACGTCGCCACCATGATGATGAAGACGATCGCGATGGCGGCCAGCACGGCGAGCCCGAGCTGCTGGAACGCCTCGGCCTGGTCGGCGCTGACGCCGCCGACGGTGGCCGTGGCGCCGGCCGGCAGGGTGAGCGCGTCGAGCTTCTTCTGCAGGTCACGGGTGGCCGCGCCGAGGTCGGAGCCGGTGGCCGTGCCGGTCACCGAGACCGTGCGCTCGCCGTCGACCCGGGTGACCTCCTCGGGACCGCTGACCTGCTTGATGTCGGCGACCTGGCTCAGCGGCACCACGCCGCGGGCGGTGGTGATCGGCAGCTTCGCCAGCGCCGCGGGGTCGGCCGGCGGGGTGCCGAACGAGATCACGACGTCCTCGGTGGCGCCGTCGACCGACATCTGGCCGGCGGGCGCCGAGCGGAACGCACCGGAGACGGTCTGGGCGATCGACGCCTCGGTCAGCCCGTACTGGGCCGCGACGTCGCGCTTCACGGCCACGTCGAGGCGCGGGACGCTGGCCGCGAGCGTGCTGGTCGCGTCGATCACGCCCGGCGTCTCGGACATCGCCTTCTGCACCTGCTCGGTGGCGGTGGCGAGCGCTTCGGCGTCGGAGGACTTGACCTGGACCGCGAGCTCGCTGCCGCCGCCGAGACCCGAGTCGTCGGCGCCGACCGTCACCTCGCCGACGTCGCTCAGCTTGCCGATCTCGTCGCGCAACTCGTCGGTGATCTTCACCGCGTCGGCGTCCTCGTCGAGGCCCACGTTGAAGGTCGCCGTGCTGGCGCCGCCCCCGCCGAGGAACGGGTTGAAGTCGCCGCCGCCGACCGAGACCTGGTAGGCCTTGATGCCGTCGGTCTTGGCCAGCACGTCCTCGATCTTCTTGGCCGCGGCGTCGGTCGTCGCCAGGTTGGTGCCGACCGGCAGCTCCTGGCTGATGCTGAGCGAGTCCTGGCCGGACTGGTCGAGGAAGTTCGTCTTGAGCTGGCCGGCGAGCACGCCCGTGCCGAGCAGCACGACCAGGCCGATGGTCAGCGTGGTCCAGCGGCGCTTGGTGGCGAAGCGGATCACCGGCAGGTAGCCGCGTTGCAGCGGGTTGCGCCGCTCCTTCTCCTCGGCGGCCCGGCGGACGGCCTCGGTGTCGGTGCCCTCCGGCGGCGGCTTGAGGAACCAGTACGCCAGCACCGGCACCACGGTCAGCGCCACGAAGAGCGAGGCGATCAGCGCCACGGTCACGGTGATCGCGAAGGACGAGAAGATCTGGCCCACGAAGCCGCCGACCAGCGCGATCGGCGCGAACACGGCGACGGTGGTCAGCGTGGAGGCGGTCACCGCGCCGGAGACCTCGCGCACGGCCGAGATGATCGCGTGGACCTTCTCCTCGCCGTACTCCAGATGTCTCTTGATGTTCTCCAGCACGACGATCGAGTCGTCGACCACGCGGCCGACGGCGATCGTCAGCGCGCCGAGGGTGAGCAGGTTGAGCGTGTAGTCGCCGACCCAGAGCGCGATCAGCGCGATCAGCACGGACAGCGGGATCGACACCGCCGTGACCAGGGTCGAGCGCACCGACAGCAGGAAGATCAGGATGACGATCACGGCCATCACGAGGCCGAGCAGGCCCTCGGTGGTGAGGCTCTCGATCGAGCGCTCGACGAACGGCGCCTGGTCGGTGACGACGGTCAGCTTCGCGCCGGAGTCCTTCTCGAGGTCGGCCAGCTTGTCGCGCACCTCGTGGGAGATGTCGACCGGGTTGCCGTCGGGCCGGGCCGTGACCGCGATGCCGAGGCTGGCGGCGCCGTCGGTGCGGGTGTAGGACGTCGCGGCCGGCAGCTTGCTCTCGACCGTGGCGACCGAGCCGAGCTGGACGGGGCCCCGGCTGCCGGTGAGGTAGACGCCCCTGAGCTGGTCGATCGAGGTGATCGGGGTGCCCACCTGCACGGTCAGCGACTTGTCGCCCTCGTTGACCGCGCCGGCCGGCACCGAGATGCCGTTCTGCTGGAGGACCGTGGTGATCGCCTGCGGGTTGACGCCGGCGGCGGTCAGCTTGGCCAGGTCGGGGGCGATGACGACCTGCTCCGCGCGAGCACCGGTGATCGTGGTGTCGCGGACGCCCTCGATGGCGTTCAGCTCCGGCACGACCGTCTCGTTGAGCTTGTCGAGCAGCGCGCTCTCGTCGCCGCCGCCCGACGCGGCGAGCACGATCGCCGGGATGTCGTCGGTGCTGCCCGCGAAGATGGTCGGCTCGACGTCGTCGGGCAGCTGCGGCTGCACCCGGTTGACGGCCGTGGTGAGCTGGTTGACCGCCGAGTCGATGTCGGTGCCGTAGACGAACGCGACGGTGACCGTCGCGACGCCCTCACGGGTGGTCGAGGTGACGCTGTCGATGCCGTCGAGGCCCTTGGCGGCGTCCTCGAGGGGCTCCGTGATCTGGTCCTGGATGATCTCCGGGCCGGCGCCCGGGAGCGTCGCGGTCACGAAGGCCGCGGGGAACTCGATCGACGGGAACAGCTGCTGCTTGAGCGACGGGATGGCGAAGATCCCGAAGCCGGTGATGACGATGGCGACTAGAGCGACCAGGCCTCTGTTGGCGAGGCTGAGCCGGGTCAGGAATGACATGTGCTCTCCCCCGGTAATAGTTCGTCCAGCATGAATAGTTTGCCTGACGCGAACAAATGGTTTTTCCCCGGGGTGCACTGGTAGCGTCCGTCACCAGATGGACGCAAAGCGGCCATCATGGCGTCACAGGGAAAGGGTCGGCGGTGGCCGAGAAGGAACAGCTCATCGCGGACATTATGGGCGCGCAGCGCCGACTCCAGGACCTGATCGCGGAGGACCAGGCCGATCCGCTGTTCTCGTCCCACCTGACGTTGTCGCAGCTCAAGATACTCATGCTGCTCTCCCGGCACGGCAATGTGCCGTTCGGCGAGCTCGCCGGCCTGCTCGGGGTCGGCGCCGCCGCGCTCAGCGGCATGATCGACCGGCTCGTGGTGCAGGACCTCGTGACGCGCACGGAGGACCTGCACGACCGGCGGGTGCGCCGGATCGGCCTGTCACGGTCGGGCAGCGAGCTCATCGGGAGCATCTTCAACGCCGGGGAGGCGAAGATGCGCACGCTCCTCAGCCGCCTCTCAGCGGAGGAGCTCGATCGGGTGGCTCAGGCCGTGCTGCTGCTCGTCAAGGTCGCCGACGAGGAGTGGGGCCGCTCAGGCGAGGCCTAGCTCGCGGGCGGCGACCAGTACGTCGTTCTGGATCGTGGTAGGCGACGGGGCCGTGGAGATGGCCCACTCGGGGTCCTTGAGGCCGTGGCCGGTGACCGTGCAGACCACGGTGGCACCCGCGGGCACCTTGCCCGCCTGCGCCTGCTGGAGCAGGCCCGCCACGCTGGCCGCGCTGGCCAGCTCGACGAAGACGCCGACCTCGCGGGCGAGCAGCCGGTAGGCGGTCAGGATCTCGCGGTCGGTGACCGACTCGATCAGGCCGCCGGAGGAGTCGCGGGCGTCGAGCGCCTTGGTCCAGCTCGCCGGGTTGCCGATGCGGATCGCGGTGGCGATCGTCGACGGCTCCTCGACCACCTTGCCGGTGACGATGGGCGCCGCGCCGGACGCCTGGAACCCGTACATCTTGGGCAGCTTGCTGCTGTTGCCCGCGTCCTTGTCCTCGCGGTAGCCCATCCAGTAGGCCGAGATGTTGCCCGCGTTGCCGACCGGGAGGCAGTGAATGTCGGGGGCGTCGCCGAGCGCCTCGACGATCTCGAACGAGGCCGTCTTCTGCCCGTGCAGCCGGAAGATGTTGACCGAGTTGACCAGGGCGACCGGGAAGTCCTGCGACAGCTTGGAGGCGAGCGCCAGGCAGTCGTCGAAGTTGCCGTTGACCTGGAGCAGCTTGGCGCCGTGCACGAGCGCCTGCGCCAGCTTGCCCAGCGCGATCTTGCCCTGCGGCACGAGCACCGCGCAGGTGAGGCCGGCGCGGGCCGCGTACGCCGCGGCGGAGGCGCTGGTGTTGCCGGTGGAGGCGCAGATGATGGCCTTGGCGCCGTCCTCGACCGCCTTGGACACGGCCATGGTCATGCCGCGGTCCTTGAACGAGCCGGTCGGGTTGGCGCCCTCCACCTTGAGGTAGACGTCGGCGCCCGTGCGCTGGGACAGCACGGGTGCGGGCACGAGCGGTGTGTTGCCCTCGTGCAGCGTGACCACGGGGGTGGCGCCGGTGACCGGCAGCCGGTCCCGGTACGCCTCGATCAGTCCCCGGTACATGGTCGTCTCCCTCTGTCGCTGACCTGCAACAGCGTGCCTCAGAACGCCGAATCTTGGGACATCGCGTCCACTATTCGGGACTGTGGCACACCGCCTCGACGTTGTTGCCGTCCGGATCGCGGACAAAAGCACCGTAGTAGTGCTCGTGGTACTCCGGATGGACCGCCGGCTCGTGCAGCACCTCGGCGCCGGCCGCGACCGCCGCCGCGAAGAACGCGTCGACCTCGGCCCGGCTCGCCGCGGCGAAGGCGATGTGCGACTCGCGGAAGCCCTCGCCCTCGTTGAACTCGCCGATCCAGAACTCGGCGTGGTCGGTGCCGTAGCCCATCGCCACGCTGAAGTCCATCAGCCGCCGCGCGCCCAGCGGCGCCAGCGCCGCGTCGTAGAAGGCCGCGCTCGCGGCCAGGTCGGCACACTGGAACCCCACGTGGTCGAGCATGGCTAGGCCCCGCCCTCGACGCGCAGCACGCTGGCGATGGACCGGACGATCTCGAGCCGCGACAGCGCCTCGACCGTGGCCGCCAGATTGGCGTCCGGCGCGCCGTGCGTGACGATGACCAGCTTCGCGTCCTCCTCGCGGCCCGACTGCCGCACGGTCGCGATGGAGACCTCGTGCTTGGCGAAGACACCCGCCACCGCCGCCAGGACGCCCGGCTTGTCGGCCACGTCGAGGTTGATGTGATAGCGCGTCACCGCCGCACCGATCGGGCGGATCGGCAGGTGGGCGTAGTTGCTCTCGCTCGGCGCCCGGGTGCCGGCCAGGCGGTTGCGGGCCGCCGCGACGATGTCGCCGAGCACCGCGCTCGCGGTCGGCCGCCCGCCCGCGCCCCGGCCGTAGAACATCAGCTGCCCCGCCGCGTCGGCCTCGACGAAGACCGCGTTGAACGCGTCGCCGACGCTCGCCAGGGGGTGGCTGCGCGGGATCATCGCCGGGTGCACGCGGACGCTGACCGACTCGTGGCCGGCCTCGTCGGGGCCGCGCTCGGCGATGCAGAGCAGCTTGATGGTGCAGCCCATCTCCTTGGCGCTGGCCATGTCGCCGGCGGTCACGCCGGTCATGCCCTCGCGGAAGACGTCCTCGGCGGTCACCCGGGTGTGGAAGGCGAGCGACGCGAGGATGGCCGCCTTGGCCGCGGCGTCGAAGCCCTCGACGTCGGCGGTCGGGTCGGCCTCGGCATAGCCCAGCTCGGTGGCCTCGTCGAGCGCCTCGCTGAAGCCGGCGCCGGAGGAGTCCATGGACGACAGGATGAAGTTGGTGGTGCCGTTCACGATGCCGGTCACCCGGGTGACACGGTCGCCGTGCAGCGACTCGCGCAGCGGGCGCAGCAGCGGGATCGCGCCGGCCACCGAGGCCTCGTAGTAGAGGTCGGCGCCGCCCTCGGCCGCCGCGTCGTGCAGGGCCCCGCCGTCCTCGGCGAGCAAGGCCTTGTTGGCCGTGACGACGCTCTTGCCGGCGCGCAGCGCCTCGACCAGCCACGTGCGGGCCGGCTCGATGCCGCCGACCACCTCGATCACCACGTCGACGTCGTCGCGCTTGACCAGGCCGAGCGCGTCGGTGGTGAACAGCGCCGGGTCGACCGGGAGCTCACCGCGCTCGCGGCCGAGCCGGCGCACCGCGATCCCGACGATCTGGAGGGGCGCGCCGATCCGGGCCGTCAGGTCCTCGGCCTGGTCGTGCAGCAGGCGGACCACTTCCGAACCGACGGTGCCGCAGCCCAGCAGGGCCAGGCGAACCGCTTTCTCACTCATCCGACATCCAATGCGAGCAGGTCGTCCTCGGTCTCCCGGCGCACGATCACGCGCGAGGCGCCGTCGCGCACCGCGACCACCGGCGGCCGAGGGACGTGGTTGTAGTTGCTGGCCATGCTCCGGCAGTACGCCCCGGTGCCGGGCACCGCGAGAAGATCTCCGGGCTGCACGTCCGCGGGCAGGAATTCATCCTTCACGACGATGTCCCCGGATTCACAATGCTTTCCCACCACGCGGGCCAGCAACGGCTCGGCGGTGCTCTCCCGGCCGGCGATCGTGGCCGAGTAGGAGGCGTCGTAGAGGGCCGTGCGGATGTTGTCGCTCATGCCGCCGTCGACGCTCACATAGGTGCGGATGCCGTCGACGTCCTTGACCGTGCCCACCTCGTACAGCGTGAAGACGGCCGGCCCCACGATGGCCCGGCCCGGCTCGATGGAGAGCCGGGGCTTGCGCAGCGAGGCCAGCTCGCACTCGCCCTCGACGATCTTGTTGATGCGTTTGGCCAGGTCGCCCGGGGTCGAGGGCGTGTCCTGGGTGGTGTACGCGATGCCGAAGCCGCCGCCGAGGTCGAGGTCCGGCAGCTCGACGCCGCGCGCGTCGCGGATCTGCGCCTGGAGCTCGATCACCCGGCGGGCCGCCACCTCGAAGCCGCTGGTGTCGAAGATCTGCGACCCGATGTGCGAGTGCAGGCCCTTCAGCTCCAGGACGCCTTCGTCGAGGATCTTGATGGCCGCCTGGAAGGCCGCGCCGCCGGCCAGCGAGAAGCCGAACTTCTGGTCCTCGTGCGCCGTCGCGATGAACTCGTGGGTGTGAGCCTCGACACCCACCGTGACGCGAATCAGGACGTTCGGCCGCTTACCCATCGTTTTCGACAATTCGGACAAGCGCTCTATTTCTTGAAACGAGTCGACGATGATGCGGCCGACGCCCGCGTCGAGCGCCCTTCGCAGCTCCGAGATCGACTTGTTGTTGCCGTGGAAGCCCATCCGCTCCGGCGGGAAACCGGCCGCCAGCGCCACCGCGAGCTCGCCGCCCGAGCAGACGTCGAGGAAGAGGCCCTCCTCGTCGATGATCCGCACGACCGCCTTGCAGAGGAACGACTTGCCCGCGTAGAAGACGTCCGCGCCGGCGAAGGCGTCCGCGAAGTCACGGCAGCGCGCCCGCAGGTCGTCCTCGTCGAGCAGGTAGGCGGGCGTGCCGTGCTCGGCCGCCAGGTCGGCGACGCTCACGCCGCCCACCTCCAGATGCCCGTCCGCCGTGCGGCTGACCGTGCGCGGCCACAGCTCCGGCACCAGGGCGTTGACGTTGTCGGGCGTACGCAGCCACGCCGGCCCCCGGTGCCCGAGGTCGCCGTGCAGCGCCCCGGCCTCATGCGCTCGCATCCCTACATCCTTTCGGGCGCCGAGACGCCGAGCAGGCCCAACCCGTTGACAATCACCTGACGGGTGGCGTCATTGAGCCACAGCCGCGCGCGGTGGGTCTCGGTGATCGGCTCGTCCCCCTGCGGCTTCACGCGGCACTTGTCGTAGAAGCGGTGGTACGCCCCGGCCAGCTCCTCCAGGTAGCGCGCGACGTGGTGCGGCTCGCGGAGCTGGGCCGCCCGCGCGACCACGTCCGGATATTCGCCCAGCGCCTTGAGGAGCTCGTTCTCCTTCTCGTGGCTGAGCAGCTCGGGGTGGAAGTCGGCCACCTCGCCCCGGGTCACCCCGGCCTCGGCCGCCTGCTTCGCCACGTTCGACGTGCGGGCGCCGCAATATTGCACGTAGTAGACCGGGTTGTCGTTGCTCGCCCGGGTCCACACCGCGATGTCGAGGTTGATCGGCGAGTCGGACGAGTAGCGGGCCAGCGCGTACCGCGTGGCGTCCACCCCGAGCGCGTCGACGAAGTCCTCCAGGGTCACGACCGTGCCGGCGCGCTTGCTCATCCGCACCGGCTCGCCGTCACGCACCAGGTTGACCAGCTGGCCGATGAGGATCTCGAGATTGGTGTCCGGATCGTCGCCGAAGCAGGCCGCCATCGCCTTCATCCGGCCGATGTAGCCGTGGTGGTCGGCGCCCAGCATGATCACGACGCGGTCGAAGCCGCGCTTGCGCTTGTCGAGGTAGTAGGCGCAGTCGGCGGCGAAGTAGGTCCAGTCGCCGTCGGACTTGCGCAGCACCCGGTCCTTGTCGTCGCCGAACTCGGTGGTGCGCAGCCAGGTGGCGCCGTCGGCCTCGAAGATGTGCCCCTGCTCGCGCAGCCGGTCGAGGGCCTCCTGGAGCTCGCCCCGGTTGTGCAGGTCCTTCTCGTTGAAGTACGTGTCGAAGTGCACGCCGAACTCGGTGAGCGACTGCTTGATCTCGGCGAACATCAGGTCGACGCCGACACGCCGGAACGTCTCGAGCGCCTCGGCCTCGTCCAGCTGGAGCACGTCGGGGGCCTCGGCCACCACGGCGGTGGCGATCTCGGCGATGTACGCGCCGCCGTAGCCGTCCTCGGGGGCCGGCTCGCCCTTCGCGCTCGCGTACAGCGACTTGGCGAAACGGTCGATCTGGGAGCCGGCGTCGTTGAAGTAGTACTCCGTGCCGACCTCGGCGCCGGCCGCGCGCAGCAGCCGGGAGAGCGCGTCGCCCACAGCGGCCCACCGGACGCCGCCGATGTGCACCGGGCCCGTCGGGTTGGCCGAGACGAACTCGAGGTTGATCTTCTCACCGGTGAGCGTGCCCGAATGCCCGTACTCCGCACCGGCCAGCACGATGTCGCGGGCCAACACGCCCGCGGCGGCGGCGTCGAGCCGGATGTTGAGGAAGCCCGGACCGGCGATCTCCACCGACTTGATGCCCGGCTGGCTGCTCAGCTCCTCGGCGAGCGCGGCGGCGAGCTCGCGCGGCGCCACACCGGCCTTCTTGCCCAGTTGCAGGGCCAGCGTCGAGGCGTAGTCGCCGTGCTCGGGGTTGCGGGGTCGCTCCACCGCGGTCGACTCCGGCAGCGCGGAGACGTCGAGGCCGCGGGTCTCGAACACGGCACGAGCAGCTGAGAGAACGGTGGCAGCAAGGTTGGCGGGAGTCACTCAACCATGCTATCGGGGGTAGACTTCGACGCTCGGTGGCCACCCACGCACCGCTTTCCCTCTCCTGACGAATCGACGAGGAACGATGAGCATGAGCACGCCGGGTCCCGAGAGGGTCCCGTCCACCGTCAAGGTCGGCAAGACCTCCGGTCAGGGCAAGCCGCCCGCGGGTGGTTCTTCATCACGCTCCGGCGCTTCTCGTCCCGGCGCCAAGAAGGCGGCACCCGGCAAGGGCGGCAAGGGCAAGGGCCGCAAGCCGGTCACCCCGGTCAAGGTCGCCGGTGGCCGCAACTGGGGCCCGATCGCGGTGGCCGGCGTCGTCGTGCTGATCGCCGTCGGCATCATCGGCTACGGCGTCTTCGCCGCGGTCAAGGGCGGCGGCAGCTGGGAGGACAGGCTCAACGCCATCGACGGCGTCGTCGACTACCGCGCGCAGAAGAACGCGGCGATCGACGCGCGCGACCACAAGGACGGCACGCTCCAGTACGTGACGAGCCCACCGGTCGGCGGCGCGCACAACGGCGTCTGGCAGAACTGCATGGGCGACGTCTACACCGAGCCCATCGCCAACGAGCACGCGGTGCACAGCCTCGAGCACGGCGCCGTCTGGGTCACGTACAAGCCCGGCCTGGCCGCCGGCCAGATCGACGAGCTGAAGAAGAAGGTCGAGGGCCAGGACTACATGTTCATGTCGCCCTACGCGGGCCTCGACAAGAACGTGTCCGTGCAGGTGTGGGGCTACCAGCTCAAGACCGACGACGCGAGCGACAGCCGCATCGACGAGTTCATCAAGAACGCGCGCCTCAACGCGTCCATGGAGCCCGGCGCGGCCTGCTCCAGCGGCAACACCACCACCGGCCCGGTCACCGCGTCCGCCCCCGGCGCCGGCAGCTGATGTCGGTCTCCACCGACCCGTCCTCCACGGTCGCCGCCCCAGCCTCTCCGGGCGGCGACCGCCGGGTCGGCGCCTGGTGGCTGGTGGCGGCCCTCGTGCTCGGCCTGGCCCTCGGCGTGGGCGGCGGCCTGCTGATCCCCCGCTTCACCACCCCGGGCGACGACTCGGCCGAGGCGGGCTTCCTCCGCGACATGTCGACCCACCACGCCCAGGCCGTCGAGATGTCGATGATCGCCCACGCCGACTCCACCGACAGCCGCATCGTCACCCTCGCCGGTGACATAGCCCTGACCCAGCACGGCCAGATCGGCTACATGCAGGCCTGGCTGCGCGACTGGGGCCTGAGCCCCACCAGCTCCCAGGAGCCCATGGCCTGGATGCCCGACTCGGCCGGCTCCGTGGTCAACGGCCTCATGCCCGGCATGGCCACCCCCGACCAGCTGACCAAGCTGCGCGCGGCCACAGGCAAGGACCTGAACGTCCAATACCTGACCCTGATGCGCCAGCACCACCTGGGCGGCATCCACATGGCCCAGGAGATCCTGAAGCTCTCCGACCACAAGGACGTCACCTGGCTGGCCCAAACCATGGTCACCGGCCAGCAGAGCGAGATCAACCTGATAGACCAGCTCCTGAAGAGCATCCAGGGCACCTGACCCACCCCGGCGCCGCCAACCCCTATCCCGTTGGCGGCGCCGTTCGGGAGCCTGCTAGGCTTCTGAACCACTGAGCCCCCGTAGCTCAGGGGATAGAGCGTCGCCCTCCGGAGGCGAAAGCGCAGGTTCGAATCCTGCCGGGGGCACTTGAGTCTTCCTGGGGCCCGAGCCCCAGACCCCACGCCGTGGGGGCAAGCCCCCCGGATCCCCCAATCAGTGTTTGTGCTGGCCACAACGATGGTCGCGCTCGCTTCGCGTGCCAGACTGGATCTCAGCGAGTCTCCCTCAGCACAACGGTGGCCCCTATAACCTTGCCCGGCTGTGCTCGACTCTCAACGACCCTCCACGGTGATTCCTACCGAGGCTGTACCGGTGCTGTAGCAATGCTGACGACACCGCAGGGCCGACTCGCTCATTGGCAGGGAAGCGAGGCGTTGCCCATGCGACTGAGCTCCGTCCGCGTGTCGACTCGTGACGCAACTGCTGATCTGCCATAGACGCTGAGCGCTCGCCGACGTCAGCGCCTGTATCTGGCGTACAGGCCGACGCGCCCGTCACCCTCATGGCCAGAGCTACCGACGCCCCCGTTGACCGGCGTCGTAGATAGCCATACGTCACTGGCCGATAGTGGGCGTCATGGGGCGACGCTCAATAGGCCCCATGGCGGCCCCAATGACCCAGGATGGCCCGGCGCCGCACCCGACCCCTCGATGCGAGCTCTGGGCGGATCGGTTGGACCAAATGTTTCACGAGGTCACATGGCGGGTGGCGGTTTGACTCGGCCCGAGAAGGCCGCACGGCTGCTGCACTTCCCTGCCGCACCTGCATCCTCGCAGGCTCGGCACATCGAATCGTCTTACAAAGCTTCGATCTTGACCGTATGCCGCAACGAACGTAACAAAGGGCCAATATGGGACGGTCGACTCAACCCAGTGCTGACGCTGCCAGGTTGGTCATAAGACCTGCTTCGACAGACATGGCAACAGCGCAAAGCGTCGCTACCATCCGGCTCACCTTGCTCTCTGGACTCATTGCCGACGTGGACATTGAGACAAAGGTTGAGACACAAGCCAAACCAAGGAAAATCAGCACCACGGCCCAGTGGCTCAACACTGGGTTCAGCCGACCGGCTCGGTGATCGATGATAGCCAGGTCCGGCGCGTGGCATCTCCCCCGACCGGGCCTTCAGTGTCAAGGCTTCCCTGACACTGGCTCGTGCCCGCTCCGAGTCGGTGATGGGTGCGGCGGTGTGCGCCTACGTGCGGGCAGGCCGCAGGCCTGCCTGCCGCTTTGTCGCTGGCCGCTCAGGGCCGCAGAGGCCATCCAGGGCGCCGGTGGCCGTCGCGAGGACGGATCGATACCGTGCGCCACCGCACACGGCGCTCGACGGCGGGTCACGCTCGTCAAATCCGCTTGCTGCGGCTGCCCAACGGCGGCAGCGTCCGATTGGCGAATCCAACTTCACGGCCCATAACTATTCGCGCGTGAATTCACTGTGGCTCGCACAGCCAGGCCGGCCAAGTCGATAATGGTCGGGCCGGCAGGAGAATGTACGGGTTGGAGTGACCAGGGTGCAATCGGCGACGCGCAGGCGGCGCCGCTTGCGAGAGCGCAGGCACTCGGCTAGCCGTGCGCCCGGAGGAATGTCGCCGTCTCGTCCACCGCCTGCGTGACATAAGGCTCGGCCTCGTACAGGTCGACGTGCCGCTCCGTGTCGAGCCATACGGTCTTGTCGGCGGCCATCGCCGTTGCCAGCTCCGGGGAGCAATAGGCGTCCTCGCGGCCGTGGATGATCAGGCTGGGTGGGAGCAGGGGGCGGACGCTCAGCACGTCCAGGGTCATCAGGCTGTGCAACGAGCCACGAGTCACCCGATTTGTCCAGTTGAGTGGGTGCTGCGAGTAGTACGACCACGGCTCGTCGCCGGGCATCGCGGCGTCGCCGGAGGGGGCCACGGCGGGCAGGAACTCGTCGTAGTGGGCCAGCATGCCGGCGAGGGCGGCCCGGTAGGCGTCGAGGCCCATGCGCGCGGCGAACCACGCGGGGCTGTTGTAGGCACCGGCGATGCCGGCCACCGCGGTGACACGGGGATCGGTGGCGGCGGCGCGCATCGCGTAGCCGCCGCCCAGGCAGATGCCGACCAGGGCGACCCGGTGTGAGCCCGCGAGCAGGCCCACGGCGGCGCGGAGGTCGGCCAGTTTGCCCTGGCTGTCCTCGTGCTGGGGGCGGCCCTCGCTGGAGCCGAAGCCACGGTGGTCGAAGGCGAGCGTGGTGAAGCCGGCCTCGGCGAGGCGCTTGGCGTACAAGCCGGTGACCTGCTCCTTGACGCCGGTGAAGGGTCCGGTGAGGACGATGGCCCGGTCGCCGTCGGCTCGGTGCAGGAGGCCGGAGAGGGCCAGGCCCTCGCTACTGAAGGTCACTTCTTCGATCACGCGGTGACACTAGGCTTCGAGCGTGACCGATGGACAGAGGGCACTTTCGGGTGCCTATCAGGCTGTGGTGCCGGACGTGCTCGAGGAGAGCTGCGCGACCCGGCAGGCGCTGGAACGGCTGGGCGCCAAATGGCGGGTGCTGCTCGTCTACACGCTGCTGGACGGGCCGCGGCGGACGGCGGAGCTGCGGCGGCGGGTGCCGGGGATCACGCAGAAGATGTTGACCGAGACGCTGCGGGGCATGGAGGCGGACGGGCTGGTGGAGCGGCGCGTCCTCAAGGAGTCGGCGCCGCAGCACGTCGAATATGAGCTGACCGAGCTCGGGCGGATGCTGGAGAAGCCGCTCGCCGCGATCTGTGAGTGGGCGACGCTCAATCGTTGAGCTGGGCTCGCTCGATCTCGGCCAGGGCGGCGGTGAGCACGGCGCGGGTGTCGCGGCCGGGCAGCAGCTCGGCGAGCAGCAGGGCGGCGTGGCGGGCCAGCACGTCCGGCTTGGGTGGCGGGGTGCCGTCGTCCTCCAGGACGCCGAGAGCGCCAGCCAGCAGGAGCAGCACCACGTGCGGGTCGACCTCGGGCTGCCACGTGGCTGCCGAGCGGACCGCGCGCTCGAGCACGTCGCGCACCGCGTCGCCGTCGAGGCCGTCGGGGTGGGACTGCTCCAGCAGCAGGCGGGTCGCCGTGCCGAGGATGAGGCCGGTCTGTGCCGGGTCGAGGGCGGCGAGGCCGGCGACCGCGGCGTCGAGCGCGTCGGCGTCGTGGGCCTGGGCCGCGGCGATCGCCTCCGAGGCGGCGGCCGCGATGGGGCGGGCGGGGGCCGGGAGATGCCGCCAGTTCTGTTCCATGACGAGGACCATAGCGACGGCGTACGACAGAAAAGGAAAAATGGGCCGCATGCCATCTCAGCTGCAGCAAGCCATGACCGCGCGGGTGGAGCGCGGCGACTTCCCGGGTCTCGTGGCGGTGGTCGCCCGCGACGATCAGGTGAGCGTCGAGGCCGTCGGCGTCACCGCGTTCGGAGGCGACGTGCCGATGAGGCGCGACACCCCGTTCCGCATCGCCTCGATGACCAAGCCGGTAATGGCCGTGGCCACGCTGATGCTCGCCGAGGACGACCTGCTCGACCTCGAGGAGCCGGTGGCGAGGCTGCTGCCCGAGCTCGCCGGCCAGCGGGTGCTCGCCCGGCCGGACGGCCCGCTCGGCGAGACGGTCGGCGCCGAGCGGCCCGTCACCGTCGCCGACCTGCTCACGTTCACGCTGGGCTTCGGCGCGGTCATCGACGGCGACCGGGTCGACCCGCCCTGGCCGATCGTGCGGGCGTGGCAGGAGCTCGACCTCCAGATGCTCGGCATGTGGCCGCGCACGCCGCACGGCCCGGACGAGTGGATCAAGCGGTTCGGGTCGCTGCCGCTGATCACCCAGCCGGGCAGCCGATGGCACTACAACGCGGGCACGCTCATCCTCGGCGTGCTGCTCGCCCGGGCCGCCGGCAAGCCGCTGGGCGACCTGCTGCGCGAGCGCGTCTTCGAGCCGCTGGGCATGACGTCGACGGGGTTCTCCTCGCCGCGGGCCGCTGAGCTGCCCACCCAGTACGAGAACGGCGACACGCAGGAGATCGGGGCGGCCGGCGACTGGGGCCGGCAGCCGGTCTTCCCGTCCGGCTCCGGCGGGTTGATCTCCACCGCCGACGACTATCTGGCCTTCGCGCGGCTGCTGCTCGCCAAGGGCGTCCACGGCGGCACGAGGCTGCTGTCGGAGCAGTCCGTCGAGGCGATGACCACCAACCACCTCTCGCCGGCCCAGATCGAGTCGGGCTCCTTCTTCCTGGAGGGCAGTGGCTGGGGTTACGGTCTGGCGGTCACGGTCGCGGCGGACGAGGTCTCCGGGCCCGGGCGGTACGGGTGGTCCGGCGGCTGCGGCACGACCTGGTTCAACGATCCCCGCGAGGGCCTGACCCTGATCGTGCTGAGCCAGGTCTCCGATCTGCTGTGGAACGGCACCATCCCGGAGTTCGGCAAGCTGGCGTACAACTTCCGTCCGTAAGTCCGAAAGGCAAGGGGAGGCGCGATGACCAGTCTCGACGCGGTGACGGCGTGGATGGGCAACTACCGCAAGGCGTGGGAGTCCAACGATCCACGCCACATCGGCGACCTCTTCGCGGAGGACGCGGCCTACTTCACCGAGCCCTACGCCAAGCCGTGGATCGGCCGCGACACGATCGTCGAGAAGTGGCTCGAGATCAAGGACGAGCCGGGCTCGACCACGTTCGACTGGCATCCGGTCCTGATCACCGAGGAGCTGGCCGTCATCGAGGCGACGACCACCTATCCGAACGACGTCTACAGCAACCTGTGGCTGCTCCGCCTCGACCAGCTGGGGCAGGCACGCCAGTTCACCGAGTGGTGGATGAAGCACCCGAAACCGTAGGAGCGGCGGCGGCCACCGGCAGCAGGAGCCGGGAGCCGGCGCAGTGGATCGTGTGCAGGCAGGGGCAATGGGTGCGGGCCTCGGCCGGCGCTCCCGGCGTGCCCAGGTTGCGGGCGTAGCGCGGGAACGAGCCGCCCGACACCTGGAGCCGCAGGCGGTGGCCCGCGCGCAGCCGGTGGAAGCAGGCGTCGAGTGTGAGCGTCAGGTGCTGCACCTCGCCCGCGGGCACGGCCGGGTCGAGGCGGTGCAGGTGGTCGGAGAAATTGCGGGAGCGGCCGCGCTCGTCGACGTCGCAGAGGCGGACGAAGACGTCGGCGTGCGGCGGGTCGACGGCGATCGCGAGCTCCACGGTCGGCGAGCCGATCACGTCGACGGCGGTCGGCAGCGGATCGGTGGTGAAGGTGACGACGTCGGGCCGGGCCTCCAGCCTGCGGTTGTCCTTGACGCCCATCGAGCCGGTGAGCGTGCGGCCGCCGACGGTCGGGGTGGGCCGCCGCGGGTCGTAGCGGAAGCTCACCGTGCCCTCCTCCGGGCCGATCCGGACGGCGTCGGGCACCGGGGGCGCGGCCGAGGCCGGGGGTGGCGTCGCCACCGGGGACGCGGCGAGCGTCAACGTCCGCGAGGCGTGCAGCTGGAACACGGCGGGCGTCGCGGGCGGCGGCCACGCGGCCATCTCGTGCCAGCGGCCCTCGCCCGTGCGGTAGACGCGCACCGCAGCCCTGCGGGCCGGGCGCCCGCCGGCCATGTGCTGATCGAGCCAGGCGAGGCCCTCGCGGGCCACCACGGCGGCGCCCTGGAGGCCCAGTTGCAGGTGGGTCCACGGCCCGACGGTGAGTGCCACGTCGACGCCGCGGGAGCGCAATGCCTCGTACTGGAAAAGGGTTTGTGTCAAAAAAAGATCTTGCCAGCCGCCGATCAGAAGAACCGGGACATCGGCCCGGGAAAGCGACTCCCCGGCGCGATAGGGCTGCCACCACGGATCGTCGCCGTCGGGGTGTGAAAGCCATTCGCGATACCACGGCGCGCGGCCGCGCAGGACCGGATCGGCGGCGTCCGGAATGGGCAGGCCGGCCAGCGCGGGGCGCAGGCGGCGGGGCGCGGAGGCGCCGTTGCGGACGCGCGCGACGAGGCCGCCGTCCTCCTGATGGGCGATCATGTCGCTCCAGCCGAGGAAGTCGCCGACCGTGAACGCGCCCGTGCCGAAGACGGCCTCGCGGAAGTCGTGCGGCCCGACCAGGACGACGGCGGCGCGCAACTCCGGCGGCGGATCCTGCATCAGCGCCCACTGCGCCCAGGCGAGGTACGACGCGCCGAAGGTGGCCAGCCGCCCGTCGAACCAGGACTGTCCGCGCAGCCAGGCGACCGTGTCCTGGCCGTCCTCGGCCTCCTGCGCCATGGGCCGGAACGTGCCGCCCGAGCCGAACGTGCCCCGCACGCTCTGGATGATCACGTGGTAGCCGCGGGCCGCGTAGAGGCGGCCCTCCAGGAGCGAGGTGGGCAAGCCCCGGCCGTACGGGGTGCGCACGAGCACCGTGCCGCGCGGCTTGCGCGTACGCGGGGCGAAGTGGTCCGCGGCGAGGGTGACGCCGTCGCGCATCGGGACGCGGACGGCGGACACGGTGTAGTCGTTCGCCGCCGGGGCCACGCGCAGCAGCCGGCCGAGGGCCGCGTCGGTCAGGCGAGAAGCCATGATCAATTCCTCCATCATTCGGAGAACCGCCAAGAACAATAAGCCGAATGCGAATGTGAAGGCCATTCGAGTGGCACCCGGATGTGCGATTTCCCGGCGAGACGGGCACACTGCCACGGTGGAGGTTCGGGAAACACTCGGCGGCCGCTACAAATTGCTCGGCCGGCTCGGCAGCGGCGGCATGGCGGTCGTGTGGCGCGCCCGCGACGAAGTCCTCGGCCGCCGCGTCGCGGTCAAGGTGCTGGCCGCCCGTTTCGCGGGCGACCCGCAGTCACGCGCCCGCATCCGCGACGAGGCACGCGCCGCCGCGGCCCTCTCCCACCCCAACATCGCCCAGGTCTACGACTTCGGCGAGGCGAGCGCCGGCGAGTCGGGCACCCCGCTGCCGTACGTGGTCATGGAACTGATCAACGGCCCGACGCTGCAGCAGAAGGTCTCTGCCGGCCCGCTGCCGCCACGCAAGGTCTTCCGCATCTGCGGCGAGGTGGCGGCGGCCCTGGCGGCCGCGCACGCCGACGGCCTGGTCCACCGCGACATCAAGATGGCGAACATCATGGTCACCCCGATGGGTGCCAAGGTCGTCGACTTCGGCATCGCCGCCGCGGTGGGTCTCGAACCCGAGGAGATGCTCGTCGGCACCCCCGCCTACCTGGCCCCCGAGCGCCTCTCCGGAGCGGCGGTCGAGCCGGCCTCCGACGTGTACGCGCTGGGCGTGCTGCTCTACCGCCTGCTCGCGCACGAGTCGCCGTGGAGCGTCGAGAGCACCACCCAGATGCTGCAAGCGCACGTGTACGTCGATCCGGCGCCCCTGCCCGACCTGCCCGGCGTGCCCGCCGCCGTCGCCGACCTGATCACCCGCTGCCTGCGCAAGGACCCGGCCGACCGCCCCACCGCGAGCGAGGTGTCGGTCACCCTGGCGGACGCGGCGGAGGCAGCTGCGATTTCCCATTCTGTACGGGCGCCGGACCGCGACCCGGGCGCAGATGGGCCGTCCCCGGCTCCCGAGCGCAGGACCGGCACCGAGCCCCCGGCCGGCCAGCGGCACCCCGATGCCGGCCCGGCCGACCGCCGACGCTCGGATGCCGGCCCGGCCGACCAGCGGCGCCCGGATGCCGGCCCGGCCGGCCACCAACGCTCGGATGCCGGCCCGGCCGACCAGCGGCGCCCCGATGCCGACCCGGCCGGCCACCAACGCCCCGATGCCGACCCGGCCGGCCGCCGGCGCCCGGACGCCGACCCGGCCGGCCGCCGACGCTCGGATGCCGGCCCGGCCGGCGGTTCGGGCCGCGGCGGCGACTGGGATCAGCGGAGGCCCGCATCCGGGTACGTAGCGGAGCAGCGTGGCGCCGACGGTGGGACCGATGCCCGCGTCGGTGCGGGCGCCATCCCAGCGGGTGCCGTCCATGGCGAGCCCACCCCGGCAGGCGGCGGTCACGCTCCGGCTGCGTTCAGGAGAAGCGACCGTGCCGGCGCCCGCACGTCAGGGGGCCGTGCTGCCGCCGCACCCCAAAGCGACAACCGCGCCGGCGCAACCCCGCCCGGCGGCGGCCGCACGGGCGCGTCCTCAACGGCTGCCGGCGGCCACACGGGCGCGTCCTCAACAGCTGCCGGCGGCCACACGGGCGCGTCCTCAACGGCTGCCGGTGGGCGCCGGGGCGGTTCCGCGCGGGTGGCGTTCGGCTATGCGGACGGGGCGGCGGCCACCCGGGTCGAAGTGCTCGGTAGCCCGGGACGCGAGACTGCGGTTGAGGGTGGGCGGCGACCCGTACAGCTTGAAAGGAAGAAGCTCCTGGCGGGAGCCGCGGCAGTGGCGGTGATCGTCGGTGGGCTGGCGGCCTGGGGTCTGACCGGGGGCGGGGAGGGTGAGCGGCGGCCGGAGGCGGCGGTCGCGCCCACGTCGCCGGCGCCGGCGGCCAGCAGAGGGTTCGGGGCGCCGCCGATGCGAGCGGACCGTGGCGGGCAGGCGCCCGGAGTCACGGAGTCGCCGGCACCCGGCATGACAGTCTCCAGTGGAGTGTTGCCGTCCGTTGCGGCGCCGTTGTTACCGGTCGTGCCGCCGCGCAGTGCGGCGCCCACGGTCAGTGATTCGGCCGAGGCGCCCCCGTCGGCGTCCGCGGCGCCGCCCGAGGGCAAGAAGATCACCTCGCCGGGTGGGACGGTGCATGCCGTCTGCGAACAGGGCAAGGCACGGCTGACGATATGGGAGGCGGCACCCGGCTTCGTGGCGAAGGACGTCGAGGCGGGGCCGGCGTTCACGGCGCGGATCGTCTTTGTCACGTCGGACACCGAGATGCAGGCCGGTAAGCCGGCCAAGAAGTACCGCATCACCGTGACCTGCGTCGCCGGCGAGCCCACGCCGGTGATGTTGCCGCTCTAGCGCCGCCCGTGATCGTCATGGTCCCGGCGCCGTCTCGGCGGCGACCAGCGAGTCGGCCACGGTGATGCGGGACTGAGGAACGCGCGGCCGCTCACGACGCGGCGGCGACCAGCGAGTCGGCCACCGTGGTGCGGGAGTTGAGGAGCGCGCGGCCCTGGCGGTGTGTCGTGACCAGGCCGGCGGCACGCAGCGTGCTCAGGTGCTGGGAGATGCCACCGGCAGTGATGCCGGTGCGGCGGGCCAGCTCGGTGGTGGACAGCGGCGTGGACAACTCGGTCAGCACGCGGGCGCGCCCGCGGCCGAGGACGGCGCTCAGGGCGTCCGAGGGGTCGGCCGCCTGCTCCCAGAGAGTGGCCACCCCACGGGCGGGATAGGCGATCTGCGGGACGTCGCCGGCGGAGACCGTGAGGATCGACGGCCACACGAAGACCGACGGAACGAGGACCAGGCCGCTGCCGGCCGGGACGTCGGGCGCCGGGCAGTGCGGCTGGTCGACGCGGAGGACGCCGGCCGACCAGGTCACGCTGGGGTGCAGGTCGTTGAGGACGGCGTCGGCGCCCTCGGCGGCGAGGCGCCGGGCCTGCCGGTGCACCTCGGCGTCGAGCAGGGCGCGCATGCGGGGCCAGCGGGGCTCGACGGCGGCGGCCCAGTAGGCGGCGATCTCGTCGGCGAGCCGGGCGAGACCGGTGACCGGGTCGTCGTGCAGGGCGCGCACCGCCGGGGAGCCGGGCCGGGGCATGAGGGCGAGCTCACCTCGTACCACCTCCGGGGGTGTCGCCATCAGACCGGTCAGCTCGCGGTCGAGGCCGGGCGACGAACCCGCCGGCGGCGGCGTCAGGAAATCGGGCGTGTAGCCGCCGGTGGGAGCGACCAGAGAGGCCAGCAGGCTCCCGGGCGGCAGCGAGACCTCGGACGCCCATCGCCGGTGCACCGCCGGCACACCGGGATCGCGCAGCACGCGCACGCCGGCGAGCACCTCCCACAGGCACGACACCGCGAAGCGGACACGCGTCGCCGCGGACGCGGACAGGGCGATGGAGACCAATTCCGACTCCGTGGTTTTAGCTGGGGCTCAAACCTTACGCCGCCGGCGGCCCGTCCCGAAGACTCGTTCCCGTGAACGACAAAGCTGCTCTCTTCCGCTCCCTGCACACCCCCGGCACCCCGCTCGTCCTGGTCAACGCCTGGGACGCCGCCACCGCCCGGATCGCCGCCGCCTCGGGCTCGCCGGCCGTCGCCACCACCAGCGCGGGCGTCGCGTGGAGCCTCGGCGCCGCGGACGGCGACACGCTCGACCGGGACGAGGCGATCGCCGCGATCCGCCGCGTCGTGCGGGCGGTCGACGTGCCCGTGACGGCCGACATCGAGTCGGGCTTCGGCGCCACTCCCGCCGACGTCGCCGACACGGTCTGCCTGGTGCTCGCCGCCGGGGCGGTGGGGATCAACATCGAGGACGGCAGCCGTACGGTGGACGAGCAGGCGGCCCGCATCGCGGCCGCCCGTGGCGCAGCCGGGGACGGGCTCTTCATCAACGCCCGGCTCGACGCCTACCTGCGGGGCCGGGGCGAGCTGGACGAGACGGTGGCCCGGGCGGCGGCGTTCGCCGAGGCGGGCGCGGACGGCATCTTCGTGCCCGGCGTGACCGACCCGTCCACAGTGGCCGCGCTGGCCGAGCGCGTCCCCGCACCGCTCAACATCCTGACCGGCCCGGGCGCCCCGACGGTCGGCGAGCTGGCGAAGCTCGGCGTGGCCCGGGTCAGCCTCGGCTCGTGGGTGGCCGAGGCGGCGTACGAGATGTTCCGGCGCGTCACCGTGCAGGCGCTCGGCCAGGGCACCTACGCGGAAGAGCTCGCCGAGGCGTACGACTTCGGCGAGCTCAACGACCTGATGCGTTATTCGGCGTAGCGCGTGGGCGGGAACGGGTTGTCCGCGCTGAGCGGCACGTTCTCGCCCTCCGCCTCCTGGCGCGCGGTCACGCTCTCGATGTCCTGCTCGATGCTGTCGGCCTGCGGGTCGTACGGCACCGGGTCATCGGTGGCGGGCGGCACATCACCCGCGTCATAGTCGGTGACACCGGCCTCGGCCCGCTCCTCCGCGGTGCGGCGAGCCAGCTCGTCGTCGTCGAGGTGCGCGGGGCTGCCACCGTGGAACCGGCGGTCGCGCTGCCCCTCGGCCGCCTCCGTGTTGATGTTCTCCCTGGTCATGTCGCTATCCCCTTCCCTCTCGGCGCACGGCTTACCCGGCACCGCCCACCCATAACCGAACCTGTCTCGTGCGTCACGGCTACCGTCATCGCGTGCCCTGGCTGAGATCGACCGCGCTCGGCGCGACCCTGGCCGTCCTCGCGGCCACAGCGAACGCGATCCCGTCCTGGTTCGACGTGACGGGCGTGGCCCGCGCCGACCGGAGCGCCCCCATGCAGGCGGTGGAGTTCCTGAGCCTGATCCTCGACTCGGGCTGGGCTTGGGCCGTGGCGGCCATCGTGGCGGGCCGGCTGTGCCGCCGCTGGTGGGCGGGGAGCGTCACCCTGGTTGTCGCCGCGCTCCTCTACGACACTTTGGAGTCGGTGATCGCGGACGGCTCCTGGTGGGGCAACGTCCGCGCGTTCTGGGTCGTGGGCGGCGCACTGCTCGGCGTGCCCCTCGGCATCATCGGCGCGGCCATCCACCGCCGGGGTCGGTGGGGTTCGCTGGCGTCTCTGGTCGCACCGTCGGGGGCGGCTCTCGCCATGGTCGTCCACCCACCCGACCCCGACAGCGCGATGGCCACCCCGGTGCGCGTGACGGTCTTGACCGCGGCCGCCGTGCTGGCCGCCGCCGTCATCTGGGCGCGGCGGCCCGCTGCGGCCCCAGCAGCCCGTGTCTGACGGCACGGTGGCGAGCCGTCTCCGCTGACTTGCATCACGAAGGCGGCATTTTCGCGCGCGACCTGATCCGCGACGCCCGCCGGATCACCAACGCGGAGCTGCGATCCCTGCTCCAACCCGACCGCGCCATGGCCGACTGGCGCAGTCGCATCGTCGCCGCCTTCTTGATCGCGATCGACCGCCGCACCGAGTTCCGGGAGGCCATCGGCACTCTCCTCCTCACCGGCAGGGCGAGCGACGCCGGCACGGGCTACTGCTTCGCGGCCGCCGCGTTCGGCACCCCGTCGATCCTGACCGCCTACCTGGACCGTTTCCTGCCACAGCCGCAAGTGCGCGACGCCCAGCCATGGGCGCTCGGCGCTCTGCTGCATCTGGACCGCCGTTCGGGCACCGGCCACGCCCAGCCCTACTTGACCAGCGGCGCCTGGCACCGTTGGCGCGAGGCCGTGCCCAGCCATCCCGACGTCGAGTCCTACGCCGAGGCGATGGGGCACCTCTGCGCCATAGGATTCGCGTCCCCGGCGCAACCCCGCTCCGCGATGATCTGGTCGTCACCGCCGGAACATCCGAGCGCTGCCGGGTGAACACCGGTTGGGGCCAAGGCATGTGGCTGATCGACGGCTCCACCCTCGGACCCGCGACAGCCGCCCCTTTCCACACGTACCGACCGCTCCGCATAAGTCTCGGGGACATACCGCCCCGCCGAACCGCGCGGGGCCGGGATGCCCACCAAGGGCGACCGAGCACGTCCCCGGTCGGGCACCATTGGGGGCATGGCGTCGGTCGCACTCTTCCATTCCGTCTACGGCCTGCGCCCCGCGATGCTGACGGCAGCGGAACGCCTGCGCGCTGCCGGCCACACCGTCGTCGCCCCCGACCTCTACGGCCTCCCGCCGGCCGACACGGTCGAGGAGGGCTTCACGCTGGCCGACAAGGTGGGCTGGGCGGCCATCACCGACCGGGCCCGGGCAGCGTTGCGCGACCTGCCACCCGAGACGGTGCTGGCCGGCTTCTCGATGGGCGTCGGCGTGGTCGAGGCCCTGCTGCCCGAACGTCCACGTGCGGCCGGCGTCCTGCTGGTCGCCAGCGCCGGATCTTTGTCGCGGGTGCCCCCGGGATTGCGAGCCCAGCTGCACGTCGCCGACCCGGATCCGGAGTTCGTCCCGCCCGAGTCCGTGCAGCGCTGGACCGAGAGCATGGCGCGGGCGGGCGCGGCGTTCGAGGTGTACCGCTACCCAGGGGTGGGCCACCTCTGGCCCGACGAGGACCTGTCCGACTACGACCGCCCCGCGGCGGATCGGTTGTGGCAGCGCTGCGAGGAGTTCCTCCGCCTCTCCTGAGCGTCCAGCAGCCGACTCATTTGACTACATCAGGCACGATGGACACATGGAACTCAGCGCTGAGAGCCACCGCCGTTGGTTGACCATCCTCCGGATCCTCACCACGACGGTCCAGACAGGGGTCGCCTTCCTGTCCGCCCTCCTACCGGCACTGCCGGCCTGGAGTGGTCGTCGCGCGATCAGCGCGCCTCTCGCAATGGAGGCCAAGTAGCCGTACCCGGCTGCTTCCCATTCGAGACCTTCGCTACTGATTCCGCCTTCCGGGTCGGCGGATGTCAGTGGCCGGAGGACACTGTGTTCCTGTCACGCATTCCACCCGCGGCAGACCGTTTACGTCAGCAGGTTCGAGACCTGTTGCGTAGGCGCCGCCGCGAGCGGCAGCTCCTGAAGGGCCTGCCGGCGCACCGCCCCCACCCGCTGGTGTACGGCGCTGTCGCCGGCGTCACCAGCCTTCTCGTCCAAGAAACAATCCGCGCTTATGTGGCGGTCGAGCACCCCGAGGCGATGGCGAGGTTCCTGGACCTCCTGCAAAACCTTCATCTCTGACGAGCCGATGCGCCGTTGACATTCGACGCTGGTCCCGGGCCGAAAGGCCTGGGACCGCCCATACCGCTCTCCGTTCCGGCCGAGCCGAAGGACCGCAGCCGGTTCGAATAGGCGTCAGCCCTGGCCGCCCCACGGGCGAAACCTCAGACGTCGCGCTCCGGAAAGGCCCCATCCTGGCCCGAACGAAAGCCGCCGCGGAAGCGGTGCGCCGACCGCGGGGACCTCCCCATGGCGTGAAGTCTCAGGCTCGGACCCGCAGGGCAAAAAGCACGAGTCCCAACCCGCGCACCTCAGCGGGTAGAGGACTCCAGACTCGTGCCCTGGCAGGATTCGAACCTGCGCTTTCGCTTCCGGAGGGCGACGCCGCATCAAGCCAGTCGCCTCGTGCGGACACCGGATTCGTGCGCGAGGAAGAGGATGGATCCCGCGACGTCATAGAGCGGATGACGAGAACCACGCCTGCCACGCATCGCGGCCAGCAAGGTCAGCCCCCGCCCGCTGTACCGGCTCAGCTCGCGAGTCGCGTCGATCACCGGCGGTTGCCTCCGTTGTGAGGTCCGGAACTCGACCCCCGAGCGGCGAGGTGACCGGACGGGTCCGGTCACCTCCGCCTGCACTAAGCGGCATCCATGCAAACGCTGGAGATTTCCAAGTAGCTCAGCTTGCCCTCGGACAGCTCCCGTTTTTCTTCGGCGTTCAGCTCGGTGGCCAGCGCCTCGTTGCCCGGCCGTAGGCGACGCACCATGACCGTGCAGTCGTGGCCCTCGCTGCGGGCCGCGCTCTGCAGGACCCATTCGAAGGGAGTGGTGTCCGGCAGGCCGGACGGTGGTGGTTGGGGCGACCAGTCCTTCGCCTGCACCGCCTGTGACAGGTCTGTCTCCGCCGGACCCACGAAGACCAGCCTGGTGGTGTCGGCCTTGTGGTGCTCGGCCAACTGGCGGAAGCCCTCGACCTTGATGCTGTCGGCGAGTTCCCGGCTGGCCCCGGCGTTGCCCGAGACGCAGCCTGCGGTCAGGAGGAGGACCGCGGCGGCGGTGAGGCCGCCGCGGAGCATCCGTCGTGCGTTTCTCATGCTGTACATGTCGTCTGGCACTGGCTCTGGTAGTAGTAGTTGATCCATCGACCGGCACGAGCGTACTGGCTCATGAAGATCTTGTTGTTGTCCACGCTTTCCTGTCCCATGGGTGTGCCGGTCGCGACCAGCAGCATGTTCTCCTCGCCGGCCCGGTAGCCCATCCGCACCAGCTCGCTCTTCGAGTACGACGTCTTGAGCTCGGCCGGCAGGGCGTCCTGCAGGTCCTTCAAGTGATAGGCCATCGCCGCGATGTTCAGCTGCGGGTCGTCGAGCAGTTCGTCCCAGGAGCGGCCGGCCAGTTCCGGGCGGGCGCCGCCTGCCGTGTTGTCTCTTGTTCTCTCGAAGATGTCCTTCTCGAAGTTGGCCGTGCCGATGGAGGCCTCGTCACCCTGACCGCCGAGCCAGCCGGCGAGCGGGATCAGCGGTGAGACCAGGAACCAGCCGGGATGCGTCATGTTCTTCTGGAAGTTCTGCATCGTCCGGCACGCGCTGTTGCCCGCGATCTCGGTGCAGCGGTGCGCCTCCATCATGTAGTTCGCCAGCAGCAGCTGCGGGTCGACGCCGGTCTTCGCGGCCATTTCCAGGATGTACGGGATGTGCTGCTCGAAGTCGCCGCCGCCCAGCGCCGGCGGGTCCCACGGCGGGATCAGGCCGCCGCTGCCGGCGTCGCGTTCGCAGTCGGCGGGGCCGGAGCATTCCCACGTGGCCGGCGCTGGCTTGACGCCGCCGGGGCAGTCGCCCGGTTCCACGCACGGGGTGTGGCCGTCGTTCTCCACCGCGGTGATCGGGTTGCCGGCGCCGAACGCGTACCGGTTGCCCGTCCAGGGGTCCAGGCCGAGGTTCATGTCGGCCATGGCGCCGTTGTAGCTGTCCCGGGTGAGGAACCGGTTCAGGCCGGGGCTGTAGTCGCGGAAGCCCATGTCGTACGACTGGGAGCTCTGGTCCCACCGCTTGGCGTTGAACCGGTAGACGTTGTACGCCTCCTTCGTCGGGTCCGCCGTGTCCGGCTTGTCGATGCCGGTGAACTGCGACTCGTCGTTGCTGCCGTACGCGGTGTAGCCGTACGTCGCCTTGGTGTCGCCACTCTCGTCGGTGACCTGCTCGACGTCAGTGTGCGGGTTGTGCCCGTAGTAGGCGTCCTCCTCGCTGCCATCGTCCTTGTGGGTCACCTGGGACAGCCGCTGGCCCCACGGCGAGTACTGGTAGGACTTCGTCAGCTTGCCGGCGACCTCCTCGTCGAGCACCTCGGTGGAGAGCCCGAGGTAGTTGAACGAGGTGGTCTTCGCCTTGCTCGTGCCTGCGTCGGTCGTCTTGGTGGTCGTCCGGTCGAGCGCGTCGAAGGAGTACTTCGTGACCGCCGTGCCGGTGCCGTTGTTCTTGCGGTTCTCCACGACGTGGTCGAAGCCGTCGTAGACGTTGCGCTCGACCACCACCCCGGCCGCGGTGACCGTGTCGAGGCGCCCGAACGGGTCGTAGTTGTACGTCGACGTGACCCCGCCGGTCGCTGCCGTGAGGAGCCGGTTGCGGTCGTAGTTGTACGTCGTGCGGACGTTCTTCACCGTCTGGTCGACGACGTTGTTGTTGGCGTCGTGGATGTAGGTCTCGGTGCCGGCCCCGTCACCCGTCTTGGTCAGCTTCGCCAGCCGGTCCCGCGGGTCGTACGTGAGATCGCTGGTGGTGGTGAGGTACGCCGCGTGGTTGTCGGCGTTCATCTTCTTGCTGACCTCGTGGGTACGGTTGCCGTTGAGGTCGTAGTCGAGCGCCGACTCGGCGACGAGCGTGCCGTTCGGCTTCTTCTCCGTCTGCGACTTCAGCATGCCGTCGAGGTAGTACGTGTAGTCGACGGTGTTGCCGTTGCCCTTCACCTCGCGCAGCTTCTCGCCGCGGCCGGTGTAGGTGTACGTGGTCGCCTTCGCGTCGGTGTCGGTGGCCGACTTGCCGTTGGTCACCTTCGCGACGAGGTCGCGCACGTCGTACTCGTACTTGGCGTATTGCTTGTCGTGGCTGGTGGTCAGCGGCGCGCCGTTCTCGTTGTAGGTGAACGACGTGGTGTTGACCGTCGTGCCGGACTTCGACTCGACGACCTTGGCCACCTGGTTGAGCTCCGTGTAGGACACGACGTAGCTGTCCACGCGGGCGCCCGGTGAGGTGTCCGTGATGGTGCTCAGGTTGCCGTTGGCGTCATACCTGTAGGTGTAGTCCTTCTTCTCGTTGTCGACGTCGGCGGTGTTGTCCCGGACCAGCTTGACCGCGTCGGCGACGACCGTGCCGCCGGCCTGGTCGGTCAGGGTGACCTTGTGGGTGTTGCCCTCGGCGAAGGCGTACGAGCCGAGGCTGACCCAGCTGCCCGCGCCGGTGCTCTGGTTGACGGTCTTGGTCACGGTGCCGCCGTTGTAGGCGATGGTGTAGCGGGCGTCCGTGGCCGCCCCGGTGACCTGCGGGAACCGGGCGAACACCTCGTAGCTGCCGGCCTGCGGCACGTTCAGCTGCCAGGTGAAGGCGCTGGTTCCGGTGCCGGCCGCGTGGGTGGCGTAGTCGGTGCCGTACTTGCCGGTCGCGGTGTTCGCGGCCGGCCACGTGCCGGTGGCGGTGGTGTTGTTGAAGTCGGAGTTGTCGACCAGCACCACCTGCTTGCCGACGGGCACGCCGTCGTCGGACCGCGACCTGAGCTTGCCGTCCGGGTAGTACGACCAGGTCATGGTCCGGTTGGACGAGCCACCCGCGGAGGTCAGGGTCCGGGCGGTCTGCGCGCCCATCTGGTTGTAGTCGTACGTGGAGAGGATGTCCCACGGGTCCGAGGACGTCTTCGTCCAGCCGTTGTCGAAGTACGTGTACTTGGTCTCGTTGCGCACCGACTGACCGGCGGACGGCGGCGCCGACAGGGTCTCCGGGCGGCCCACCTTGTCGTACGTGTAGATCGTCTTGTCCGGCGTCGTGTAGCGGCTGTCGTCCTTGTCGTAGGCGGTGTACTCCTCCTTGACCCGGTTGAGCTGGTCGTAGACGGTGACCGTCGCGAAGTCGTCCGGGTCGTCGGTGGTGGCGACGCCGCGCGGGCTGATCGCCTTGGTCTGGTTGCCCACCTTGTCGTATTCGAAGCGGGTGACCGCGTAGGTCACCGACGTGCCGCTGCCGGAGCGGGGCACCTTCTGCTCGATGACCGATCCGCGGGCGTCGTAGCTGAGCAGCGTCGTGCTGCCGAGCTCGTCGGTGGCGGAGGTGACCAGGCCGTCCTTGTCGTAGGTGCCGCTGGTCGACCCGCCCGCGGCGTTTATCGTCTTGATCACCCGGTGCGCCAGGTCGTAGACCATCTTGCTGGTGTAGTCGGCGGTGTCGGCCGTGGCGCTCTTGCGCGGATCGATCACCGTGACCAGGTTGCCGACGTTGTCGTACTCGTACTGGATCTTCTGGCCCTTGGCGTTGGTCGCCGCCGTGAGCTGGTAGATCGCGTCGTACGTGTTGGTGGTGACGTAGTCGGTGGCGTCCGAGGTGGTCAGGTTGCCCTGGGGCTCGGTGGTGGTCAGCAGGTTGCCGACCCGGTCGTAGGTGTAGCTGGTGGTCCGCTGCGGATCGCCGGCGGTGTCGGCGGGCGACGTGGCGGAGACCAGCTGGTCGGCCTTGTCGTAGACGGCCGTCGACACCGCGCCGTTCGGCGCCGTCGTCTTGGTGACGTTGTCGTTGGCGTCGTAGACCGGGGCCGGGGTGGTGATGAACAGCCCGGCGTTCTGGTCCTTGGGCACCTTGCTGACGAGCGGGCGTTTGAAGGTGTCGTACGTCTGGGTGGTGTTCTTCAGCAGCGGGTCGGTGACGGTCGTGACGTTGCCCCGGTCGTCGTAGGCGTATTTGGTGGCGTTCTGCAGGGCGTCGGTGATGATCGTGGGGTAGCCGCTGGCGTGGTGCCCGTCGTACTTCGTCTCGTTGCCGTTGGCGTCCTTCGACGTCCGCAGCCGGCCCCAGGTGTCGTAGGTGTTGGTCGAGACCGCCCCGGTCGGGTCGGTCACCGTCGCCAGGTCACCCGCGGTGGTGTACGAGAAGGACCACTTGCGGCCCTCGGGGCTGGTCTTGGTGGCGATGTCGGCGACGTAGCCGCCCAGCTGCGTCTGGTACGTCAGCACCGTGCCCGGGTAGTTGTTCTTGACGGCGAGCGCGTCCCGCACCTCGGTGGGGTATCCGGTCCGGACGTCGTACGACCAGGTCGCCGCGGCGCCGTTCGCCTCGTCGAGGCGTACCACGTTGTGCTGGTCGTCCCAGGTCAGCTTGGTCGTCTCGTTCTTGGCGTTGGTGGTCTGGTAGGGCCGCCCGTAACCGTCGTGTTTGTACGTGGTGGCGTGGTTCTCCGCGTCCGTGACGACGGTGTCGACGGTGGTGCCCTGGGCGCCGTCGGGGTCGGTGTAGGCGAACTGGGTCTGACCGCCGAGGCGGTCGGTGTACGACTTCGTGCGCCAGTGCCACTGCGGGTCGTCGCCGGTCGACGGGTAGTTGTAGACG
>NZ_BOMI01000126.1 GCF_016862115.1 Paractinoplanes deccanensis
CCTACTGTCATTTGGGGATCTTTAAGGGGTGTACTCCGCGAGGAGTGCACCCCTTATCTGTTTCAGAGTGGGCCGGCGGGGGCCGCGACGGTGGCCTGGTGCGCGTCGAGGAAGCCGGCTACCGAGGCATGCCACGGGAAGCGTTCGGCCTGGGTGCGTGCCGCGGCTCGGCGGGTGGCTTCGGGGCGGGCCAGCAAGGTCTGGACGGCTTCCGCGTAGGCGGGGCCCTCGCCGGGGGCGGCCACGCCGGCGGAGCCGATGACCTCGGGGAGGGCGCTTTCGGAGCTGACCACTACCGGCGTACCGCTGGCCAGGGTCTCCAAGGCGGCCAGGCCGAACGTCTCGATCGGGCCGGGAGCGATGGCCACGTCGACGGTGGCCAGGAGGGCGGCGAGCTCGGCGGGATCGGTGATGTGGCCCAGGAAGCGGACCGGGAGGTTGCGGTCGGCGGCCTCCGACTGGAGGGCCGAGCGGAGCGGGCCGGCGCCGGCCACCAGGAGGACCGCGGGGACGCCCGCCTTGCGCAGGTGGTGCAGGGCCTCCAGGGAACGGCGGGGCTTCTTCTCGGGTGAGAGGCGGCCGCAGTGCAGCAGCAGCACGTCGTCGGGGGCCGACCAGCGGGAGCGCAGCCCGGGATTGCGGTTGGCGGGGGTGAAGCGGTCGAGGTCCACGCCCAGCGGGACACGCGTGAGGTTGGGGACGCCCAGGCGCTCGAACTCGGCGGCCGCCCACGCCGTGGTGCAGACGATCTGGTCGTGGTCGGCGGCGGTGCGGGCGTTGAGCAGGTCGCCGAGGCGGCGGGCGGGTGCCGGGCCGAACAGGCGCAGCAGGCCGGCCAGGGACTCGTGGGAGACCATCATCGACCGGACGTCGTGGCGCCGGGCCCAGCGGCCCAGCCAGCGCAGCGTGAGGCGATCGGAGACCTCGATGCGGTCCGGGCTCAGCGACTTCAGCGTCGAGCTCAACCGTGCGCGGTCGAGCAGCAGGCGGTAGCCGCCCATGCGGGGCACCAGCGGGCCGGGCAAGGTGATCACGCGGCCCTGGTCGGTGTCCTCGTCGGAGTGGGCGGGGCCAGGGATGATCAGGACCGGGTCGTGGCCGGCGGCGCGGTAGCCGGCGCCGAGGTGGCGCAGGGCCGTGCGGAGGCCGCCGGAGCGGGGCATGACGAAGTTGGCAACCCGGACGATTCTCACTCGGTGGCTGACCTTCCCGGCTCAGTGCGTTGTTCGCGGGCGACGCCCATGGTCTCAACGGTGGTTGTGAATCAGCTGACAGAGCGGCGGTCAGGCGGCCGCCACGGCCGCCCTGCGGTGGAACAGGCCCAGCGTGCGGGCGGCGTCGTAGTGGGCCAGCAGTTCCTCGCCGACGGCGTACCAACTGCGGCCCTCGATGGCCTGGCGCGCGGCCGCACCGAAGGCGGCGCGCATCGCCGGGTCGGCGGCCAACGTCCGTACCGCGTCGGTGAAGCCCTTGGATCGGAAAGGCGGGACCAGGAAGCCCGTGCGGCCGTGGTCGACCAGATCCACCGGGCCGCCGGCGTGCGGGGCGACCACCGGCAGGCCGCTGGCCATCGCCTCCTGCACGGCCTGGCCGAACGTCTCATACGGACCGGTGTGCGCGAAGACGTCGAAGCTGGCGTAGAGCCGCGCGAGCTGTGCTCCCCGGCGTACCCCCAAGAACGTCGCGGCGGGGAGGGCCTTGCGCAGCTGCGGCGACGCCGGGCCGTCACCGACGATCACGAGGCGTACGCCGGGCAGGTGGCTCACGTCGGCGAGCAGGTCGATCTGCTTCTCGACGGCCAGGCGACCGACGAAGCCGACCACGAGCTCGCCGTTCGGGGCCAGGGCGCGGCGGATGCCGGCGCTGCGACGTGCCGGGTGGAAGAGCTCGTCGTCGACGCCGCGGCGCCAGAGGTGCACCCGTTCGACGCCGTGCGCGGTGAGGGCCGCGGCCGACTCGGTCGACGGCACCAGGGTGCGCGAGGCGAGGTTGTGGACGGTGCGGATCCAGCGCCAGGCGGCACCCTCCGTCATACCGACCTTGTAGGCGCGGGCGTAGGCGGCCACATCCGTCTGGTAGACGGCGACCGTGGGCAGCTTGAGCGTGCGGGCGGCCGCCATGCCCCAGGCCCCGAGCACGAACGGGCTGGCCAGGTGGACGACCTGCGTGCCGTGCGCGCGCATGGCCGCGGTCAACGTGGGGGTGGGCAGGCCGAGCCGGATCTGGGGATAGCCGGGCATCGGCAGGGACGGGATCCGCACCACGGGGTACGGCACGGTGACCGGCACGTCGCGGACCGCGGGCGGCGGCTGCGGGGCGATCACCAGGGGTTCGTGGCCGCGGCGCAGCAGGTGTTCGGCCGTGCGCACCACCGAGTTGGCGACCCCGTTCACGTCGGGGAGGAACGACTCCGTGACCAGAGCGACTCGCATGCAGTCACCATGAGGGCCGTCGATGTCCGGACCGTGGCCGACGTACGAACGCTGGTCAACGCCTTCATCGAAGCTTGAGGGCGCGCCAGTCGACGTACTTGAAGTCGGTGCTGACCCGGCCGCCGTCGGGCGTGTTCTCGCCGTCGTGCAGGACCAGCAGGCCGTGGGGATAGCCGGGCAGCGGCTCGGCGGTGACCGCGGCGCCGTCGGAGTGCTGCACACCGTCGGTGCGCGGGCCGTCGACCACCTGGAAGCTGGTCACCGGGCGGTTGGTGCGGCGATCGTACACATAGAACGTGCTGTCGCCCTGGCTCGAGACGACGAGGTAGCCGCTCTTCTTGCCGGTGGGGTAGATGGTGGTGCCCTCGACGTCGGCGGCGATGCGGCCGCCGAACTTGGTCTCGCCGAGCGTGCACTCCTCGGTCTCGGGGTCGTAGACGCCGGGCGCGCCGAACTGGGCGACCTTTTCGACGACGCGCGGGACGCCGGCGAACCGGTCGCGGTCGAGCGGGATGCGCCAGAGGGCCACGTCCTCCTGGGCGGCGTAGAGGACACCGGCCTCGGCGTCGACGACCATGCCCTCGACCTGCGGGTCCTCGCCCGGCTCGAGGCACGGCGACCAGGTCGAGCCGTCCGGGAGGGCGAACTGCTTGGGCAGGTCGAGCGTGTCGGTGACGCGGTAGCCGATGCGGCCGCCGCGCTGCTCCTCGAGGCGGAAGATGCCGAGCCGGGTGGTGTGGCGGCGGCTGACCACCGCGTACCGGCCGTAGGTGGCCAGACCGTACCCCGTGGCCTGGGTCTCGACCTCGGCCTGGTCGCGCGAGAAGAGCAGCGGCGCGTTGTCGGCGGTCACGTCGGTGAGGTGGCCGCTGCGCCGCTCGATGCGGTAGACGCGCAGCTGGTCGAGGCCGCGGTCGGTCACCACGGCGAGGTCGAGCTTCTGCGGGCCGAAGCCGCTGATCAGGTCGACGTTGTTGAAGCGCCCGCCGTCCGGCGGCAGGATCGACTGCACCTCGCGGCCGGCCAGGTCGTAGACCCGCAGGCCGCCGTTCTTGGCGGTGCCGATGACGCGGCTGCGCGAGCGGTCGGCGCGGTTGACCCAGATCGCGGGATCGTCGGCATCGGCGTCACCACCCGCCTCGTCGTCGAAGAGCGCGGGCGTCTCGACGATCGCGGTGATCTCACGCTTCGCGTCACCCGCCGGCTTGCCGGCCGCGTGCGCGGGTGCCGCGACGGCTGTGCTCAGCGCGACAAGAACAACGATTCCTGCGGTACGGCGCATGGCGCCGAGGTTATCTCGATCTGTCCACGCCGCGGGTGGACGGACGTTGAACTTCTCCACCCGGATCTCCATCGCCCGGTGGTCCTGTTCCACCCGGCTTCGTCCGTAGCGTCCTCGGCATGACCAAGGACATGCAGCGCAGGCCCGCTGTCCGGGCCGCGAGCTATTTGCTCACCGGGGACCAGCGGGGCAGCCGGGGGACACGGCTCGCCGCGACCGTCGTCGACCGTGTGCTGGAGAAGGAGGGTGGCAGGGTGACCGGCAAGCTCGTCGCGGCGATCGTGGTGGTGCTCGTGGTGGTGGGCCTCGCGTTCGTCGCCTACCGTCTGCTCATGGTGGAGCTGATCTTCGAGCTGGTGCGGGAACGCTCTTGACCCTGCTGCGCCGGGTCGCGGCGCTCGCCCGGGCGGACGATCCGGAGACGGGGTGGATCGTCCGGGTGGCGCTCAGCGGCCTGCTGATCTGGGCGTTGATCGGCCGGGCGACCGCGCCGCTCGTCGCGGCGCTGGTCTGCTGGTTCGTCTTCGTGGCCGCCGATCACCGGTGGCCGCGGCCGGCGCGGGTCGCGCTCGCGGTGGCCGCTCTCGTGCCGGCCGCGGTGATCGGCAGCTCGGACGACGGCACGGCACAGCTGTTCCTCTTCTCCGCGCTCTTCGTCTTTGTGATGTTGCCGAGGACGCCGTTGTGGGCAGTTCTCGGCCTCACCGCCGCCGTGCCGGCCGTGATGGTGATCGCCGGGCGGGGTCTCACGGCGGTGCTGGTGCAGGGCGCGGTGATCGCCATCGTGGTGCTGTTCAGCCTCCACCGGCGCGAGCACCGGCTGCGCACCGAGGAGCGCGCGAAGACGCATGAGGCGCAGGCCCGCGCGGCCGCCCTGGACGAGCGTGCCCGCATCGCGCGGGAACTGCACGATGTGCTCGCGCATTCGCTGGGTGCTCTCGCCGTACAGCTGGAAGTCGCGGAGGCCGAGTTGACGGAGAAGCGTGACGTGACCGCTGCCGTGACCAGGGTCCGGAGGGCGCGCAGCCTGGCACGCGACGGTCTGACGGAGGCACGGTCCGCCGTTGCGGCCCTGCGGGCCGACGTTTCCCCGCTGCCGCGGGCGCTGGCCGATCTCGCTGCGGCGCATCGGGCCGATCACGGGGTTCCGGTCTCCTTTTGTACGCGGGGAAGCGCTCGTGAGCTCGGGCCGGCCGCCGAGGTGGCGCTCGTGCGGACGGCCCGGGAGGCGCTGACGAATGCCGCCAAGCACGCTTGCGGTGTTGCTGTGGACATTTCGCTGGAGTTCTCTGGTTCTCAAGCTCGCTTGATCATCGCGAACGATTCCGACATCTCCGATCCGTCGGGCGGATACGGGTTGGTGGGAGCGCGGGAACGGCTCGCGCTCGCCGGTGGCACCTTGGAGGCCGGAGCCGCCGACGGGGTGTGGCGGGTGGTCGCGGAGGTGCCGGCATGACGGTACGGGTGGTCGTGGCCGACGATCAGCAGCTGGTCCGGGAGGGGCTTGCCGCGCTGCTCGACCTGCTCCCCGACGTGACGGTGGTGGGGCTGGCGGCCGACGGTGCGCGGGCGCTCGCCCTGGCCGCCGAGCATGAGCCCGATGTGGTGCTGATGGACCTGCGCATGCCGGTGCTCGACGGGATCGCGGCGACCGCCCAGCTCCGCGACCGGCACCCGGGCGTCGCGGTGGTGGTGCTGACCACGTATGCCGACGACGAGTCGATCGCGGGCGCCCTCGCCGCCGGCGCGCGCGGCTATCTGACCAAGGACGCCGGGCGCGCCGAGATCGGCATGGCGCTGCGGGCCGCGGTGACGGGACACGCGCTGCTCGACCCGATCGTCGCCGCCCGCGTCGCGCGGTCCTTCACGGGCGCGCCCGCCGTCCGCGCCGACCTGCCGGACGGCCTGACCCGGCGCGAGGCCGAGGTGCTCGGGCGGATCGCGCTGGGACGCACCAACGTCGAGATCGCCGCCGAGCTGCACATCGCCGAGGCCACCGTGAAGACCCACATCAACAACGCCTTCGCGAAGATCGGCGTGCGAAACCGGACCGAGGCGGCCTCCTACGCGGCGCGGCATCGACTGCCGTAGAAATTGTGGTTCTACTGACGCGGGCGCCTCGGCCGCGGTGTGGGAGGTGCTCTCCGCGGCCCTCCCCGCTCTGCTCTCCAAGCCGGCGCGCGGCCTCGCCGATCCGTTCGAGCTGACCACCCGGGTGGCCGGTGCGACAGGCGCAAAGGCGGAGATCCCGGCGCTTGCCGAGATGGCGGACCGCAAGGGAGGTTCCCGACAGCTGAAGGAGGCCCGCCGTTTGCAGTCGATGCTGATCCGGCAGTGAGGCCGGGACGCGATGGCCGGCGGGGCGTCTGCGCGTGTCGGGTGGATGGGTGCCGTGACTCCGGAGCGTGACAGCGAGCCGTCGCGGGCGGGGCGTGGGAGGCGCGCCAGTAGGGTCGGTCGGCATGAAGCTGCATGAGGACGAGGTGCGGATCCCGGCGCCCGACTGTGAGATCCGGTCCAAGGTGATCAGGCCGGTCGGTGCGGAACCGCTGCCCGGGGTGGTGCTCTACACCGACATCTTCCAGCTCACCGAGTCGACGCTGCGGACGGCCCGGCGGCTGGCCTCGGCGGGTTTCGTCGTGTGCGTCCCGGAGATCTATCCGCGCGGGGCCGTCGCCGGGGTGGCCCTGGAGTTCGACGACGCCGGCAAGCAGGCCGGGCTGGCGGCGGCCGCCGAGACCACGACGGCGCAGTTCGACTCCGACCGGCAAGCCGTCCTCGACTTCCTCGAGAACCGTGACGACGTCACCACCCTCTCGGCGGTCGGTTTCTGCCTCGGCGGGCACCTAGCCTTCCGGGCCGCCTTCGACCCGCGCGTGCTCTCCACCGTCTGCTTCTACCCGACCGGCCTGCAGAACGGTGCCCTCGGCGCCGACGACGCCGGCTCCCTGCCCCGAGCCGCCGACATCCACGGCCGCCTCATGATTGTCTTCGGCTCGCAGGACCCGCACGTGCCCGCCGACGCCCGCCTCCAGGTCATCTCGGCGCTCTACGCCGCCGGCCTCGAAGACCTGGAACTCCACGTCTACACCGGCGGCGAGCACGCCTTCATGCGCGACATCGGCGCCCGGCACGATCCGGTGCTGACGGACCTCGCCCTCTACGAGGGCATTTCCTTCCTTACGCGCCGCTGACCGCGCCGTTCACCGGCCCAAGAGGCGGCGGCCGGTGAACGGCCTCACAAGTGCGCCCCGAATGCCGACAAGTTAGTGATGCGGCCCGCGCGTCCGCTGTCGCATCGCCACTGGCACCACCATTGCCACTGCCGTCGCCATTGCCACCGTCGCTGCACTGCCGTCGCCACTGTCACTGCCGTCCCCACCGCCGTCGCCGCTCAGCCTGACTCGTCGAGGAGTTCCGCCGTGTCGAATCCGCCGCAGCAGCCCTGGCAGGAACCTCCGGCCGAGCCTTGGTCCGGTCAGCCGCAGCCCGGTCAGCCGCAGCCCGGCCAGGCTCCGCCGGGCGACGCCGGCATGCCTCAGCACTCGGCTGGGAGCGCTGATCAACAGGCCTACTATCAGCAGCCGCCGGCCGATGCGCTCTATCAGCAGCCGCCGGACGCCACTTGGCAGGCGCCGCCGGCGACGGGAGGCTGGCAGCCATCGGATCCCAACGCCCAGTGGCAGCAGCCGGTGGGCTCCCCGGGGCCGGCGTCGGAGGGGCAGTGGCAGCCGTCGGCTTCTTCGGGGCCGGCGTCGGAAGGGCAGTGGCAGCCCTTGGGTTCACAAGGGCCGGGGTCGGAGGGGCAGTGGCAGCAGCCGGCGGGCTCGCCAGGACAGGGGTCCGAGGGGCAGTGGCAGCAGCCGCCGGCCGGGTCGCAGCCGGGGAGTGGGCCGCAGCAGCAAGGGGGCGGTGGGTGGCAGCAGCCGGCGGCGGGTGGTTCTCCGTATCCCGGCGGTCCTTATCCGCCTGGGGCCTACTACCAGCAGGCTCAAGGGTTTGGGCACTATCCGGGTGGTGGGCCGGCGGTGGCTCAGCCTTCTCGGCCGTTGATTGTCGGGTGGGTTGCTCTGGCTGCGGGGCTGGTGGCTGTCCTGGGGTCGTTCCTGCCGTGGGCGAAGATCAGCGCTCCGATTCTCGGGTCGATCAGCGCCTCTGGGACCGACGGGTCGGACGGCTGGATCACTCTGGTGCTTGGGCTGGTCCTGGCGGCCGGGGCAGGGCTGCGGATCCGGGGGCCGCGGTTGCCCGCTGTGGCCACGATCGCGACCAACGTTGCGGCGATCGCCAGTGCGCTGGCTTTGCTGATCATCGGTCTTTGGAAGATCGTTGATCTGCGGTCTACCGAGAAGGACATGCGGGAGACGCTCTCTTCGAGCCCGGACGATCCGTTCGGCATCGGCAAGACCTTCAGCGACGCCGTGCAGGTCGACGTCGGTGCCGGCCTCGTGCTGATCACCGTTGCCGGTCTGGCCGGCAGCGTCGCGATGGTTCTCATGCTGCTACGCCGCAAGTCCTGACCGCGGCCGGCCGACACGCCAACGCGCGACACGGTCACGGCCATCAGGAGCGGATCGCTGTGCGGCGCCTGGCCCGGGCGTGGTCCGGTGTCGAGGGGTGGCTCTGTAGCGCCGGGGCCGGGGCCGCGGGCGTGGCGGGCGGCTCTGTAGCGCCGGGGCCGGGGCCGCGGGCGTGGCGGGTGGCTCTGTAGCGCCGGGGCCGCGGGCGTGGCGGGCGGGGCGTCGTGTGGTGCGGGCGCGGATTGCTGCACTCGGTGGCCCGGATCTGCAAGCGAGGAGAAGGCGGCGCGCGTGCGGGCTTCCGGCGTGGTTGTTCAGCCGCGCCAGGTGTGGATTGCCTTCTCGGCCTCCTGGACGAAGGTGTCGACCAGCTTGGGGTCGCTGCTGCTTCGTTCGTACTCGTCGTCGAAGAGGATCGTGACCACCGTGCCGAAGCGCATGACGACGATGCGGTTGGTCTGCTCGCCGCCGGTGGGGTTGCCGGGCAGGTCGAGCTGGGGCTGGACCAGGTCGATGGTGAGGGCTTCGTCGGCGGCGCCGGAGAGCTGCTTCGTGCGTACCGTAATGGTGTTCTCGTTGCTCTTGTACGTCTTGCAGTCCGCCAAGCCGTCGCGGGCCCGCTGCATGAAGGCATGCGCCTCGTCGCCGTCGTATGACCGGATGGTCTGGTAGAGCAGGCCGTGCGGCACGGAGCCGGCGGGGGCGTCCGGCTGCTGGTAGGTGTTCATCATGGCCGCGCTCGCCACCACGCCGGCGCCGGCTGCCAGTTCGCCGTCGCACAGGCGGGGCACAGCCGCGGAGCCGTCTGCCTTCTTGTGATCGCGCCGCATGGTCTCGGGCAGCTGCAGGAACGCGGTCGCGGGGATCGTTCGTGGGGCGAAGGACGAGGGGGCGGCCGAGGTCTCGACGGCCGGGGCGTCGCTCGCCTGACTCGACGGGGCGGACGGTGAGGTGGTGGTCGAGCCGCATCCGCCGATGGCGACGGCAGTCGTGGCGGCGAGCATCGTGAGCAGGGGGCGGCGCAGCGTCGGCGATCGGTCGAGCACGCGGGACTCCTCCGCTCGGTCAGCACGGGACTTCGCCGACCAGTTCCCGGCACATGCCTCCAGGAAACGGGCGGCCGCGGTGCGGGTGATCCAGGTGAGCCGGCCGAAGTCGCCGTGGAACGGGCGCCGAAGGGCGCCGTCGGAGTCAGCGGACCGTGGGGCGCGGAGGGATGGCGCCGCTGCCGCCCATGAGGCGGCGGCGTTCGCGGAAGGCTCGAAGGTTGGCCGTGTTGCCGCAGGTGCTGACGTCGTGCCAGACGCCGCTGTTGTTGCGGGACGTGTCGAAGAAGGCGGCGCGGCACTCGGCGTTGTTGCACAGCTTGAGCCGCGGCCACAGGCCGGCCTGTTGGGCGAGCAGCGCCTCGGCCCACAGCGCCGACGCGAGCCAGCGCACGCCGCGGCCGGTGGGGACGATGCGGACCCAGCCGTCGGCGTCGGGCACCAGGCTCACCGGTACGTCCGCCGGCGGGAGCGCTCCCGCCGGCTCGCGCGAACCGCCCGCGAGGATCACGTTTTCAAAAGTGGAGCGGAGCCGGCGCAGCGAGCGCAGGTCGGACGACGAGATGAGCAGCGTCGGCGCGGGCAGCCCGGAAGCCCGGGACCACGTGGCCAGCGCCTCGGTCAGCCATCGCTGGGCGTCGTCGGCGTCGAGCAGCAGATCCACTCCATATGTCATGGGCGCGCGCGTGTTGAGCAGCTCCTGAAGAAGAGCCAAACCGGCGGGGGCCTCCCGGACACCGTGCCGGGCGCTGGCCATCCATGACATAGCCGAAGGGTACTTGATTCTTTTTCACGACAGCGTCCGGCGAGACGCGGACCCCCTTGCGGGGACCGCGTTTTCATTGCCAGGGGTGGTCCACTTGTGACGATTCGGCACACTGCGGGGTGACATTGGTCGATACCCACGCAAGCACGTGATGCCACGTAGGACAATCGCCGCGATCACGACAGTGCCCTTCCTCGGCAGGGGCACTTCCGACAAGTCCGAAAATACAGAGCGCCTGGACACTAACCGTCGATGCGGGTGATGTTGCGGATCTTGTTGGACGCGTCGAGGGCGGCGACCTTGTACGCCTCGGAGAGCGTCGGATAGTTGAAGACCGCGTCGACCAGGTAGTCGACAGTGCCGCCGCAGCCCATGACGGCCTGGCCTATGTGCACGATCTCGGTGGCGCCGGTGCCGAAGACGTGCACGCCGAGCAGCTTGCCGGTGTCCGGTGCCACGAGCAGCTTCAGCATGCCGTACGAGTCGCCGACGATCTGACCCCGGGCCAGCTCGCGGTAGCGGGCTATGCCGACCTCGAACGGGGTGGAACTGTCGGTGAGCTGCTCCTCGGTGGCGCCCACGAAGCTGATCTCGGGGATCGTGTAGATGCCGATCGGCTGGAGCTCGTGCATCTCGCGCGCCGGCTCGCCGCAGGCGTGGTGGGCGGCGAGGCGGCCCTGCTCCATCGAGGTCGAGGCGAGCGCCGGGAAGCCGATCACGTCGCCGACGGCATAGATGCTCTCGACCGCCGTACGGTAGTTGCCGTCGACCTCGATGCGGCCGCGGCGGTCGGCGCTCAGGCCCGCCGCCTCCAGCGCCAGGTCGTCGGTCTGGCCCTGGCGGCCCGCCGAGTACATGACCGTGTCCGCGGCGATCTTCTTGCCGCTCTTGAGGACGCAGAGGGCGGCCGTCTGGTGGCGCTCGACCGCGGCGACCTCTTCACCGAAGCGAAACGTCACGCTCAGGTCCCGCAGGTGGTACTTGAGCGACTCGACGATCTCCTCGTCGCAGAAGTCGAGCATCTTCTCGCGGCGCTCGACCACGGTGACCTTGGTGCCCAGGGCGGCGAAGAGCGACGCGTACTCCATGCCGATGACGCCGGCACCGACCACGACCATGCTGCGCGGCACCGCCTGGAGGTTGATCACGCCGTCCGAGTCGACGATCGTCCGGTCGTCGAAGTCGACGCTGTCCGGGCGCGCGGGCCGGGTGCCGGCCGCGATGATGATCTTTTCGGCGCTCACCTTGCTCTCGCGGCCGCTGCCGCCGTCGACCCAGATCGCGTGCGCGTCGGCGAACCGGCCCACACCCGTGATCATGGTGACGTGGTTGCGGGCGAGCTGGTTGCGGATGACGTCGGTCTGCCGGCTGATCACGTGCTGGGTGCGCGCGGCCAGATCGCTCACCGTGATCTCGTCCTTGACGCGGTAGCTGCTGCCGTACAGGTCGCGCTGGCTGAGGCCGGTCAGGTAGAGCACGGCCTCACGCAGGGTCTTGGACGGCACGGTGCCGGTGTTGATGCAGACCCCGCCGATCATGTCGCGGCGGTCGACGATGCCGACGCGGCGGCCCAGCTTGGAGGCGGCGATGGCGGCCTTCTGCCCGCTGGGCCCGGAGCCCAGCACCAACAGGTCGTAGTCGTACACACGCCTAGCGTCGCAGTGCCGGGGGTCCCGGTCTACGCCGTCACGAGATTTTCCCTGCTGTTCTCCTGGACGGGGGCATAGGCCGGGGGCCACGCCGTGCCGTACAGCTCGGCGCAGATGACCACGCTCATCCAGGGCACCCACGGCCCGCTCAGCACGAGCGGCTCCTCGCACCCGATGATCTCGAGCGCCACCGACCAGACCGCGTCGCCGGGCCGGATGGCGGTGATCGCCCAGAGCGGGATCTCGCGAGCGCCGAGCAGAAGCCGCAGGTTGGTGACGACGGCGACGCCGCGCTCGTCGTTGTTGATGGTGACGGGCAGCCAGCCGTACTGCTTCTCGGCGGCGCGCAGCTCGATGGTCGGCCTCACCGCCGCGGGTCGCCCGCCCCGGCCGACCAGGGCGGTCAGCATCGTCATGGAGCGGAACCCCGCGGCCAGTTGACCGGCGTCGTACTCGTTCACGTCACCGATACTGGCCCACGGGGCACGCCGCGACCAGCGGCCGTTCGCGGGCAATGCGGCGCCCGTACCGGCTAATCCTTCCGTGTCTTCGCCCTCGTCACGGCCCTTTCGACGAGCTCGACGGTCGCCCGCGGGTCGTCCACCTGCACCACCAGGCGCGCGTACGACTCGTCGGCGAGCTCGATGACCACGGCCTTGGCCGGGTCGCGCACGTCCCAGAAGACGCGCTCGCCCTCACGGCGGAACGACCCCGCCACCACCACCCCCGGCATGTGCGTGCCGGCGGTGCGAACGCCCTTCGGCTCCCCGACGATGCCGGGGTCGTTGGTGGCCCCGCGCACGTTGTGCAGCGGGATCGTGAGGCTGCTCTTGAGCGCCCACAGCTTGTCCAGCCCCTCGACCCGCACCACCAGGTCGTCGCCCTCGATCTCAACCGTTGCCACGTTCCACCCCCGCCAATGCCCTGATCTTCGAACCCAAAGCCACGGTCGTGGCCTCCTCACTGCCGGCGGCCCGGTCGAGCAGCCGGATGCCGCGCGCCACCTCGGCCGCCACCTCGTCGTCGACGGCGGCCCGCTCGGCCGCGGCCAGCAACAGGAACCGCAGATCCGGCGCCTCGCCGGCCAGCTCCCCGTCGACGTAGTGGCGAAGCGCGGCGAGATAGAGCCCGCGCTTGCTCCCGAACGACTTGTAGAGGCTGCCGCGGTGCACGCCGGTCTGCCCCACGAGATCGTCCACGGACGTGCCGTCATAGCTGCGCCGAGCGAACAGCTCGACGGCGGCGGCGATCGCCGCCTCCTCGTCGAAACCCTTGGGCCGTCCCATGTTGCGAGGCTAACTCTTTTAAGAACGATCAGTCAAGAACGATCGTTCTTAAAAGAGGGCCCTCGATCCGGCCGCCACCGGGAAAGCCGCATGCTCGCCGCGCGATCGCTCCGGTAGCCTTATGGATCAGCGGGCCGCTAGCTCAATGGCAGAGCTGAGGACTTTTAATCCTTAGGTTCGGGGTTCGAGTCCCCGGCGGCCCACGAGCGGTAGGTGGAGTCTGCTCGCGGAAAGCGCGAGCCGGGACCACTCGTCATGTCTGCTCCGGGGGCCGAGCCCCCGGACGCCCCGCGTTGCGTTGGTTGCGCTGCGGGCGTTGGTTGCGCTGCGGGCGTTGGTTGCGCTGCGGGCGTTGGTTGCGCTGCGGGCGTTGGTTGCGCTGCGGGCGT
>NZ_BOMI01000127.1 GCF_016862115.1 Paractinoplanes deccanensis
GCTGCGGGCGTTGGTTGCGCTGCGGGCGTTGGTTGCGCTGCGGGCGTTGGTTGCGCTGCGGGCGTTGGTTGCGCTGCGGGCGTTGGGTGCGCTGGGTGCGGCGGTGGCTGGGCTTTTCTGGGTGGTTGCGCTGGGCGGTCATGGTTGGCGGTTGCGGCGGTTATGCGCGGCGGGACTGGCATAGCAGGATTTCGGCGTAGCCGTGGGTGGTGTGCTGGGCTGTGGGGATGACGGCTATCTGCTCGTGTTGCGGGTTGAAGTGGGGGCGTAGGGCCGCTCTCAGGTCGCGCTCGTCGATGTCGGCGCCGGGGAAGGTCTTGCCGCCTACCGTGTAGCCGCGGCAGCGGCGCAGGGCCGCGGTGAGGAAGAGGCCGCCGGGCTGGACCAGGCCGGTGATGTGCCGCATGAACAGTTGCCACGTGGCGCGGTCGCCGGTCGCCGAGTCCGCGCAGTAGGCGCTGACCACCGTCGGGTAGCTGCGGTTCACCGGGCGGGGGTGGTGGGCGTCCACCCGTACCAGCGTGGTGATCTTTGATCTGGTGAGATCCTCGCGCGCGGTCACCTCGTCGTCGGTCGGGCAGGGGTTGCCCTCGCACTGCAGGGTGTAGCGGACGAACGGCCGCCAGTCGTGGGCGCCCGGTGCGCGGTCGATCCACCGTTGGATCTCGGCCAGGTTCTCGGGCAGATAGTCGCCCAGATGGATCTCGGACGCCGTCTCGGCGCACGCGAACACATGGTGGAGGGTGGGGCCGGTTCCGAAGTACAGGATCGGCTGATCGCGTTCGGCGTGGCGCATCGCGTCGACGAGGAACGCGATCGTGGCGATCTCGTCCGGTTCGACGGTGCGGTAATAGTCGGTGAGGTACTCGGCCGGCACCCAGTCGGTGTCGAACGACGCGTGTTCGCGGTGGCGGCCGACGACCGTCCGGGTGAGGCGGGCCAGTGCGGCTTCGTAGCAGGCGGCGCCGAGGTTGGCGCCGCCGAGGAAGACGAGTGCCTCATCGGTGGTGATCGAGTCGGTCGCGACGGCGGCGCCGAACGCGGCCACGTAGTACGGCACCTCCTTGGCGACCTCGGTGCCGGTGTACGCCACGGCAGCGGCCAGGCGAGCGGCGCGCCCACCGCCGCACCGGCGCCGCGTGATGTCGTACGCCAATTTGGACAGCGCGTTGGTGCTCACCCCCGTCGCCGCCAGCAGAGCTCCGTTCGCTCTCAGGTTGGCGCGCAGCCCGAACACCCAGACCGTGTAGCTCACCACGAGGAACGCCACCACCGACGGATGGCCGAGGCCGGCGAGCAACCCGGAAGCGACCAGGCCGGCGCCGGCGGCCGCCGCCCAGACGTCCAACACGTAGGTGGACGCGGCGGTGGCCGCCAGGCTGGCGGCCCAGGCGGTCACCGCCGGCGAAACGAGCGATCGGACCATGGGGTGCCTCCGGACGGTCGGCTGTGAGGTGCTCAGAGTCGGCCGCGCGGGTGCTCAGCTTCCAGGTCAGAACGTCGTCAAACACTGCTCACGCTGACAGGTGCCGCGGGTCGAGCCCGGCGTGAGGGAGACGGCGGACGATGGCTGATTCGTACGTCGCCTTGCCGACAGCGTCGAGCGGCTGGCGGTGAACGTCTCTACCAGGTGGACCTGCTGTGAGCGATGCGCTCGCGGGCCATGGCGTCGGCTATCTCCGAGGTGGGGCGGTTCTCGGTGTCTGCCCGGCGGAGGACGGTCAGGACTGTGTTGTGCAGGGCGAGGACCCGGCGGCGTTCGGCGGGGCGGTCGGGGGAGCCGTTGACCAGGGCTGCTACGCCGATCATGCCGCCGGCGTTGACGACGTAGTCGGGGACGTAGGTGATGCCGGCTTCGCGCAGGACGGCGCCGTGGTGGGGGTGACGCAGTTGGTTGTTGGCCAGTCCGCAGACGATTCTGGCCTTGAGCTGGGGGATCGTGTCGTCGTTGAGGACGCCGCCCAGGGCGCAGGGGGCGAAGACGTCCACGTCCTGCTCGTGGATCAGGTCCGGCGGCACGGCTCCGGCGCCGAACGAGTGCACGACATCGCGTACCGCCTGGTCGTCGATGTCCGCGACCACCAGGTCGGCGCCCTCGTCGTGCAGCAGGCGGCACAGCTCGCGGCCGGTGTTGCCCAGGCCCTGCACGGCGACCCGCACGCCGCGCAGGTCGTCGCGGAGCATCGTGTGTGCCACAGCGGCGCGGATGCCGGCCAGGCCACCCAGCGATGTCATGTGCGACGGGTTCTCGCCGCCGGGATACTGCGCGGCGCGGCCGATCACGTAGGCGCACTCCTCGGCGATCACGTCCGCGTCGTGCGGGTGGACGCCGACGTCGATCGAGGTCCAGTAGCGGCCGCCGAGCGCTTGCACGTGCCGGCCGAACGCGCGCAGCAGCACGTCCTTGCCGGGGGCGGCCGGATCACCGACGATCACCGCCTTGCCGCCGCCGAGCGGGAGGCCGGCCACGGCGTTCTTGAACGTCATGCCCCGGGACAGGCGCAGCACATCGGCGAGTGCCTCGGCGGTCGTGGCGTACGGGTGCATGCGACAGCCGCCCACGGCCGGCCCCAGGGTGGTGTCGTGCACCGCGACGATCGCCCTGAGCCCGGCGGCCCCGTCGTGGCAGAAGAGCACCTGCTCGTGCCCGTCGAACTCCGGGTGGTCGAACGCTGTCACCGTCCGCTCCTCTCGGCTGGGTCGAGCCGGTAGAACCGGAGGAAGTCGTTGGCGATCGGCGGTTCCGTGGGGTGGAAGCCGGCCTCGCGGGCCAGCGCGTGCACGGTGCCGGCGCGTAACGCGGTGCCGAGAGCGGCGCTCGGGTTCTCCGTCAGGGCGGCGGGCAGGCAGTGGGTGATGCTCCAGCCGTACATCAGCCGCTCGACGTCGTCGCCGGGCGCCGTGAAGCTGTCCGCGACCCGCTCGTCCGCCACCAGCACGGTGCCGCCGTCCGCCAAGGCCTCGCGGGCGGCCCGCAGGACGAGGTCCGGCCGGGCGAGGTCGTGCAGAGCCTCGAAGATCAAGATCAGGTCGTACGGGCCGGCGAGCGTGGTGGCGTCGGCGGTGTGGAAGCGGACACGGTCATTGAGGCCCGCCTCGGCAGCGTGCCGGCGTGCCGCCTCGACGCTGGCCGGGTCGCTGTCGTAGCCGTCCACGGCGGCCTTCGGCAGCTGCCGGGCCAGCGCGACGGACGACCAGCCCTCGCCGCACCCGATGTCGGCGACCCGCGCGAGGGGCGCCGTGGCCAGCCGCGCGCTCACGTCGGGCAGCGCGGCCAGCCAGCCCGGCAGGTCGTTCGCGAACATCGGCCGGTTGATCCCGCCTTGCCCGCGCCGGAACGCTGTGCCGTACGCGGCGTAGGGCACGCCCGCGCCGGTCCGGTAGGCATCGGGCAGGCGGCCGAGCACGCCCGCGATGCCGGCGACCATGTCGGCCAGGGGCGCGACGTGCGCCGGGTGATCGGCTTCGAGCAGGACCGGGCGGTACGCCTCCGGCAGCGCGTAGCGGCGCGCCTCGGCCGGGTCCTCGGGCGAGGTGTGCAGGATGCCCGCGACAGCCTGCTGCTCGAGCCATTCGCGGGCGTAGCGCGGCGCGATCCCGGCCCGCCGCGCCAGCTGCGGATAGGTCAGCGGCTCCTCGGCCAGCTCGGCGTAGAGGTCCAGGCGGCGGCCGAGGTGGATGCCGTAGAGCTCCAGCGCGGCCGTGGTGGCCGACACGACGCGCTCGGCGAGCGTGTCGGTGGCCGGCGCCGGCATGGTGGTCGTCATGGTTCCTCCCGTTCGACGGTGTCATCGGGGAGGCGTAAGGCCCCGCCTTACCGGGGAAGGCCGTACCTGCCAGCGCACCGGCGCCTCAGGGTCATAGACGCAGAGCCGGCCGGTCCGCACGCCGCGATCGAAGTGCCGTCCCAGCGGCTCGTGCACCTCGGCGATCTTCCGGATCGCGGCCCGGATGCGGCCGGTGACCGCGGCCCGGGCCCGCTCGCCGGGATCGCCGGCGCGGCGGGCGCCGCGCAGGCCGTAGGCGGAGGCCAGGTGCTGGGTCAGCGTGTCCAGCTCGGCCGTCGCCGAGGCGCTGCGTTCGGCGTCGCCGGCCGCGTCGGCGTCGTCCAGGTCGGCGCGCAGCTCGCGGATCCGCCGGGCGTAGGCGGCGCGGGCCGGCGCGTCGATCAGCTCGCCGAGGTCTCCCTCGGCCGCGGCGCCGTCCGGGCGGCCACCCGGTCCGGCGGCCAGATCGAGCGCCGGTATCTCGCGGCCGGGGTTGGCGAGCAGCGTCGCGAGGTCGTCCAGGCCGCGCAGCGCCGGCAGGTGCACGGTCTGGCCGCCGTAGGTGATCCGCCACAGGTCGCCGTCGCGGCGAAGCTCGGCGTCGCCGATCTCGGGGGCCGGCGGCGGCGTGGCCGGCGTGGCGGGCTCGGTCAGCGCCGCGCGCACCATCGCCAGCACGCGTTCGGGCGCCAGCGCCCGCGCCCGGGCGACGGTGTCGGCCGGTGCACCGGCGAGCACCGCCTCGCGGGTCTCCTCCCAGCCGGGCGCCCAGATTTGCGCGATGACGCCGTCCACCCGGCCAAGGTGCACCGCCGCCGCGACCGCCACCTCGGGCCGGGCGGCCAGCGACGGCAGCGCCGCGGCGACGCAGGTCCATCTCTCCTGGGTCTGGCCGCCGCCCGCGGCGAGGTCGAGGGCCTCGACGAAGTGGCCGGCGGCCTCGGCGGCGCGGCCACGGCGCTGCGCCAGAACGCCCAGCGCGCGGAGCGAATGGCGGGTGCCGGTCGGATATCCGGTGGCGCGCGACTCCTCCAGCGCGGTGGTCAGCCACCCCTCCGCCTCGTCCAGCGAGGTCTGGAGGCAGAGGCTGCCGAGCAACATCAGCGCCCAAGCGTGCTCGTAGACGTTGTGCTGTGCGGCGGCCAGTTCGAGCGACGTCCGGGCCCGGGCCGTCGCCTCGGCGTGCCTGCCGCCCTGGGCGAGCATCGGCACGCCGATGCCCAGGAGGTCGCAGCGCAGCGGCTCGAACCCGGCGGCGGCCGCGGAGTCGAGGGCGAGGTCCAGCTGCTCCAGGCCACCCCGCCAGTCGCCGCGCAGGTCGCGGACCTCACCCAGGGCTCGCCGGCCCAGCGCCACGCCGACCGGCGAGGTGGCCGCGTCGATCGCCACCTGCGCGTGGGCGCCGGCCCGGGCGACCTCGTCGATGGCGATCAGCGAGATCGCGGCGCTGGCGTGCACCTCGGACAGCAGTGGGTGGTCCGCGCCCGGCCAGCGCCGGACGGCACGCTCGCAGAGATCGGCCAGCTCGCTGGAGTGCAGGTTGAGGCCCACGTACCACTGGGTGGCGAGGAGCCGGAACGCGCGGTCCGGCGACGCGTCGGCGGTCAGCGCCCAGGAGACGGCCGCGCGGACGTTGTCGAACTCGGCGAACAGCCGCAGCAGGCGCGGCGACCACACCCGCATGCCCTCCGCGCGGATGCTCATGCAGACGGCGGCGTAGATGCTCGCGTGCCGGTCGCGGGCCGCGTCGAGCGTGCCGGCGTCGCGCAGCCGCTCGGTCCCGTACTGCCGCAGGGTCTCGAGTATGCGGTAGCGCGGCGGCTCCACGGACGTGTCCAGCTGCACCAGCGACTTCGCGCAGAGCCCGTCCACCGCGTCCACGGCCTCGTCCGGGCCGAGCCCCGCGGCGCCGGCCACCTCGGTGACGGCGGTCAGGTCGGCCCCGGCCGGAAAGACGGTGAGCGCGTCGAAGAGCGTCCGCTCGGCCGGGCCGAGCAACCGATAGGACCACTCGACCACCGCGCGCAGACTGCGATGCCGCGCCGAGCCGCCCCGCGAGCCCGAGTGCAGCAGCGCGAACCGCTCCTCGAGGCGCCCGGCGAGGTCGGCCACCCCCATCGAGCGGACCCGGGCCGCGGCGATCTCCAAGGCGAGCGGCAGACCGTCCAGGCGGCGGCAGATCTCCGAGACGTAGGGCAGGACGGCACCGTCCAGGGCGAAGCCGTCCCGGACGGCGCGGGCCCGCTCGGTGAACAGCCGCACGGCCGGGGACTCGGCGGCCCGCGGATCGTGGCCGCGTCCGGGCACCGGCAGCGGGCTCACCTCGAAGACCCGCTCCTCGTCGAGACGCAGCGCCTCGCGGCTGGTCGCCAGCACTGCGATCCGGGGACCGGCGGCGAGCAGTTCGCCGGCCACCTCGGCGGCCGCGCCCACCAGGTGCTCACAGTTGTCCAGCAGCACCACGACGCCGTCGCCGGGCGGCATCGGCCAGCGCAGCGGCCGATCGGCCCGGGACAGACCCAGGTGGGCGGCGACCGCTTCGCGCACGGCCGCGGGCTCGTCCACCTCGGCGAGCGTGCAGAAGACCGCGCGGCGCGGTGCGGCCCCTTCCGCGAGACGGGCGACCGCCGCCCGCGCCAGCCGGGTCTTGCCCACCCCGCCGGGGCCGGTAAGCGTGACCAGCCGGTGCCGCGACAGCAGCCGCAGCACCCGCTCCAGGTCGGCGTCCCGGCCGACGAGCGTGCCGGTGCCGCCGGCTCCCTCGTCCGGCATGGTCGCACTATGGCATCGAGTCGGTGGTGAGGCGAGCCCTTACCCGGTAAGCCGACTCCTGACGCCACCTCTGTAGACGATCGAGAGGGAGGCACCATGGAACTGTCCACCGGCGTACGCCTGGATCTCGCCGAGGCCGGCGATCCGGGCGGCGTGCCCGTGCTGATGCTGCACGGCCTGACCGACTCCTGGCGCTCGTTCGCGCCGATGCTGCCGATGCTGCCGCCGGAGGTGCGCGCGATCGCGGTCACGCAGCGCGGGCACGGTGACGCGAGCCGGCCCCCGGAGGGCTATCGCGGTGAGGACTTCGCGGCCGACGCGGTGGCGCTGCTGGACGCGATGGGCATCGAGCGCGCGATCATCGTCGGGCACTCGCTCGGCGCGTGGGTGGCCGGGCACGTCGTCCGGGCGTACCCGCAGCGGGTCTCGGGTCTCGTGCTGCTCGGCGCGATCGCCTCGCCGGGCGCGAACCCGGTCCTCCAGGAGTTCGCGAGCGAGGCCGTCGCGCCACTGCGGGACCCCGTGGATGCCGGATTCGTGCGCGAGTTCCAGCTCGGCACGACCGCGCGGCCGCTCGCGCCCGGCATGCTGGACCTGTTCGTCGGCGAGAGCCTCAAGGTGCCGGCCCGCGTGTGGCGCGACGCCTTCGGGGCGCTGATGAAGGACGACCTCGTCACGCTGCTGGCCGGCGTGGCGGCGCCCACCCTGCTGATCTGGGGCGACCGTGACGCCTATGCGAGCCGCGACGACCAGGAACGGATCCTGGCCGTCGCGCCGGGCGCACGGCTGAGCGTTCACGAGGGCTGCGGTCACGCCGTGCACTGGGAGGAACCGGCCGCGGTGGCCGCCGAGGTCGCCGCGTTCGCGGTCTAAGCGGGTCGGCGGCTCAGCAACTTGCGGAGCTCGCCGGCCACCAGGGCGGGATCCTCCTCGGCCATGAAGTGACCGCAGCTGACCGGGACGTGGCGCAGGTCGGGGGCCCACGCGCGCCACAGGGCGGCGGCGTCGAAGCCCAGCATCGCGCCCCAATCCTGCTGGAGGACGGTGGTGGGCATGCGCAGGGTGCGGCCGGCCGCGCGGTCGGCGCGGTCGTGGTCGAGGTCGATGCCGGCGGAGGCGCGGTAGTCGGCGACGATCGACGGGACGGCGTTGCGGGAGGCTTCCAGGTAGGCGGCGCGAACGTCGGGCGGGATCGCGGCCGGGTCGTTGGTCCAGAGGTCGAGGAAGTAGCCGAAGAACTCGTCGGCCGCCCCGGCGATCATGCGCTCGGGCAGGCCGGGTGGCTGGGCCATCAGGTAGAGGTGGAAGCCGACCGACGCGCTGACGCCGTGCATCACGTCCCACATGTCCAGGGTCGGCAGCACGTCGAGTGAGGCCAGGTGGGTGACGGCGGCGGGGTGGTCGAGGCCGGCCCGGACGGCGACCAGGGCGCCGCGGTCGTGGCCGGCCAGGGCGAAGCGCTCGTGGCCCAGCGCGCGGGCCAGCGCCACGACGTCGGCGGCCATGGTGCGCTTGGAGTAGGTGTCCGGGCCGGTCGCCGCCGGCTTGTCGCTGGCGCCGTAGCCGCGCAGGTCGGGGCAGATCACGGTGTGGTCGGCGGCCAGGTCGGCGGCGACGTGCCGCCACATCAGGTGGGTCTGCGGAAAGCCGTGCAGCAGCACGACGGGGCTGCCCGAACCGGAGACGGCGGCGTGCAGCTCGACGCCGTCGGCCACCGGCACGCGAAGGTGTTCGAAGGTCATGGGACGACTGTCGCGGGCCCGAATGAGCAGCGGATGAGCATCGCGGCGGGAACTCCGGGGCCGCCTCGCGCGACTATGGGTACATGGCTTGTGAGCGGTGGCGCGAGATGCTTTCGGCGCAGCTGGACGGCGAGGACGACCCGGCCGACCGGCCGCTGGTCGAGCAGCACCTGTCCGGCTGTGCCGGGTGCCGGCAGTGGCTGGATCGTGCGGCGGCGGTCAACCGCATGACGAGCACGCGCATGGCGCCGGCGCCCGACCTCACCGAGGCGATCCTCGCGGCGCTGCCGGCCGGGGAACCGCGGACGCGCAGGTGGCCCCGGATCCCGATCGCGGCGGCGCTCTTCGTGGCGCTCGCGGCCGTCGGGGCGGTGCAGCTGATCCTCGGCCTCGACCAGATCGGCGGCGGGGTCGTCGGCGTGCATGAGCACACCGCGTCGGACGCGACCCCCGGTCACCTGTGGCACGAGTCGGCCGCGTGGAACGTGGCGGTCGGCGCCGGCTACCTGTTCATCGCGCTGCGGCGGGTGCGGCCGTCCGGGCTGGTGCCGATGCTCACCGCGTTCGTCGGGATGCTGGTGCTGCTCTCGGTCAACGACCTCTCCGGTGGCCGGGTCGACGCGACGCGGCTGGTCAGCCACGGCTTCGTGATCATCGGATATCTGCTGATCGTCACGCTGTCGCGCATCCCGGGCGGTTTCGCCAGTACGCCGCCGGGTGCCCGGGCCGGGAAGGGCTGGACCCTCGCCGACGAGCCGGAGGGCACGGCCGAGCCGGTCGCGCGGCCGGGGCTGCGCCTGGTCACGCGCGGCCCGATGACCGCGCGGCACGACGAGCGCCACGCGGCCTGACAAGGGGGCTAGAAGCGCGGGCGGACGGAGAGCTCACGCCACTCGTCCGGGCCCGCAAGCAGGGCGCGGACGGTGTCGAGGGCGGCCTCCTCCGAGTCGTACTCGAAGAAGTGCGAGACGCCGTCGGCACCGCCCGCGCGCTGCTCGACGTACCACTGGTCGCCGCTCACCCGCAGGTAGACATCCTTGCGGGCGACGCGGCCCCACTTACCGTTCCACCAGTGCTTACGCTGCTCCATCCCGGCAGCGTATCGAACAATTGTTCGAACGCTACCGGGTGGGTTGATCTTTTTGCGCGTGTCGGGAACGAGGTCAGCGCGGCGGCTCCTGGCGCTGCCGGCCCAGCACGTCGTCGAGGGCGCTGTTGGCGACCTGGTGACCCTGGCCGCGCAGCAGCGCGTCGCGGATCTCGGTGAGCAGCTTGACCTCCTCGCTGGGCGCCTTCGGCGGCGGCTCCTCGCCGCGGCGGCGGCGCTCGGCCAGCTTGTTGAGGGGGAAGACGACCAGGAAGTAGAGCACCGCGGCGGTCAGCAGAAAGGTGATGAGCGCGTTGATGAACGCCGCGTAGTCGAAGACGACGCCCTTCTCCGGCGACCAGGTGCCCTTGAGATCGCCCGAGCCGCCGGTGATCCACTTGATCAGGGGCTCGAGGAAGGACTTGGTGAAGCCCGACACCACGGCAGTGAAGGCGGCACCGATGACGACGCCGACCGCCAGGTCGACGACGTTGCCGCGCATGATGAAGTCTTTGAAGCCTTGGAACATTTTGCTCACGAGCGCTCCTGCGTACACCGAAGGGGTTCGTCCGGCAGCAGGTGCCCACGGCCGGTCGGCGACAAACTACGCCGACCGGGCCAACGGGGAAAGTCAGTCGAGCGCGGGCTCCTGAGCCGCCACGGCCTCGTCGACCGTGGGGTAGGTGCGCAGCACTTCGACCAGGCCGCTCACCTCGAGGATGCGCAGCACGCCGCGCTGGGGCGCGGCCAGCCGGACGGTGCCGCCGGCGTCATCGGTGCTGTTCTTGGCCCGGACGAAGACCGAGAGCCCGGTGGAGTCGCAGAACGAGACCTGGGCCAGGTCGAAGACCAGACGGGTGCGCCCCTTCTCCAGCAGGTCGCTGATCTGGTCCTGAAGCTGGGGCGCGGTGGCCATGTCCAGCTCACCCGCGACCGACACGACGACCATGTCGGCGCGCTGTTCCGTTTGTACCGTCAGAGACATTCAGGACCTCCAGATTATGAGCAGAACGGTACTCCAACCCCAGGGGGATCCGCAGAACGGGGCGCGCCGTGCGCCCCCGTACGCTTTATTTGGCTGACGGCAAGTATTAGGGCGCGCGGTGGTAAAGTCCGCGCGTCGTAGGCGGGACGAACAGAGTCGGGAGGCAGCGGTGGCGCTGACTGCGGAAGAGGCGGCTCGGTTCGCCGATCTGCTCGAGGTGAACAGCGACGCCCTGGTGGCGACCTGGACCGATCGGGTGGCCACCACCCTGCGTGGCCGGCTGAGCCACGCGGAGCTCCAGCGGCAGCACTCCGAGCTGCGCAAGGCCTTCCAGCAGGCGCTCGCCGGCGGGGCGCAGACCCTGGCCGACGAGTCGGCCGCCGAGCTGCGCGCCCAGCTGAGCGACCTCTCCTCCACCCGGGCCCGGCAGGGCTTCTCGGTCACCGAGACGGCGGTCAGCGTCTTCGCCTTCAAGGAGGCGGTGCTCGGCGTTCTCGACCAGAGCGGTGGCGGCGACGCCCTGCGCGACTACGTGACCCTCTCCGCGTTCGTGGACGAGGCGGCGCTGTTCACCTCCGACAGCTACGTGCGCGTCCGCGAGGAACTGATCGCCGACCAGGCCGAGCAGCTGCTCGAGCTCTCCACCCCGGTGGTGAAGCTCTGGGAGGGTGTGGTCGCCGTGCCGCTGGTCGGCACCCTCGACTCGGCCCGTGCCCAGGTGGTCATGGAGCGCCTGCTCCAGACTCTGGTCGACACCGGGTCGCCGTACGCGATCATCGACATCACCGGCGTGCCGGCGGTCGACACCCAGGTCGCCCAGCACATCCTCAAGACCGTGGTGGCGGCCCGGCTGATGGGCGCCGACTGCATCATCTCCGGTATCCGCCCGCAGATCGCCCAGACGATCGTCGCGCTCGGCATCGAGTTCGGTGACATCGCCACCAAGGCCTCGCTCGCCGACGCCCTGCGCTACGTGCTCGGCAAGGCCGGTCAGGCCAAGCGGCTGGAGCGCTGACGTGGAGCGCGTTCCGGTCCTCAAGATCGGCGACATGCTGCTGGTCTCGATCCAGATCGACATGGAGGACCAGACCGCCCTCCAGCTCCAGGAGGACCTCGCCGACCGGATCGTGGCGACCGGCTGCCACGGCGTGATCATCGACATCAGCGCGCTGGACATCGTCGACTCGTTCGTGGGCCGCACCCTGGCCGGCATCGCCTCGATCTCGCGGGTGCTCGACGCCGAGACCGTGGTGGTCGGCATGCGCCCGGCCGTGGCGATCACGCTGGTCGAGCTCGGCCTCTCGCTGCCCGGCATCCGCACGGCGCTCAACGTCGAGCTGGGCATGGAGCTGCTGGCCCGCGAGCGCGGCGCCGACGAGTGGCAGCTCGAGGTCGACGGCGACGACGACACCGAGACACCCGCGGTAACCACGCCGTGAACGGCCAGGGCGAGCGGATCGAGGTCAACTCCGACCAGGACGTCGTACGGGTGCGCCAGCTCGTGCGCACGGTCGCCGTGGCGGTGAAGCTCTCCCTCGTCGACCAGACCAAGCTCGTCACCGCGGCGAGCGAGCTGGCCCGCAACACCCTGGTCTACGGTGGTGGCGGCACGGTCGAGGTGACCAAGGTCGACAACGGCCGCAAACCGGGCATCCGGATCGTCTTCGCCGACCAGGGCCCGGGCATCGCCGACCTCGACATGGCCTTCACCGACGGATACACCACCGGCAACGGCCTCGGGCTCGGCCTCAGCGGCGCCCGGCGGCTCGTCGACGAGTTCGACATCGTCACCGCGCCCGGCGAGGGGACGAGCATTACCGTGACCAAGTGGTGCCGATGAGCGGAGGCGCGGTGGCGTCGATACCCGAGGGACTCCTCGACGGTGGAGTCTGGTTCCGGGTGGAGGCCGCCGCGACAGCTTCCGCCGTACGCCGTGCGGCCGAGCGCCTGGCCACGGAGCTCGGCCTGCCCGAGCGCAAGATCGGGGATCTGTCGATCGTGGCCGCGGAGGCCGCCGGAAACCTGGTCAAGCACGCCGATCAGGGCGTCCTGCTGGTGCGCCCGGTGCGCGCGGCCGGGCAGGCCGGCGTCGAGCTGGTCGCGGTCGACAGCGGTCCCGGCATGGCCGACCTGGCCCGCTCGGTCGGCGACGGGCACTCCACCGTGGGCACGCTCGGCATCGGGCTCGGCGCGATCGTCCGGCAGGCCGGCTGGTGCGACCTGCACTCCGTACCGGGGAAGGGAACCGTGCTGGCCGCCCAGGTCTGGCCCGCCGACCCGCCGGAACCCACCTGGGCGGCGGGTCTGACCCGCCCCCTGACCGGCGAACCGGTCAGCGGCGACGCGTTCGCCGTCCGCGAGGTCGACGGGCGGCGCCAGATCCTCATGTGCGACGGGCTCGGGCACGGCGGGCTCGCGGCGGCCGCGGCCACCGAGGCGGTGCGCGTCTTCTACGAAACCCCCGCCGGTGACCCGTCGGCGCTGGTCGAGGCGTTGCACCGCCGGCTCAACCACACGCGCGGTGCCGCCCTCGCCGTCGCCGAGCTCGACGGCAAGGCCGGCCTGGTCCGCTACGCCGGGCTCGGCAACATCGCCGGTACCGTCCTCGGGCCCGACGGCGGCCGGCGCGGCATGGTCTCGCTGCCGGGCATCGCGGGTCACCAGCGGCGGCAGATCCGGCAGTACGACTATCCGCTCGAGCCCGGCGCGGTCGTCGTGATGCACTCCGACGGCGTGGTCGACCGCTGGAACCCGGCCGACTATCCCGGCCTGCTCACCCATGCGCCGGTGGTGATCGCGGCGACCGCGCTGCGCGACGCGGGGGTGCGCCGGGACGACGCCGGCGTGATCGTGGCCCGGTTGCCATGAGCGCGACGCCCGAGCCGCTGATGCGGATGAGCCTGCGGGTCGCGCAGGACATCTTCGCGGTGCGCCAGCTCGGCCGCGAGGTGGCCCGTGAGGCCGGCCTGGAGCAGCAGGACCAGACCCGGCTCGCGACCGCGCTGAGCGAGGTGAGCCGGGTGATGCTGGCCGCCGGCAGCGATGCGGATGTGGCGTTCACGCTTCAGCGCGACGGGGTATCACCTTCGTTACTCGTGACGGTCGAGAACCGGGTGCCGGGCGACGCCGAGAGGCTGCGCCCCCAACTCGGGCAGGTCGGCCGCTTGGTGGACAACATGGAGGTCACCGATGCCGAGAACGGTACGGTCGTGTGGATGGCTCGACGGTTGCCGGCGAGTGCGCCGAGGTTGACCCCGGACCGGATGGACGAGATCCGTGCCGGGCTGGCGAAGCACGTCCCGGGCAGCCCGCTCGACGAGCTGAACGTGCAAAATCAGCAGCTCATCGCCGCCCTCGACGAGGTGCGCGCCCAGCGTGACGACCTGGCCCGGCTCAACGCCGAGCTGGAGGAGACCAACCGCGGCGTCATGGCGCTCTACCACCAGCTCTCCGAGGAACTGGAGGAGACGAACCGCGGCGTGGTGGCCCTCTACGCCGAGCTGGACGAGAAATCGGTGCAGCTGGCGGCGGCGAGCGAGGCCAAGAGCCGGTTCCTCGCCAACGTCAGCCACGAGCTGCGCGCCCCGGTCACCGCCATCATCGGGCTGAGCCGGCTGCTCGCCGACGACGGCTCCGACGAGTTGACCGGGGAGCAGAGCCGCCAGGTCGACCTGATCCGCGGCTCCGCGAGCGACCTGCTGTCGCTCGTCAACGACCTGCTCGACCTCGCCAAGGCCGAGGCCGGCCGGGTCGAGCCAAGCATGACCGACGTCGACCTCAAGGCGGTCTTCGGCCAGCTCCGCGGCACGCTGCGGCCGCTGGCCACGCGCCCGGAGGTTGAGTTCCGCATCGACGAGCCGCCGGTGCCGTCGATACGCACCGACGAGGTGCTGCTCGCCCGGGTGCTGCGCAATCTGCTCACCAACGCGCTGAAGTTCACCGCGTCGGGTGAGGTGCGGCTCAGCGGCCGCCGGACCGGCGACGACGTCGAGTTCAGCGTCTCCGACACGGGCACGGGCATCCCCGCCGAGCTGCACGAGCGGATCTTCGAGGAGTTCTACCAGGTGCCCGGCAGCAAGCCAGTCAGCGGCAAGGGCACGGGCCTGGGCCTTCCGTACGCCCGCCGGCTCGCCGGCATCCTCGGCGGTGCCCTGCGCGTCGACTCGACCCCCGGGGAGGGCAGCACGTTCACGCTTCGGTTGCCGGTGTCATGAGCTCGGCCACCGTCCTCGTCGTCGACGACAGCGCCACCAAGCGCTATCTGCTGGTGAGCTGGCTGACCCGCGCCGGTTTCACGGTGCGGCAGGCGGAGACGGGTGCCGAGGCGCTGCGGATGCTGCCCGGCTCCGGCGTCGACCTGGTGGTCCTCGACGTGAAGCTGCCCGACATGAGCGGCTTCGACGTGTGCGAGCGCATCAAGACCGACCCGGAGTACGGGGCGATGCCCGTCATCCACGTGTCCGCCCACGCCGTCGACGTGGTCGACCGCGCCCAGGGCCTCAACCGGGGCGCCGACGCCTACCTGGTGGAGCCGATCGAGCCGGACGAGCTGATCGCGACCGTCCACGCGGTGCTGCGCTACTACTCGGCCCGCCGGCGCGCCGAGACGCTCGCCGCGAGGCTGGTGCGGCTGGCCGAGGCGACCCTCGAGATCAACTCGGCGTCGACGCTGTCCGGGCTGCTCACGGCGGCCGCGGCGGGGGCGATCGACATCTTCGGCGGCCCGGTCGTGGTGGTCGCCGAGACGGCCGACGGTGAGAGCCTGGCGGCCACGAGCCCGGCCGCGGCGGTCCGCCGGTGGGGACCCCCGCCGCGCGACGTGCTGGTCGGCTCCCTGGTGCGCCGGGAGGACCCGTCCGACTGGGACATCGTGCAGTGGCCCGAGGGCGACGCGGTGGCGGTCGCCGCGGCCCGGCTGCGGGCGGACCGTCCGGCGGTGTACGTCGCGGTGCCCAGCAGCTCACAGACGCCCGGCTTCCCGGTGTTGCGCCAGCTCTCCCAGGCGGTGGCCGCGGCGGTCGAGGCCCAGCGCTCGTACGACGAGGAACACCGGATCGCCGTCACCCTCCAGCGCAGCCTGCTCCAGTCACGCCTGCCCGACGTGCCCGGCCTGGAGCTCGCCATGCGCTACGAGCCGGCGGGCGCGCAGACCGAGGTGGGCGGCGACTTCTACGAGCTCACGATGCTCGAGGGCCGGCTGCTGGTGGCGATCGGCGACGTCGCCGGCCACTCGCTGCACGCGGCTACGGTCATGGCCGAGGTGCGGCACGCGGTCCGGGCGTACGCGGTGGAGGGCCATCCGCCGGGCACGGTGCTCACCCTGGTCAACCACTTCATGCGCACGGTGCTGCCGACCGAGTCGGCAACGCTCTGCCTCTTCACCCTCGACCCGGCCACCGGCAGCGTGCGCATGGCCAGCGCCGGCCACCTGCCGCCGCTGCTGCACACCGACGCCGAGGGCGCCCACTTCCTCCACCCGCGGGGCCCGCTGCTCGGCATCAACGCGCCCCGCCCGGACGACCTGGAGTTCGTCCTGCCGCCGGGCGGCACGCTGGTCCTCTACACCGACGGCCTGGTGGAGCGCCGCGACGCCGACATCGACGTGGGCCTGACCGCGCTGGCCGCGGCGACCGAGTCGGTCGAGCCCGACCTGAACGACTTCTGCCGCCGCCTGCTCACCCAGCTGGGCGGGACGGGGCAGCAGGCCGACGACATCGCGGTCGTCGCCCTGCGCCGCCGCCCTTCTCAGTAGAGTCCCGCGTATTTCTGGTAGCCGGTGCCGATGGTTTGGTAGTCGGCGAAGGTGCCGTTGCCGTTGCCGAGTTTGCGGCCGAGGACGCCGGCGGTGTTGCGCAGGATGAGGTCGTTCTTGCCGTCTTCGTTGAGGTCGCCGGCGCCGATGACGGTGAGGTTGGCGTAGTTGTTGCCGAGGTAGTGGGGGGTGCTGGTGGCGAAGCCGCCCTGACCGTTGCCGTACCAGGCGTACATGGTGCCGCCGTAGAAGACGAGTAGGTCGGCTTTGCCGTCGCCGTTGATGTCGCCGGGTCCGACGAAGCGGGTGATGGTCTTGTACGTGCCGCCGTAGGCGGCCGGGGAGGCCAAGCCGCCGTTGCCGTTGCCGTTGTAGCGGAACAGGCGGCCGGTGGTGGTCTCGCGGGCCAGCAGGTCGGAGCGGCCGTCGCCGGTGATGTCGCCGACGTGGACGAGGGCGTTGTAGCGGTTGAAGTTGCCGGGGATCAGCACGGTGCGGTTGCCGGCGAAGTTGAGCGTGCCGTCGTTGAAGTAGGCGCGCAGGCTGCCGTCGGACCGGCGGACCAGCAGGTCGTTGCGGTAGTCGGCGGTGACGTCGCCGAACGGCACGATGGCGGTGGCCGCGCCGAGCGACTCGGAGCCGGCCGCGGTGAGGCCGGTCTTGCCGGTCTGCGCAGTCAGCCAGGTGCCGGCGCCGGTCGCGGCGTTGGTGATGCCGAGCAGGGTCGGCAGGCCGTTGCAGGTGTAGCTGTGGAACGAGGGGGAGCCGCCGCAGCCGACGCTCAGCGTGCCGGTGCCGACCGTGGTGGTCGTGCCGCCCGAGGCGACGGTCAGCGCCCACCGGTACTGCCCGCTGGGGGCGCGCTTGCCGCCCACGTTGCCGTTCCAAACCAGGTCGGCGACGTCGCGGGTTGCGGGCTGAGTCACGCGCACGACCTTGCCGGTGCGCACCTAGGTCACGGTGAGCGTGGCGTTGTCGACCGGCCGGGTCAGCGGCGCGTAGAACGAGTAGTTCCCCGGGAAGCTGATCGGCTCGCTCACGTCGACGTAGGCCGCCGCCGGGGTGGATCGGGCGACGCCCGGGTCGACGATGTGGACCGAGTCGCGGTCGTCCACCCAGGCGATGTTCCCGCTGTACTTGTCGACCGCCCAGGTGATGTTGCGGTCGTCGGCGAGAGTGCCGCGGGGGAAGGTGGCGACGGTGGCCGTGGATCCGTCGGTGAGGTCGACGCGGACGAGGGTGCCGTCCGCGTCGTGCCGGACCGCGTAGTTGTCGCCGAGCAGGTACTGCCCGGCAGGGAGCACGCGGCTGGTCTTGCGAGCGAGGTCGTGGACGCCGGCCGGGCCGGAGGCGCCGCAGGCCCAGAGGACGTGCTTCGCGGTGGCCTGGACGTCGGAGGCAGTGCAGGACGATCCCGTGGCGACTGCCGTGCCGACCGCGCCGCTCCTGAGGTTCTGCGGTTGCACCCTGCCGGCGGTGGCGGTCCACAAGGTGTCGAACCATAGGCCCGCGCCGGTGACCGCACGGGTCGAGATCACGCTGCCGCCGTACTGGACGATGTACTGCTGCGCCGGGCCGGTGCCGTTGACGACGTGGTAGTTCCACGACGCGTCGACCACTGTGCCGCCGGTCGACGGGAGGCGGGCGATGACGCCGGAGTCGCCGGTGGTCCCGGTGAACAGTGAGAGCGACCGGTTGAACCGCGTCGTCAGGGAGGCGACCCCGTTGCGAGCGCCGTCGACGGCGCGGACACACGTCGCCGCGGTCTCGCACGGGACCGGCTGGTGCAGAATGCCGCTCACGATGCCACCTTCGTTGCCGGCGACACCGGTTCCGGGCGTCAGCTGGTATCCGTACAGGTGGTACTCCGGCTCCGCGTCGAGCCTCTCCAGCGCCGTGATCTGACGCAGATACCCCCGCTCGAGGGTGACGCCGGCGTTGACCTGGTCGGACAGTTGCACGACGACGTGGTCCTCGGTGCCGGTGGCCTTGTGCACGGCCCAGCCCTCGCTGTCGGCCCCGATGAAGTGGACGCCGTCGGGAGCCTGGAACAGGTATGTGGACCGAGCTCGTGCGAGCTCTTCGGTCGTCCCGTCCGGGTGCAGGCGGGCGAGCATCACAGTGATGCTGGAGCTCGGCGGTGCGACGATGACATCGTCACCGGCCAGGCCGAAATAGCCGTTCTGCAGGGTGACGGTGGTGGCCTCGGTGTCGCTGCCCTCCGCGATACCCTGCCGGGAGAACGTGCGCAGCGTCGGGGCGGTGTACAGGCCGATGCGGTCGTTGCTCAGCGCGACCTTGCCGGCCACCGTGCCTGAGCCGGGAATCATCGCGACGTGGCCGGTGGCGGCGTCGAGCAGGCCGTAGACGGCGCTTGGCGTCCCGAACCGGATCACGGCTGCCTTGCCGTCACCTCCGGCGATCTGGACAGCCTCGGCGCCCTCGGGAACCCCGGTGACCGGGGTGGTCGTGTACGACCCGTCCGCGGCCGGGCGGCGGAGCGTGACCTGTTTGTCGGGGCCGATCAGGACCATGGACTCACCGACCTGGCGCACGTTGTTGGGAGTCCAGTTGAAGGGCAGGTCGATCTCGTGCCAGGTCATGGTCGCGAGGTCAAGCGTCCAGCGCACGGTGGCCGAGGTCGTGTGTGCCGGCGTCGAGCCGCGAAGCTCGACGGTGTCGCCGAAGAGGCCGACGACGCCGCTGGCCCCCGTGCTTCCGAGCTCTTCGACGGCGACGGAACCGCCGTCGGCGTATCGGGTCCAGAACCACGAGTCGTTAGTGCGGCGCAGCAAGCCGGTCTGGCCGGCGAAGCTGGGCATATCCGTCTGGTACGTGTTGGTGTACGGATAGTTGACGGAACCGACGAGCATGACCTGGTGGGGAGCGGTCGCGGCCATCGCGGGGGCGGGGACCGAGGTCCCCGCCGTCACCGCGAGCGCGCCGCCGATCGTCGCCGCTAGGGCGCGACGGAAGGCTTTGTTCACTTGTGCCCCGATTTAGAAATACATCAGCATCGAGACACTAGGCTTTGCTTTCCCTCTGCGCAAGATCCGTTTTACGAGGTGGCGAGGCCGAGGACGTCGAGGGTCCAGGCGTTGACGAAGGCCTCTTCCTTCCAGGCGTCGTAGCGGCCGCTCGGGCCGCCGTGGCCGGCGCCCATCTCGGTCTTGAGGAGGTAGTCGCCGTCGGGGGCGGTGGCGCGCAGCTTCGCGATCCACTTGGCCGGCTCGTGGAAGAGCACGCGGGTGTCGTTCAGGCTGGTCACCGCGAGGATCTTGGGGTACGGCAGCTTCGCGACGTTCTCGTACGGGCTGTACGACTTCATGTACGCGTAGACGTCCGCCGATTCGATCGGGTTGCCCCACTCCTCCCACTCCGTCACCGTCAGCGGCAGCGACGGGTCGAGGATGCTGTTGAGCGGGTCGACGAACGGCACCTGGGCCACGATGCCGGCGAAGTCCTCGGGGGCGAGGTTGGCGACCGCGCCCATCAGCAGGCCGCCGGCCGAGCCGCCCCGGGCCACCAGCCGGTCGGCCGAGGTCCAGCGGCCGCGCACCAGCTGACGGGCGCAGGCGATGAAGTCGGTGAACGTGTTCTTCTTGGCGAGCAGCTTGCCCTGCTCGTACCAGCGGCGGCCCATCTCGCCGCCACCGCGGATGTGCGCGATCGCGAAGACCACGCCGCGGTCGAGCAGCGACAGGCGGGCCACCGAGAAGTACGGGTCGATGCTCGTCTCGTACGAGCCGTAGCCGTACAGGACGGCGGGGGTGTGACCGTCGCGGCGGGCGCCCTTGCGGGCCACGATCGAGATCGGTACGCGGGTGCCGTCCTCGGCGGTGGCCCACTCGCGGAACTGCTCGTAGTCGCTCGCGTCGTAGCCGCCCAGCACCGGGCGCTGCTTGCGCAGGGTCATGGTGCGGGTGACCAGGTCGACGTCGTAGATCGAGTCCGGCGTGATCATCGAGGTGTAGCTGATGCGCACCGATGTGGTGTCGTACTCGGGGTTGCCGGCCAGGCCGACGCTGTAGATCGGCTCGGGGAACTCCATCTCGTACGAGTCGGTGCTGCCGTCACCCATGACACAGAGGCCGGTGAGCCCGTCGCGGCGGTGCGAGATGACGATGTGCCGCTGGAAGGCGTCCACCGATTCGAGGCGGGTGCCGGGCTCGTGCGGGATGAGCTCGACCCATTCGCCGGGTGCGTCGGCCGAGGTGTACGCCAGAGCGAAGTCCTCGGCGTCCTTGTTGTGCAGGATCAACAGGCGGTGGCCGTGGTGCTCGACCGTGTACTCGACACCCTGCTCGCGCGGGGCGACCACGACCGGCTCGGCCGCCGGCGTCTCGGCCGGGATGATCCGTACCTCTGAGGTGACCTTCGACTGGGCGTCGATGATGATGAACTTCTCGCTGCGGGAGAGCTCGACACCGACCCAGAACCGCTCGTCCGGCTCCTCGAAGATGACCACGTCGTCGGCCGCCGCCTGCCCGACGGTGTGCCGCCAGACGCGCCACGGCCGCCACGCGTCGTCCACGGTGATGTAGAAGAGCGCGCTGCCGTCGGCCGACCACGCGGTGCCGTACGACGTGTCGGGCACCTCGTCGGTGAAGACCTCACCCGTACGCAAATCCTTGATCTTGAGGGTGAAGCGCTCGTCGCCCTCGAAGTCGGTGGAGTAGGCGAGACGGCTGCCGTCGGGGCTCACGTCGAACGTGCCGAGCGCGAAGAAGTCCTTGCCCTCGGCGAGCGCGTTGCCGTCGAGCAGCACCTCCTCACCCGGAATGGCCTCGTCGGACGCCGGCGGGTCGGTCTCGCCGGGGCGCACGGCGACGCGGCAGTGGATGCCGTACTGCTTGCCCTCCACGGTGCGCGTGTAGTACCAGTAACCGCCCTTGCGGCTCGGGACCGTCAGGTCGGTCTCCTTGGTGCGCGACTTGATCTCCTGGAAGAGGGTGTCGCGCAGCCCGGCGAGGTGGGCGGTCGCCTTGTCGGTCCAGGCGTTCTCGGCCTCGAGATAGGCGATGGTCTCCGGGTCGTCCTTGTCGAGCAGCCACGCGTATTCGTCGGTGACGGTGTCGCCGTGGAAGGTCCGCTCGTGGGGGGTCTGGCGCACCGAGGGAGGGCTGTCCGGAGTCTGGGAAGTCACCCGCCATACGTTACCGGGCAGTCCGGTTTCCTAGCCTTCTTTACTTCTTGCGACGCTCGACCGCGCCCGTTCGAACACGTGTACGATATGCCAGAGTGGACGATCTTCAAGCGGTGAGGGGAACCAGGTCGTGACAGAGCAGGTCCTGAGCGCTCTTGTGGACATCTGCGGGCCCGACTACGCGCGTGTCGCTCGTTCGGTCGACACGGTCGCCGGCCGCCGCGCCGGCTTCGTCGCGCTGCCGGCCACCCCGCAGGCGGTCGCCGACACTCTGCGCCTCGCCACCGACTCGGGACTGTCCTTCCTGGCCCGGGGCTCAGGGTCAAAGACCGATTGGGGTACCCCGCCGCGCGCGCCCGTCGATCTCATCGTCGACACGGGCCGCCTCAACGGCATGTGGGACCACGACGTCGCGGGCGCGACGGCCGAGGTGGCCACGGGCACGCCGGTGCACGCGCTCCAGGCGGCGCTGGCGTTGCAGGGCCAGCGGTTGCCGGTCGACCCGCCGTCGCGCACGGCCACCATCGGCGGCATGCTCGCGCTCAACGAGTCGGGCCCGCTGCGCCACCGCTTCGGCACCCCCGCCGAGCACGTCGACCGGGTCACCTACGTCGACGCGCAGGGCCGCGTGGCCGAGTCCGACGGCGAGGGCGCCAACCCGGGCCTCGCCGAGATCCGCGGCGTGATCACGTCGGCGGTCGTCCGGCTCCAGCCGTTGCCGCCCGCCCGGCGCTGGGTCGGCACGGCGGTCGACACCCCACCCCAGATCCGCAAGCTCGAGTCGGCGGCCGCCGACTTCCAGCCCAGCGCGATCGAGATCGACCTCCCGGCCGGCGGCCCGGCGGGCACGCTGGCGGTCCTCTTCGAGGGCGCCGAGGCCGAGGCGGTCGAGCAGGCGGAGAGGCTCGCGGCGGTGTGGGGAGCGGGCGCGGTGGTCACGCCGATAGCCCCACCATGGTGGGGCACCTATCCGTTCACCCGCGACGACGTGGTGCTGCGCCTCGCGGTCGCGCCCGACGACCTCCCCGCGGTGATCTATTCGCTGGGCGACGCGGCCGGCGCCCCGGTGCCGGTGCGCGGCTCGGCGGGCCTGGGCCGCGTCCACGCGGTGCTGCCCGGCACGCTGTCGGCCGACAGGCTGCGCGGCATAGTCGACAGCGTGCGCCACGTGCTGCTGGCCCGAAACGGCCGCGCAGTGGTCATCGCGGCGCCGCCATCACTGGCCGCCGAGATCGAGATGGCCGACCGCCACGACTTGTTCTGACGCCTCCGGCGCCCGGGCTCGCTCGGCTGCCGGCCGGCCGGTTCCCCTGCTGGCCGCGTTTCCAGGTCGGTTTGGCTGCCGGATGGTCCTTGCGGTGGCCGTTTCTCGGTGGGTTTGGTTGCCGGCTGGCGGTCGGATGGTCCTTGCGGTGGCCGTTTCCCGGTCGGTTTGGTAGCCGGCTGGCGGTCGGATGGTCCTAGCGGTGGCCGTTTCTCGGTCGGCGTGGCTGCCGGCTGCCGGTCTCTGCGGTGACCGCGGTTTCCCGGTTGGTTTGACGTCTGCTGCCTGGCTGGCGGCCGGGTTGCTTCGGGTGGTCGCGGTGGCGTCGGTCAGCGCATGACGGGCTGGCGGCGCTCGGCCGCGGAGGGGTGGCGGCCCGGGATCGGCTCGGTGCCCACGGCGTAGGTCAGATAGGCGAAACGCCCGATTTGGGCGGTGCCGGTGAGCGCCAGATGCCGCGCGGTCAGGTGGCGGGGCAGCAGCGGCACGCCCTTGCCCAGCACGACCGGCGCGATGCCGAGGATGATCTCGTCGAGCAGGCCTTGATCGACGAATTGGCCCACCAGGTCACCGCCGCCGACGAGCCAGACGTTCTTGCCCTTGGCGGCCACCATCATGGCCTCGTGCACGCGCTGGACGTCCCCGCTGACCATGAAGATGTTGGCGTCCGGGACGAGCGGCAGCTCCCGGTTGGCGAAGACCCAGCACGGGATGTCGCCGTACAGGTCGTGCCAGTTCTGCGGCTCGGCCAGCACGTTGTCGTTCTCGAGCACCCACTCGTAGGTGTTCGCACCCATGGCGAACGCCCCGACACCCGCGAAGAAGCCGCCGAACGGGTTCTCGGTGCCCCCGTCCACGTCGGCGAGCCAGTCGAGCGAGTTGCTCTCGTCGGCGATGTAACCGTCGATGCTCGTGGCCGTGTAGTACTGAGTTCTCGCCATGACAATCACCATGCCATGACCAAGCGGGCGAATGGGGCGAATCGGCAGAGGCGAGGGTTGCCGCAGGCGAAGGGCGTTTTCCGGCGGCCGGAACGGGTTCGCAGCGGGCGCTCCGGGCGCTCCAGGCGCGCCACTGCATTCGCGCCCGCCACAAGACAGAACGTTCGTTCTGCCGCTGGTGCCGCCCATGCTGTCCTCGCCTGCGCAGCCCTGGCGGCGGCGTGCCCCAGGCAGAACGAACGTTCTGTCTTTCGCTGCGGCGGGCGGGTCAGGGCGGTAGGCGAGCTGGCGGGCGGTCGTGGCGGGCGTCGCCGCGGGCCGTGTTGGCGGGCGGTCGTGGCGGGCGGTGCTGACGGGCCAGCGTGGCGGGTGGTGGTGGCCGGCGGGCCGGGCCGGCGGTAGAACGAACGTTCTGTCTTGGTAACGGCCGCGGTGGGCGGCCGCCAGCGGCCAGAGGTGGCGGGGC
>NZ_BOMI01000128.1 GCF_016862115.1 Paractinoplanes deccanensis
AGCGGCCGTGGCGTGCTCGGTCGCGGCCAGCGTCCCGTGGCGTGGCGTGGTGGGTGGCGGCCGGCGGCGTGGCGTGGCGGCGTCAGGCGTCGTTGCGGAGGACGAGGATGGCGATGTCGTCGCGGGGCTCTTCGACCGAGAAGTTGATGGTTGTGGAGCGCAGGCGGGCGGCCATCACCTCGGCCGGATAGCCCGCCAGGGGGCCCGCCGCGTCGCGGAGGCGGGCTGTGCCGAACAGCTCGCGGCCTCGGCGGCGTTCGGTGACGCCGTCGGTGTAGAAGATGAGCGAGTCGCCTGGCTGGAGGCGCACCTCGGTGTCGGGGGACGAGATCGTCTCCAGGAGGCCGAGGGCCGTGCCGCCCGCGCCGACGAATGAGGTCTTGCCGTCCGCGTGGACCAGGACCGCTCTGTCGTGGCCGGCCAGGTGCAGGCAGACCGCCAGCACACCGTCGGGGGCTCGGCTCACCGAGGCCATCGCCAGGGTGCAGTAGCGGCCGCCGCCTCGCTGGACCAGTGTCCGGTTGACGCGGCAGAGGATCTCGTTCATCGGCTTGCCGTCGTCGACCAGGATGCGGATCACGTCGCGGACCAGGCCGGTCACCGTTGCCGCCTGGACGCCCTTGCCGGAGACGTCGCCGACCACCACGATCCAGCTGTCGGGGCCCGACGGCACCACGTCGTAGAAGTCGCCGCCGACCTCGGAGCCGGTCGGGACGTATTCGGCCGCGAAGCCGACGCCGTCGACCCGGGGGAGGGTCGGCGGGAGCAGCGAGGCCTGCAGGGTGCGGGCGACCTTGTGCCGCTCGTCGTGGATGCGCGCGTTGTCGATCGCCAGGGCCGCCCGGCGTGCCACGTCCTCGAGGATCGCCACCTCGTCGGTGTCGTGCCTGATGCGGTGGTGGCGGCCGACCGCGAGCGTGCCGAGCCTGGTGCCCCGGGCGACCAGCGGCACGGCGAAGCCCTCCGCCGGTGGCCCGAGCATCACCTGGGTGCCGAGCCGGGACGCCTCCTCGAGGCGGGACAGGACCGAGTCGGGACCCGTCTGCGCCAGCGTCTCGTGCAGCTCGGGCAGCGCCGACTCGTCGGTGTGTGTCGCCGCGGCCAGCTGGAGGTGGCCCCACGCGTCTGTCGTGTGCACCGCGCACCACTGGCCGAGCCGGGGCACCACCAGCTGCGGGATCAGCGCCATCGTCAGGTTGACGTCGAGCGACTGGGCGAGCAGCTCGCTCGCCTCGGCCAGGAACGTCAGCCACGTCTGCCGGCGCAGGTCGGTGCGGCGCAGGCGGTCATTTTCGAGGTGGAGCGAGAAGCGCTCGGCGACCATGGTGGCCAGCGGCTGCGCGTAGCCGATGGGGGACGCGTCGAGTTCGAGCTCGCCCGCGTACGGCCGGTGGACCGACAGCGGCACCCGGATGGTCTCGGCGTCGTCGCGCGGCGCTCGGCCGTAGCGGGCCAGCAGCTGGGGGCCGCCACCGTCGCCGCGGTCGAGCCGGATCACCGCGCCCGCCGCGCCGGTCAGCTGGGCCAGCTGCGCGAGCAGGCCGGCGGCGAACTCGGCCAGCCCGTCCTCGGTCTGCCGCTCGGGGGCGACCTGGAGCAGCGCGGTGAGCGCGCCGGCGCTCGGGGTGCCGCCCTCGATCTCCTGGGGGGTCGCCGGCACCACGGCCGCCGCCGTCTCGCCGGCGGGCTCGCGTTCGAGGCGGAACCAGACGCCCTTGCCGGTGCCCTCGTGCACCGTGCCCCAGCGGCTGGCGAAATGGTCGACCAGCAGCAGGCCCCGGCCGCGCTCGGCGACCTCGCCGATGTCGACGCTCTCGTTGCGCGGGCCGACCGCGAGCTGCTCGACCGGGCCGGGCGCGAAGTCGGTGACCGTGACGGTCAGCCCGGTCGCGTCGGCGCGCACCTCGATGTCGAGCTCGGTGTTGGCGTGCACCACCGCGTTGGTGGAGAGCTCGGTGGTCAGCAGCAGGGCCTCGTTGAGCAGGGGGTCGAGACCCGCCTCCTCGAGGACGGAGCGCACCAGGGCGCGTGCCGCCGCCGGCGTACGCCGGTCGTTGGGCAGGCGAACGCGCCGGACGAGCCCGCCCGCCGGACTCTCCGAGATCGCCTCGGCCTCCGCTGACACCCATGCATCCTCTCCTGAGGAAGGGCCTGTGCACAAAGTCGTGTCTCGCATTGACCCGGTCGGGCGAGAGAGGATAGGGCAGCCCAGCAGTTGGACAGCGAGTGAGGACAGCATGACCGCGGCCAAGGAAGCCAGCGTCGGCGCGCCCGACGACACCGCCGTGCTCGGTGAGCTCGCCGACGCGCTCCGGCGCGTTCGTCGCGGCGATCTCAAGGTTCGGCTGCCCCGCCGCAGCGGGATGGCCGGGGAGGTCGCCGACGCGTTCAACGAGGTCGTGTCGCTCCAGGAGCGGCAAAATCTCGACCTGCGACGGATCAGCCGCATCGTCGGCCGTGACGGTCGGCTCACCGAGCGTCTCGACGACGAGGGACTCGACGGCGCCTGGGCCGACAGCGTCCGTTCGGTGAACGCCCTGATCGACGACCTTGGCCGGCCGACGACGGAGATCTCCCGGGTCATCGTCGCGGTCGCGGAGGGTGACCTCTCTCAGCACATGGCTCTGGAGATGGACGGGCGACCCCTGCGGGGTGAATTCCTCCGCATCGGCCGCACGGTCAACACGATGGTCGACCAGCTGTCGTCGTTCGCCGACGAGGTGACCCGGGTGGCCCGCGAGGTGGGCACCGAGGGCGAGCTGGGCGGTCAGGCCGACGTCCGCGGCGTCGCCGGCACGTGGAAGGACCTGACCGACTCCGTCAACACGATGGCGTCCAACCTGACCCACCAGGTGCGGTCGATCTCCCAGGTGGCCACCGCGATGGCCCGCGGCGACCTGTCCCAGAAGATCACGGTTTCCGCCCGGGGCGAGGTGGCCGAGCTGGCCGACACCATGAACGGCGTGACCGACACGCTGCGGCTCTTCGCCGAGCAGGTCACCCGGGTGGCCCGCGAGGTGGGCACCGAGGGCAAGCTGGGCGGTCAGGCCGAGGTGCCGAACGTGGCGGGCACCTGGAAGGACCTCACCGACTCGGTGAACTCGATGGCGTCCAACCTGACGAGCCAGGTGCGCAACATCGCCCAGGTCTCGACGGCCGTGGCCAAGGGCGACCTGTCCCAGAAGATCACGGTGGCCGCGCAGGGCGAGATCCTGGAGCTGAAGGACACCGTGAACACGATGGTCGACCAGCTGTCGTCGTTCGCCGACGAGGTGACCCGCGTGGCGCGCGAGGTGGGCACCGAGGGCAAGCTGGGCGGCCAGGCCCAGGTCCGGGGCGTTTCTGGCACGTGGCGTGAGCTCACCGAGAACGTGAACCAGCTCGCCGCCAACCTCACCGACCAGGTGCGCAACATCGCCCAGGTCTCGACCGCCGTGGCCAAGGGCGACCTGTCCCAGAAGATCACGGTCGACGCCCGCGGCGAGATGCTGGCGCTGAAGAACACCATGAACACGATGGTCGACCAGCTGTCGTCGTTCGCCGACGAGGTCACGCGGGTGGCCCGTGAGGTCGGCTCGGAGGGCAAGCTGGGCGGTCAGGCCCAGGTCAAGGGCGTGTCCGGCACCTGGCGCGACCTGACCGACAATGTGAACTACATGGCCTCGAACCTGACCAGCCAGGTCCGCAACATCGCCTCGGTCACCACGGCCGTGGCCAAGGGCGACCTGTCGCAGAAGATCACGGTCGACGCGCGCGGCGAGATCCTGGAGCTGAAGTCGACCGTGAACACGATGGTCGACCAGCTGTCGTCGTTCGCCGACGAGGTGACCCGGGTGGCCCGCGAGGTGGGTACGGAGGGCAAGCTGGGCGGTCAGGCGCAGGTGCGCGGGGTGGCCGGCACGTGGCGCGACCTGACCGACAATGTCAACTCGATGGCCTCGAACCTGACGGCCCAGGTGCGCAACATCGCCCAGGTCTCGACCGCCGTCGCCAAGGGCGATCTGTCGCAGAAGATCACGGTCGACGCGCAGGGCGAGATCCTGGAGCTGAAGTCGACCGTGAACACCATGGTCGACCAGCTGTCGTCGTTCGCCGACGAGGTGACCCGGGTGGCCCGCGAGGTGGGCTCCGAGGGCAAACTGGGCGGTCAGGCGCAGGTGCGCGGGGTGGCCGGCACGTGGCGCGACCTGACCGACAACGTCAACTACATGGCGTCCAACCTGACGGCCCAGGTGCGCAACATCGCCTCGGTCACCACGGCCGTGGCCAAGGGCGATCTGTCCCAAAAGATCACGGTCGACGCCCGCGGCGAGATCCTGGAGCTCAAGGACACCGTCAACACGATGGTCGACCAGCTCTCGTCGTTCGCCACCGAGGTCACCCGGGTCGGCCGCGAGGTGGGCGTCGAGGGCAAGCTCGGCGGTCAGGCCCAGGTCAAGGGCGTCTCCGGTACGTGGCAGGACCTCACCGACAACGTCAACCAGCTCGCCTCCACGCTCACCATCCAGCTGCGCGCGATCGCCGAGGTGTCCACCGCCGTGACCCGCGGCGACCTGACCCAGAGCATCGCGGTCGAGGCGCAGGGCGAGGTCGCCGAGCTGAAGGACAACATCAACCAGATGATCGTCACGCTGCGCGAGACGACCAAGGCGAACGCCGAGCAGGGCTGGCTCGACTCCAACCTGGCCCGCATCGGCGGCCTGCTCCAGGGGCAGCGCGATCTCGGCGAGGTCTGCCGCATGATCATGACCGAGGTGACGCCGCTGGTCGACGCGCAGCTCGGCGCGTTCTTCCTGGTCGACAACGAGCAGGCGGTGATGCGGCTGCGGCTGGCGGCCTCGTACGGCTATGTCGCCCGCAACCACGAGGTCACGTTCGGGCCGGGCGAGGGGCTGGTCGGGCAGGCCGCGGTCTCCCGGCGCACCATCCGGGTGCGTGCCACCCACGACGGCATCCTCACCATGCGGTCCGGGCTCATGTCGATGCCGCCGAACGACCTGGTGGTGCTCCCGGTCCTGTTCGAGGGCGAGATGCTCGGTGTCATCGAGTTCGCCTCGGTGGCCGCGTTCTCGGGCCTGCACCTGACGTTCCTGGAGCGGCTGGTCTCGACGATCGGCGTCGCTCTCAACACCATTCAGGCCAACCGGCGTACGGAGGAACTGCTCTCCCAGTCGCAGCGCCTGGCCCGCGAGATGCAGGACCAGTCGGCCGAGCTCCAGCGCACGAACGCCGAGCTGGAGGACAAGGCCCAGCTGCTCAGCGAGCAGAAGGCCAACATCGAGACCAAGAACAGGGAGATCGAGCAGGCTCGTCGGGGCCTGGAGGAGAAGGCGCAGCAGCTCTCGCGCGCGAGCGCGTACAAGTCGGAGTTCCTGGCCAACATGAGCCACGAGCTGCGTACCCCGCTCAACTCGCTGTTGCTGCTGGCCCGGCTGCTGGCGGACAACGCCGAGGCGAACCTGACCGAGAAGCAGATCGAGTTCGCCCGCACGATCCACAGTGCGGGCTCCGACCTGTTGTCGCTGATCGACGACATCCTCGACCTTGCCAAGATCGAGGCGGGCCGGATGGACGTCGAGCCCGATCAGGTCGACTTCGACGGCGTGCGCAGCTATGTGGAGCAGGCGTTCGCGCCGCAGGCCGAGGAGAAGGGCCTGCAGTTCCGGGTGCAGGTGGACGCGGGGCTGCCCGCCTCGATCGTCACCGACCCGCAGCGGCTGCAGCAGATCCTGCGCAACCTGCTGTCCAACGCGGTCAAGTTCACCGACAAGGGATCGGTGACGCTGAACATCTTCGCGGCGCCGCAGAACACCGATTTCGACGTGCCGGCGCTGGCCGCGGCGCACCAGGTGATCGCGTTCTCGGTCTCCGACACGGGCATCGGCATCAACGACGAGAAGCTCGCGATCATCTTCGAGCCGTTCCAGCAGGCCGACGGGACCACCACCCGCAAGTACGGCGGCACCGGCCTGGGCCTGTCGATCAGCCGTGACCTGGCGGCGCTGCTCGGCGGCACCATCGTGGTGTCGTCGCGGCCGGGGGAGGGCTCGACGTTCACCCTCTACATGCCGGACGCGCTGACCGCCGACGGCGTACCGCCGCTGACCTTGCCGACCCTGCCGTCGGCGACCGTCGTGGTGCAGCCGACGCCGGCGCCGCTCGACATGCCACTGCTGGACATGCCGGTGCTCAGCCAGCGCGCCGACATCGAGAGCCACGTGGTGACCCCGGCCAGCCGCCAGCTCGACGGCGCCACGGTGCTGATCATCGACGACGACGTACGGAACGTCTTCGCCCTGACCAGTGCCCTGGAGATGCACGGGCTCAACGTCCTGTACTCGGACAACGGCGTCGACGGGGTGCGCGTGCTCGCCGAGCACCCCGAGATCGACATCGTGCTGATGGACGCGATGATGCCCGACCAGGACGGGTACGAGACGACCCGGGGAATCCGGCGAAACCAGCGCTTCCAGGACCTCCCGGTAGTCTTCCTGACGGCGAAGGCGATGCCCGGTGATCGGGAGTCGGCCCTCGCGGCGGGTGCCAGCGACTACATCACCAAGCCCGTCGACCTCGACGAGCTGATCGAGCTGATGGCCCGTTGGGTGAACGCGGACCCCGAGGAAAGGATCACGCGTGGCTGAGCGTGCCAAGGCCCTGCTCGTCGACGACCGCAAGGACAACTTGCTGGCCCTGGAGGCGATCCTCCAGGGCCTGCCGGTGACCCCGGTGGCCGTGCAGAGCGGCGAGGCGGCGCTGAAGCAGCTGCTCACCGACGATTTCGCGGTCATCCTGCTCGACGCGCAGATGCCCAACATGGACGGCTTCGAGACGGCGAGCCACATCAAGCGGCGCGAGCGCACCCGGCACGTGCCGATCCTGTTCCTCACGGCCGCCGACCGGGACGCGCAGCTCGCGCTCCGGGGCTATGCGGTGGGCGCGGTCGACTACCTGACCAAGCCCTTCGACCCGTGGGTGCTACGCGCCAAGGTGTCCATCTTCGTCGAGCTGTGGACGAAGTCGCAGCAGCTCAAGGCCCAGGCCGACGCGACGCGCGAGCGCGAGGCGCAGTGGCAGCGGCTCACCGAGACGGTGGACGAGGCGGCCCGGGTGCTGCGCTCCGGCGGCGACGACGCCGCCGCCGAAGCGCTGGCCCTCCTGGAGAAGGCCCGCTGGGGCAATTAGACGTTGGCGTACGGGGCGACGGCGTTCGCCAGCAGCTGCCGCAGGACGGACTTCGGGCGGGCGCCGACGGTCGAGCCGGTGAGCACACCGCCGCTGTAGACGAGCAGGGTCGGCAGCGACATGATCCGGTGGGCTCGGGCGGTCTCGGGGTTCTCGTCGGCGTTCAGCGTGGCGATCAGCAGCCTGCCGGCGAACTCGGGGGCGAGCTCGGCCAGGGTGCGGGCCATCGGGCCGCACGGCGGGCACCACTCGGCCCAGACGTCGAGGACGACCGGGGTGGTGGCGTTGCGGATCGTCTCCGCGAAGTTCTGGTCGGTCAGGGCTGGCAGGTCATGGTCAGGCACAGCGACTCCTCGACGGCCTCGTTCAGCTGGGCGCGCAGTCGCTGCCGGATGTCGGTGAGCTGCCCGATGTAGCTGTCCACTTCGGCCAGCTTGCGGCGCAGCACCTCGACCGAGTCCGGGCAGACGTGCCCGAGCTCGTTTCCAGCGCGCAGGCACGCGACGAAGGGCTTGATGTCCTCGAGACCGAAGCCGGCGGCGAGCAGCGAGCGGATCTCGTGCACGACGCGCAGCTCGGCGTCGTCGTACTGGCGGTATCCGTTCGCGTCCCGGCCGGCTCGGACCAGGCCGTGCTGCTCGTAGTAGCGCAGCGTCCTCGTGCTGGTGCCGGCCTTCTCGGCCAGCTCTCCGATCAACATCCCGGCGCCCTCCATCCGTCAGCTGACGTTAGGCGTTGACACCGGCGTCAACGCAACCCTGGGAGGGGTCAGGCGGTGCTGCTGATCATCAAGGCGCTCCTGAGGCCCGTGATATCGAGCACTCGCATGAGGAAGTCGCCGACGTTGGCGAGGGCCAGCACGGAGCGGGCGTGCTGGGCCTTGCGGCTGAGCACGACCAGGGTGCCGAGGCCCTGGGAATCGCAGAAGGTGACACCCGCCATGTCCAGCACGATGCGCGCCGGCGGCTCGGCCAGCACCTCGTTGACCAGCGTCGACAGGTTGGTGACCGTGAGCACGTCGATCTCCCCGGCGAGGTGGAAGACGACCTCGTCGGGGGCTCGCTGAACCGTGATCGACAGTTCGGGTCGCTCCACCCGGTCAGCCTATCGCCTATGCACCGGTTCGGCCCGTCGGGCGCGTCCGTAACAGGGCGTTCCGGACATCCCCGGATGCGGCTTTGCGGCATCCTCGGGTGATGTGAGGAACCCTCTTGAGATTCTTGCCGGGCCCCGCTGACACAATGGGAGCCGCTGTGACCACCTCATACCGCGCCGAGGGCCTCCCCTACCCGGAGGACGCCCCGGCTTCCCAGGCCCTCTTCGACCGCGCCAAGGCCATCGTGCCGGGCGGGGTCAATTCACCCGTGCGTGCGTTCCGAGCGGTCGGTGGCACGCCCCGATTCATGGCGCAGGGCTCGGGCCCGTGGCTGACCGACGCCGACGGCCGGCGTTACGTCGACCTGGTCTGCTCGTGGGGCCCGCTCATCCACGGCCACGCCCGCCCCGAGGTCATCGAGGCCATCCAGGCCGCGGCCGCGCGGGGCACCAGCTTCGGCACGCCCACCGCGGGCGAGGTCGACCTGGCCGAGGAGATCGTCCGCCGCACCCCGGTCGACGAGGTCCGCCTGGTCAACTCCGGCACCGAGGCCACCATGTCGGCGATCCGGCTGGCCCGCGGCTTCACCGGCCGCTCCAAGATCGTGAAGTTCGCCGGCTGCTACCACGGGCACGTCGACGCGCTGCTCGCCGCGGCCGGCTCCGGCGTGGCCACGCTCGGGCTGCCCGACTCGCCCGGTGTCACGGGCGCGGCGGCGAGCGAGACCATCGTCCTGCCCTACAACGACGTCTCCGCTGTCGAGGCGGTCTTCCGCGAGAGCGGCGGCGAGATCGCCGCGATCATCACCGAGGCCGCGGCCGGCAACATGGGGGTCATCGCCCCGCGCGACGGCTTCAACCAGCGGCTCGCCGAGATCGCCCACGCGGCCGGCGCGCTGCTGATCGTCGACGAGGTGATGACCGGCTTCCGGGTCTCGGCCGGTGGCTGGGCCGGGCTCGACCCGGTCGACGCCGACCTGTTCACCTTCGGCAAGGTGATGGGCGGCGGCCTGCCCGCGGCGGCGTTCGGCGGCCGCCGCGACGTGATGTCGCGCCTCGCCCCCGCCGGCCCCGTCTATCAGGCCGGCACGCTCTCGGGCAACCCGCTGGCCTGCGCGGCCGGGCTCGCCTCGCTGCGGCTCGCCGACGACGCGGTCTACAAGCGGCTCGACGAGCTCTCGGCGACGGTCGGCGCGCTCGCCTCCGACGCGCTCAACCAGGCCGGCGTCCCGCACCGGGTGTCGTTCGCCGGCAACATGTTCTCCATCTTCTTCACCGAGGTCGACGTGGTCGACTACGACTCGGCGAAGACCCAGGACGCCGGCGCCTTCAAGGCGTTCTTCCACGAGATGCTGTCGCGCGGGGTCTACCTGCCGCCGAGCGCGTTCGAGTCGTGGTTCGTCTCGACCGCGATCGACGACGCGGCGCTCGAGCAGATCGCGGCGGCGCTGCCGCACGCGGCGAGGGCGGCCGCGCGATGAGCGAGCCCACCAGGACCACCGTGCACGTCCTGCGCCACGGCGAGGTCTACAACCCCGACAAGGTCCTGTACGGCCGGCTGCCCGACTTCCACCTCTCCGAGCTGGGCAAGCAGATGGCCAAGGCGGCCGCCGAGGCGCTCAAGGACCACGACGTGACCTACGTGGTCTCCAGTCCGCTCGAGCGCGCGCAGGAGACGGCCGCCCCGATCGCCGCCGAGTTCGACCTCGAGATCGCCACCGACGTGCGGCTGATCGAGAGCTCCAACTTCTTCGAGGGCAAGAAGGTGTCCGTCGGCGACGGCGCGTTCAGCAACCCGCGTCACTGGTGGGTGCTGCGCGACCCGATCACCCCGTCCTGGGGCGAGGCCTACCTGGTGATCGCGCAGCGCATGTTCGCCGCGGTCCAGGCCGCCCGGGTCGCCGCCGAGGGCCACGAGGCGGTCTGCATCTCGCACCAACTGCCGATCTGGACCCTCCGGCGGTACGTGGAGAAGAAGCGGCTCTGGCACGATCCGCGTAAGCGGCAGTGCGGGCTCGCGAGTCTCACCTCGTTCCACTTCGAAGACTCCAAGATCGTCGGGATCGACTACTCCGAGCCGGCCGCCCATCTGGTGGCCCTGTCCGCGACAGCCAAGACCGCCAAGGGAGCTTGACCCGTGCGCCGCCTCGCCACCGTCCTGACCGTCGCCGTCCTCTCGGCCGGCGCGTTAGCCGGGTGCGGCGGCGACAGCTGGGCCGACAAGTGCACGACGGCCGAGGGCGTGGTCGAGTGCGCCCCCGGCCAGCGCACGCCGGTCAAGGAGGTCAGCGGCGAGCTGCTCGACGGCAAGCCCTACGACCTGAAGCAGGACGCGGGCAAGGTCGTGGTGGTCAACTTCTGGGGCTCCTGGTGCGCGCCGTGCCGCGCCGAGGCCGACGACCTCGAAAAGACGTACCAGTCGACCAAGGCCCAGAACGTCACGTTCCTCGGCGTCAACACCCGCGACGACCGTGACGCGGCGATCCAGTTCGAGCGCAACCGGGTCACCTACCCGAGCATCTACGACGTCGACGGCAAGGTCGCGCTCCAGTTCGACGTGACCCAGACGAGCACCCCGGCCACGCTGATCATCGACCGGCAGGGCCGCATCGCGGTGGCGATCCGCCAGGCCACGACGATCACCCAGCTCCAGCCCCTGGTCGAAAAGGTGGCCGCGGAGGGGAACGGCTGATGGGCGACCACTTCGCCTCGATCGCCAGCGGCGGGCCGCTGGTGCTGGCCGTCGCCGTGGCCGCCCTCGCGGGCCTGGTCAGCATCCTGTCGCCCTGCGTCCTGCCCCTCGTGCCGGGCTACCTGTCCTACGTCACCGGGCTGGCCGGGTCGGACCTCGACGCCTCCGCCTCGTCGGCCACCGCGGCCGGCGGCGGCGTCGCGACGGCCACCAAGGCGCAGAGCAGGAGCCGCGTGCTCGCCGGCACGAGCCTGTTCGTGCTCGGCTTCGCGGTGGTCTTCATCCTGCTCAACGTCGTGGTGGCCAACGTCGGCTTCCTGCTGCGCCACCAGGACGCGCTCAACGTCGTCCTCGGCGTGATGATCATCGTGCTGGGCCTCGGCTACCTCGGCTGGATCCCCGGCCTCCAGCGCGAGGCGCGCATCACGAAGCTCCCGGCCGCCGGCCTGGTCGGTGCGCCGATCTTCGGGGCGATCTTCGCGCTCTCCTGGGTGCCCTGCGTGGGGCCGACGCTCGGCGCCGTCATGCTGCTCGGCGCGACCACCGGCGAGACCGACCGCGCGGTGATCCTCGCGATCGCGTACAGCCTGGGCCTGGGCATTCCGTTCGTGCTCTTCGGTCTCTTCTTCAGCAAGCTGCTCGGCGTCTTCCGGGCCATCCGGCGCAACAGCCGCTGGGTGACCCGGGTCGGCGGGGCGCTGCTGATCCTGGTCGGCCTCGCCCTGGTCACGGGCGGCTGGAACCAGTTCCTGATCTGGCTGCGGGTGACCTTCGACTTCGGCGGGGGGACGCTGCTGTGACCATCGTCGAGGAGCGTCCCGCCCCGCCCGCCGCGCCGCCGCCGCGCCCGTCCCGGCGCATCTGGGCGCTGCTGCGCAACTCGTGGCGACAGCTCACCAGCATGCGTACGGCCCTGGTGCTGCTCTTCCTGCTCGCCGTCGCCGCGATCCCGGGCTCGATCTTTCCCCAGCGCGCGGTCAACGCCGAAAAGGTCACGCAGTACTACACGGCGCACCCCAAGCTGGCGCCCTGGCTCGAGAAGCTCGGCGGCTTCGAGGTGTACGCCTCGCCGTGGTTCGCCTCGATCTACCTGCTGCTGTTCGTCTCGCTGATCGGCTGCGTGGTGCCGCGGCTGATCGACCACGTGCGCGCCCTGCGCATCGCGGTGCCCGACGCGCCCAAGCGCTTCGGCCGCCTGCCGCAGCACAGCGACGAGTGGAGCAGCTCGCTCACGCCCGCCGCTGCCGCCGGGGTGATCGCCAAGCAGCTGCGCGGCCGCCGCTTCCGCACCAAGGTGCGCGAGCAGGAGGACGGCAGCTTCACGGTCTCGGCCGAGAAGGGCTATCTCAAAGAGACCGGCAACCTGCTCTTCCACATCAGCATGCTGGCCGTGCTGATCGGGGTGGGCTTCGGTCACTGGTACGGCTGGCACGGCAACCGCATCCTCGTCGGCGGCGCCGACCAGGGGTTCTGCAACGTGCTCCCGCAATACGACGACTCGTCGCTCGGGCCCCGCGTGGACACGGCCGACCTGCCGAACTTCTGCATCAAGCTGACGAAGTTCGACGCGACCTACCAGACCACCGGGCAGCCCAAGACGTTCTCCGCGACCGTCTCGGTCACCCAGGACGGCGGGGCCGCCGAGACCCGGTCGTTCACCGTCAACGACCCGCTGCGGCTCCACGGCGCCAGCGTCCACCTGCTCGGCCACGGCTACGCGCCGATCCTGCGCTACACCGACCGCTACGGCGTCTCGCAGACCAAGGTGGTGCCGTTCCTGCCGGTCGACGCCATGCAGACCAGCGAGGGCGTCGCCCAGTTCCCGGACGTCAACATCGACCCCAAGACCGGCAAGCGGGACGCCACGCTGCAGATGGGCTTCGAGGGCCGATACCTGCCGACGGTCGCCAAGGACGGCAGCGCCACCTCGGCGTTCCCGGCCGAGAACGACCCCGCGCTCTACCTGACCGCCTACCGCGGCGACCTCGGCCTCGACGTGGGCACGCCCGGCTCGGTCTACTCGCTCGACCAGGGGCAGATCGCCACCGGCGAGCTCAAGAACATCACCGGCACCCGGCCTCACCCGATGCGCGTCGGCGACACCTGGACCCTGGACGACGGCAGCAAGCTCGAGTTCCTCGGCACCAGGCCGTTCGCCACGCTGTCGATCCGGCACGACCCGACCCAGTCGCTGGCGCTCGCCGGCGCGGTCCTCGGGCTGCTCGGCCTGATGCTCTCGCTGTGGGGTCACCGGCGCCGGGTCTGGTTCCGCGCCCTGCCAGGAAGGTCGGCAGTGTCCGGCGGTACGTTGTTGGTGGCCGGTGGCCTCCCGCGCACCGACTATCCCGGTTTTCCGGACGAGTTCGAAGCTTTGGTCAAGACCGCCGAGGAAGGGACACCCTGATGGCGGAGTTGTCGAATCAGTTGGTGGCCGCCGCCGTCCTGGCATACCTGGCCGCGATGATCTGCTACGCGGGCGAGTACGCGTTCGGCAAGCGCAGCCACATCGGCAAGGCCGCGTCGCGTCCGGCCCGCCAGCTCGTGGGCGCCGGCGCTCCCGTCCCCGACGACATCGTCTCGGACGACCCGCCGCCGCCCGCCCGGCGTGACCGCGCCGAGCTCACCGGCCGCATCGCGGTCGGCTTCAACGCCCTCGCCGTGCTGCTGCACCTCGGCGCCCTGGTCACCCGCGGCGTCGCGGCGGACCGCATGCCGTGGGGCAACATGTACGAATACATCCTGTCGACGACCTTCGTCGCCTCGGCGGTCTGGATCGGCGTGGTGCTGGCCCGCCCGGCGGTGCGCCACCTGGGCCTCTTCGCGGCGCTGGCGCTGGTCGTCATGCTCGGCGCGGCCAGCCTGATCGCCTACACGCCGGTCGGCCCGCTCGTGCCGGCGCTCAACTCGTACTGGTTCATCATCCACGTGTCGACGGTCATCGTGGGTTCCGGCATCTTCCTGATCGGCGCGGTCCCGGCGGCGATGTTCCTCATCCGCAACGGGTACGACGAGGGCAAGCGCCGTTTCCCGTACACGCTGGGCAAGCGCGTCCCCGAGGCGGCGGTGCTCGAGCGGCTGACGTTCCGCCTGCACGCCTTCGCCTTCCCGCTGTTCACCTTCGGCGCCCTGATCGCCGGGCCGATCTGGGCCGAGGCGTCGTGGGGCCGCTACTGGGGCTGGGACCCCAAGGAGGTGTGGGCCTTCATCTCCTGGATCGTCTACGCCGGCTACCTGCACGCCCGGGCCACCCCCAGCGTCAAGCGCACGGTGGCGACCTGGATCGCGCTGATCGGCTTCGTGACCATGCTGATGAACCTGTTCGGCGTCAACCTGTTCTTCGAGGGCCTGCACTCGTACGCGAACGCGGGCTAGTCGAGCAGCTTGCCGAGGAGCCGGGGCTTTCGCTCCGGCTCCTCCGGCTTTTCCGAGGGCAGGTCACCGACCACGTCGGCGTCGCCGAGCGGCAGCGGCGGGCGCGGGGGTGCCGCCGAGCGCAGCAGGCCGCGGTCGCAGTCGCCGGCGGTCCAGGTGTCGTAGCGGGTCTGCCAGTCGAGGCAGAAGCCGCCGCGCTGCTGCCGCTGGGTGGGGTCGGTGCCGGTCAGGGTGGGCACGTCCTCGCGCCAGAGCCGTGGCTCGCCGCCGTCCGCCGGGCGCAGCCGCACGTTGTCGACGGTCACCGGGGGCACGTCGATCAGGCCCGGTCGGCCGGCGTCGACGTGCACCTCCACGTACTGCTCCACCACCGCGGTCTCGCCGATCGCCAGGCGCTGGGCGGTGAGCAGGTTCCACCGGTTGCCCCACCAGAGCCAGGCGCTCCACACGCCGCCCGGGTCGCTGTGCAGGTCGAGCCAGACCTTGTCGCCGGGGCGCAGCGCGTACTGGTCGTAGAACTGCCAGGTCTTGGTGTTGGTGTTGAACGTGTAGATGTGCTGCCGTCCGGGGCCGGCCCAGCCGGTCTCCGCCCAGCCGGCCTCCAGCCAGGTGATGACGCCGCGGCCGAGGTTGCGCTTGACCATGAAGCGGCCGGCGACGAAGTCGTACGAGCGGGGCCGGATAGACCCGTCGACGATCGACATGCGGCCGGAGACGCCGGCCCACTCGCCGCCGGTGTTCGCGCCCAGGTGGTGGTAGCCGCTGGGGGTGAAGCCCGCCTCGCCGCGCCTGGGCAGGCGCACGCCCGACTCGACGACGGGGCTGGTGGCCGCCCGGCACGCGCCGGGAGCGCCGGAGCCGGCGGGTCTCGTGGGCGGGCGGGTGGAGCGCTTCAGAGGCGGGCACGCGGGCAGCGTGGTGCGCTTGGCGGCCTTTCCCTCGGCGGCCGTCGAATCCGCGTTCCGGGCCGGAGCCTTCTCGCCGGCCGCCGGAGCGACGCCGGCCGTTGCTTTCTCGGCGGCTGCGGGGGCGATGCCGGACAGGGCGGCCAGGCCTGCCACCGCGCACCACAGCGCCACGTTCCGGACCTTCACCGGGTCACCTCCGCCACATCGGATTAATCGCCCAGTCCAACTCGAATCGGACATCCCGAGTGACGGTGATCGCCCCGGCTCGGAACTGTCGGACCCGTGGGGAAGACTGGGGTGCATGGCGCCGCGTGGGTTTCCCTATGAAGATCTGCAAAGCTTCGTCGCCGCTCTGGAGGCGGCGGGTGAGCTGCGCCGGGTGACCGTGCCGGTCGACCCGACGCTCGAGATCAGCGAGGTGGTGACACGCACCGTCCGGGCCGGCGGCCCGGCGCTGCTCTTCGAGCGGCCCACCCGCGGCGACATGCCCGTCGCGATCAACCTTTTCGGCACCGAGAAGCGCATGGCCATGGCCCTCGGCGTCGAGACGCTCGACGAGGTCGGCAACCGCATCGGCGAGATGCTCAAGCCCGAGCTCCCGGTCGGCTGGTCCGGCATCCGCGAGGGCATCGGCAAGGTCCTCCAGCTCAAGTCGCTGCCGCCGCGCAAGGTCAAGACCGCGCCCTGCCAAGAGGTGGTGCTCAAGGGCGACGAGGTCGACCTCGGCAAGCTGCCCGGCCTCCAGGTCTGGCCCGGCGACGGCGGCGTCTTCCACAACTTCGGCCTCACCCACACCAAGCACCCCGAGACCGGCAAGCGCAATCTGGGCCTCTACCGGCTCCAGCAGCACTCGCGCAACACCCTGGGCATGCACTGGCAGATCCACAAGGACTCGACCGCACACCACGCCGTCGCCGAGCGGCTCGGCCGGCGCCTGCCCGTCGCCATCGCGATCGGCTGCGACCCCGTCGTGTCCTACGCGGCGAGCGCCCCGCTCCCGTCCGACATCGACGAATACCTGTTCGCGGGCTTCCTGCGCGGCGAGCGCGTCGAGATGGTCGACTGCCTGACCGTCCCGCTCCAGGTGCCGGCGAACGCCCAGATCATCCTTGAGGGCTACCTCGAGCCGGGCGAGCGGCTGCCCGAGGGCCCGTTCGGCGACCACACCGGCTTCTACACGCCGGTTGAACCTTTCCCGGTGCTGCACGTCGAGTGCATGACCATGCGAAAGAAGCCGATCTACCACTCGATCATCACGTCGAAGCCGCCGCAGGAGGACCACGGACTCGGCAAGGCGACGGAGCGGATCTTCCTGCCGCTGCTGCGGATGCTGATCCCCGACATCGTCGACTACGACCTGCCCGCGGCCGGCGTCTTCCACAACTGCGCGATCGTCTCCATTCGCAAGCGATACCCCAAACATGCCCAAAAGATCATGAACGCGATCTGGGGCGCCCACCTGATGTCGCTCACCAAGCTGATCGTGATCGTCGACGAGGACTGCGACGTCCACGACTACAACGAGGTCGCCTTCCGCGCCTTCGGCAACGTCGACTACGACCGCGACCTGATGCTCACCCAGGGCCCGGTCGACCATCTCGATCACGCCTCCTACCAGCAGTTCTGGGGCGGCAAGGCGGGCATCGACGCCACCCGTAAGCTGCCGAGCGAGGGTTACACCCGGGGCTGGCCCGAGGAGATGACCATGTCGCCCGAGGTGGTGGGCCTGGTGGACAAGCGCTGGAAGGAATACGGCATATGACAGCGGTCGCCGAGGTCCCGGAAAAACCGGGCAAGGTGAAGTCGTTCCTGCGGCTGGTCACCATCGAGCATTCGGTCTTCGCCCTGCCGTTCGCCTACCTCTCGGCCGCGGTGGCGCTCGACCGCGAGGGCACCGGCATCCACTGGATCGACCTGCTGCTCATCACCGTCGCGATGGTCTCGGGCCGTACGTTCGCGATGGCGGCCAACCGCATCCTCGACCGCAAGATCGACGCGCAGAACCCGCGGACCCGCAACCGCGAGCTCGTCACGGGCGCGGTCTCCCCGCGTACGGCCTGGACCGGCGCCCTTGTCTCGCTGGTCGTGATGGCCGTGGCGGCCGGGCTGCTCAACCGGCTCTGCCTGGTGCTCTTCCCGCTCGCCGTGATCCCGCTGGTCGTCTACCCCTACGCCAAGCGGTTCACCAACTTCCCGCACTACGTGCTCGCCCTGGCCCAGGCGGTCGCCCCGGTCGGCGCCTGGCTCGGCATCACCGGCACGTTCTCCGGCTCCGGCCCGGCCTGGCTGCTCGGTGTCGCGGTGGGCCTCTGGATCGGCGGGTTCGACATCATCTACGCCTGCCAGGACGTCGAGGTCGACCGCAAGATCGGCGTGCACTCCACCCCGGCCCGCTTCGGCGTGCGCACGGCGCTGCACATCTCGACCGCCACCCACGTTGTGACGTTCGCGCTCTTCGTGTGGTTCGGCCACCTCGTCGGCCTCGGCTGGCTCTGGTGGATCGGCCTGGCGCTGACCGCCGCGGCCTTCGTCTATCAGCACGTCATCGTGACGCCGAACGACCTCTCCAAGGTCAACCGGGCGTTCTTCACCGCCAACGGCTTCGTCGGCATCGTGCTGTTCCTCTTCGCCTTGCTCGACCTGATTTTGCTGTAACCCGCGAGCCATCGGCCTCCGTCTAATCCGCGTGAGCGACAAAGAGGCCGAGTTCCGGGAGTTCGTGGCCGCGCAGATGGAACAACTGCGCGGCCTCGCCTTTCTGACGTGCGGCGACTGGCAGGTGGCCGAGGACGCTGTCCTCGCGGCCCTGGCCCGGCTGTACGTGAGGTGGAACCGCGTCGACAAGCCCGACGTGTACGCCCGTACGGCGGTGGTGCGGGCCGCGATCGACGAGACCCGGCGCCCGTGGTGGCGGCGCGAGCAGTCGCACAGCCACGCCGCGATGCCCGACCGGGCCGCGCCCGACCCGATGCCGGGTGTCGAGGACCGGCTGCACCTGCGCGAGGCGCTGCTGCACGTGCCGCCGAAGCAGCGGGCGGTGCTGGTGTTGCGCTTCCTCGAAGGCCTCAGCGTCCAGCAGACCGCGGCCGCCCTGCGGTGCCCGGAAGGCACGGTCAAGGTGTACACGTCCCGCGGTCTCGACATCCTGCGCCGTGTGCTCGGCGTAAACCTCGGCATCGACGAGCAGGCGGGAGGCCGGCATGAAGCAGCTGTCTGACCTGATGAGGGAGGCCGTCCAGACGGACGCGCCGCCGCTGCGCCACTCCGTCGACGACGTGGTCGCGGCCGGCAAGAGCCGCACGAGGCGCCGGGCGGCGGGCTGGACGTCGCTGGCCGTGGTGGCAGTGGTCGCCGCGATCGGCGTCCCGCAGGCTGTCCTGCACCGGGCCGGCCCGGCACGGCCGGACATCGCGCCGGCCACGTCGGCGCCGCCGAACGCCGAGCCGCCCACCGTGGCGTACACGTTCAAGGGCTACACCGCCGGAGACCTCCGCGTCGCCGACCCCAACGTCTGGCGACTCGACCTGGAGGAGGCGGCGGTCGTGCGGGGCGAGGAGACCGTCGGCAGTCTCGATGTCTACCGCGCCGGCGTCGATCCGCGCCGCATCTACCACTTCGAGAAGGTCACCGCGACCGATCCGATCGAAGGGCGGCCCGCCGTCGTCATCGGCGACGGCGCCCTCCGCGAGCGGCTGGCCTGGCAGTACGCGCCCGGGGCATGGGCCGTCGCCGCGCCGCGGGACCAGACGCCCCTGGACGAGCTGCGACAGCTGGCCGAGGCGTTCCGGCCGTCGCGGGCATACGGCGTCACCGTGCCGTTCCGGGCGGCCGTGCCGGGCGGATTGCGGATCATCTCGATCACCACCAGCGGCGACCGGGCGCGGGTGACAGCGGCGACCGACAAGCTCTTCCGCCGGATGCTGGCCGACCAGGACCGGCAGAACCCCGAGGGTGCCTACGACAACGTGAGCGACGGCTTGACCCTCGAGATCGGCCCGAGCTCGTCGAGCCCGTTGCGGCCGGCCGGCACGAAGGCCATCTGCACGGAACCCGCCCACGCCCAGCCCTGCGTCAAGTTCGTCGCGGGCGACCGCTACGTCGTGCAGGCACAGGGCCCACCCACGGCGACCCGGGCCGACGTGGCCGGGCTGCTCGACGGTGTCTCCGTGACCGACCCCGCCGATCCGTCGACGTGGGTTCCCGCCGATGAGGCGTTCCCCGCATCTGCCCTGCCGCCGAGAAACTGAAGTGCACACTTGAGGCATGCGTGAACCCTGGATCGTCGGTGTCTCGGGGGCGTCCGGCACGCCGTACGCCCGCGCGGTCTTGACCGCCCTGCTGGACGCCGGCGAAGCCGTGGACCTGGTGATCTCGCGGGCGGCGCGGCTGACCCTGCTCGACGAGACCGGGGCGAGCGTGCGGGACGCGCACTGGAAGGACGACGTCGGCGCGTGGCTCGGCCGCGACCTGGGCGACCTGACCTACTGGCCGGCGGGTGACCTGGCGGCCGGGCCGAGCAGCGGCTCCTACCCGGCCAAGGGCATGATCGTGGTGCCGGCGAGCACGGCGGCCTGCGCGGGCATCGCGATCGGACTGTCCAAGGACCTGCTCCAGCGGGCGGCCGAGGTCAACCTCAAGGAACGGCGACGCACGGTGATCGTTCCGCGCGAGACGCCGGTCACGCGCAGTCACCTGGAGCACCAGATCGCCCTGCTCGACGCGGGGGCGGTGGTGTTGCCGGCGAGCCCCGGGTTCTACGGTTCCGGGGCGCAGGCGACGGCGCAGCAGCTCGTCGACTTCGTGGCGGGCAAGGCGCTGGACGCGCTCGGCGTACCGCACACGCTCCTGACCCGGTGGAAGGGTGAGCTGAACGCTCAGCGCAACCCGTTGGGCGGGCCGTAACCCATGCCCGGGTTGGTGGGACCCGCGTTGCGCGGCCGGTTGGCGGCGTCGTCCTCGCGCATCTCCTCGACCACGCCGTCGCCCTCCAGCAGGGCCCTGACCTCGGACTCGCGGAACCGGCGGTGGCCACCCGGAGTGCGGATGCTGCCGATGCGCCCGGCGGCCGCCCATCGCGTCACCGTCTTCGGGTCGACGCGGAACAGCGCGGCCACCTCGCCCGGTGTCAGCAGACGATCTCCAGTGTCCACAACCCCCTCCTCGCGTCGGTGTTCTGGAGCGGCCGTGATCACGGTGAGTGTCGGCGTGCTCGATCGGGACGTAAAGCCATTAGAGCATTGCCCCGGAACCGAGTCCCTGGAATGCGGAAAAAGCCCTAATTGCGACAGTGATCGTTATCCTGCCGCCGAATCGCCGCTACCGGGCGTGAGTGACGATCTGCCACCCGTTTAGGGTCATCACCATGGACTCCATCGACCTGCGGCTGATCGAGCTGCTACGGGAGAACGCCCGCTCGTCGTACGCGGAGCTCGCCCGCAAGGTCGGGCTGTCGGCGCCCGCCGTGCACGAGCGCGTCGGCAAGCTCGAGGCCGCCGGCACCATCCGCGGCTACCGGGCCGAGGTCGACCACGAGGCGCTGGGCCTCGGCGTCACCGCGCTGATCGGCATCATCGAGGACTCGGGCGCCGACACCGACGACGTGCTGGCCGCCGTGCGCGCCATGCCCGAGGTCGAGAGCTGCTACTTCATGGCCGGCGTGGAGTCGTACCAGCTGACCGTGCGCGTCGGCACGATCGCCGAGCTCGAGCAGCTGATCGTCCGCATCAACCGCACGCCCGGCGTCGCCTCGACCCGCACGGCGATAGCCCTCTCCACGAAGTGGGAAAATCGGCCCCAGCCCGGGTTGGCGTAGCGGGGGTGTTTTCCCTTCTGGGCCTCGCGAATCTGGCAGGCTGAGGGGGTCGTCTTTCGCCGGCTTGGCGCTCAGCCGGCGCTTCGTCGTTGGTCCCGGCTTTTCGCCGCCGGCTTGGCGGCCGGGCAGCCTTTTCGCCGTCGGCTGGGTGATCGGTCGGCCTTTTCGCGGTCGGCTGGGTGATCGGTCGGCCCTTTCGCGGTCGGCTCGGTGTTCAGTCGGCCTTTTCGCCGGTGCGGGCGGCGAGGCCCGGGTAGTCGACGACGAAGCCGTCGTCGTCGACGGTGAGGTCGGCGCTGAAGGTCTCGCTGGCATACCGGATCCGTCCGTCCGGCAGCGCGGTGTAGATCTGGTCGGCCTGCACCACCTCGAGGCTCGGCAGCAGCACCCAGGCGACGCTGAGCCGGTGGGCAACGCCGACGTCGGCCCCTTGCGCCTGGTGCAGGCCCAGACGCCGTACGGGAAGAGTGTTCGTCAGCGGCGACCCGCCCAGATCGACGTCGAAGGCGCCGAAGAGCCGGTCAGGATCCTCGATGCCCGGGAAGCCCGCGCCCGCGTGCCCGCTGGCCGCCAGCACCGCGTCGAGGTCGCCCTGCTCCTTCGTGGTGGCGCGCCACCGCCCCGCGGCGAGCTCGAGCCGCACGCTGCGCGCCCACCCGGCCCCCTCGGCCGCCACATCGAGATAGTTGGTCACCCACTCCGCGTCGGTGCGCAGCTCGTAACGGCACGTGTACGGAATCGGATCGACGGCCAGCGCGGTGCCCCGCGCGTAGAGCCCGGAAGACGTGTCGACGAGGGCATGCTCGGCTCCGGCGGTGTCCCGGCGCTCCCAGAACAGCGACTGCGGCAAGGGCGACATGTCCTTCTGTTTACCCGCGCCCGCCGACCGGCAACAGCCCTCACCGGAAACCCGCGCGAGCAAGAGAGAACGTTCTGTCTTGTTTTTCGCGGGTCGGGGCGCTGGTGGCGGGGCGGGGTTGGAGAGGGAGAACGTTCTGTCTTGCTTCGCGGCGCGTGGCTGGGCGGAGCATGGTGGGCTCGCGCCGCGCAGCGGGCCGGAAAGGCCGAAAGCCCGGCACGATCGCGCGTGCCGGGCTTTCGGGTGGATCTGTGGATCAGAAGGTGCGCGCGGGGCGCGGGCTGCCGTAGCGGCCCGCCGAGCCGCCCTCGCGGCGGTCGTTGCGCTGGTTGTCGCGGCGGAAGCCGCCGGTGCGCTCGGCGTTGCGGCCGTAGCCGCGGTCGCCGGTGGGGCGGTCGGCGGCCGGTCGGTCACTGGCCGGTCGGTCACTGGCCGGGCGGTCGCCGAAGGAGCGGCGGTCGCCGTAGCCGCCACGGTCGCCATAGCCACCGCGGTCGTCGAAGGAACGCTGCGGGCGGTCGCCGTACGACGGGCGGTCGCTGCGGGGGCGGTCGCCGTACGAGCGGTCACTGCCCGTGCGGTCGTCGAACGAACGCTGCGGACGGTCACCGTACGAACGCTGCGGACGGTCACCACGCGGGCGGTCGCCGCCGAAGCCGCGACGGTCGCGGTCGCCGAAGCGGCCGCGGGAGCCGCCACGCTCGCGGCGGGGCTCCGGCTCGTCGACCACGGGAACGCCGCTGGGCTCGCGGGCGCCGGTGATCTCGACCAGCTTCTCGTCGCCGAGGCGGACGCGGACCTCGCCCGGGTGGACGCCGGCCTTCGCCATCATCGCCTGGGTGCTGCGGCGCTGCTTGGGCAGGACCAGCGTGACCACGGCGCCCGACTCGCCCGCGCGGGCGGTGCGGCCGGCGCGGTGCAGGTAGTCCTTCGGGTCCTTCGGCGGGTCCACGTGCACGACCAGCGAGATGCCGTCGACGTGGATGCCGCGCGCGGCCACGTCCGTCGCCACGAGGACGCTGGTGCGGCCCTCCTTGAACTCGGCGAGCGTGCGCGTGCGCACCCGCTGGGTCTTGCCGCCGTGCAGGGCCCCGGCCCGGACGCCCACCGCGCGGAGCTGCTCGACCAGGCGGTCGACGCCCATCTGGGTGCGGGCGAAGACGATCGTCTTGCCCTCGCGGTTGGCGATCGACGCCGCGATCGGGAACTTGTCGTGCGGCGGGATCAGCAGCAGGTGGTGGTCCATCGTGGACACGCTGGCCTCGGCCGGCGCGGTCGAGTGGGTGACCGGGTCGTGCATGAACCGCTTGACCAGCGTGTCGACGTCACCGTCGAGTGTGGCCGAGAAGAGCAGGCGCTGCGCGTCGGCCGGGGTCTTGGCCAGCAGCTCGGTGACCTCGGGCAGGAAGCCCATGTCGGCCATCTGGTCGGCCTCGTCGAGCACCGTGATCTCGATGTCGTCGAGCTTGCAGGCGCCCCGCTCGATGAGGTCGGCGAGCCGGCCCGGGGTGGCGACCATGACCTCGACGCCGCGGCGCAGCGCGTCCATCTGCCGGTCGTACGGAACGCCGCCGACGGCGGTCTTGAGGAACACGCCCACCGCGCGGCCGAGCGGCATCAGCGCGTCGGCGACCTGCATCGCCAGCTCGCGCGTCGGCACCAGGATCAGGGCCTTGGGGTGGTGCGGGCGGGCGCGGCCGCCCTGCGCGACGCGGGCCAGCAGCGGCAGGCCGAACGCCAGCGTCTTGCCGGAGCCGGTCTGGCCGCGGCCGAGAACGTCGCGGCCGGAGAGCGCGTCGGGCATGGTCGCGGCCTGGATCTCGAAGGGCTGCGTGATGCCCTCGCGGTTGAGCACGCGGACGATCTCGGCGGGGAGGCCGAGCTCGGCGAAGCTCTTCACCGGGGCCGGAGCCGGCTCCTCGGTGACGACCGTCTCGGTGACGGTGGTCTCAGTGGTCTCAGTCGAGTCGGCGACCGGGGTCTCGGTCGCGTCGACCGCGGTCTCGGCGGTCTCGGAGGGGGAGTCGAAGACGGACGGGAACGTGCTGGGATCAGCGAAAGTGGTCAAGAGAACCTCTCTACGGGGGCGCATGCTCGCGAATGGCCCGCCTCGGCTGCCGTGAGCCGACCGCTGAAATGCCCGCAAGAACGCCCGTGGCGTGCTCCGGATGGGCACGCCGCGTCAATAACTGTCATAAGTGTACGGCTCAACGTTTTCCACGCCGACCGCATTCCACGCCTGTAGTGGGCAGGCTCACGCCGGCGCAACCTCGCCAGCTTAGGGCAGGCGGGGTCGCACCACCAATCCAGTCGGATACCGGTCAGCCCGCTACTCGAACATCTTGCCGATCATGTCGCTGAACGAGCTGCCCGCTGTGAGCAGGAAAACGACGCTCACGGCGACCAGCAAACCGAGCACGACCAGCATCGCGACGGCGACCTTGAGGTTGCTGCGCCGCCGGTCGACGACCTCGTCCTGCCAGCCCTGGGCCAGGATGTGGCCGGTCAGCGAGCCGGAGGTCTCGATCGCGTTCATCGAGACCGGCATGGTTGTGTCGATCGTCTCGTATCCGCCGGTGCCGTAGAGCGTGCCGTGCAGGCGCTGCTGCGGCACGGCGATCGTCGAGTCGGGATCGTCGTGTGCGGTCCCGAAGGACGTGGTCGCCGGCGATCCGAAGATCGTGCCGGCGGGGGCTCCGGTCGGCTGACCGGAAGTCGGGCCGAAAGGCCGACCGGACGGGGCCGGCTCGCCGACCCCGAAGGGGGTGGTCACGCTGCGTGCGCTCGCTTCCGGGGGCATCGTGTACGCCGGAAGGCCGGCGCCGCCGCTCGGGATCATAGGCGGCGGGGGCACGATCGGCTGAGGCGGGCCGGGCACCGGGCTCGGTCCGGGCGGCTCGGGCACCGGGCTCGGCCCCGGACCCGGGGGCACCGGGAACGGGCCGGGACCGGGCGGGACGGGCGACGGACCCGGACCCGGCGGCACGGGCGAGGGCCCAGGACCAGGGGGTACGGGGGAAGGCGGCACCGGGCTCGGCGACGGCGACGGCGCCGGACCCGGACCGGGCGGCGCCGGCGACGGTGCGGGCCCCGGGAACGGGCTCGGCGACGGCGCCGGGAAGGGTCCGGGCGCGGGTGGCGCCGGGAACGGGTCCGGCGGCTGGACCGGCTCGGGGTGACCCGGCTCGGGCCGCGTGGGCTCCGGCTTGTGCGGCGGCGCGGGAACCGGCGGCACCGGCCTGGGGGTCGGCTCCGGCGACGGCGCCGGGGACGGCTCGTCGGGCTGCGGCTCCGAGGGCTCCGGCTCGCCCGGCTTGGGCTCACCGGGCTTGGGCTCACCGGGCTTGGGCTCACCGGGCTTGGGCTCGTCCGGCTTCGGGTCGCCGGGCTGCGGCTCCGCGGGCTTGGGGTCGGCCGGCTTGGGGTCGGCGGGCTCGGGCTCGCTCGCCGATTTCACGTCCGCCACCGGCTTGATGACGGGCACGCTGGCCGAGGCTTTGACCACGGGCGCGGCCGCCGTCGCAGCGGGCGCCGCGGTGGGAGCCGCAGAGCCACTGGGCGCGCCGCTGGTGGGCGCGGCGCTGTCGGACTCAGGGGCGGCTGCGCCTCCGCTGGCGGGCGCCGGGCTGGCGGGCGCCGGGCTGAAGGAAGCGGGGGTGGCCGGCGCTGCGCTGGTGGGCGCGGCTGCGGCGGTCGCGGAGCCGGCGGATGCCGACGTGGCAGACGTCGAGGCGGCGGGTGCGGTACCGGCGGATGCCGACGTGGCGGGTGTGGCACCGGCGGACGCCGAGGTAGCGGGTGCGGCACCGGCGGATGCCGACGTGGCGGGTGTGGCACCGGCGGACGCCGAGGTAGCGGGTGTGGCACCGGCGGACGCCGACGTGGCGGGTGCGGAGCCGGCGGACGTCGGGCTGGCGGGCGCGGCGCTGGTGGGCTTTGCGGTCGCCTTGACGACGGGGGCGGCCGGGGCCGTCTCGATCGGTGTCTCGGGTGTGCCGGGAGGGGTGACGAGCTTGGCGGACTTCGCGCCGTACAGCTTCGACTCGCCTGTGGGGCGCTTGAGGGCGCGGGCCACCTCGGCGGCGTCGGGCGTGACCGTGCCCGGGACGGTTGCCCGGGCGGCGCCCGATCCGAGCTTGGGTGAGAGCTGGCGGCTGGACCCGTCGACTCGCTCGGGCACGAGCGAAGGCTCGGACGAGGGCTCCGTCGAGGGCTCCGTCGAGGGCCCAGACGAGGGCTCGGGCGACGGGCGCTCCGGCGCCGCGGCTGGAGAGTCCGAGGAGGACTCGGCGGCAGGCACGGGAATCGACCCGGAGACCGAGGCGCGGCCGCTGGCGCCGCTCACCGGCGAGCTGGCGGGCGTGGCCCACAGCGCGCCCGGTGCGGGCGGCGGTGGGGGAGAGAACGTGTCGTCGCTGCTCGACGGCGTCGGCGTGGCGGCCGGCTTGGTGCCGTCGCTGTCCGGTGTCGCCTGCCGCTCGTCCATGGAACCTCCCGACGCCGCGTGCCGACGGTTGGGAACGTCGGGCGCTGACCATAACCGTGCCATATCCGCGCGCGTCATCGCACCCGGCATCAACCGGACCATGCCCCTGGACGTGCACTGACCACCGGAAAGACGGTTTTGCTCTCCCTGACGGGCAATACCGGTTCCGACGGCGAGACCGAACGGGACGCGAGGCGTTTACGACCCCGAAGCGGACGCCGAGCCGCTCGCCGACGCCGAGGTGGACGACGACGAGGTGGTGGCCGAGGACGACGTGGAGCTGGAACTGTCGCCCGTCGGGCTCGACTCGCTGCCGCCCGAGCTGGAGCTGCCACTCGTGCCGCCGCTCGACGGCTGCTCGTTGGTGGGCGCCGTCGTCGGCTCGGTCGTCTTCGGCGGCTCCGTCGTCGTCGGAGGCGTGGTCGTCGGTGTCGTCGGTGGCGTGGTCGGCGGCGTCGTCGTCGGTGTCGTCGGCGGCGTCGTTGTCGGGGTCGTCGGCTTCGTCGGTGTGGTCGTTGTCGGCTTCGGCTCGGTCGGCTTCGTGGTCGTCGGCGTCGTCGGCTTGGTGGGCGGCGTCGGCCTCGTCGGGGTGCTGGGGAGGCCCGTGCCGGGGTTGCTCGGCGACCCGGTGCCCGGGTTGCTCGGCGAGCCGGTGCCCGGGGTGCCCGTGCCGGGGTTGGTCGGCGTGGTGCCGCCGTCGGTCGGGTCGGGGTCGGGCGCACCGAGGTTGGGGCCCTGCACGATGCCCTCGACGGAGCCGAAGACCCGGGTGGCCTGGAAGAGCCGCGACCAGCGCACGGGTGTGAGCCGCACGTTGAGGCCGGTGCGCGGGGCCTCGACCATCATGCCGTTGCCCGCGTACATCGCCACGTGGTGAATGCCTCGCCAGCTGCTCGACGAGCTGAAGAACAGCAGGTCGCCCGGGAGCAGGGAGTAGCGGTCGACCACCTTGTTGCGGGTCTGCCAGTACTGGTCGCGCGAGACGCGGGTCAGCTGGAAGCCGACCGAGCGGTACGCCGCGTACATCAGGCCGGAGCAGTCGTACTGGTCGGGACCTTCCTCGGACCAGACGTACGGGTCGCCGCGCTGTGCCAGGGCGAACTGGAGCGCCTGGATGGCCCGCGCGTCGGCGCCGCGACCGGCCTCTTCGCCGGCGAGGTAGGCCGCGCCGAGCTGGCTGTCCTGGGCGGTCTCGGTCGCCTCGGCGGCGCTCAGCTCGTCGGCGTGGGTGAGCTCGAGGGCCTGCTGCGCCGCCTGCTTCTGGGTGATCTGCGTGTTGAGCTTGTTGTACTTGTCGACCAGCTCGGCGTAGCGCTCGGCGGCCAGGGCCTGCTCGTCGAGGGCGATCTGGGCGTTGATCTGCGCCTGCTCGATCTGGCGGCTGATGGCCTGCTGGGTGTCGACCTGGCCGCGCTGGATGCGGGCGAGGTCGCCGAGGCCGCTCAGCCCGGAGTCGAGCATGCCCGGCGGCAGCGCGGCGGCCTCACGCATGGCCTGGGCGGCCGCTTCGGAGGCGGCGGACTGGGCCTGGCGCAGCGCCTCCTCGGCCTGGGTGAACTTGACCTGGGCGGCGGACTGCTGCTGGCTCGCCAGGTCGCGGTCCTGGCCGATCTGGATGAGCTGGTCGCCGAGGGTGGCGATCTCGGTGCGGCCCTTTTCGATCGCCTGGAGGGCGGGGCTCGTCGGGGTGGGGGTGAGCGTCGTCGTCGCGACCGGCAGGGTGCTGGCCTTTTGGCCCGGCAGGGTCAGGGTGCCGAGCGGCATCGGCCGGGCGCCGATGTCGGGCACCGAGACGCCGAGGTTGTCCTGCGGTGCCTGCGGGGCGGTGGCCGGGTCGGCCAGCGCGGGCAGCGGCGTGAAGAGTGTCGCGATGGCTGCGGCCACGGCCGAATAGACGACGGGACGCCACCACGGGCGCGGTCGCCGAACACCGAGTCGTGCAGTCGCCATGTGCTCCCCGTCCACCACGGCGCCGGCGCGCCGCTCGTCGTTCCCCCTAATGTGATACCCCACGTCTCACATTCCTGTCGATTGATCCCGGATGAAAGAAGACTGGGAATCTTGGTTACAGCGGCGTGAGCTGGAACCCCTGCCGCGCGGTTTCTTGTCGGGGGTGCGCCGTACCCTCGACAGCGAGGTCAGTGAGAGGGGCGCACATGGATGCCGGCTTGAAGCGCGAGATCGAGGCCAAGGTCTACGCGGGTGAGAGGCTCAGCCGAGCCGACGGCGTGGCGCTCTACGAGAGCGACGACCTCGCCTGGCTCGGGCGTCTCGCCCACCACAAGCGCACCGAGCTCAACGGCGACCGGGTGATGTTCAACGTCAACCGGCACCTCAACCTGACCAACGTGTGCTCCGCCAGCTGCGCCTACTGCTCCTTCCAGCGCAAGCCCGGCGAGAAGGACGCCTACACGATGCGCATCGACGAGGCCGTCGCCAAGGCCAAGGAGATGGAGGACGAGCAGCTCACCGAGCTGCACATCGTCAACGGCCTGCATCCGAGCCTGCCGTGGCGCTACTACCCCAAGGTGCTGCGCGAGCTCAAGGCGGCGCTGCCCGGCGTGAAGCTCAAGTGCTTCACCGCCACCGAGGTGCAGTGGTTCGAAAAGATCAGTGGCCTCTCGGCCGACGAGATCCTCGACGAGCTGATGGACGCCGGGCTCGAGTCGCTGACCGGCGGTGGCGCCGAGATCTTCGACTGGGAGGTCCGGCAGCACATCGTCGACCACGACACCCACTGGGAGGACTGGTCGCGCATCCACCGCGTCGCCCACGCCAAGGGCATGAAGACCCCGGCCACGATGCTGTACGGGCACATCGAGGAGCCGCGGCACCGCGTCGACCACGTGATGCGCCTGCGCGAGCTCCAGGACGAGACGGGCGGGTTCGCGGTCTTCATCCCGCTGCGCTACCAGCACGACTTCGTCGACTCGCAGGACGGCAAGATCCGCAACCGGCTCCAGGAGCGCACGACCATGGCCGCGCCGGCCGAGTCGCTCAAGACGTTCGCCGTCTCCCGGCTGATGTTCGACAACGTTCCGCACGTGAAGAGCTTCTGGGTCATGCACGGCCTGTCGGTGGCCCAGCTCTCGCTCAACTTCGGCGCCGACGACCTCGACGGCTCGGTCGTCGAATACAAGATCACCCACGATGCCGACTCGTACGGGACGCCGCACACGATGCACCGCGACGACCTGCTCGAGCTCATCTGGGACGCGGGTTTCCAGCCGGTCGAGCGCGACACCCGCTACCAGGTGGTCCGCGAGTACGACAAGGCTCCGTCGCTCGCGAGCCGTCGCGCCGAGCCGCAGAAGGTCTGGGCATAGCGAGCGCGTACCCTGCTTGGTGTCATGTCCGATACGAAGAGTGCCCGCCGCCCGCGCCGCGACCCGAGCGGACGCCTGGCCACGATCGGTGACCTCATCGGCACCGCGATGGCCGGGCTGGTTACCGGCGCCGTCGTCCTGTTGCTGCTCGAGGCAGTGCTGTCGCTGACGCACGTCTCCGAGTTCGGCAACACGAGCGGCTGGCTCGCCGTGATCCTGCCGGTGTGGCTCTTCGTCGAGGAGTTCCGCGCCGAGGGCTTCGGCGCGGCGCGCGTCGTGGTGGCGCTGCTGGCGATCGGCTTCGGCGTCGCCGCAGGCATGACGCTGGCCGGCTTCGCGTCGTCGCAGTTCGCGTTCCCCACGCTGGTCAGCGGGCTGCTCGGGGCGTTCGGCGCCACGGTTGTCTACTGCCTGATCTGGTTCTACGGCCTGCGGTGGCTCGACCACCGCGTGGGCTAGGGAGAGAAGAGATGAATCCCGCCGTCAAGTACTCGCTGGGCCGCCTCGGCTTGTTCGTGGTCGTGTTCGCGGTGCTTCTGCCGATCCCGTTGAACTTCCTGGTCAGGGCGATGGTGGCGCTGGTGGTCTCGGCCGTCGCGTCGTACTTCCTGCTCGCCACGTGGCGCAACCAGATGAACGAGCAGCTCGTCGGCGCGGCCTCACGGCGTACGGCCGAAAAGGAACGTCTGCGCGCCGCCCTGGCCGGCGACGAGGAGGCGGCCGCCGCGGGTGACCGCGCCGCGGAGCCGAAGGCGGACGACCCAGCGGAAGAGAAAGCAGTCGCCGAGGGCGAGCCCAAGGGCGCCGAGAAGTAACAGCCACCCGATCCACGCTGGAGGGCTCCGACGCCCGTCGGCCATCCACCCGGCCGACCGGAGGAACCCCATGAAACGCATGCTCACCGCCGCCCTGACGGCCATCGCCCTGCTGCTCGCCGGCGGCTGCGGCGGCAACGACAGCCGGGACGAGAGCGCTCCCTCGCCCGGCGGGTCCGCCGCCTATCCCGTCACGGTCGGTGACCTGACCCTCGGCGCCCGTCCCGAAAAGATCGTCTCGCTCACGCCGACGGCCACCGAGATGCTCTTCGCGATCGGCGCCGGCCCACAGGTGACCGCTGTCGACGACCAGTCGACCTATCCGGCCGACGCGCCGCGGACCGACCTCTCCGGCATCAAGCCCAGCGCCGAGGCCATCGCCGCGAAAGACCCGGACCTGGTCGTCCTCTCCGACGACATCGACAAGATCGTGTCGCAGCTCGAGACGCTGAAGATCCCGGTCTACCTGACGCCGGCGGCGAAGAGCCTGGACCAGACGTACGAGCAGATCGAACAGCTCGGCACCCTGACCGGCCACCGATCCGAGGCGAGCGCGCTGACCGACCGGATGGCCACCGACATCAAGAAGATCGTCGACGGTGTGCCGCGGCGGTCGAAGCCGCTGAGCTACTACTACGAGCTCGACCCGACCCTCTACACCGTGACCTCGAAGACCTTCGTGGGCTCGGTGTTCTCGCTCTTCGGCATGACCAACGTGGCCGACGCCGCCGACCCGGACGGCACCAAGGGCGGCTATCCCCAGCTCTCCCAGGAGGCGCTGGTCAAGTCCAACCCGGACACGATCTTCCTGGCCGACAGCAAGTGCTGCGCGCAGTCGCCGGCCACGGTCGCCAAGCGCGCCGGCTGGAGCACCGTCACGGCGGTGCGGACCGGTCAGATCTACGCGCTCGACGACGACATCGCCTCCCGGTGGGGCCCGCGCACCGTCGACCTGGCGCGCTCCGTCGCGGACGCGGTGGCCAAGGTTCCCGCGTGACGATGCGGCCCCGCCCGGCCGGCCTTCGGGTCGGCTGGCTGGCCGGAGGCGTTCTCGCCGTCGTGGTGGCGCTGATCGCCGGGCTGGCCGTCGGCTCGGTGTCCCTCCCGCCCGGCGGGGTCGCACTCGAACTGCTCAACCTTCTTCCCGGCGTACGGCTGCACAGTGGTCTCAGCGAGCGCGAGGTGGCGATCCTCACCGAGCTCCGGCTGCCCCGCGTGGTGCTCGGCCTGCTGGTGGGCGGCATGCTCGCCCTCGCCGGGGCCGCGTACCAGGGCGTCTTTCGCAACCCGCTCGCCGACCCGCACCTGCTCGGCGTCGCGGCCGGGGCCGGGCTCGGGGTCACCGCCGTGATCTCGCTGCGCGCGGGCGCACCGGGCGGCGATGCCACCGCCAAACTGCCGCTCGGCGTACCCATGGCGGCTTTTGCCGGTGCCCTGCTGGCGGTCGCCCTGACGTGGCTGCTGGGCGCGTCCGGCGGTCGTGACCGTACGCCCTCGACCTTGATCCTGTCGGGTGTGGCGGTGTCGTCGTTCCTCGCCGCCGGGCAGACCTACCTCCTCCAGCAGAACGTGGAAACGCTGCGTGAGGTCTATTCGTGGCTGCTCGGGCGCCTCGCCACCGCCGGCTGGCACGACGTGTTACTCGTGCTCCCTTACGCGGTGGTGACCGGCGCGATCGTCCTGTCCCAGCGGCGTGAGCTCGACGTGCTCACGGTGGGCGACGAGGAGGCGAGCGCGCTCGGCCTGCACCCGCAGCGGTCCCGCTACCTGCTGATCGTGGCAGCCTCGCTCGGCACCGCCGCGGCGGTCTCGGTCTCCGGCTTGATCGGCTTCGTCGGCATCATCGTCCCGCACACGATGCGGCTGCTCGCCGGCCCCAGCTACCGCTCGATCCTGCCGCTGTCGGTGCTGTTCGGCGGCGCTTTCCTGGCTCTGGCCGACCTGCTGGGCCGCGTCGCCGGCGGCCAGGCGGAGATCCCGATCGGGGTGGTGACGGCCTTCTTCGGGGCGCCGTTCTTCATCGTCGTGCTCCGCACCAGCCGCCGGGTGGCGGCATGACGGCCATCCGGGTCGAGGGTCTGCGGGTCAGCCTCGGCGGCACGCTCATCGTCGACGGCGTCGACCTCGACGTGGAACGCGGCGAATGGGTGACCGTGATCGGGCCCAACGGCGCCGGCAAGTCCACGGTGCTGCGGGCCATCGGCGGCCTGCTCCAGCACACCGGCACGATCGAGCTGAACGGCAGCCGGATCGACCGGTTGCCCCGGCGCGAACGCGCGAAGACGATCGCCACGGTCGCCCAGTCGCCCGTCGTACCGCCGGGCATGCGGGTTTTCGATTACGTGCTGCTGGGGCGTACCCCCTATGTCCCGCCCCTGGGTCGTGAGTCGGCTAACGACCTCGTCGTCGTCGAGGAAGTGCTGCGTGAGCTCGACCTGATCCGCTTCGCCGACCGGCGCCTCGACACCCTGTCCGGCGGCGAACGGCAGCGCGCCTACCTCGCCCGCGCGCTCGCCCAGGGCGCCGGCATCCTGCTGCTCGACGAGCCGACCAGCGCGCTCGACATCGGCCACCAGCAGGAGGTCCTCGAACTCGTCGACCGGCTGCGCGCCGAACGCGCCCTCACCGTGCTGGCGACGATGCACGACCTGACCACGGCGGGCGAATATGCCGACCGCATGGTGCTGCTGGCCGCGGGCCACGTGGTGGCGGCGGGCACGGCACGCGAGGTGCTGACGGAGGAGCACCTGGCCATGCATTACCGCGTGCGCGTCCGCGTCATCGAGGGCGAACACGGCCCCCTCGTGGTCCCGGTGCGAGGCTGAGCCTCCGCCAGCACCGCAAACCCCGCCCTCCCAAGGGGGCCCCCGTCCTCTCCAAGTCTGGCGCAAAACGCAAGGACGCGCGGAGCCGCTGTGGATAACCGGTGGCCCTGTGGAAAACCCCGAACCGGGAGGAGCGGCCGTGAGAGGGAGCGGGTTGGGCGTGGGCCTCGGAGCTGCGGGATCGGGAGCGGCGGCTTGGAAGTGCCTGCCTGGGCGCGGCGAAGGCTCCGCAAGCGAGGCCGTGGCGGGCGCGGGCCGGAGGGCGACGGGTTGGGGGATGCGGCCGTGGCAGGCGCGGGCAGGAGGGCGACGGGTTGGGGGATGCGGCCGTGACGGGCGCGGGGGTAGAAGGCCGACGGGCTAGGGGATGCGGCGTGAAGGGGCGGGAGCAGGAGGGCGACGGGTTAGGGAGGTACGGCGTGAGGGGGGCGGGGTAGGAGGGCGACGGGTTAGGGAGGTGCGGCCATCGCGGGCCTGGGCAGACGCGACCGGCGAGGAAAGTGCGGCCGCAGCGGGCAGGAGAGCGACGGGTTCGGCGCAGGAGGGGCTCGGGAGTCGGGGGAGGCCCGGAAGGGCGCGCTCAGGTCGGGCGAGGGCGAGGGACCGCCGGCTCGGGGAGGGGCGGCCGACAAGCGCGGGATCGGAGGTCCAGCTTGGGCGGGCGGGAAGCGCGCGGACAGGGCTGGCCGGGAAGCGCGACCTCACAAACGCGGGCTGGAGCGCGACCAAGAGGTGAGGTCCCGGGGTGGCGCGCAGCACGGGAAGCGCCGGGCGCGGAACCGCTAGCCGGCTAACGGTTGCCGGCCAGGATGGCGAACAGGCCGCCCTGGGGGTCGCTGAGGACCGCGTAGCGGCCGATCGACACGGAACGTGGGGGCTGGATGATGTGGCCGCCCAGGGCGAGGACGTGTTCGGTGGCCAGGTCGGTGTCGTGTGCGGCGAAGTAGACCATCCAATGGGGACCCACGTCGTCGGGCCAGATGTGCGGGAGCATCGGCTGGATGCCGCAGACCGGTGTCTCGTGCACCTTGGCGACGATGTAGGGCGCGCCGTCCATCTGGCTGACGCGGTATCGCCAGCCGAAGACTGCCTGGTAGAACGCCATCGCGCCGTCCAGGTCGCGGGTGTTCAGCTCGTTCCAGGTGAGCGCGCCGGGCACGTCGAAGAGCTCGGCGCCGCGCATCGCCCAGGGCTGCCAGACGCTGAACGGGGCGCCGCCCGGGTCGAGGAACGCCGCCATCCGGCCCTGGTCGGCCACGTCGAACGGGGGCACCAGGACCTTGCCGCCGGTGGCCGCCACCCGGGCGGCCACCGCGTCCGCGTCGTCGGTGCCGATGTAGGTGCTCCAGGCTGTGGGCTGGCCGGCGCCGTAGAGGGGGCCGGCGCCGGCGACCGGCAGCCCGTTCCGCAGGAATGTGATGTATTCGCCGGAAACCTCTGCGGTCCACCCGAAAAGGTCGGTGTAGAACCTCTCCGCGCCGGCCAGGTCGGCGGTTCCGAGATCGACCCAGGCCGGCGTGCCGGGCGTCGATGCGGTCATCGCCGCATCATCACACCGCGTTCCTCAACACAGCCTTAAGTGTCGGAGTTCTGCGTTTTTTCAGGTCAGCGCGGCGGGCAGCGGTTTCGCGTGCACCACGGAGAGCCGGGAGACGGCGCGGGTGAGCACGACGTACAGCCGGTTGAGGCCCTTCGGCTCGGCGTCGACGATGTCCGACGGCTCGTGGACGACCACGTGGTCATACTCCAGGCCCTTGACCACCGTCGCCGGCACCACCGTGACGCGCGCCTCGGAGTCGACGTCGTCGGGCGTCGCGTTCTCGATGCCGGCGGCCGCGAGGTGGCCACGGAGGCGTTGCACCGCGGTGTCCGCCGCGATCAGGGCGACCGAGCCCTCGTGCGCCAGGGCCGCCGTCACCTCGGCGAGTGTCTCGGCGTCCAGGTCGGACGGCGCCGCGACCGGCACGATCGCGAGGTCGCCGTCGCGGCGCAGCGACACCGCCTCGGGCACGTCGACGCCCAGGGCCGGCAGCAGGCGGTTGGCCAGCTCGACCACGGCGGCCGGCACCCGGAAGCCGACGGTCAGCGGCACCACGCTCGCCTCCGGCTTGCCCAGGTGGCTCAGCGTCTCGCCCCATGCGGCGGCGGCCCACGGCGCCGTGCCCTGTGCCAGGTCGCCGAGCACCGTGATGGAGCCGTGCTCGCTGCGCCGGGCGATGGCCCGCGCCTGCATGGGGGAGAGGTCCTGCGCCTCGTCGATCACCACGTGGCCGAAGCTCGCCGTGCGCTCCATCAGCCCGGCCGCCTCGTCGATCAGCACCAGGTCGGCGGCGCTGAACTTCGCGGCCTTCACGGTCCGCGGCGGCTTCGCCCAGCGGATCGCCTCCTGCTCCTCGGCGGTGAGCAGGTCGCCCGCCACGAACGGGTCGGTCAGCACCTCGGCCACCAGCGCCTCCGGCGTCACCGCGGGCCACGCCTTCTCGAGGAACTCGGTCACCGGCGCGACCTTGGCCATCTTGCGCAGCCAGCCCTCGGTCGGCGAGTTGCCGGTGCGGTATTCCGACTGCCGCTGGAGCAGGCCCACCACCCGGGCGCGGACCCGCTCGCGACCCACCGCGTAGGGCAGTCCCTCGCGCCGGGCCTCGTCGACGATGCGGCGCAGCGGTTCGGCGTCGATGCGCCAGCGGTACGAGCCGTCGGACACCATGATCGGGTCGGTGGGCTTGGTGAGCCGCGCCCACAGGGCCTTGCGCAGCACGTCGGCCATGCGTACGTCGTTCTTGACCAGTGCCGCGGCGGGGCTGTCGTCCGCTCGTACCGGCACGCGCCCCACCAGCTCGTCCACCGTGGACTGCTGCACCTCGATCTCGCCGAGCGCCGGGAGGACCGCCGAGATGTACGACAGGAAGGCCGTGTTGGGGCCGACGATGAGCACGCCCGAGCGGCGCAGCCGTTCGCGGTGCAGATAGAGCAGGTAGGCGGCCCGGTGCAGGCCGACCGCCGTCTTGCCCGTGCCCGGGGCGCCCTGCACGCAGATCGAGTCGGCGAGGTCGGCGCGGACAAGCTCGTCCTGTTCGGGCTGGATGGTCGCCACGATGTCGCGCATCGGGCCGACACGCGGCCGTTCGATCTCGGCGGTCAGGATGCGGCTCTTGGTGCCCAGCTCCTCGCCGCGGTCGAGGTGCTCGTCCTCGAAGCTGGTCAGCTCGCCTTTCACGAAGCCGAACCGCCGGCGGACGCTCACCCCCTGGGGGTCGCGCACGCTGGCCCGGTAGAACGAGCGGGACAGCGGGGCGCGCCAGTCGAGCACCATCGGCTCGCCGGCGTCGTCGGTGACGTGCCGGCGGCCCACGTGGTACGCCGACTCGTCGATGTCGAGCCGCCCGAAGAAGAGCGGCGTCGTGGGGTCGTCCGCGAGTTCCTTGACCCGGCGGGCCATGTGCCGGCCGAGCTGTTCCGCGGTGTACGCGTCGCCGGCCACCTTGTCGCCGGTCGAGAACAGGGCCTCGGCCCGTCCTCGCATCCGGGCGAGCGCGGCGCGCGACTCGGTGAGGTGGTGACGTTCGGCTGCTAGTTCGGTGTCCAGGTCGAATGCGGGCACGGCTCATCCTCAGGCAGGGTGTTCCCGGCTGCTCGCGTATCCGGCGGGAGGCCGCCGGCGCGGGGGGACGTCCGCTGCGGTGCATGCTCACCACGGCCGTCGAGCGGCCCTCCACACTACGCGCAACCGTCCGGCCACTCCACCGAATAATGGGGGCCATGACGGACGGGCAGAGCAGGCGGATCTCCGAACCCCAGGTCATGCGGGCGCTGGCCCACCCGGCCCGCATCGAGATCATGGAGTATCTGAACAACACCGGCGCCGCGATCACCGCGACCGAGTGCGCCGAGCTGGTCGGTCTCTCGCCCAGCGCCACCAGCTACCACCTGCGCGAGCTGGCGAAATACAAGCTGGTCGAGCAGGCGCCGAGCCGCGGGGACGGCCGCGAGCGGGTGTGGCGCAGCACCAGCACCGGGCTGCGCATCGACACCGAGGGCGGGGAGCCGGAGGCTGTCGCGGCGGCCGCCGCCCTGGTCGACGTCTTCCTCGACCGGGACGTGCGCCGGGCCCGCGAGTGGGTGCGGCGGCAGCCGAACGAGCCCGAGCCGTGGCGTGACGCGGGCGGGATGTCCAGCCTGGAGCTGCTGCTCACCGCGGACGAGCTGAAGGAGCTCACCGCCAAGGTCAACGCGCTGACGGAGCCGTACCGGTTGCGGGATCGGCAGGAGACCGCGCCGCCCACCGCCCGCCGGGTGCACTTCAACTACGTCGTCTTCCCGACCGAGGAGGGCCAGCCGTAGCGATCAAGAAGTGTGAAGGATTATTTTCGAAGTATGTCTTTCACACTTCAGGCCTCGCGCTGGTCCGATGTCTCTCTGGTCGTCGGCTCCCGGGCGCTGTCGGCCTGTGGGGACTTCCTCGCCGCGACCACGCTCGCCCTCGTCCTGCAGGAGTCCGGTCACGGTGGCGTGGCGGTGTCCGGCCTGATGCTCGCCGCGGGCCTGCCGCTGGTGCTGCTCGCCCCGATCAGCGGCCGCCTCGCCGACATGGCCGACAGCCGGACGATCCTGGCCGTCACGGCGTTCGCGCAGGCCCTCGTTTGCGCCGTGCTGGCCTTCACCACGCACCCGGCGCTGATCATCGCCCTGGTGGCGCTGCTCGCCTGCGGTCTCGCCTTCACCCAGCCGGTGCTGTCGGCGCTGCTGCCCGAGATGGTCCGCCGGGAGGACCTGGCCAAGGCGAGCGGCATCAGCCAGACCGCGGGGCAGGTCGGCGTCCTGATCGGCCCGGCGCTCGCCGGCATCCTGGTCGGGCAGACCGGGGCGCGGGTGCCGTTGCTGATCGACGCGGGCACCTATCTGGCGCTCGTCGTGGCCGCCTTCGCCGTGCGCACGCGGCGACGTCGCTCCCCCGCGGCCGGCGTTCCCGCGCCGCTCGTCCCGTGGCGCCTGCGCGACGACCGTACCCTCGCGGTGATGGTCGGTGTGCTCGCCGCCATCGTGCTGGGGATCAGCGCGATCAACGTCTTCGACGTCTTCTTCATCCGCGAGACCCTCGGCGCATCCACCACTTTGTACGGTTTCGTCGCCGCGTCCTGGACGGTCGGCATGCTCGCCGGGTCCGTCGTCTGCGGCCGGGTGCCGCCGCACCGCATCACGCCGATGGCGATGCTGGCCGTGACCAGCGGCAGCTGCGTTCCGCTCGTCGGGGCGGCCTTCGTCGGCGACGCTGTGTGGGTCGTGCCGCTCTGGATCGCCGGCGGCTTCTTCAACGGCGCGATCAACGTCTTCGTGATGGTCTTCGTGGCCGGTCGCGCGCCGTCCGCCGCCCGGGGCCGGGCGTTCGCCGCCGTGAACGCGCCGATCCAGGGCGCCGGCATGATCGGCCTGGCCGTGGCGGGTCCGCTTGTCGGCCAGTTCGACCTGCGGGTGCTGGTCGCGTCCACCGGCGTCGCCGGTCTGCTCGCCGCGCTGGCCGCCTGGCCGATCGTGCGACGTGAACCACCATCGCCCCCTGCCGTGCGCGGTTCCCACCTGGTGAGAGATAGCGTCGGGGCATGAGCGACAGCGCCGGTCGGCCCCGGGTCGGGCACATCCAGTTCCTCAACTGCCTGCCGATCTACTGGGGCCTGATGCGATCCGGCGCCCTCCTCGACGTCGACCTGCGCAAGGACACCCCCGAGCGGCTCAGCGCCAGTCTGGTCGCCGGTGACCTCGACATCGGCCCGATCACCCTCGTCGAATACCTGCGCCACGCCGACGAGCTGGTGCTCCTGCCCAACCTGGCGGTGGGCAGCGACGGCCCGGTGCTCTCGGTCAACCTGATCTCCACCCGGCCGCTCGCCGAGCTCGACGGCCGGCCGGTCGCGCTCGGCTCCACCTCGCGCACCGGCGTGCTGCTGGCCCAGATGCTCCTCGCCGACCAGTACGGCGCCGAGCCGGAATACTTCCGCTGCCCGCCCGAGCTCACCCAGATGCTCATGGAGGCGGACGCCGGCGTGCTGATCGGCGACCCGGCCCTGCGCGCCATGTACGAGGGTCCCCGCCTCGGCCTGGAGGTCACCGACCTGGGCGAGGCGTGGCGGAAGTGGACCGGGCTGCCGATGGTCTTCGCCGTCTGGGCGGTTCGCAAGGACTTCGCCGCGGCCAACCCGGGCGTGGTCAAGGACGTGCACGAGGCGTTCCAGCGCTCCCGCGACCTGTGCCTGGGCGAGCTCGACGAGGTGGCCGCGGCCGCCGCCCGGTGGGAGCCGTTCGACGCCGAGACGCTCGCGCACTATTTCCGGGTTCTCGACTTCTCGCTCGGCGAGCGCCAGATCGCCGGTATGCGGGAGTTTGCCCGCCGAGCTGCCGCTCGGGGCGAGGTTCCGCCCCTTCCGGCCGAAGGACCGGTATTCGCCGAAGTTTGATCTCCAGCAAGTGAGGGCTCTAGTCTGCCGTGACTCTCAGCTGACTGACGGAAAATCCAGCTGATTCCCAGGAACGGTGACCCATGAGCCTCCGCTCGTTAGCGATTCCCGCTGCCCTCGCGGCCGTGGCCCTCGGCGGTCTCGCCGCGCCGGCCCAGGCCGCCCCGGCCGAGACCGAGCCGCTCGTCGGCGTCTACCTTCCCGAGCAGATCGCGGTGATCCAGGGCAAGTCCAAGACGGTCCGCGCCGAGATCCAGAACTACAGCTCGGTGACCGCGAAGGGCGTCGTGCTCGAGTTCAAGGGCGTCGACCCCAGCCTCGGTCTCACGCTCCCGGCCGGCTGCGAGGCGACCAGCTGCAAGCTGGGCGACCTGGCCGGTGGCCAGAAGCGCACGATCGCCGTCACGCTGAAGCCGACCGGCGACAAGATCGTCTCGTCCTTCACGGCGAACGTCGGCGCGTTCGAGACCGAGACCACCGTCGTGCGCTCGGCCGGCGGCGTCGACCTGGAGGTCGACCCGATCGGCGACCTGAAGATCGCGCGCGGTCAGTCCGCGAACGTGCCGGTCGTCGTGCGGAACACCGGCAGCGAGACGCTCGACCAGATCGGCCTGGTCATGCTCGCCGAGCCGGGTCTCGAGCCGCTCACCGACTACTCCAACTGCGTCACCGAGCTCGACGACGAGGAGCTCGGCGGCGTCATCTGCTTCTTCAAGCAGGAGTTCGCCCCCGGCGCGACGTTCACGCTGCCGGCCGGCTCCCCGATGAAGATCAAGGTGCGGGCGGACGCGGGCGGCCCCTACAAGTACCAGGGCGCGGTGGCGGCCATCGGCGTGAAGGACGGCGCCGCGGACGCGCTCGCCGCGAAGCCCGGGCCGAAGCTGACGCTCGAGGCCAAGCGCACCGCCGGCGAGGTCGACGTGCCGGACGACGAGGACGTCCCGGAGGACATCAACTCCGACGACAACATCGCCCTCTTCGGCGTCAGCCTCGGCAAGTCCGTGGCGGACAGCACCGCGATCGGCGGCACCTTCGCCGGCGCGGTCGGCGACACCAAGACCGTCAAGGTCGGCGTACGCAACCTCGGCCCGACCAGCGTCGTCCCGCTCACCGACGACTGGTTCCCGGCCGTGCTGGTCAGCGTGCCGGCCGGTGTCAAGCTGACCAAGGTCGACGAGTTCTGCCTGCCGGCCGGCGCCGACGAGTTCTCCAAGGAGTTCGGCACGGTCAGCGGCCTCGACTACATCTGCCTGCCCGAGTCCGGCATGGGCAAGGGCCAGCAGAACCTGTTCACCTTCACCGGCGTCATCACCGGCACGTCCTCGGCCGCCGGCTCGGTCACCGTCGACGGCGGCCCGCAGGACAACAACGCCAAGAACGACAAGGCTGCTCTCGCCCTGAAGGTCACCGGCACCGGCGGCCAGGGCGGCGGCGAGGGCGACGGCGAGGGCCTCCCGGTCACCGGCGCCCCCACCGGCTGGGTCGCGCTCGGCGGCGCCCTCCTGCTCCTCGCGGGTGCCGCGGCGGCCTACACCTTCCGCCGCAAGCGGATCATCACGACGCTCTGACGAAGCGGCGAAAAGACCGCCCCGGCCGCGTGCCGGGGCGGTCTTCGCTTTCGTTGGCTAGAGTCCCCGATCATGGACTTCGATGAGCACGAACGGGCCCGCTGGTCCGGCCGTGCCAAGGCGTACGCCGGAAGCTCGCCCGGCTGTGCGCCCGGAGCAGGGGAGAGGGCATGGGGCACCAGTTCGACGCCGACACTGTGGTGAGCGAGTCCGGTGGGCGGTGGGCGGCGACGATCAGTCCCGAGTGGGCGATCGCGACCGGTGTGCCGAACGGCGGCTATCTGTTCGCGGTGGCGCTGGCGGCCGGGGCGCGGGCCGTGCCGGAGCAGCGACTCGTCACGGCGACCGGGCATTTCGTGCGGCCGGGGCAGGACGGGGCGGCCGATCTCGCCGTGGAGGTGGTCAAGCGGGGGCGGCTGACCAGCACGGTGTCGGTGGCGCTGCGCCAGGACGACAAGGAGCGGGTCCGGGTCGTCGCCACGTACGGCGATCCGGCTCTTCAGGAGGCGCCGGTGCGGCACCCGATCGCCGCTCCGGAGATTCCCGGGCCCGGCGAGTGTGTCTCCTCCGCCGGCGGGCTGGCGGGCAAGATGGGCGTCCGGGTCGCCGAGCGCGTCGACTACCGGATGTTGCCCGGCTCGCGCTGGATCGGTGGCGACGGCCCCGGCGAGGCGCGGATCGACGGCTGGATCCGGTTCGCCGACGGCCGTGAGCCCGATCTGGCGGCCCTGCCGTTCTTCGTCGACGCCTTCCCGCCCGCGCTGGGCGAGCTGGTCGGCCCGGTGACCGCGCCGACCCTCGAGCTCACCGTGCACCTTCGCAAGGAGCCCGCCCCGGGCTGGCTCCAGGCCCGCCTCGAGGCCCGGCACATCGCGCCGGGCCTCGTGGAGGAGGACGCCTACCTGTGGGACAGCGCCGGTGAGCTGGTGGCGCTGTCCCGTCAGCTGGGCCTCTGGCGTCCCTAGGAGGTCCGCCACTTCTGGTTGGCCGATCCCGCGCAGTCCCACAGCTGGAGCCGGGCGCCGTCGGCGGAGTTGAGGTCCTTGATGTCGACGCACCTGTTGGACTGCGGGTTGACCAGATCGCCGGCGGCCGAGAGCACGAACTGCTGCGCGCCGGTGCCGTTGCAGGTGTAGAGCTGCAGGGGCGTGCCGTTCGCCGTGCCGGCCGCGGTCACGTCCATGCACTTGTTGTTCTGGCTCTTCAGGGCGCCGCCCGTGAAGGTCCACTTCTGGGCGTTCGTCCCGTTGCAGGTCCACATCTGCAGCGGGACGCTGTCGGCGAAGTTGGAGCTGGGCACGTCGACGCACTTGTTGTTCAGCGCGCTGATGAGCGGCACACCGCCGGTCGCCGGGGGAGGCGTGGTGCCGCCGCCGCTGAACGGGGTGAGGATGAGGCCGGCCGAGCGCGGGTCGCCGTCGTGCACCAGCGACTCGAAGGCGCCGACGTCGTCGAAGGCGAACGCGTACGCCTTGCCGTCGACCATGTTCGCGTGGATCACCTTGGCGTACACGTTCGTCGGGTTGTTGCGGTAGAAGTCGGCGGCGTTCGTGCTGGGCTGCGTGTCGATGGTGCCGAGCGTGCCGCGGTTGAGGGCCGCGCAGAGCGTACGGGAGATCGGTCCCACCACCTGGTCGTTGGGCGCCGGCAGATCACCGTCGCAGCCCCAGACGCTGGCCGACGACGGCCGGTTGAACGACGCGACCTGCGCGCCCGCCGAGTTCGTGAAGACCATCGTGTTGCCCGAGGTGCGGCCGAAGTACCGGGTGTTGGGCTGGTCGGCGAAGGGCACCACGGTCAGCGTCTTGGTGGTGTACGCGTTCCAGGCCGAGGCGATGTACGAGTCGAGGTACGTGCTGCTCAGCAGCCCCGCGCCGGCCGCCTTGCCGGGCGCGAGCACGCGCAGCACGGTCCCGTCGGCCCGGGAGTAGACCGTGTTGGCCCACCCCGCGGTCCCGCGGATCGTGTTGATCACGTTGGTGCGGCCGTTCGCCACGAGATCGCCCGTGCGCTTCGTCGCGCCGGAGGCGCCGGTGACCGAGACGGCGTGCGGCACGGCGAACATGTCCACCTGTGAGCTGTTGAGCCACAGCCCGGCGTCGTTGTAGGTGAACTCGCTCCAGTCGAAGAGGATGTCCCGGTTGGCGTCGCCGCCGGCCCACGGCGCCGGCTGCACGAGCCCGTCCGGGGTCAGGAAGAACTTGAGCTTCGCGCCGAGCGAGAAGTAGACCCGCCCGGAGAATCCGCGCGGGAACTGGATGGTCGAGCTGCCGCCGTTGCCGGCGCCGGGAATGGACACGTCCGGTGCGGCCACCGGCGGGAGTGCCCCGCCGCTCCAGGCCGTGAAGGTGCCGGCCTGGTTGACGTAGCCGAGCCGGCCGGACGACAACTGCACACCGATGACGTAGAGGTAGACCGCGTCGCCACGACCGGTGTTGTTCGTGACGGTGACGGGCAGCAGGGCGGGGCCGATCGCCGACGCCGCGCGCGGCGAGATGACGACCGCGGCGGCCAGGACGGCCAGGAGGGCGGCAAGGGAGCGGAGCCTACGCACGGGGACTCCTTCCGTTCGGGGGAGGACGGATGGGGGAGAGCGCTCTCAGCCGAGCCTCGGATTTGTTAATAACGTGTGTCAATAGATGCACGGCGATATCGCCCCGTCCCGGGCGAACGACGGTACGAACGGGCATAGGGTCGTGCTCATGAGTGAGATGAGCTACCGCCGGCTGGGCACCTCGGGCCTGGTCGTCTCCGTCGTCGGCATCGGCTGCAACAACTTCGGCCGCAAGCTCGACGCCGACGGCACCCGCGAGGTCGTCGACGCCGCCTTCGACGCCGGGATCACGCTGTTCGACACCGCGGACATCTACGGCAGGCCGCACGGCGCCTCCGAGGAGTGCCTCGGCGCCGCGCTCAAGGGCCGCCGCGACGAGGTGGTGCTCGCGACCAAGTTCGGCATGACCATGGAGGGCCTGAACGGCAACGACTTCGGCGCCCGCGGATCGCGCCGCTACATCGTGCGCGCCGTCGAGGCCTCGCTGCGCCGGCTCGAGACCGACTACATCGACCTCTACCAGATGCACGAGCCCGACCCGCGGACCCCGATCGACGAGACCCTCTCCGCCCTCGACGACCTGGTCCGCTCCGGCAAGGTGCGCTACCTCGGCAACTCCAACTTCGCCGGATACCAGATCGCGGACGCCGACTGGACCGCCCGCGCCGGCGGCCTCACCCCGTTCATCAGCGCGCAGAACCGGTACAGCCTCCTCCAGCGCGACGTCGAGACCGAGGTCGTGCCGGCCTGCGAGCACTACGGCCTCGGCCTGCTGCCGTTCTTCCCGCTCGACTCGGGCCTGCTCTCCGGCAAGTACCGGCGCGGCGAGACCCCGGCCGCCGGCACCCGGCTCTCCCTCGACCGCTACCAGCGCTTCCTCGACGGCGCCGACTGGGACAAGATCGAGGCGCTCGCCTCCTTCGGCGCGGAACGCGGCCACAGCCTGCTCGACGTCGCCATCGCCGGTCTCGCCTCCCGGCCCGCGGTCACGAGCGTCATCGCCGGCGCCACCAGCGCCGAGCAGGTGCAGGCAAACGCCGCGGCGGGTGCGTGGTCACTCTCCGCCGACGACGTCGCGGCCCTGGACGACCTTTTGGACCGATGACGTACGGGTTCTCGCGTCACCAACCACAGTGGACCACGACTCGCCGCAAGGGATCGGCTGGGTGCCGCCCGGGCCGGATCACCCGGCCTCCGGCCCCGTGGTGGGTCCATCATGGAGATCCCGGTACGCGGGCCGCAACAGGTCCACGAGCGGGATGTGGCGCACCTTGACGGGCGGCGCGTCGAGCGCCCGCAGCAGCAGCTCCGGTGGCACGGTCACCCGGGACGGGCGCTCGCGCAGTCGCCCGAGGCTGATGCCGGGCGCGTAGAAGTCGGCGAGCCGAGCGTCCAAAGGGGACTCCTCGACCGCGAGCGGGTCGACGGCGGCAGCCGGCTCGGGGGTGCCGCGCAGCGCGTCGAGCAGCGCCTCACGAGCGCGTCCCCGCCACGCCAGCACCAGGAACGGGTCGTCGTCGAAGGCCTCGGCGAGCACGTAGAGCACCGCGGAGCCGTGCTTGCAGGGCACGCTCCAATCAGGACAGCTGCACCGGATGTCCAGCCGCTCGGGGAACAGCGGAGCGTCGTGGGCCGCGAACAGCTCGACGATCTCGTGCGGCATCTCGCCGGCGAGCAGGGCCGCGCGATACAGCGCCTGGCCGCCGAGCGCCTCCGTCAGCACGGTCCACTGTGCCTCGTCGAAGGCCGCGATCGCGATCGTCACCTCGTACGGCTGGGGCCGTGAGCCTTGCACCCGGGCCGTGACCCGCCCCGACGCGAGAGTGAAGTCCATGACCTGGCCCTTGCGCGCGTAGGCGCGGCCCCGCGCGAGGCGGCCGCCGTCGCAGACCTGCTCGAGCACGTCGACGAACCTGCGCGACCACCACTGCTCGCCGATCTTGCCGCGTTTGGCGCGCACGGCGATGCCACCGTCCACTTCGATCGGACGGCTCGTCTCGAAGAACCGGCCCTCGGGGTCGATCGGCATGTCACCTCACCGCCGCGGGGTCGAGCGCGAACAGCTCGCGCAGCTGGTCGGTGCTCAGGTCGGTGATCCAGTCCTCGCCGGTGCCGACGACCGAGGAGGCCAGCGCCTTCTTCCGCTCGATCATCGCGTCGATCTTCTCCTCCAGCGTGCCGGTGCAGATGAACTTGCGGACCTGCACGTCACGCGACTGTCCGATGCGGAACGCGCGGTCGGTGGCCTGGTCCTCGACGGCCGGGTTCCACCACCGGTCGAAGTGGACGACGTGGTTGGCGGCGGTCAGGTTGAGCCCGGTGCCCGCGGCCTTGAGCGAGAGCAGGAAGAGCATCGGCTCGTCGTCGTGCTGGAAGCGCTCGACCAGCGCGTCGCGCTTCGCCTTCGACAGTCCACCGTGGAGCCACAGCACCGGGCGGTCGAGATGCGCGGCGAGGTACGGCTGGAGCAGCGCGCCCCACTCCGCGTACTGCGTGAAGATCAGGGCCTTGTCGCCGTCCTCGATGATCTCCTCGGCGAGCTCCTCGAGCCGGGCCAGCTTGCCCGAGCGCGCGGGCAGCCGCGAACCGTCCTTGAGCAGGTGGGCGGGGTGATTGCAGACCTGCTTGAGCTTGGTCATCGCGGCCAGCACGTTGCCGCGGCGCTGGATGCCCTCGGACCCCTCGATCTCCGACATCATGTCCTCGACGACGGCCTGATAGAGGGTGGCCTGCTCGGCGGTGAGCGTGCACCAGACCTTCATCTCGTTCTTCTCCGGCAGATCCGAGATGATCGTCTTGTCGGTCTTGAGCCGGCGCAGCACGAACGGCCCGGTGGCGCGCTTGAGCGCCGCGGCGGCGTCCTCGTCCTGGTGGATCTCGATCGGCTCCTGGAAGCGGCGGCGGAACCGCTTCGCCGGCCCGAGCATGCCGGGGTTGCAGAAGTCCATGATGGACCACAGCTCGGCGAGGTGGTTCTCGACGGGAGTGCCGGTGAGGGCGAGCCGGGTGCGGGCGGGCACGGCGCGGACGGCCTGGGCCTGGCGGGTGCCGCTGTTCTTGATGGCCTGCGCCTCGTCGCAGACGACACGGCCCCAGTCGACCTTCTTGAGCGTCTCGAGATCGCGGGTGGCCGTGCCGTAGGTCGTGATGACCAGGTCGGCATCGTCCACCGTGTCGTAGAAGTCGTCGCCGCGAACGCGCGAGCCGCCGTGATGCACGTAGACCCGGATGCTGGGCGCGAAGCGGGCGGCCTCCTTCTGCCAATTGCTGACCAGCGACATCGGGCAGATGAGGAGGGTGGGGCTCATCCGCTGGTCCGTGGCCGCAGTGGCGCGCTCGGCGAGGAGCAGGGACAGGGTCTGGGCGGTCTTTCCTAGGCCCATGTCGTCGGCGAGGATGCCGCCCAGGCCCAGCCGGGTGAGGAAGTGCAGCCAGGAGAGGCCGCGCTCCTGGTAAGGACGCAGGCTGCCCTGGAAGGCGGCCGGGGTGGGCACCGGCTGCATGCGGTCCGCGGCCTGGCCCGACAGGAGGTCGCCGAGCATGCCGTCCGCGTCGACCTCGACCAGCGGCAGGTCCTCCTCGCCGCCGTCGACGACCTGCTGGAGGATCTCGCCGGCGGTGAGCTCGCCCTCGCGGCGGCGGGTGACCGCCTTCAGCGCGGCGCGCAGCTGGCGGTCGTCGAGCTCCACCCACTGGCCGCGCACCCGCACCAGCGGCACCTTGAGGCGGGCCAGCTCGGCGAGCTCCTCGGCGCTCACCACGCCGTCGCCGATGACCAGGTCGAGCCGGAAGTCGACCAGTTCCTGAAGGCCGAAGCCGGAGTCGGCGGCCGCCCGGGTCGAGGTGCCCTTCGGTTTGCGGGAGCGGGTGGTCAGCTTGAGGCCGACCGCCTTGCGGCCCGCCCACGCCGGCAACTGCACGCCGAAGCCGGCCGCCTGGAGCAGCGGGGCGGCGTGCCGGAGGAACTCGTGCGCCTCCGCCGTGTCGATCGCCATCCGGCCCGGCTCCTGGTCGCGCAGCGCCACGTGGAGCAGGGGAAAGAGCCGGACGGCGCGCCCGAGCCCGGCCAGCAGCGTCTCGTCGGGGCGCGCGGGCAGCCCGGGGAAGCGGCCGCCGGCCCAGATCTCCTCGGCCGGCAGGTAGAGGCTCGGGTCCTCCGCCGACTGCAACGCGAACTCGAGGCCCCACTCGTCGTCGCCGGGCTGCGGCTCGAAGAGGCGGAAGCTGACCCGCACCGGCCCGTTCGCCTCGTGGGCCGCGCGCAGCCAGTCGTCGAGGGCCGCGCGCAGCTCGCGCTCCTCGGCCGGCTTCGCGCCCGGCAGGGTGGGGTCGCCGGCGGTCAGCGCGGCGATCCAGCGGTCGGGCAGCGGCGCCTTGGGGCCGGCCCGGTGGCCGTGCAGGATCCGCTCGGGCATCACCGAGCGTGCGCCGGAGTCGACGAGCGCGTCGAGGGCATTGCGCAGCGTCACCGCCACGCCGCCGCCGGTGGCGCGCACCGACGGGGGCATGCCCTCGGCGAAGTCGCGATAGGTGGCCGCGTCCGCGCCCGTGAGCACCGGCCGCCAGCGGGCCGTGGCCACACCGTGCTCGGTGACCAGCTGGGGCAGCATGCGCCCGCGGCGGGCCAGGTCGCAGGCATAGCCGGCCAGGACGCAGAGGTAGCGCAGGTCGGGCGCGGCCAGCCAGTCGTCCGAGGGCTCGGCCAGCTCGCGGAGCGCCGGCAGCGCGGCGTCGCCGGGCACCAGCAGCACCGGCACCCGCCACGGGGCCAGCTTGACGCCCCGCCCGCTCGTCTCGACGCCGGTCTCGGGTGACGGCACCGGGCCGCGGCCGGTGCTGGGCAGCTGGAGGATCGCCGAGGCCGGCGAGCCGGGCAGGCCGGGCAGATCGCCGGCCGGTGCGGCGAACGGGTGCGGCCGCTCGGCCGCCCGGGAGCCGGTGGTGAGGGGCCGCGTGGCGTCCTCGCCCCAGAGCATCAGCTGCCCGTCCGACCAACCACCATGAATGACGAGCACACCCACCCCCAGCGACGACCGCGCATCGAGAGTAACGACCCAGGTGAGAGGTGCGCCGCTGACGGTGAGGCCCGGCTGGACGTACTCTTCGGTACGTGACGGCGAACCGCGAGATCGACAGCATCCTGCAGCGAGCGGCCGACGGCGGGCGGATCACGCCCGAGGAGGCGCTGCTCCTCTACACGGAGGCCCCCTTCCACGCGCTCGGCGAGGCCGCCGACGCGGTGCGCCGCCGCCGATACCCGGACGGCATCGTCACCTACCTGATCGACCGCAACATCAACTACACGAACGTGTGCGTCACCGCGTGCAAGTTCTGCGCCTTCTTCCGTGCCCCCAAGCACAAGGAGGGCTGGTCGCACCCGATGGAGGAGATCCTGCACCGCTGCGGCGAGGCGGTCGATCTCGGCGCCACCCAGGTGATGCTCCAGGGCGGCCACCACCCCGACTTCGGTGTGGAGTACTACGAGAACCTCTTCTCCTCGGTCAAGCAGGCCTACCCGCAGCTGGCGATCCACTCGATCGGCCCGAGCGAGATCCTGCACATGGCCAAGGTCTCCGGCGTCTCGATCGAGGAGGCCGTCGTCCGGATCAAGGCGGCCGGTCTCGACTCGATCGCCGGGGCGGGCGCCGAGATGCTGCCCGACCGGCCGCGCAAGGCGATCGCCCCGCTCAAGGAGAGCGGCGCGCGCTGGCTCGAGGTGATGGCGGTGGCGCACCGCAACGGCCTCTCGTCGACCGCGACCATGATGATGGGCACCGGCGAGACCCACGAGGAGCGCATCGAGCACATCCGCATGATCCGCGACGTGCAGGACCTCGCGGTCGCGAACGGCTACCGCGACGACGCGGTCGAGCAAGAGGCGGGTGGCGGGGCGGTAGCCGGGGGTTTCCGGGCGTTCATCCCGTGGACCTACCAGCCCGAGAACAACCACCTCAAGGGCCGCACCCAGGCGACCACGATGGAATACCTGCGCTTCCTGGCCATGTCGCGGCTGTTCTTCGACAACGTCGCCCACCTGCAGGCCTCGTGGCTGACCACGGGCAAGGACGTCGGCCAGCTCTCGCTGCACATCGGCGTCGACGACCTGGGCTCGATCATGCTGGAGGAGAACGTGATCTCCTCGGCCGGCGCCCGGCACCGCTCCAACCTGCACGAGCTGATCTGGATGATCCGTACGGCCGATCGCATCCCGGCGCAGCGCGACACCCTCTACAGGCACCTGGCCGTGCACCGCACCCCCGACGAGGACCCGACCGACGAGCGCGTCGTGTCCCACTTCTCGTCGATCGCGATGCCCGGCGGCGGCGCGGGCCGCGCCCAGCTTCCGGTGGTCGGGGTCTCGTAAAGGTCACGAAGGTCACGGCCCGATCTCGGCAAACGCCCTGTTCGGGGGGTCGTCGTTGCCCGTTCGGTCAGGTGCCCCTCGGCGAACCGGCGAGGGTCGATTGCTCCTTCGTAACGAGCGCGGTAAAGCTCTGTTCCCGGCTTTCCGTGCTGGTTACGTTGCCCTCGTAAGACCTGAGAACTTCTTTGAACCCGGTAAGGGTTTGCGGACCCGACCGATGGCGGTCGTATATATAACGCACAAGGATCGGGCGGGATGGGTGACCATCCCGCCCGATCTGTGTTCGGGCCAGGTGGCAGAGTGGTGGGGTGAGTCGCGCAGATCTGGACAAGCAGCCGCACGAGGTCGCCGAGATGTTCGACGGCGTGGCCAAGCGCTACGACCTGACCAACACGGTGCTCTCCTTCGGGCAGGACCGCGGCTGGCGGCGCGCCACCCGCGCTGCGCTCGGTCTGCGGCCCGGGGAGCGGGTGCTCGACGTGGGCGCCGGCACCGGCGTCTCCACCGAGGAGCTGGGCCGTTCGGGCGCGTTCGCGGTCGGCGCGGACCTCTCGGTGGGCATGCTGCGGGTGGGGCGCCGGGCGCGGCCGGCCGTGCCGCTGGTAGCCGGCGACGCGCTGCGGCTGCCGTTTCCGGATGCCACGTTCGACGCGGTGACGATCTCCTTCGCGCTACGCAACGTGGTCGACACCGACGCTGCGCTGCGTGAGCTCGGCCGGGTCACCCGGCCCGGCGGCCGCTTGGTGGTGTGCGAGTTCAGCCACCCGACGAACGGGCCGTTCCGCACCGTCTACCTGCAATACCTGATGCGCTCGCTGCCCGCGGTGGCGCGGAGCGTGTCGAGCAACCCGGACGCGTACGTCTATCTCGCCGAGTCGATCCGCGCCTGGCCGGACCAGCCCGCCCTGGCCGCCCGCGTCGCGGGGGCCGGACCGTGGTCCCGTGTCGGCTGGCGCAACCTCACGGGCGGCATCGTGGCCCTCCATCGGGCGACGCGCCTCTGAGCCGCTCCCGCGCCGCTTCCGGGACCGCGCCGTCGACCGCATGGCCCTAAAGGGGACAACTCGGTCGTTTCCGCCCATCTACGGCGAGTTCCTGTTTTCCTCGGAGAATGACCACTTTCGGGCACCTCGAGGACACCGACATCGACATTGCGATCGACGACCGGGAGGCCGGCGAGCGTCGCGGCATGGAGCTGGCCGCCCGCATCCGGATGGTCGCCGCTCAAGATCCTGAGCTGGCACAAGATCTTGTCGAGCAGTTGATCTCCGCGTTGGAGAAGGCGACCGGCGGCACCTTCCGGCAGTTCCTCGACGCCGAGGGCGAGTCCGAGATCACCACGGACGCACCGTCCGTTAATTCACCGGCGCGAAACAGTTAGGGTTCCCTTACCCGAACGAGCTTCGATGGCCGTCTTAGACTCCGACTTGGGCGCGCTTGTGAACTGTTTCACGAGCCGCTGCGAGACGGAGGTGTGGTGTGCGCAACGAGGTACTATCCGGGCCGGTAGCCGACGAGGCGGACGTGATCGTCGTCGGGGCCGGACCGGGCGGGTCCGCGGCGGCTTATCACATGGCGCGTCATGGCTTGCGCGTTCTGCTTCTCGAGAAAACGGAGTTCCCGCGCGAGAAGGTGTGCGGTGACGGCCTGACTCCGCGCGCGGTCCGCCAGCTGGTGCGGATGGGCGTCGACACCTCGGAGAAGGCCGGCTGGCTGCACAACCGCGGCCTCCGCGTGATCGGCGGCGGTGTCCGCCTCGAGCTCGACTGGCCCGACCTGGCGAGCTTCCCCAGCTACGGCCTGGTCCGCACCCGCCTCGACTTCGACGACATGCTGGCCAAGCGCGCTGTCGAGGCCGGCGCGATCCTGCGCACGTCGGTGAACGTGACCGGCCCGGTGCTCGACGACGACGGCCGCGCCATCGGTGTCGAGGCCAAGGTCGGCGCCGGCAAGGAGCCCGTGCAGTTCCGGGCGCCCCTGGTGATCGCCGCGGACGGCGTCTCGGGCAAGCTCCCGCTCGCGATGGGCCTTGCCAAGCGCGACGACCGCCCGCTCGGCGTGGCCGTCCGGCGCTACTACACCTCACCGGTCCGCTCCGACGACGACTACCTCGAGTCCTGGCTGGAGCTGCGCAGCTCGGAGGACCCCGACCGGCTGCTGCCGGGCTACGGCTGGATCTTCGGCATGGGCGACGGCCGGGTGAACGTGGGCCTCGGCATCCTCAACTCGTCCAGCGCCTTCGGCAAGACCAACTACCGCTCGATGCTGACCGACTGGCTCGCGGGCACGCCGGCCGACTGGGGCTTCCGCGACGAGTCCAACGCGGACGGCCCGATCCTCGGCGCCGCGCTGCCGATGGGCTTCAACCGGGTGCCCCACTACACGCGCGGCCTGATGCTGGTCGGCGACTCCGGTGGCATGGTCAACCCGATGAACGGCGAGGGCATCGCCTACGCCATGGAGTCGGGCGAGCTCGCGGCCGAGGTGGCCGTGCAGGCGCTGGCCCGGCCGGAGGGCGCCGACCGCGAGCGTGCGCTGCGGGCGTACCCGTCGGAGCTTAGTCTGCGGTTCGGTGGCTACTACCGGCTCGGCGGGGTGTTCGTGAAGCTCATCGGCAATCCCCAGATCATGCGGATCGCGACGAAGCACGGGATGCCGCATCCGACGTTGATGCGGTTCGTTCTGAAACTGCTGGCGAACCTCACCGACCCGCGCGGCGGCGACGCCATGGACCGGGTCATCAACGGCCTGACCAAGGTGGCCCCCGCGGTCTGACCGCACCCCCGCGAGACCAAGAACAAATCGGACGAATAGTGTTATACGGCTCATAGTCGAAGCAGGAGTCCTGAGATGTCGGTCAACCCATACGTCCCGATCGTCGGGTTACTCATCCTCGGCGCGCTCTTCGCGTTGTTCTCCGTGTCGATCGCGCCGATCGTCGGTCCTCATCGCTACAACCGCGCCAAGCTCGACGCATACGAATGCGGCATCGAGCCCGCGCCGCAACCGGTGGGCGGCGGCCGGTTCCCGGTGAAGTTCTACCTGACCGCGATGCTCTTCATCATCTTCGACATCGAGACCATCTTCCTCTATCCGTGGGCCGTGTCCTTCAACGCGCTCGGCCTGTTCGGCTTCGTCGAGATGGTCCTGTTCATCGTCACCGTCTTCATCGCCTACACGTACGTGTGGAGGCGTGGCGGCCTCAACTGGGACTGAACCGCGGCGTAACCGGTCTTAACAGGAGACACAGCCATGGGAATCGAAGAGAAGCTACCGGCCGGCATCCTGCTGACCTCCGTCGAGAAGCTGTCCAACTGGGCCCGCAAGTCCTCCTTCTGGGGCGCGACCTTCGGCCTGGCCTGCTGCGCCATCGAGATGATGGCCGCCGGCGGCCCGCACTACGACCTGGGCCGCTGGGGCATGGAGGTCTTCCGGGCGTCGCCCCGCCAGGCCGACCTGATGATCGTGGCGGGCCGGGTGAGCCAGAAGATGGCGCCCGTCGTCCGGCAGATCTACGACCAGATGCCCGAGCCGCGCTCGGTGATCTCGATGGGCGTGTGCGCCTCCTCCGGCGGCATGTTCAACAACTACGCGATCGTGCAGGGCGTGGACCACATCGTCCCGGTCGACGTCTACCTGCCCGGCTGCCCGCCGCGGCCCGAGATGCTGATCGACGCCATCCTCAAGATGCGCGAAAAGGTGATGGCCCAGCCGCTCGGCCCCGGCGGCCGCAAGATGCTCGAGCAGCGCCGGGCCGAGGGCAAGGTGCCGGTCGTGGCGCCGGGCGCGATGCCGTCGTCGTACCGCGTGGACAAGGCGCGCCGTGCGGAGTGGACCCAGGCGGTCAAGGAAGGCCGCGAGGAACAGCTGCGCATCGAGAACTGGATGAAGCTCCAGCCGCATCTGCGGGAGGGCAAATGAGCATCGCACCCCAGGACGGCCACGAGCCGGTCGGCGCCGACATCGACGCGCCGGCGCAGACGCCGGCCGGCCCGCAGAAGGGCATGTTCGGCATCACCGGCACCGGCGACGTCTCCGGCTTCGGCGGCCTGGTCCGGCGGCGGCCCGAGCAGGCGAGCAGCCCCAAGCCGTACGGCGGGTACTTCGACGAGGTCACCGACGCGCTCGAGGAGGCCTACCCCGCCTTCGCCGACGCGATCGAGAAGGTCGTCGTCGACCGGGGCGAGCTGACCCTGCACATCAAGGCGGAGCGGATCGCCGAGGTCGTCCAGATCATGCGGGACGACGAGTCGCTGCGGTTCGAGCTCTGCTCGTCGGTGTCCGGCGTGGACTACCTGGGCAGCGACCCGCGCCGGCTGCACGTGGTCTACCACCTGACGTCGATGACGTACCGGCGCCGCGTACGGCTGGAGGTGGCCGTCGCCGACGGCGTCAGCGTGCCGAGCGTGACCAGCGTCTATCCCACCGCCGACTGGCAGGAGCGGGAGACGTACGACATGTTCGGCGTGGTCTTCGCGGGCCACCCGAACCTGACGCGGGTGCTCATGCCGGACGACTGGGAGGGCCACCCGCAGCGCAAGGACTACCCGCTCGGCGGCGTCCCCGTCGAGTACAAGGGCGCCGAGATTCCGCCTCCTGACCAGCGGAGGGTCTACCAATGACACAGTCCGGATACGCAACCGAGCGCGAGACCACCGAGGGACGCGTCTTCACCGTCACGGGCGGCGACTGGGACACCGTCACCGAGAGCATCGACCCGCTGAGCAACGAGAAGATCGTCGTCAACATGGGCCCGCAGCACCCGTCGACGCACGGCGTTCTGCGGCTCGTGCTCGAGCTCGAGGGCGAGACCGTCCAGGAGGTGCGCCCGGTCGTCGGCTACCTCCACACCGGCATCGAGAAGAACCTCGAATACCGCAACTGGACGCAGGGCACCACCTTCGTCACCCGGGCCGACTATCTCGCGCCGCTGTTCAACGAGGCCGGCTACTGCCTCGCCGTCGAGAAGCTGCTCGGCATCACCGACCAGATCACCGAGCGTGCCAACACCATCCGGGTGCTCTTCATGGAGCTGAACCGGATCTCGTCGCACCTCGTCTGGCTGGCCACCACGGGCATGGAGCTGGGCGCCATCTCGATGATGCTCTACGGCTTCCGCGAGCGTGAGTACATCCTCGACATCTTCGAGGAGACCTCCGGCCTGCGGATGAACCACGCCTACTTCCGCCCGGGCGGGGTGGCGCAGGACATCCCCGAGTCGGCGATCAAGAAGATCCGCGACTTTCTGGTCTACCTGCCCAAGAAGCTCAAGGAGTACGAGGCCATGCTCTCCGGCCAGGTGATCTGGCAGGAGCGCACCCAGGGTGTCGCCGTGCTCGACGTGACCGGCTGCCTCGCGCTCGGCGTCACCGGACCCGTCCTGCGCTCCGCGGGACTGGCTTGGGACCTGCGGAAGACGATGCCCTACTGCGGCTATGAGAATTATGAGTTCGACGTCCCGACCGCGACGACCGCCGACGTCTGGGGGCGGTACCAGGTCCGTCTCGCCGAGATCCGAGAGTCACTCAAGATCATAGAGCAGGCGCTCGACCGGCTGCGGCCGGGGCCGATCTTCATCGCCGACAAAAAGATAGCCTGGCCTGCGCAATTGGCCGTCGGGCTGGACGGCATGGGCAACTCCCTCGAGCATGTGGCCAAGATCATGGGCCAGTCGATGGAGTCCCTTATCCACCATTTCAAGCTCGTGACCGAGGGCTTCCGGGTGCCGGCGGGCCAGGTCTACGTCGCGATCGAGCACCCGCGCGGAGAGCTCGGCGTGCACGCGGTCTCCGACGGCGGCACCCATCCGTACCGGGTGCACATGCGCGACCCGAGCTTCGTGAACCTCCAGGCCATCCCCGCGATGGCCGAAGGTGCGCTGCTGGCCGACGTCATTGCCGGTGGCGCGTCCCTTGACCCCGTGATGGGTGGGTGTGACCGGTAATGACAGCAACCCAGGTGGAGTTCTCCCCCGCCGCCGCTCCACTGGCCGAGAAGCTGCTCGACCAGGCAAACGAGATCATCGCTCGCTACCCCGAGGGGCGCAGCCGCTCGGCGCTGCTCCCGCTGCTCCACCTGGTGCAGACCGTCGAGGGCCACGTCAGCCCGAACGGCGTGGCGTTCTGCGCCGAGATCCTGGGCATCAACAAGGCCCAGGTCGGCGCGGTCGCGACGTTCTACACGATGTACAAGCGCCGCCCCACCGGCGAATACCTCGTGAGCGTCTGCACCAACACGCTCTGCAACACGCTCGGCGGGCAGGAGGTCTACGACCAGCTCTCCGAAGTGCTCGGCGTGGGGCACGACGAGACCACCGCCGACGGCCGCATCACGCTGGAGCACGCCGAGTGCCTCGCCGCGTGCGACTACGCGCCGGTGGTCACGGTCAACTACGACTTCGCCCTCGACGAGGCCACCCCCGAGGCCGCGGTCGGCCTGGTGGAGAAGCTGCGCGACGGCCGGCCGTACACGCCGGCCCGCGGCGCCCGGATCTGCTCGCTCAAGGAGATGCAGATCCAGCTCGCCGGGTTCGCCGACCCGCGTGAGGGCGCCGTCGGCGACGGCCGGGCCGGCGCGCCGACGCTGCGCGGCGTGACCCTCGCCCAGCAGCACGGCATCGCGGTGCCGGACTTCAACCCCGACACCCCCATCACCAAGACCAAGCCCTCCCCGCGCGAGGAGAACAAGGGCAAGGTCGCCACAGTCGTGGAAAAGGCCACGGGCGCCGTGAAGGCCGCGGCGGCCAAGGTCGAGGAGAAGGTCGAGGCGCGCCGTACCGCCAAGACCTCCGAAAAGGCCGGCGAGCCGACCAAGCCGGGTGACGCCAAGGACCCCGAGGTGCGCACGGCCGAGCAGCGCAACCCCGACGCGAGCTCGCCCGACAAGACGGGCGACGCCAAGGTGACCCCGCCGGCGCCGAGCAACCCCGCGGAGGCGGCCGGCGCCTCGGCGAACGAGCCCGCCGGTGACGGCAAGCCCGCCGGCGACACCGCCCGCGGCAGCGAGGAGGCGAAGTGACTCAGCCACGGCCGGAGGTTCTCGCGAAGCTCACGCCGGTGCTCACCAAGCGCTGGCTCTCGCCGAACGCGTGGCAGATCGGCGTCTACGAGCAGCTCGACGGCTACCGCGCGGTGCGCAAGGCGCTCGACGTGCACCCCGACGACCTGATCCAGCTGATCAAGGACTCGGGCCTGCGCGGCCGCGGCGGCGCGGGCTTCCCGACGGGTCTCAAGTGGGGCTTCATCCCGCAGGGCGACGGCAAACCCCACTACCTCGTGATCAACGCGGACGAGGGTGAGCCGGGCACCTGCAAGGACCTGCCGCTGATGACGTACGACCCGCACTCGCTCGTCGAGGGCGCGATCATCGCGGCGTACGCGATCCGGGCCAACCGGGCCTTCATCTACATCCGCGGCGAGGCGGTGCACGCGGCCCGCCGGCTGCGCAACGCGGTCGAGGAGGCGCGCGCCGCGGGCTACCTCGGCACGAACATCCTCGGCTCCGGCTTCGACCTGGAGCTCGTGGTGCACAGCGGCGCCGGCGCGTACATCTGCGGCGAGGAGACCGCGCTGCTCGACTCGCTCGAGGGCTTCCGCGGCCAGCCGCGGCTGCGGCCGCCGTTCCCGGCCATCGCCGGTCTCTACGCGAGCCCGACCGTGGTCAACAACGTCGGCACCATCGCCAGCGTGCCGTACATCGTGCTCGGCGGCGCCGACTGGTGGAAGAGCATGGGCACCGAGAAGTCCTCCGGCCCGATGATCTATTCGCTCTCCGGCCGGATCGCCAACCCGGGCCAGTACGAGTGCGGCCTCGGCATCACCCTCCGCGAGCTGATCGAGCTGGCCGGCGGGATGAAGCCCGGGCACACCCTGAAGTTCTGGACGCCGGGCGGGTCGTCGACGCCGCTGCTCACCGCCGAGCACATCGACACCCCGATGGACTTCGAGGGCGTCGCGGCGGCCGGCTCGATCCTCGGCACCACCGCGATGCAGATCTTCAGCGACCAGGACTGCCCGGTCTACTCGACGTGGCGGTGGCTGGAGTTCTACCACCACGAGTCGTGCGGCAAGTGCACCCCGTGCCGCGAGGGCAACTACTGGATGGTCCGCACCTACCGCCGGATCCTCTCCGGCGAGGGGACGTACAAGGACCTGGACACCCTCCAGGACACCGCCGACAACATCTTCGGCCGATCGTTCTGCGGCCTGGGCGACGGCGCGGCCACCCCGGTGATGTCGACGCTGAAGTACTTCCGCCAGGACTACCTGGACTACATCGAGGGCCGGACAGCTCCGCGCTTGTCCGCCAAGGCTCTGGTTGGAGCTCACTGATGACGGACGTAGCCAAGAAGGCCGACACTGTCACGCTCACGATCGACGGGATCGAGGTGACCGCGGAGAAGGGCGAGCTCGTCATCCGCGTCGCCGAGCGGATGGGCATCGCGATTCCCCGGTTCTGCGACCACCCGCTGCTCGCGCCGGCCGGCGCCTGCCGGCAGTGCCTGGTCGACATCGAGGGGCAGCGCAAGCCGGTCGCCTCCTGCACCCAGACGGTCGCCGAGGGCATGGTGGTGCGCACCCAGCTCACCTCGCCGGTGGCCGCCAAGGCGCAGGGCGGCGTGATGGAGCTGCTGCTCGCCAACCACCCGCTCGACTGCCCCACCTGTGACAAGGGCGGCGAGTGCCCGCTGCAGAACCAGGCGATGACGAACGGCCGCGCCGACTCCCGCTTCCACGAGCACAAGCGCGAGTACGAGAAGCCGATCCACATCTCCAGCCAGGTGCTGCTCGACCGCGAGCGGTGCATCCTCTGCCAGCGGTGCACGCGGTTCTCCGAGGAGATCGCCGGCGACAAGTTCATCGACCTGATGGACCGCTCGTCCGGCGAGCAGATCAACGTCTACCGCGACGACTTCTTCGGGGGCCGGGGCACCGGCGACGGGCAGGTCGGCGAGGGCGTGGGCGACGTCGCCTTCAACTCGTACTTCTCCGGCAACACGATCCAGATCTGCCCGGTGGGCGCGCTCACCGGCGAGCAGTACAGGTTCCGGGCCCGCCCGTTCGACCTGGTCTCCACGCCGACGGCCTGCGAGCACTGCGCGGCCGGCTGCTCGATGCGCGCCGACCACCGCCGCGGCAAGGTGCTGCGCCGGCTGGCCGGCGACGACCCGGCGGTCAACGAGGAGTGGAACTGCGACAAGGGCCGCTGGGGCTTCCGCTACACCACCGCCAACGACCGGATCACCGCGCCGCTGATCCGCGGCGCGAACGGTGAGCTGCGCGAGGCCTCCTGGAGCGAGGCGCTGCTCGCGGCGGCGGAAGGGCTCGCCGCGGCCAAGGGCAAGGGCGTCGGGGTGCTCACCGGGGGGCGGCTCACGGTGGAGGACGCGTACGCGTACGCGAAGTTCGCCCGCCTCGCGCTCGGCACCAACGACATCGACTTCCGGGCGCGGCCGCTGAGCGCGGAGGAGACCGAGTTCCTGGCCGCCTCCGTCGCCGGCATCACCGACGTCACCTACTCCGACGTCGAGAACGCGGGCTCCGTGGTGGTCGTGGGGCTCGAGCCGGAGGAGGAGTGCCCGATCCTCTTCCTGCGCCTGCGCAAGGGCTACAACCGCAAGCGGCTCCGGGTGACGGCCGTGGCGCCGTACCTGACCAGGGGCTTCACCAAGATGGGCGCGAGCCTGGTCGCGGCGGTGCCCGGCGAGGAGGCCCGGCTGCTGGCCGAGGACCCGGCGATCGCCGCCGCCCTCGCCGAGCCGGGCGCGGTGCTGATCGTCGGCGAGCGGCTGGCCACGGTGCCCGGCGGTCTCTCCGCCGCGGCCGCGCTGGCCGGGCGCACGGGCGCGCGCCTCGCCTGGGTGCCGCGCCGGGCCGGTGACCGCGGCGCGGTCGACGCCGGCTGCCTGCCCAACCTGCTGCCCGGCGGCCGCCCGGTCAGCGACCCGGCCGCCCGCGCCGAGCTCTCGATGGCCTGGAAGACCGAGACCGGCGCGCTGCCCAGCGTGGCCGGCCGCGACACCGACGCCATCATCGCGGCGGCGGCCTCGGGCGATCTCGGCGGCCTGCTGGTCGCCGGCGTCGACCCGGGCGACCTGGCCGATCCGCGGCTGGCCGAGCAGGCGCTCGACAACGCCGGCTTCGTGGTCAGCCTCGAGCTGCGGCACAGCGCGGTGACCCGCCGGGCCGACGTGGTGCTGCCGGTGGCGCCGGCGGCCGAGAAGTCAGGCACCTACCTCGACTGGGAGGGCCGGCTGCGCTCCTTCGGCACGGTGCTGCCGAGCACGGCGATGACCGACGGCCGGGTGCTGGAGGCGATTGCCGCGCTGATGAATGTCACGCTGGGCACGGGTGACGTGATGGCGATCCGCCGCGAGCTCGGCGCGATGCCGGCGAGCAGCGCGGGCCGGCCGTCGCTGCCCACCGTCTCGCCGGCGAGCCTGCCGGCGCTCGGGGCGGGCGAGGCCGTCCTGGCCACCTGGCACCACCTGATCGACTCCGGCTCGCTGCTCGACGGCGACCCGGTGCTCGCCGGCACCGCCCGGCCGCCGCTGGTGCGGATCGGCAAGGACCTCGCGGAGGAGCTCGGCGTGGCCGACGGCGAGGCGGTCACGGTCGGCACCGACCGCGGCGCCGTCACGCTGCCGGTCGCGATCACCGACCTGCCGCCCCGCGTGGTGTGGCTGCCCACCAACTCGCCCGGCTCGACGCTGCGCCGCAGTCTCGGCGTCACCGCCGGTGCGGTCGTCCGGCTCACGGCCGGCCGGCCCGGTCCGATCCTCGCCTCCGCGGGAGCGAACGCATGAAGTCGACGATCCTGGCGGCCCATGCCGTCGACCCCACCCTCCAGACGTTCGCTGACGACGTCTGGTGGATCACGCTGATCAAGCTGTTCGGCGTCTTCGTCCTGCTGCTCCTGTTGACGCTCTTCACGATCAACTACGAGCGCAAGGTCGTCGCCCGGATGGCGGTGCGGCCCGGTCCCAACCAGGTCGGCCCCAAGGGATGGCTGCAGAGCCTCACGGACGGCGTGAAGCTGCCGTTCAAGGAGGAGATCATCCCGAAGACCGCCGACAAGGTGGTCTACTTCATCGCCCCGGTCATCTCGGCGACCACGGCCTTCACCGCCTTCTCGGTCATCCCGTTCGGCGGCGTGGTCACCATGTTCGGCCAGCGCACCGCGTTGCAGCTCACCGACGTGCCGGTCTCGGTGCTGGTGCTGCTCGCCTGCTCCTCGATGAGCGTGTACGGCGTGGTGCTCGCGGGCTGGGCCTCCGGCTCGACGTACCCGCTGCTGGGCGGCCTGCGGTCGAGCGCACAGATGATCTCGTACGAGGTCGCCATGGGCCTGTCCATCGTGGCCGTCTTCATGACCGCCGGCACGATGAGCACCTCGCAGATCGTGGCCGCGCAGGCGCAGGGCAACCCGGTGAACATCCTCGGCTGGGAGGCGACGACCCCGAGCTGGTACGCGGTGCTGCTGCTGCCGAGCTTCGTCATCTACTGCATCGCGGCCGTCGGCGAGACCAACCGGGCGCCGTTCGACCTGCCCGAGGCGGAGTCCGAGCTGGTCGGCGGCTTCCACACCGAGTACTCGTCGTTCAAGTTCGCGCTCTTCTTCCTCGCCGAGTACATCAACATGATCACCGTCTCGGCGTTCGCCACCACGCTGTTCCTCGGCGGCTGGCGCGCCCCGTGGCCGATCACGTGGTTCTGGGAGGGCGCCAACTCCGGCTACTTCGCGCTGATCTGGTTCTTCGCCAAGGTGCTGCTGCTCCTGTTCGGCTTCATCTGGCTGCGGGCCACCCTGCCCCGGATGCGCTACGACCAGTTCATGCGGTTCGGCTGGAAGGTCCTCATCCCGGTCAACCTGGTGTGGATCCTCTTCCTGAGCTACATCAAGATTGCCAACAACGAGCTGTCGCAGCAGGCCAAGTGGTTCTCGATCGTCGGCATCGTGGTGGTCGTCCTGCTGATCGCCATGCTCTGGCCGGCGGCCCGCAAGCCGCGGCAGCTCTCGATCGAGGAACAGCTGGCCTCGCGACCACCGGGCAGCTTCCCGGTGCCACCGATCGATCTCCAGGTGCCACCCAGTCCACGGGCCCGCCGTGCGGTGGCCGAACGCGCTCCCGCCTCCGTCGGCGGCGACTCCTCCCTCGCTCCGGAAGACAAGGAGGTGTGACGTGGGCACGTTCACCGGCTCGTTCAAGGGCTTCGGAGTGACCTTCGCGCACATGTTCCGCAAGGTCATCACCACCGACTACCCGTTCTCGCCGCCGACGCCGGCCCCGCGCTACCACGGCCGGCACATCCTCAACCGCCATCCGGACGGCCTGGAGAAGTGCATCGGGTGCGAGCTCTGCGCCTGGGCCTGCCCGGCCGACGCGATCTACGTCGAGGGTGCCAACAACACCGACGAGCAGCGCTTCTCGCCCGGTGAGCGGTACGCGGGCATCTACCAGATCAACTATGCGCGGTGCATCTTCTGCGGTCTCTGCATCGAGGCCTGCCCGACCCGTTCGCTCACCATGAGCAACGAGTACGAGCTGGCCCGCGACAGCCGGCAGGACCTGATCTTCACGAAGAAGGAGCTGCTGGCACCGCTGCTGCCGGGCATGGAGCAGCCGCCCCACCCGATGCGCCTGGGCGAGACCGACAAGGACTACTACGTCGGCGCTCTCACCAACCCGGGCACCTCGGTCGGCGCGGAGCGGGCGCCCTGGGCGACCAACGAGGCGTCCGACGCCACGGGCGAGGCCGCGAAGGAGGGCGTGTGATGGACCACGTCTCCACCGGCGAGGCCGTCGCGTTCTGGATCCTCGGCTCGATCTCGGTGATCGGCGCGCTCGGCATGGTCCTCGCCCGCAACGCGGTGCACTCCGCGCTCTGGCTCGTGCTGACGATGCTCTGCCTGGGCTTCCTCTACGTGGTCAACGCGGCGCCGTTCCTCGGCATGGTGCAGATCATCGTCTACACCGGCGCGATCATGATGCTGTTCCTCTTCGTGCTCATGCTGGTGGGCCGCGACGCCTCGGACTCGCTGATCGAGACGTTGCGGGGCCAGCGGATCGCGGCCATCGTGCTCGGCGTCGGCTTCGCCATCCTGGTCGGCACCGGGCTGGCCCGGGCGCTGGGCGACACCCCCGTGGTCGGCCTGGCCGAGGCGAACGCCAACGGCAACGTGCAGGGCCTGGCGGCGCTGCTGTTCACCCGCTACGTCTTCGCCTTCGAGGTCACGTCGGCGCTGCTCATCACGGCGGCGGTCGGCGCGATGATCCTGGCGCACGTCGAGCGCGCCAAGGCGGACGTCGTCGACCAGCTCACCCGCATGAAGCAGCGCTTCCGCCCGGGCAACTACCCCGGGCCGAAGGCGGGACCGGGCGTCTACGCCAACACGATGTCGGTCGCCGCCCCGGCCCGCCTGCCGGACGGCAACGGCGCCGAGCGGAGCATCTCGCCCATCCTGCCCATCCGTGAGCTGACGGCGGACGAGGCGGCCCCGAAGGGAACCGAGAAGTGACTCCTGACTACTACCTCGTTCTGGCGGCCATCCTGTTCACCATCGGCGCCGCCGGGGTGCTCGTCCGCCGCAACGCGATCGTGCTGTTCATGTGCATCGAGCTGATGCTCAACGCCGCGAACCTCGCGCTGGTCACCTTCAGCCGCATCAACGGCAGCCTCGACGGCCAGATCATCTCGTTCTTCGTGATGGTCGTCGCCGCCGCCGAGGTCGTGGTGGGTCTCGCGATCATCATGTCGATCTTCCGTACGCGGCGCTCGGCGAGCGTCGACGACGCGAACCTCCTCAAGTACTAAAAGGGGCCTTCACGTGGAACAGACAGTGGAGTACGCCCACGCGACGGGGGTGTTGAGCGGCATCTGGCTGCTCGTGGCCATTCCGCTCGTCAGCGCCGCGATCCTGCTGCTGCTCGGCAAGCGGGCCGACGCGTGGGGGCACTGGCTCGGCGTCCTCTCGGTGGCCGCCTCGTTCGTCCTGGGTTTGATCTTCTTCATCAGCCTGGCGGGTCTCGAGGAGGGCGAGCGCACGGCCCAGCAAAGCCTCTGGGACTTCATCACGGTCGGCAACCTGCACGTCGACTTCGGGCTGCTCTTCGATCCGCTCTCCGGGGTCTTCGTCCTGCTGATCACCGGTGTCGGCTCGCTGATTCACATCTACGCGGTCGGCTACATGGAGCATGACCCCGGCCGCCGCAAGTTCTTCGGCTACTTCAACCTCTTCGTCGCGGCGATGTTGCTGCTCGTCCTCGGCAACAACTACGTGATGCTCTACTTCGGCTGGGAGGGCGTCGGCCTGGCGTCGTACCTGCTGATCTCGTTCTGGTACACCCGGCCGTCGGCGGCCACCGCGGGCAAGAAGGCGTTCCTGATGAACCGGGTCGGCGACGCCGGCCTGGCCATCGGCATCTTCATGCTCTTCGCCTACCTCGGCACCACGCAGTACGACGCGGTGTTCAGCAGCGTGGGCGGCCTGAGCTCGACCGTGGTGCTGGTCCTCGGCATCCTGCTGCTGCTCGGCGCGGCCGGCAAGTCCGGCCAGTTCCCGCTCCAGGCGTGGTTGCCCGACGCCATGGAGGGCCCGACCCCGGTCTCCGCGCTCATCCACGCGGCCACCATGGTCACCGCCGGTGTCTACCTGATCGCCCGCTCCAACCCGATCTTCTCGGCGAACCACACGCTCCAGGTGATCGTGGTCAGCGTCGGCGCGCTGACGCTGCTGATGGGCTGCATCATCGGCGCGGCCAAGGACGACATCAAGCGGGTGCTGGCCTGGTCGACGGTGAGCCAGATCGGCTACATGTTCGTCGGCGTCGGGCTCGGCGGCGGGGCGTACGCCCTGGCGATCATCCACCTGCTCGCGCACGGCTTCTTCAAGGCCAACATGTTCCTCGGCGCCGGCTCGGTCATGCACGGCATGCACGACCAGGTCGACATCCGGCGCTTCGGCGGCCTGCGCAAGTACATGAAGTGGACGTGGCTCACCTTCGCGACGGGCTGGCTGGCGATCATCGGCATCCCGCCGCTGTCCGGCTACTTCTCCAAGGAGCCGATCATCGCGGCGGCCTTCGAGCGCGGCGACTGGACGTCCTGGCTCTTCGGCATGGCGGCGCTGCTCGGCGCCGGGCTGACCGCGTTCTACATGACGCGGCTGTTCGTGCTCACGTTCCACGGGCCGGAGCGGTACACCGAGGACAACAAGCATCCGCACGAGTCGCCGTACATCATGACCGTGCCGTTGATGATCCTGGCGCTCGGCTCGATCGTCGCCGGCGGCCTGATGGTCCTGACCGACGTGCCGCACTGGCTCGAACCGGTGCTCGGCCCCGAGGTCGAGCACGAGGCGGTCCTGTCGCACACCCTGATCACGGTGCTGAGCCTGGTCGTCACGGTGCTCGGCGCGGGCCTCGCCTGGGCGATGTTCCGCAACGGCACGGCGCTCGAGCCGCAGCCGGCCGGTGTGGTCGTCACCGCGGCCCGCCGCAACCTCTACACCGACGCGTTCAACGAGGCGGTGTTCGAGCGGCCCGGCATCTACCTGACCCGGGCGCTGGTCTACCTCGACAGCAAGGGCATCGACGGCCTGGTCAACGGGATCGCGGCCGGTGTCGGCGGCAGCTCCGGGCGCCTCCGGCGGCTGCAGACCGGCTTCGTGCGGTCGTACGCCCTCTCCATGCTCACCGGTGCCGTCCTGGTCGTCGGCGCCTTTCTCGCGATCCAGCTTGGGTGGTTGGCGTGAACGACTTTCCGTTTCTGTCCATCCTGACGCTGTTGCCGCTGGTCGGCGCGGTGGTGGTGGCCTTCATCCCGCGTGCCAGGGCCGAGCTGGCCAAGCTCGTGGCGCTGGGCTGGTCGCTGGTGGTGCTCGTGCTGAGCGTCGTCATGTGGATCGCCTTCCAGACCGGGGGCGACCGCTTCCAGTTCCGTGAGTCGTACGCCTGGATCCCGTCCTGGGACGCCCGGTTCACCTTCGCCGCCGACGGCATCGCGCTGGTCATGCTGATGCTGATCGCGGTGCTCTTCCCGATCGTCATCCTGGCGTCGTGGCGCGACGTCGAGCAGAGCAAGCGCTCCGTTCCGACGTACTTCGCGCTGCTGCTGGCCTTCGAGTTCACGATGATCGGCGTCTTCGCGGCCGCCGACATCTTCCTGTTCTACGTGTTCTTCGAAATCATGCTGATCCCGATGTACTTCATCATCGGCTCCTTCGGCGGTCCCCGCCGGCAGTACGCGGCGGTGAAGTTCTTCCTCTACAGCCTTGTCGGCGGCCTGTTCATGCTGGCCGCGGTGATCGGGCTGTGGGTGGTCGGCGGGCACACGTTCGACTTCGCCAAGCTGACCGAGTCGGCCGCGGCGATCGACCAGGACACGGCCCGGTGGCTCTTCCTCGGCTTCTTCGTCGCCTTCGCGATCAAGGCGCCGTTCTTCCCGTTCCACACCTGGCTGCCGGACGCCGGTGGCGCCGCCCCGGCGGGCGCGGCCGCGCTGCTCGTCGGCGTGATGGACAAGGTGGGCACGTTCGGCATCCTGCGGTACTGCCTGCCGCTGTTCCCCGAGGCGTCGCGCTGGTTCGCGCCGGCGGCCCTGGTGCTCGCGGTCATCGGCATCATCTACGCCGCGCTGCTGGCGGTGGGGCAGAACGACCTGAAGCGCCTGGTGTCGTACACGTCGATCGCGCACTTCGGCTTCATCGGCATCGGCATCTTCGCGTTCACCACGCAGGGCGGCACCGGCTCGGTGCTCTACATGGTCAACCACGGCCTGGCGACCGGCCTGCTCTTCATCGTGGTGGGCATGTTCGTCGCCCGCCGCGGCTCCAACCTGGTCAGCGACTTCGGCGGCGCGGGCAAGATGGTCCCGGTGCTGGCCGGTGTGCTGTTCTTCGCCGGTCTCGCCTCCCTGGCGCTGCCCGGCACGGCGCCGTTCATCAGCGAGTTCCTGGTGCTGATCGGCACGTTCACCGTGCACAAGACGTACGCGGTGATCGCGACCGCCGGCATCATCCTGGCCGCCGCCTACGTGCTCTGGATGATCCAGCGCACCACGCAGGGCACGCTGAACCCGGTGCTGCCGACGGTGCCGGCGATGCGCCGCGACATCACGCTGCGGGAAAAGATCGTGGTGGCCCCGCTCATCCTCCTGATCGTCCTGTTCGGCTTCTACCCGAAGCCGCTCACCGACGTGATCAACCCCGCGGTGCAGGCGACCATGCAGGACGTCGGCGTGCAGGACCCGGCACCGGTCGTCGCGAATGAAAGGGTGGCGCGCTAGCCATGGGAGACCTGAAACTGCCCGCCATCGACTACGGCGCCCTCGCGCCGATGTTGATCCTCTTCGGGGTGGCGTGCGCCGGCGTTCTCGCCGAGGTGCTGGTGCCTCGCCGGTCGCGCAACGCCGTCCAACTGGCCCTCGCCTTCCTCGGCATCGCGGCGGCCTTCATCGCGGTGATCGTCTTCGTGCAGAACGGCAGCCGTGGCGTCACCATCGGCGGCGCGGTCGCCGTCGACGGGCCCACGCTGTTCCTGCAGGGCGCGCTGCTGGTGCTCGGCGCGGTCTCGCTGATGCTGATCGGCGAGCGCTCGCTGGAGCGGGGCGGCACGTTCGTCTCCCAGGCGGCGATCACCGTCGGCTCGCAGAAGGACGTCAAACAGGCCGGCGACCAGCCCGGCCTCACCGAGGTCTACCCGCTGACGATGTTCGCCCTCGGCGGCATGCTGCTGTTCGTCTCGGCGAACGACCTGCTCACCATGTTCGTCGCGCTCGAGGTCTTCTCGCTGCCGCTCTACCTGCTGTGCGCGCTCGCCCGCCGGCGTCGCCTGCTCAGCCAGGAGGCCGCGCTGAAGTACTTCCTGCTCGGGTCGTACGCCTCCGCGTTCTTCCTCTTCGGCGTGGCCCTGATCTACGGCTTCTCCGGCGGGATCAGCCTCGCCCAGGTCCACGAGGCGGTGGTGAACCCCCAGAACAGCCAGGTCCTCCTGTACGCCGGCCTGGCGCTCCTCGCGATCGGCCTGCTCTTCAAGGCCGCGCTCGCGCCGTTCCACGTCTGGACGCCGGACGTCTACCAGGGCGCGCCGACCCCCATCACGGCGCTGATGGCGGCCTGCACCAAGGTCGCCGCGTTCGGGGCCCTGCTGCGGATCCTGTACGTGGCGTTCGACGGCGTCCGCTGGGACTTCCAGCCGGTGCTGGGCACGGTGGCGGTGCTGACGATGCTGGTCGGCGCGGTGCTGGCGGTGACACAGACCGACATGAAGCGGCTGCTCGCCTACTCGTCGATCGCGAACGCCGGCTACCTCCTGGTGGGCGTGCTGGCCCTGAACCCGGAAGGGCTCAGCAGCACGATGTTCTACCTGGTCGCGTACGGCTTCTCGGTCCTCGCGGCCTTCGGCATCGTCACCCTGGTGCGCGACGCCGACGGGGAGGCGACCCACCTGTCCCGCTGGGCGGGCCTGGGGCGCAAGAGCCCGCTGTTCGCGGCAACGTTCACGTTCATCCTGCTGGCCTTCGCCGGCATCCCGCTGACCAGCGGCTTCACCAGCAAGTTCGCGGTCTTCGGCGCGGCCGTCGAGGGCGGCCAGACCTGGCTCGTCATCTTCGGCGTGATCACCAGCATGCTGATCGCCTTCCCGTACCTGCGGGTGGTCGTCATGCTGTGGCTCTCCGAACCCGGCGAGTCGACCCCGACGGTCTCCATCCCCGGCTTCATGACGTCGGCGGCCCTGGCCATCGGCGTGCTCGCCACCCTGGCCCTGGGCGTCGTCCCGGCACCCCTGATCGACCTCACCCGAGACGCGGCCCAGTTCGTCCGCTGACCCCCTTCTGCACGGCCCGGCGTCTGCTCCCTGGAGCGGGCGCCGGTCTTCCTTTCGGTCCTTCCCCGGCCCCTCCCACCCTTCCGGCCTCTCCCACCCTTCCGGCCCCTCGCACCCTTCCGGCCCTTCCCACCCTTCCGGCCTCTCCCACCCTTCCGGCCCCTCGCACCCTTCCGGCCCCTCGCACCCTTCCGGCCCTTCCCACCCTTCCGGCCCTTCCCACCCTTCCGGCCCTTCCCGCCCTTCCAGCCCCCCTTTGGCGGTGATCATGAACGACGGCGAGATCGTGCGGGTCAACGACGTGGAGCTGTTCGTGCGGCGCTTCGGCGATCCGGCTTTGCCGATGCTGGTCGTCATCCACGGCGGGCCCACGTGGGACCACAGCTACCTGCTGCCGGCGGTCGCGGAGCTCAGCGACACGGCGCACGTCGTGCTGTTCGACCTGCGCGGTTGCGGGCGAAGCAGCCGGACGCCGCCGGTCGGCACCCTGCCGGTGTCGGCCCTGCAGCCCGACCACCTCGCGGACGATGTAGCGGCGCTGGTGCGGCACTTCGGGGCCGCGCGGGCCGACGTGCTCGGGTTCTCCTACGGCGGAATGATCGCGATGCGGGTCGTGGCGCAGCATCCGGAGCTGGTCCGCTCGGTGGTGCTGGCGTCCACAACGGCCTACCGCGACTTTGCGGACCTGCTCGAACGGTCGGCCGATTATCAGGAACGCCGTCGCATGTCCCGGCCGGTCGACTTCGGCGATCCGGGGCTCACGGGACCGGACGCCGCGGACGGTGCGCTGAGCCGGGCCATGGCGTTCGCCGACGCGCCGACGGCCATCTGGCGGCTCGATCACCTGGAGCGGTGGCGGGAGGTGCTGGCCAGGGTGCGTTTCTCCAGCGACTGGAATGAGCCGTACCTCGGGGGAAAGCTGCGGCCCGCCGCCCCGGACGACGCGCCTCAGGTGCTGAGGGAGTGGGGCGGCCCGATATTGCTGCTCCAGGGCGCGCGGGAGATGAGCTTCCCGATCGAGCTGGCGCGGCGGCTGCACGCCGTGCTGCCGTCAAGCACTTTGGTCGAGGTGCCCGAGGCCGCCCATATGGCACATTTCGACAATCCGGCGGTGTGGATCGGCGCCGTCCGCGATTTCCTCCGCGCCCGCTAGCCTTCGCGTCGTCCCGGCCGGCTCGTTAACGAGCCGACTCGGACGGTTTGCGGCGGCCGGACTCAGCGGCGGCTAGCTCGTGCGGTCGGCCAGCTTGTGCGGTCGGCCGGCTTGTGGCGGGCGGCTAGCTTGTGCGGTCGGCGATGAAGTCGCAGAGGGCTTCCATGGCCCGCTTCGCCTCGCCCGCGGGGAGCGGGGCCAGCTGGGCGCGTGCCTCTTCCGCGTAGGTGCGGACCGTCTCGCGTGCCTTCTTCATGGCGGCGGACTCGCGCAGCAGTGTCAGGGCCTCGGCGTGCAGCGCGTCGTCGGTGATCGGGCCGCTGGCGAGGAGCTCGCGCAGCCGCACGGCGGAGGCGTCGGTGTCGTCGCCGGCCAGCGCGTAGAGCACCGGCAGCGTCGGGACGCCCTCGCGCAGGTCGGTGCCCGGGGTCTTGCCCGACTGCACCGACTCGGACGCGATGTCGAGCAGGTCGTCGGAGAGCTGGAACGCGATGCCGATCGTCTCGCCGTATCCCGCAAGGGCCTCGACGGCCTCGGCGGGCGCGCCGGAGAAGAGACCGCCGAAGCGGGCCGACGTCGCGATCAGCGAAGCCGTCTTTTCGGTGATGACGTGCAGGTAGTGATCGATCGGGTCGTTGCCGCGCGGGCCCACCGTCTCGGCGATCTGCCCGTGCACGAGCCGCGCGAACGTGCGCGCCTGGAGGTGGACCGCCTCGGGACCGAGCGTGGCGGCGAGGTCGGCGGCCTGCGCGAACAGATAGTCGCCGACGAGAATGGCCACCGAGTTGCCCCAGCGCGCGTTGGCGCTGGTCGCGCCGCGCCGCACGGGCGCCTCGTCCATGACGTCGTCGTGGTAGAGCGTGGCCAGATGGGTCAGCTCGACCACGTTCGCAGCCGCCACGATCTCGGGCGCCTGCGGGTCGCCGAACTGCGCCCCCAACGCCACGAGCAACGGCCGGAACCGCTTGCCCCCCGCGTCGGCGAGGTGCCGCGCCGCCTCGGCCACCAGCGGATCGGCGCTGGCCACGTTTGCCCGAAGCGCCTCCTCCACGGCAGCCAGCGTCGCCGTCACCGATGCATCGACCGCCGGATCGATGTCGAGGCCGAGCGACGACAGCGCCATGTCCGAAGCCGGCGCACCATCGGACGGCAGCGCGACCTCGGAAGGAAGCGCAGCTTCGGAAGGCCGCGCACCTTCGAACGGCGTCATATCCCCGGTGCTCACCACGCTTTCACGATGCCACATGCGTCCGACCCCCACGGCCCCAGGGGTCACGCCCGAAGATCCAAATCAAGATCTGGCACACGTACGCGGTCCCGCCCGTTCCCGCGCTCACGCCGCCACCTCGAGCGGCCCGCCATCACCGCCCCGCCGGACCCCCACGTCCCCCCTCAAATCCCTCGTGACCATGCGCCGTCCACGCCCATCGACAACCAGTGGCGGCGTCAGGCTGCCCAGCGCCGGCCTCCGACGACCGCGAACCCCGGACAAGAGCCCACCGCCGCTCACCTTGCTCGCGATGCCGCGCCGCCTTACTGGCGCGTCGCTGGGTCTGTTGCCGTCGCTGGGTCTGTTGCCGTCGCGGCTGCTCACCGTGAGGACTTATCCACATTCCTGGTCGTCCACAGGCATCGAGCGCTCCTGGGCAGCTTTTTGGGAGAATGACCTGCGGGGGCTCCCCCTTGGGAGGGCGGGCTTGTGTGCCATGCCGGCCCTGCTCGCGATGTCGCGCCCGTAGTCCTGCTGCCGTGCCCGTAAGTCCCGATGGTGCGCCCGTAGTCCTGCTGCCGTGCCCGTAGTCCCGATGGCGCGCCCGTAGTCCCGATGGCGCGCCCGTAGTCCCGATGGTGCGTCCGTAGTCCCGATGGCGCGCCCGTAGTCCCGATGGTGCGCCCGTAGTCCCACTGCCGCGCCCGTAGTCCCGATGGCGCGCCGTCCCGTTCCCCGAGGCCGAGCCCCTGGTTTCAGCGCCGCGCCGCTTGCTTCCGAAGCCGATCCTGGTCGCGGGCGGATCTGGGCGCGACCACTCACGCACGTCGCCGTGGTGGGGGGAGCGGTTTGGGCGCGCCAGCGCCCTGCTCGGCCCGCCGCGGCCCTCGGCGGGAGCGACGGTCCGTACGCCCCACCCCGCTACGACATCCCGATCTTGATCTTTGGGGTCATGTCTTAGGCGAAATGTCCGACAGGCGAATTGCGCTATGCGGGAGCGTGGCGGCGTAGCAAGTGGCTGCCGAGGAGCATCATGGCGGCGGCGGTGAGCATGGTGAGGGCGGCGACCGACCACATCGTCGGGTAGGTCGTGGTGGAGGCGACCGCGCCGAGGCTGATCGGGCCCAGGCAGCCGCCGGCGTAGACGCCGGTTTGGGTGATCGATGTGGCGGCGGCGGGGGACTGCGGGTGGAGGCGGACGACGGCGAAGTTCATGAGGCCGGGCCAGCACCAGCCGAGGCCGAAGCCGAGGACGACGCCGGCGATCAGCGGGAGCGTTCCGGGGAGCGCGAGCAGCGCCAGGCCGCCGGCGCCGATGACCAGGAGGCCGGCGATCACCCCGATCTGGTTGTCGGGGCGGCGGTCGGCCAGCCAGCCGCCGACAATGCGGGCTGCAACGCATACGGCGCCACCCAGCGTGAGCGCCAGGCCGGCGGGGCCGGGGGCTGTGCCGCGGGCGACGGCGGCGTCGACGAGGAAGGTGCTGAGGGCGTTCGCGGAGCCGGCGGCGAGGGTGGCGCCGAAGCCGACGACGACGAGGGCGCCGGTGGCCCGCTTCGCCGGGCGTGACCGGAACGTCGGGGCGGTCGGCGGATCGTGCGGGACGAGCAGCAGCGCGCCGAAGGCCAAGGCCGCGGCCAGCACGAATGCCCAGCGCCAGCCGATCGTCAGGGCCACCGCCGGCACGGACGCGCCGGCCAGCAGGGTGCTGATCGGGATCGCCGCCTGCTTCACGCCGAACGACAGCGCCTGGCGCCGGGCCGGCACGCGGCGGGACAGGCTCGTGTTGCTGGCCAGCTGGCCCATCGCGTTGGCGCCGGCGCCGAGCGCCAGGATCGCGATGAGAGTCCACAGGGTATTGGCGAAGATCGCTACGCCGAGCAATGACGCGGCGGCGAGCGTGATTCCGGCGCGTGACACCCGGGCGGCGCCGTAGCGTTCTACCAGGGCACCGGCGGGGATGGAGGCGAGGGCGCTCGCGCCGAAATAGGCCGAGACGGCGAGGCCGAGGCCGGCGGGGGAGAAGCCGAGCTCGTCGCCGATCTGCACGGCCAGGCCGCCGACCAGGAAGACCGGGATGCTGACCGCGATCGTGGTGGTCAGCGCGCCGATCATGGCGTGAAGCGGGGACTCGATCTTGAGCTTCGCCATCCGTCGCAGACTATGTCAGCAGAATGCATCCGAGCGCGCTGAGTGCTAATGACCACACGGCTCGTGTAAATCGATCGTGATCCACATGCTTTTGGCATTCCCCCGGCGGAAGATTATTCATATGGTGTAAGTCCCTGGCGTCGGAGGTAGCTGTGCGCGACCCCCTGGCGGAGCCGTCCGACCTGATCCGGAGCGTGTCACGCGCGTTGCGCGTTCTGGAGTCGGTCGGTCGAGCCCCGCGCGGACTCACCGTGAAGCAGATAGCGCGACGGTGCGAGTTGACCGTCGCGACGACGTATCACCTTGTGCGCACTCTGGCCTACGAGGGCTACGTGATCCGCCGTGAGGACGGCACGTACATCGTGGGGCTGGAGATCGCCGACCGATATCGGGAACTCGTCTCGGCCTTCCGGGGTCCGCCCGCGGTCGGCGAGGCGCTGCGGCGCGCCGCCTTGGACAGTGGTTACAGCCACTACCTGGGCCGCTTCGTCGGCGGCCGGATAGCGATCACCGCCTCGGCCGAGGGTGCCCGGTCGCCGTTCATCGACGACATGACCCCCGGTTTCGACGAGGGCGGCCACGCGACCGCGCTGGGCAAGGCGCTGCTGGCCACGCTCACCCCCGACCAGCGCGCCCGATATCTGCGTGATTACGGCATGCGCGCGTTCACGCCCGCCACGCTCACCACGCCGGAGGCCCTGGAGGCCGACCTGGCCGCGGGGGAGCGGCGTGGGATGCAGCTCGAAATGGGACAGTTCCGGCAGGGGCTGGCGTGCGCGGCGGTTCTGGTCATCGCCGACCGCGACATCGAGCGGCGGCTCGTGCTGGCGTGCGCGCTGCCGGCGGCCGAGATGCTCACCTCTGCCCGGGTTGTCCGCGCCAAGCTCACGGCGGCTGCCCGAAATGTCGCCGAGGCGCTCTCGGCGGGCGAGTCGGCCACGGCCTGACGAGGCAACCTAAGACTCCGTTGAACCTCACGTTCGTCCCTCTCGTAAGACAGGGTGCAAGCGGGAGATCAGCGGAGGGTGGTGACGGGGTGCGCTGTGAGCATGAGCACGATGATGGGGCGTATGTACTGGGCGCCTTGTCGCCGGCCGAGCGGGCGGCCTACGAGCAACACCTGGCCACGTGCTCGTTCTGCCGTGAGGCGGTGGCCGACTTGTCCACCATGCCCGATCTGCTCTCCCGCCTCGACGCCAAGGAGTTCGCGAAGCTGCTCGATCCCACGCTGACCTCCAGCGGGGTCAGCCATCCAGGAGCGTCGCTGCGCGACTGGGCGACGTCGGAGTGGGCCACGTTGGCACCCTCCGCCAAGCGTCGCAAAAAGGGCAAAGATCTGCCTGTACGGGTGCTGAGCACCGCGGCAGCGGCGGTCCTCGTGGCGTTGATCGGCGTCGGAGTGTTCCTCTGGACGCGGGACACGGCGGCGCCCGCCTCGCCGCCACCCGGACCGGCGGTCGCCATGACGGCGGTCGAGGGCGGCTCCCCGGTCAAGGCGACACTGCGCCTGACCAGCACGCCGGGCGGCACCAAAGTGGACATGGTCTGCGACTACAGCCCGGCGGCGAGCAAGCCGTACACGTTCCGGTTGATCGCCTACGGCCCCGACGAGCAGAAGGAACAGCTCGGCTCGTGGCAGGCGGAGCCGGGCGCGCAGTTCACCATGCCGGCCGCGACGCATTTCGGGCGCGGCAGCCTTTCCCGGCTGGAGCTGGTGCAGTACGACGGAAAGGTACTGCTCGCCTACGACGTCCCCTGACCCTCTGATTCCGGGTCAGCGGGGTGGCAGGGTGGCGATCGGCTCGGCGGTGGCGGCCGCCGGGTCGGTCGCCATCCTCTTGTTCAGGCTGTGGTTCCGCAGCTTGTTCCGGCTGCTGTTCCGCAGCGCGTCCACGGTGAAGATGATCAGCGCGATCCAGACGAGCGCGAATCCGGCGAGGCGGGCCCGCGGCATCGGCTCGTGGTAGATCAGCAGCCCGACGGCGAGCTGAAGGATCGGCGCCACGTACTGGAGGATGCCGATGCCGACCATGGGCACCCGGTTGGCCGCCCCGGCGAAGAGCAGCAGGGGCACGGCGGTGGCGAGACCCGACAGAACCATGAGAACGGTGTGGCCGGCGGACACGTGCCCGAACTGGGCGTCCCCGGCGACGTTGAGCCACGCCAGGTAGAAGAGCGCCGGAATGGCGAGCACCGAGGACTCGACGAAGAGCCCCTCGGCCGGCGGCAGGGACAACCGCTTTTTGATCAAGCTGTACGTGCCGAAGCTGGCGGCCAGGATCAGCGCGATGTACGGCAACCGCCCGTAGTCGATCGTCAGCACCGCGACCGCGACGGCGCCCACCCCGACGGCGGCCCACTGCCAGGCCCGCAGGCGCTCGCCCTGCACGGTGACGCCGAGCAGCACGACGACCAGCGGCGTGATGAAGTAGCCGAGGGCCGTCTCGACTACCCGGTCGGTGTTCACGCCGTAGATGTAGGTCGCCCAGTTCACCCCGATCAGCACCGCGGCGATCGCGATGCCGCCGATCAGCCGCGGGGTGCGGAGCAGCCGCCCGAGAAACCGCCAGTTCCGCAGCGCGGCGAGCAGCAGGCTCACGAAGACGACGGACCACACCACCCGGTGAGCGAGGATCTCCAGCGCGGACGCCGGCTGAAGATGCTTGAAGTAGATCGGAAAAAATCCCCACATCACGTACGCCGCGAGGCCGTAGAGATATCCGCGCCGCTCGTCGCTCATGAGTTCACCGTAAGGGCTTGGCGGTGTGGCGGTCCTTGCATATGGCCCAGGTCTCAGGACGGGGTGGTGGATCTCGCCGCTGGTCAAGATCGATCAGGGGGTCGCGCTGGGGGTCGCGCAGGGCGGCACGATCAAGGGGCGTTCGTTCAGGGCGTTCGTTCAGGGCGTTCGTTCAGGGGGCACTCGTTCAGGGGGCACTCGTTCAGCAGGGCGCTCGATTAGCAGGGCGCTTGACTGAGCGGGCCCTAGATCAGCAGGGCGCTCGATCAGCTGGGCGTTTGGTCGGGCAGGCTTGGTCAGCCGTGGGGCGCTCGACCAGCAGGGCGCTTGAATGGCGAGCGCTTGATCGGGCGGCCTGTGATCGGCGGACGTTCTTCGTCGGTCAGTGCACGGCCGGAGCCTCGCGGACGGCCAGGAGGTCGCAGGTCATCCACTGGCCGGGCTCCACGTCGACGAAGCCCTGACCCGCGTAGACGGGCTGAGCGTCCCGCGTCGTCAGGACGAACCGCTTGAGCCCGCGCGCCGCGTAGTGATCGCGCAGGCTTCCCACGAGCCAGCCGGCGAGGCCCTTGCCCCGATGCGCCGGGTCGACGTAGACGTCACACAGGTAGGCGAAGACCGCCCCATCCGTGATCACCCGCGCGACGGCCACCTGCGTGTCCCCGAGGTAGACCCCGTAGGCCTCCGAGCCGTCGAGCGCCGCCCGCATCTGCTCGATCGGCCGCCCGATCGCCCAGTAGGCGTCCGTCGACAACCACCGGTGCACCACCGGCAGATCGATCCGCTCCCGCTCGGAGCTCAGCTCATACCCGTCATCACGGCGTTCCTCCAGCACGGCCGTGAGTCAAGCCTGGATCTTGACGAACCGCCAGAGGGATTCCCGTTTCGTGGGCGCTCGCACGGGCCGGACTACGTCCCGAGCCCACGATCGTCGCTGTGCCAGCGCCCCGGGTCAGCCATTGCTCCGGAGAGGCTGGGCCGCTACCTGCGGCTTGCCGCCATTCGTCACTGCCCGGATCGGCGCCGGTCGGCGACGCCGAAGCCGGTCGTCGTGGCT
>NZ_BOMI01000129.1 GCF_016862115.1 Paractinoplanes deccanensis
CGGCTGAAGCCCGGAGGTCGTTCGTCGCGGTTGGGGCCGATGCCGGTCGTCGTTGGTGTCGCGGCCCCTGCCCGGGTCGATGCCGCGGGTTGCGGCTGAGGCCGGAGCCGGTCGTTGCGGTTGGGGCCGGAGCCGGTCGTTGCGGTTGGGGCCGGAGCCGGTCGTTGCGGTTGGGGCCGGAGCCGGTCGTCGCGGCTCGGGCCGGAAGTCGGTCGTTCCGGCTCGGGCCGGAGGTCCGTCGTTGCGGCCCGGGCGCTGCGGTGGCTGCCGTTGGCGCCCGGGCGTGGGAGGTCAGTCGTCGCCGTCGGGGACGAGCATGTTGAGGAGCCAGCTGACGATGCCGACGAGCAGGGCGCCCAGGACGGCGCTCGGCCAGAAGTTGTCGACGTGGAACGGCAGGTCGAACTGGCCGGCTACCCAGCTGGTCAGCAGGAACAGCAGCCCGTTCACGACCAGCGCGATCAGCCCGAGCGTGAGAACGTAGAGCCCACACCCCACGATCTTGATGATCGGCCGGAGAACCGCGTTGATCACGCCGAAGATGACCGCGACGATCAACAGCGTGACGATCTTTTCAGACGTCGAGTCGGTCGTCAGCTCGATGCCGTCGATCAGCACGGTCGCCAGCCACAGCGAGAACGCGGTGATCAAAAGCCGGATGATGAGGCCCATGGCACCGCATGGTGCCACGCCGCCACCACCTGCGACGACACCACACTCCGATCTTCCCGGACCGGTTTCCGAAGATCAGGACATATCAACCATTCCCGCTGGCCGAGCGAGGCCCGAACCAACAATCGGGACCGACACCCGCAACCGAGACTAGCGGTCGAGACGAGGCCGGAAACGGCTCGTGCACGGCCAGGTCCGCCAGCTTGCCGTGGACGGCGACCATGCTCCAAGCCATCACCGGCAGTGGCCTGACGCGGTGGCCGATCCGGCGATCGCCGCGCCTTGACCGACGAGGCCCGGGTGAGGAGGCCGGGAGAGCGACCAGGTCGGGCGAGCGATCGGGCCGGGTGACCAGGCGGGCCGGGTGACCAGGCGGGGCGGGTGACCAGGCGGGGCGGGTGACCAGGCGGGGCGGGTGACCAGGCCCGGCGGGTGACGAGGCCGGGCGGGCGAACGTGCAGGGGCGGAGCGGGCGGACGACGAGGCCGAGCGGAGAGGCGGGTGGGCTGAGCGGGCGAGGGGCGGCGGAGAATGGGCTGGTCAGCGGCCGGGTGGGCCGACCAGCTGGGTTTCGATGGGGGTGTGGGCCAGGGCGGCCCAGCGGACGGCGCGGCGGTTGACGACGCCGACCATGTCGGGGCGGATGCGGGTCATCCACTGGGCCACCTCGCCCAGGCCCAGGGCGCCGCCGAGCAGGGTGGCCTCCTCGGGGCGCAGCGGCTGGAGGATGAGCAGGTCGGCGCGGGACGCCACGTCGATGTCGGCGGCCGCGAACTCGTCCCGGACCACCAGGGTGGCCTGCCAGCCGGCGCCGGGGCGGTTGTCGGCGCCGACCGAGCCGATGTCGACGACCACCAGCAGGGGGTGGAGGGCGGAGCCGGGGGCGATCTCGACGGGCCGGCCGGGTGGCACGACCGCGATGGACTCGCCGGGGACGGCGGCGCCCCGTACGAACGGCTCCCAGGCCCGTGGCCTCGCCGTCTGCACCATGACGCGGGCGCCCAGCGCCATGGCTCGCAGGGCGACGAGCTGGGCGCAGCGCACGCCGCCGACCAGGAGCACGCGGGTCTGCTCGGGACGGAACAGCCGGGCGACCACCGGATTGCCGTGGCGGTTGCGGCCCAGCATCAGGCCGGACGTGCCGACCGGCAGGTGAAGGCCCTCGAGCTGCTCGGCCGGCTGGACACCGTCGGGCGGGAGGCCGGGCACCGCGGCCGGCGTGCCGCCCAGCGGGAGCGTCGCCGCGAGTCCGGACAGGTGTTCGCCGTCGAGGCGGCGGACGCTCGCCTGCTCGGCGGACACCACCTTGTGCAGGGCCTGGGCCGCGGCGCCGAGCGCGTTGGCGTCGGGGGCCGCGAGCCGGACGGTCAGGTCGAGCGGGGTGGGGCCGTGCGCCGGACGCGGGCCCGCCGTCAGCGACACCGTGGTCGCGGAGGCGGGCAGGGTGAGCAGCCGCGAGACCAGCCGCCGGGACGTCTCGACGTGTGGGTCGGGCCAGCGGCGCAGCCGGAACGTGCTCTGCGCCAGGCCGCCGATCCGCAGCCCGGGCCACGTCTCCTGGGCCGAGCCGACCCCGTCGTCGTGGGCGAGCTCGGCGATGACGCGGATCGTGGCCGCCTCGCCCAGCGGCTTCGCCGGCACCTTTGACAGCCGGCGCACCAGCTTGCGCGCCAGCCCGGAGAGCGAACGGTGCAGCTCCTCCTCGGACCAGCCCTCGTCGCGCAGCACCCGCACGGCGAGCAGCGCGCGGCTGTGCCCGAGCAGGCGGCCCTCGGTGAGCTGACGGTAGGAGTTGGCCGGGGTGCCGGCGCCCGCCCGCAACGACGGGGCCGGCGCGCCGGTGAGCAGGAGCTGGATCATGACCGGCGGCAGCTCGGCCTCGGCGGAGGGGAGCAGCGAGGCGGGGAAGGGCAGCGACGGCGCGTCCTCGGCGAGCAGCCCGGCGGGATCGCCCAGCTCGAGCACGGCCGTCAGGCCGTGACCGTCGGCGATGATCGCGGCCGGGTCGCCGGCCAGGTCGGTCTGCTCCACCCGGCCGCCGGGGGCGACGAACTCGAGCAGCGCCGTCGGTGAGGCGTCGACCGCGGCGGAGTGTCGCCGGCCGCCGAAGCGCAGCATGACGCCGACCCACTCGAACAGCCAGCGCCGGCGCAGCCGCAGCCAGGTCACCGCCAGGACGACCAGGGCGAGCGCGACCCCCGCGACCAGCCCGATCGGGCCGTTGACCGCGCCGAGCACGACGGCGACCGCGGCGATCTGTGTCGCCACGAGCTGACCGGCGCGAACGCCGAACAACCGTCCACGCCGGACCGGCCTGGTGCTGACCTTGGGTGACGGTTTCGCGGGGCCGCTGAGATCGCGGTAGTCGCGGTCACCCGCCACGCCGACCGTCATCTCACACCGCCCTTCGCGCCGGGTCCTTGCTCGTGCGCGGCCTATCGTATGGGCAACCGGCCATCGGCGGAGCCGCCTGTGGACAGGCGCGAGGTTATCCACAGGTTCCGATTCCGAGCTTGTCGCGTCTTGACGGACTTCGCTACGGTCGGCGACGTACCTGAACAGTAGTCGGCCGCTCACGGCAGTCCCCCGCGGCTTGTGTACTGGGGCTAGCCTGGTGGCCACCGTCGATACGTCGAGGACGGTGATGACCGTCCGTCCACTACGGATCCGGGCGATCGGCGAACCGAACGAGGAAGCGGGGTGACGTCCGGGGTGGCCCAGACGCAGGCTCAATCCGCGGTGATGGCGAATACCGCCGCGAAATTCGACGATGTGAACGCGTCGCTGCAGCAGATGCTGAGCACGCTCATGTCCGAGCTCTCCGTGCTGAGCAGCGCGTGGAAGGGTCTCGGCGCGGCGGCCTTCGAGCAGGTCAAGGTCCAGTATGCGGAGGACCTCAAGAAGCTGAACGCGGCTCTTGCGCAGACCGCGGACTCGATCAAGGTGTCCGGTGTCGGCTACGACACCTCCGACACCGAGGCCCAGAGCCGGGTTGCCAACTCCGGCGGCAGCTTCCAGCTGCCGCTCTGACGGGGGAGAGACAGACATGCCTAACGACGGAGTGCTGCTCGTCAATTTCGGCGCGCTTCAGAACGCGAGCGCCGACATCCAGAAGGCGGTCTCCACGCTGCAGTCGCAGCTCGACCAGCTCGAGCGCGACGCCGCCCCGCTGGTCTCGACCTGGGACGGCGAGGCCAAGCAGGCGTACGAGCACCGCCAGGCCACCTGGCGTGCCGCCTCGAACGATCTGCAGAACATCCTGCAGAACATCAAGAAGGCCGTCGACCACTCGGTCGAGGACTACATCCGCACCGAGAAGGCGGCGACCCAGCGCTTCCAGTGAGCGCGGCTGAGCCATGAAACGGCCGGGCAGTCCTGAGCGACTGCACGGCCGTTCCGTTTAGTCCGTTCTTGCGGGCCTTGATGTCCCCCGAACGCGTACTGGCCGAAAAGTCCGGTGAGGCTACCATCAGTCTTTGACCGATCGCTGGCAGCTACTGATCAAGGCGCTTCGAAAAGCCTTCCAAGCGTGTACCGAGGGCGTCGTACACCTGCTTTACTTCTCCGCGTACTGCCGCCCATTGTGATCGCGGCCTGACCTTGTAGGTTGTACGCGTTGAGATGGCCTCGTCGCGCGTGGGGAGAGGTGGACGTGTCCGAGTGGGAGCCGGCTACGGACGCCGAGGTCGCGATGCGCGATGCCCTGCGCACCGACGACCAGGAGTCGTACTTCCGCATTCTCTCCAAGGTTGACCTGCTCTTGCCCGTCTCGGCGGACGCCCTCGCGGGTCTCGCGCCGCTCGGGTGGGGCACTTGGAGCACCGGCGGCCGCACGCATGTGCTGGCGTTCACGTCGACCTCCGCGCTGCAGGCGTGCCTGGCCGACTACACGGGTTCGGCGCGGCGCGTGCCTTATCAGGAGCTCGCCAACACCTGGCCCAACCTCGAGTGGTGGCTCGCGGTCAACCCGGGCCTGCCGATCGAGGGCTACCTGCCGGCGTGGTTCGTCGCGCAGCTGTCCCGGGGCGACCTGAGGCTGCCCACCCGAGGTCCGGGCCGCGAGGCGACCCCGACCTCCGCCAAGATGCAGGACCTCCAGGCCGCCGCCCTGGCCGCCAACGCGGCCGCCACCCGCCAGCAGGAGGCCGCGCGCCCCGGCGGGCCCACCTCGGAGGCCGCGCCGCAGCCGGCGGCCGCTGCGGGTTACCCGCAATACCCGGCGAGCACGTCTCCCGTCGCCCCGCCGGCCGCTTACGGTCAGGCGGCCAGCGCCGCCTACGGCGAGGGCAACACCCCATACGGCCAGCCCATGAGCGACCCGTACGGCCGCCCGGCAAGCCCCGCGTACGGCCAGCCCGCCGCCGCCCAGTACGGCGCCCCGGCGAGCGCTCCGCCCGCCACCCCATACGGCGGTCCCGTGAGCGCCCCGCCCGCGCCCCCGTACGGCGGCGGTCCCGTGAGCGCCCCGCCCGCGTACGGCGCCCCGGCCCGCGGCCCCATGCCGCCCGCAGCCCAGCCGCCCGCAGCCCAGCCGCTCACAGCCCAGCCGCTCACAGCCCAGCCACCGGCGGCTCAGCCACCCAAGGCGGAGCCCGCCAAGCCCGAGCCGATCGGCCCCGGCGGCCTCCCGATCCGCACCCCCGGCAACGTGCTGCCCAGCGGCCTGCCCGCCCGCACGCCGCCCGCGGCAGGGAACCCCGCGGCCGTGAGCCCCGCGGCAGCGATGCCGCCCGCGCCGGCCGCCCTCCCGCCCGCGCCGTCCGCGCCCGCGGTGCCCCCGGCATACCAGCCGCCGTCCGCCCCGGCCGTGCCCTCGGCATACCAGCCACCGTCCGCGCCCGCCGTGCCCCCGGCTTACCAGCCGCCGTCCGTGCCGACCGCCCCAGCGTCCGGCATCCCGGCGTCCGGCATTCCGGCGTCCGGCATCCCGGCCTCGAACGCTCCGGCGTCCGGCATCCCGGCCTCGAACGCTCCGGCTTCGGGCATCCCGGCCTCGAACGCTCCCGCCTCCGGCATCCCCGCCTCCGGCCCACCCGCCACGCCGACCCTCGGCGGCGCACTGGGCGCCCTGGGCAGCCGCCGCTCCGCGCCCCCGAGCGACGACCCGCGCGGCCCCCTCCAGGACCCCAAAGCGCCCCTCCCGGTCCGCAGCCCCGGCGCGAACACCCCGCCGGTGCCCGAGCACTTCGTGCCCAGCGAGCCCGCCGAGCCCCCGTTCAGCCCGGGCTGGGCCCAGCCCACCGTGGCCACCCCGGTCGAGCTGCCCCGTCGCAGCTCCCCGCCGGCGCCGGACCGTGGTGCCGGGTCCCCGGCCGCAGATCGTGGCGGCTTCCCGCAGGGCCCCGCCTCCCCGCAGGCCGCCGCCGCTCAGCAGGGTGGCCTCGCCTCCCCGCCGGCCATCCAGCCCGGCAACTCCACCGAGCCCGGCCGCGGCTTCGGCACCCCACTGCCCCGCCGCCAGGCCACCTCGCCGTCGGCCGGCCCACCCGCGTCCATGACGTCTTTCCCCGCGTTCCAGACCCGCTCCGACGCGGCCCAGCGTTCCGATGCAGCCCAGCGCTCCGACACGGCCCAGCGCTCCGACGCAGCCCAGCGCTTCGACACCGCCCCGCGCCCCGAGTCCCCCGGCCTGGCTCCGCCGGTCATCCCCGGGTCGCCCGGCAGCGATCGTCCCGCGCGGTTCGACACCCGCGGCGGCGCTCCGTCGTACGGCACCAATGCTCCGCCGCCGCCCCCACCCGCGGCCGAGCCTTTCGTCCCGGCCAACGATGTCGAGCGGGAGCTCTTCGACGCCGCCGGCGGCGGCAGCACCGACGCCTTCCTCTCCACGCTCCTGCTGGCCACCGTGCTCGTGCCCGTCGCCGACCACTCGCGCCCCGGCAGCTCGCCCGGCGAGTCCGGCTTCGCCTTCCGCACCGAGCAGATGGACGGCGAGGCTTTCCTCATCGTCTTCACCAGCAAGGATCGGCTGGACGAGCACTACGCTCAGCCGACCCGCACCGTCGGTGTCCGGTTCTACGAGCTGATCCGCAACTGGCCCGACCCGGGCTGGTCGTTCGCGGTCAACCCGAAGAGCCCGATCGGCGCGAAGTATCCCGGGCCCCAGGTCATCGCCCTGGCCAACTGGGCCGCCGAGGCCGGTCTGGGCGCCGAGCCCGAGCAGCCGGCCCTCGAGGAGGCGGCCGCTCCCGTGCCCGCGCCCGAGCCGGCCAGCGACGACGCGCAGCACGCCACCGTGATGCAGAAGACGCTGCCGCCCGAGCAGGTCGACTACTACCTCGAGCGCGGCTACGACCGGGTCGCCGGTTTCGTGCATCGGGCGACCGAGGTCGAGCACCTCCGTACCCCTGGTGAGCTTTTCGCCGCTCTCGGGCTCAACTACGACGGCTCGCCGCACCAGTACGACGCCAAGGAGGCGTACGTGCTGCGCTGGCCGGCGTACCGGCCGAGCCTCTACCGCATCCCCTACGGCGGCCAGAACGAGCAGGCCCTGCGCGCGATGGACGGCTGGGTGATCGAGCGGGCGCCGTTCCGGGGCAACGGTTTCGCGCCCGGCGAGGGCCGCGACGTGATCGCCGAGTTCAAGGTGGACAGTGTCCGGCTGCCGCACGGCGCGCAGCTGTGGCGCATCGACGGGGACGGCAGCGAGCGCATGGTGGCGATCTTCGACAACGACGGCCCGATCTGGCGGCGGGTTGGTGAGCAGTGATGCGCGACGGTTACGTGGTCACCTGGCAGGGGCACGAGTACGAGGCGGTGCCGGACGGCGACAACGCCCGGATCTACCGCACCGACCCGGCGGACGGCTTCGAGGAGGTCCGCCCGGGCCGCTACGTGCGGGTTCTCACCCCTGACGAGTACGACGAGCTGGTCTACGTCCGCACGACCTGTTCGTGGCGTGGCGCGCCGTTCATCGTGCTCGCCGAGACCGATTCGTGGCTGCGGGTCGAATACGCGGGCGGCCGTGCCCCGATCGCCCGGCAGCTCGGCCTGGAGGAGTTCGACTTCGGTGTCTACCAGGGGTGGGCTCCGATCCACGAGGTCTCGGAGCTGCACGAGCAGCGGATCTAAGAGGTCTTCACCCACCGGAGGACTTCGCCGGTGACCACCTCGGTCGCCTCCTGGTGCAGGAAGTGGCCGGCGTCGGGGATCAGCCGCCACTCGTACGGCGCGATCACGTAGCGGCCGGAGCCCTGTGCCGTCCGCGGCAGCGTGGCGGTGTCGAGTTCGCCGTGCAGTTGCAGGGTGGGCGTGACGAGCGGCTTCTGCATCAGCTTGACGAAGCGGTAGCCCTGGAGCCGGATGGCGCTGCGGAAGACCCACCGGTAGGCCTCGAGTGCGCAGAACGCCGCCTGCGGGATCTGCATGGCCTCGCGGCAGCGGCGCACGTAATCGTCGAACTCGGGTGTCTCTCTCCATTGGGGACCCGTCCAGCGGGTCATCAGCTCACCCACCATGGCCGCGTCGTCGCGGGTGAGCACGTGTTCGTACCGCGGCACCTGGAAGCGCAGCGCCGACGTGGAGGCGGCCAGCTGGCCGCGCGGGTCGGCGAACAGCGCCGCCCGCAGTCGCAGCGGGTGGGCCGCGCCGAGCACGACCAGGCGGTTGACCAGCTTGGGGTGGAACGCGGCCGCGGCCCAGGCGATCATGCCGCCGGCCCCGGCGCCCACCAGCGTCGCGTTGCGCTCGCCGAGGGCCCGGATGGTGCCCGTGACGTCGGCCGCCATGGTGTAGCCGTCGTACCCTCTCGGCGGCTTGTCACTGGCTCCGTAGCCGCGCAGGTCCATCGCGACGGCCCGGAAGCCCGCGTCGGCGACCCGGGGCAGGATGTCGTGCCACGCCCACCAGAACTCGGGGAAGCCGTGCAGGAACAGCACGAGCGGCCCCGTGCCGGCCTCGACCACGTGGAACCGGCTGCCGTTGGCGCCGACGAAGCGATGTGTCCAGGGGCCGTCCACCAGCACGCATGACTCGTCCACCCGACCGCCCATGGACTCCAGGGTAGGCGCTGGGGTCGACCGGGGGCCGCCGCGGCCCCTGTGAGCCGCGGCGGCGACCGCTCAGTCGTCCGACTTGGTGGTCTTCATACCGGCCGAGATCAGGTCCATCACGGCGGAGTCCTGGAGCGTGGTGACGTCGCCGAGCGAGCGGTGCTCGGCCACGTCCTTGAGCAGGCGGCGCATGATCTTGCCGGAGCGGGTCTTCGGCAGCTCGGGCACGAGCATGATCTGGCGCGGCTTGGCGATCGGGCCGAGCGTCTTGGCGACGTGGTTGCGCAGGTCGACGTTGAGCTGCTCGCCCGCGTCGCCCGACGTGTCCACATTGCCCCTGGGGATCACGAATGCCACGATTGCCTGGCCGGTGGTCGGGTCGGTCGCGCCGACCACCGCCGCCTCGGCCACCGACGGGTGCGAGACCAGCGCCGACTCGACCTCGGTGGTGGAGATGTTGTGCCCGGAGACCAGCATGACGTCGTCGACCCGGCCCAGGAGCCAGATCGCGCCGTCGTCGTCCTTCTTCGCACCGTCGCCGGCGAAGTAGATCCAGCCCTCGTCGGAGGAGCCCGCGCCGGCGCCGAAGCGCGACCAGTACGTGTCGATGAACCGCTTGTCGTCACCCCAGATCGTGCGCAGCATCGACGGCCACGGGTCGCGCAGCACCAGGAAGCCGCCGCCACCGTTCGGCACCGACTGCGCCTGGTCGTCGACGACGTCGGCGGTGATGCCGGGCAGCGCGGTCATCGCCGAGCCGGGCTTCGTCGCGGTCACGCCGGGCAGCGGCGAGATCATCACCGCGCCCGTCTCGGTCTGCCACCACGTGTCGACGATCGGGGTGCGGTTGCGGCCGATGTTCTCCCTGTACCACATCCAGGCCTCGGGGTTGATCGGCTCGCCGACGCTGCCGAGGACGCGCAGCGACGACAGGTCGTAGCCGGCTGGGATGTCGTCGCCCCACTTCATCATCGTGCGGATCAGCGTGGGCGCCGTGTAGAGCAGCGACACCTTGTACTTGTCGACGATCTGCCAGAACCGGTCGCGCCCGGGGGTGTCCGGCGTGCCCTCGTACATGACCTGGGTGGCGCCGTTGGAGAGCGGGCCGTAGACGATGTACGAGTGGCCGGTGACCCAGCCGATGTCGGCCGTGCACCAGTAGACGTCGGTCTCCGGCTTGAGGTCGAAGACCGCGTTGTGCGTGTACGAGGTCTGGGTCAGGTACCCGCCGGTGGTGTGCAGGATGCCCTTCGGCTTACCCGTCGTGCCCGAGGTGTAGAGGATGAACAGCGGGTGCTCCGAGTCGAAGGCCTGGGCCTTGTGCTCCGGGCTGGCCTGCTCGACCGTCTCGTGCCACCACTTGTCCTTGCCGGTCCAGGCGACTTCCTGGCCGGTACGGCGTACGACCAGCACGTTCTCGATGCTCGGGCTCTGCGCGACGGCCTCGTCCACGGTCGGCTTGAGGGCCGACGGCTTGCCGCGCCGGTAGCCGCCGTCGGCGGTGATCACCAGCTTGGCATCGGCGTCCTTGATGCGGGTGGCGAGCGCGTCGACCGAGAAGCCGCCGAAGACCACGCTGTGCGTGGCGCCGATGCGCGCGCAGGCCAGCATCGCGACCGCGGCCTCGGGGATCATCGGCATGTAGATCGCGACCCGGTCGCCGGCGCCGATGCCCAGGTCGGTCAGCGTGTTGGCGGCCTGGCTGACGAGCTTGAGCAGCTCGGCGTACGTGATCGTGCGGGTGTCGCCCGGCTCGCCCTCCCAGTGGATCGCCACCTTGTCGCCCCTGCCGGCCTCGACGTGCCGGTCGACGCAGTTGTAGGCGATGTTGAGCTCGCCGCCGACGAACCACTTGGCGAACGGCGGGTTGGACCAGTCGAGGATCTGCTCCCACTTCTTGGCCCAGGTGAGGCGCTCGGCCTGCTTCGCCCAGAAGGCGAGCCGGTCGGCGGCGGCCTCGTCGTACGCGTCGGCCTTGACGTTGGCGTCGGCGGCCAACTGCTCCGGCGGCGGGAACTGCCGCGTCTCCGATGACAGGTTCGCCAATGTCTCGCTCATGAGGGCGGCTCCTCTTCACTGCTGACCGGGGCTTCTTCGTTGCACATTAGTCAGGCCTGATGTGACCGGCGAGGGTTGCGTCACCCAGCGCGCCAGGTGGCATCATGGGCGCGCTGGATGACCGACCCCTGATCGGTCCTGCGCGAATCTTGCCAGTTCCGCGCTCATTTGTGCAGCCCATGTTTCTGTAGTCTTACGGGCGTGGATCCGCTCGCCCCGCTCCTGGAGCTCGCCGACGTCGCCCCCGCCCTGACCGAGGCGCGTGACCGCGTCGACGCCGCGATGCGTCACCGCGCGCTGCGGCGGCACGGCGGTCAGGTCGCCGCCGAGGCCAGCCTGCGCGCCGCGGTCGCCAGCGCGGCGCTGGAGGGCAACGCCTACGACCTCGACGAGGTGCGCGGCGGCACGGTCACCGACCCGGTCGTCCAGGGTGCACTGCGCGTCGCGGAGAGCCTCGGCGGCCTCGTCGACCTCTGGCCGCGGGCGCCTCGCCAGGTGCTCGCCAAGCTCCACGTGCTCGCCGCGCGCGGCGTCGTCCCCGCCGACGATCTCGGTCGCCTCGCCGGCGCGGCCGACCGGGTCGACGCCCTTGCGAAGCTGGTGGCCGGCAACGACCGCACGCCACCGCTGCTGCTCGCCGCGATCGTCCACGCCGAGCTGATCACGTTGCGCCCGTTCGCCGGCCCGGCCGGCGTGGTCGCCCGCGCCGCCGCCCACCTCACCCTGATCAACCGCGGCTTCGACCCGCGCGGGTTGGTCGCCGTCGAGGTCGGCCACCGCAACCGCGAGCCCGAATACGTCGGCTCGGCCGGCGCCTACGCGACCGGAACGCCCGACGGCGTCCGTTCCTGGCTGCGTCATTACGCCGCGGCGGTGGGCGAGGCAGCCGATGAGATCACCCGTATCGGCGATGGAGTCCTGGCTGCCGTCTGATCGGTCAGTCTTTTAGGCACTCCACCGGATCTTGAAAATTCCGCTGGAATACTCGCTCGCGTGGAGACGACCTGGGAGCGCCCCTACACGCCCGGCACCGGCCGCTGGCTGGTCATCGGCTGGGAGATCGTCGCACTGGCCCTGCTGGGCTGGACGACGGTCCAGCAGTTCGACCTCACCGGCCACGGCATCCGCGTGCTGGCCGGCGTGCTGGCCGCCGTCTGGGTCGTCGGCTCCCACCGCATCCTCCAGATGGGCGCCTACGTCGGCCCCGCCGGCCTGCGCATTCGCGGCCTGCTGCGCTCCCGCACCATGAGCTGGGACGAGATCGCCCACGTCCGCCTCCACAAGGCCACCCACAAGATCGGCCCGTGGGAGATCGAGAGCGGCATGACCGTCCTCATCGAACGCCGCGACGGCACCACGGTCAACACCGAGCTCTGGGCCCAGGGCGTCGACTTCCACTCCCGCCCCAAACTGTTCAAGGCCGTTTATCACGAGCTGCGCAATCGACACCTACAGGCACAAAACCCTGTTTAATACGCCTTTTCGTAAGGCACCCGCCGCAAGCACGGGCCAGCTGCAACGCAAGCTCCTCACGCCCGACCGGCCGGTTCGCCACTCACGCTCACCCCACCCACACACCGGCCGCCGCGCCCTACC
>NZ_BOMI01000130.1 GCF_016862115.1 Paractinoplanes deccanensis
GCGTACCGCGCCGACCGCGCGCTACTGCGTGCCGCGTCAACCCAGGCAGCGCACCCTCCGCGGCCCAGCCGCCGCGTCTCGCCGGAGCGCCGCTGTCAGTGGCCGCTCGCCGCGCCGCCAGGCCGCCGCGGGCCGCCAAGGCCGTCGCGCCCCCTCCATGGCCGAAAATAGAGCCGGCGTCCCGCATGGGGCGCCGGCTTTGCGCGTCCGGACCGGGTTATCAAGCGTGCACCTGGGTCGTTGTCGACGGTCCAGAGCCTCGCGGGTCCGCTGTGGGAGCCCGGTGGCCTAGGTCCCGCCGCAACGTGCCTGCCGTGGCTGATCGCGCGTGGGTTCCCGGTGGCCGTGCACGAGATCCGCAATCGGAGGTCCCGGGAATCCCGGGCTTTCCGCTCCAAACCTCGCCAGTTCTTTCTACGCCCGTCGCGGCTTGATCGCCAGGGCTTCAGGCCTCTTCGCGATTAGTCAGACAAAGGCTGTTCGCCCTGCTCATGACCTTGCGCCACTCTGCTCACAGCCGTCGCGCCGGCCGCGCCGACGGCCATCGCGCCGGCCGCGCCGACGGCCATCGCTCCGGCCGCGCCGACGGCCATCGCTCCGGCGGCCCGGCTGGACTCAGGCGGGGGCTTTGGCGCGACGGTGGCGGGCGTAGATGGCGAAGCCGATCGCGGCGCCGACGCCGACACTGAGGGCCGCCGCGACCGGAACCGCGGGACGGTCGCGCAGGCGCCGGCTCAGCGGGATCGGGTGGCGGAACTCGAGGATGGGCCAGGCGTTCTCGACGGCGGCGCGGCGCAGGGCTCGATCGGGGTTGACGGCGCTGGGGTGGCCGACGGCCTCCAGCATCGGCAGGTCGGTGACCGAGTCCGAGTAGGCGTAGCACTGGGCCAGGTCGTATCCCCGCTCGGCGGCCAGCTCCCGGATGCCGACGACCTTGCTGGGGCCGGCCGCGTAGAACTCCACCTCGCCGCTGTACCGCCCGTCGACGATGCTCATCCGGGTCGCGATGACATCGGTGATGCCCAGCAGCGCGCCGATCGGGCGGACCATCTCGTCGCCCGAGGCGGAGACGAGCACGACGTCGCGCCCGGCCGCCTGGTGCTCGGCGATCAGAGTGGCTGCTTCCGCGTACACATAAGGGTTGATCAGTTCTTCCAGCGTCTCGGCGACGATCTGCTGGAGCTGCTCGACGCGCCAGCCCTTGGAGAGCGCCGCGAGGTAGTCGCGCGTGCGGCTCATGCTCTGCTCGTCGGACCCGCCACCCAGCCGGAACATCAGCTGTGCGTAAGCGGATTTGACCACGTCACGGCGGCTGATCAGGCCATCACGGTAGAAAGGCCGTCCGAAGGCCAGCGCACTGGACTTGGCGATGACGGTCTTGTCGAGGTCGAAAAACGCGGCACTGAGGCCCACGGGCGGCAAGTGTAGCCGCAAGTGGTCGATCTCCGCGGCCCTCGGCGCGCCGAGCGGGGGCACGGTGACGCGCTGTGAAAACGGTCAGACAGGCAGGCATATCCCACTCGGACACAATCGGTACTCGACTGCGATGCTTCCGTGAGGCATGCTTGTGCTGTTGCGATCGGGATTCACGTTGCTGCGGTTGAGTGGTCCCGGCGCTCTCCTCCCCTCAGGCCCTCGGTGATTACGCCCCCCGTGATCACCGAGCCGATTCGGCTCGACCCCCCCGGAGCCGAATCCTCGGACGGCCCCCGTCTCCCCCGACGGGGGTCGTTCCCTATGCGCCCGTGGCCTGGGTCCGTCCGGCGTTGTCGTCCTCGGTGACCAGGCCGAAGAACTCGCACAGCCCGGTGACGTCGAGGACCCGGCGAAAAGACGGCGCCGGGTTGACCACCCGGAAATCCGCGTCGACCTCGGTGGCGGCGCGGTAGCCCTCGATGAGGGCGCCGAGGCCGCTGGAGTCGATGAAGCTCGCCGATCTGAGGTCGACCCGGACGAGCGGGGGCGACCAGTCGGCGACCGCACCACGCACGCAGTCGGCCAGCTCGTCGGCGTTGGAGAAGTCGACCTCGCCCTCGACGATGATCGTGGCCGTGCCGTCGTCGGCGAGCGCGCGCTGGATCGAACTCTCCATGCCAACCCCATTGGTCCGTGTCGTGACCAACATACCCAACCGCCGCCCGGAGCACCCGTTGTGGTGGTCGGCCGATAGCAGATCAACGCGGCCTCCATTCGATATCCACAAGGGCGTTTTCCGTCCACAGGCCTCGTTGCCGCCCCCGACCGGCCTCCGTGACGGTGGGCGCCATGTCCGCACCGCGTCTGCCCCTCGTCGTCACCGCCGACCCCGATCTGCTCGATGACCTGCTCCGGCTCGCCGCCGCCGGAGGCACTCAGGTCGACGTCGCGCCCGACCCTGTGGCCGCCCGTTCCAGGTACGGTCTCGCGCCGCTCGTCATGCTCGGCGCGGACCAGCTCGAGGCGAGCCGCCGTGCCCGATTACCGCGCCGCACCAGAGTGGCCGTGGTGTCCCGGGGCGAGCTGCCGCCGGCGCTGACCGAGATCGCCCGCCGGTCCGGCGCCGAGCACATCGTCGAGCTGCCGACCGCCGAGGCCTGGGTCGTCGACCGCTTCGCCGAACAGCTCGATCAACCGGTCGGCCGGGTCCTGGCCGTGATCGGCGGCCGTGGCGGCGCGGGCGCCAGCATCCTCTCCGGCGGCCTCGCGGTCACCGCCGCCGGCGCCGGCCATCGCACGCTGCTGATCGACGGAGATCCGCTCGGCGGCGGGCTCGACCTGCTGCTCGGCTGGGAGGACGAGGGCGGTCTGCGCTGGTCCTCGCTGGCCGAGGCGGACGGCCGGGTCGATCCGCCGTCGCTGATCGGCTCGCTCCCGCACCGGGGCGACCTGGTGCTGCTGTCCTTCGCCCGCGAGGGGCAGGCCCGGACCGTGCCCGCCGAGGCCATGGCGGCCACCATCGACGCCGCTCGCCGCGCCCGCGACGTGATCGTCGCCGACGTGCCACGACAGCTCGACGACGCGGCCGTGCTCGCGATCGAGTGCGCCGACCGCGCGCTGCTGGTCGTCCCCGCCGAGGTGCGAGCCGTGGCCGCGGCGTCGCGAGTGGCTCGCACGGTTCGGGCGCACCGCGACGAGCTGTCGGTGGTGGTCCGCGGGCCGGCGCCCGGACGGCTCAAGCCGCGTGACGTCGCATCGGCGCTCGGGCTGCCCCTCGCCGGGTCGCTGCGGCCCGAGCCGGCCATGTGCCAGGCGCTCGAGCGCGGCGTGCCCCCGGGCCAGACCGGCAAGGGCGAGCTGGCGGACCTCTGCCGCCGGCTGGTCGGTGAGCTGATGGAGGCGGCATGACGGCGTACGTGGGTCTGGGCGCCCGGCTGTCGGCGTCCGCGCCCGAGGTGGCCGACCGGGTGCGCCACCGGTTCGCGGTCGACGGCGTCGAGGCGACCCCGGCGGCCGTGGTCGACGCGGTGCGGCGGGAGTCGGGCGCCGCGGTCCTGGGTGACACGGCGGTGCTGCGGCTCGCGGACCGGGTGCACGATCGGCTCGTCGGCGCGGGCCCGCTGGCGCCGCTGCTGGACGATCCGGCGGTCACCGACGTCCTGGTGAACGGCCTGGAGGTCTGGATCGACCGCGGCGGCGGCCTGACCCGGGCGGCGGTCTCCTTCGGCGATCTCGACGAGGTACGCCGGCTCGCCCAGCGCCTCGCGGCCGCTTGCGGGCGCCGGCTCGACGACGGCCGGCCGTTCGCCGACGCCCGCCTGCCCGACGGCACCCGGCTGCACGCGGTGCTGCCGCCGGTCGCGACCGAGGGGCCCTACCTGTCCCTGCGAACGTTCCGGCAGCGGCCGTTCACCCTCGACGAGCTGGTCGAGCACGGCACGGTGCCGCAGACGGTCGCGCCGGTCCTCTCGGCGATCGTGGCGGCCCGGCTGGCCTACCTGGTGACCGGCGGCACCGGCAGCGGCAAGACCACCCTGCTGGCCACGCTGCTCGGGCTGGTGCCGCGCACCGAGCGCATCGTCCTGGTCGAGGACGCGGCGGAGCTGCGGCCCGTGCACCCGCACGTGGTGGCCCTTCAGGCGCGCACCTCCAACGTGGAGGGAGCGGGCGCGATCGGGCTGACCGACCTGGTCCGGCAGGCCCTGCGGATGCGGCCCGACCGGCTCGTGGTCGGCGAGTGCCGCGGCGCCGAGATCGTCGACCTGCTCGGCGCCCTCAACACGGGCCACGACGGCGGCGCGGGCACGCTGCACGCCAACGCGCCCGCCGACGTGCCGGCGCGGCTGGAGGCGCTCGGGCTGCTCGGCGGGCTGCCCCGGGCGGCGCTGCACGCGCAGGTGGTCGCGGCCCTCCAGGTGGTGCTCCAGGTTCGGCGTACGGAGCGGGGCCGGGTGCTCGAGTCGGTGAGCGTCCTGCTGCCGAGCGGCGATCAGCGGCTCGCCACCGTGGTGCCGGCCTGGCGGCGGATGCGCGGCGCCGGCCCGGGAGCGGCCGCGCTGGCCCAACTACTGGCGGCCCGTGGCGTACGAGTGCCTGCCGTGCTCTCACCGCCCCAGGGGGCGTCGTGAACTGGTGGGGGTCGTGTCTCGTGATGGCCGGGGCTCTCGTGGCCGTCTGGCGGGGCGGCCCTCGGATTCCTTCGGTCTCGGCGGGCGCGCTCCGGCAGCGGGTCCTGGCAGTTGTCACGAGGCGGCCGCGGGAAGCCCTGGTGAGCGCGGTCTGCGGGTCCGCTGCCGTGGGGCTGCTCGCCGGTGGACCGGTCGCCGCCGTAGTCCTGGCCGTCTACGCGGGCCTCGGCGGTCGTGCGCTGATCAGGCGGTCGGCGCGCCGCGCCGCGGCCACCGAGCGAGCGGCGGCGCTGGATGACCTGGCAGCCCTGGCGGCCGATCTGCGGGCAGGCTTGCCGCCGGCCGCGGCCACCGTTGCCGAGACCGACAGGCTGTCCCGGCTCACGGCGTCGGTGTGGCGGCTCGCCGAGCGCACCGGTGCGCCTGCCGCTGACCTGGTCGAGCGGATCGAGGCCGACGCGCGGGCCACCGACCGTGCCGCGGCCGCCACCGCCGCGCAGGCGGCCGGGGCGCAGGCGACAGCGCTGTTGCTGGCCGCCCTGCCGGGCGCCGGCATCGGGCTGGGCGTGTTCATCGGCGCCGACCCGGTGCAGGTCCTGCTCCACACGCCGCTGGGGGCGGCCTGCGCTCTGGTGGCGGTGGTGCTCCAGGTCGCGGGCCTTCTCTGGGCAGAGAGGCTGGTCGGCCGATGACGGAGACCTCCGCATGCGAGCTCACGAGGTTCCTCCGGGCCACCGGGCCGGCGCGGGTGCCCACCCGGATGTGCTGCATGGCTGCCCTGCTGGGCCGCCGGGACGGCGCACCGGTGAGCGGCCTGTGCGGGACCCGGCCGGCCGGCACCGACCCGCTCGGCGCTGCGGCACCCACCGAGCCCACGGAGCCACGCATCCCGGCGGCGGTCCCGTGACGCTTGTGCTGATCGCCGCCGCGGTGGTGGTGCTCGTGGCGCCGGCGGGCTTTCGGCGGCGACCGGTCCGCCGGGCGCCGTCGCCCGACGGCAAGCGGGCACGCATCGCGCTGGCGGTGGCGATCGGTGTCGCGGTCGCCGCGTTCCTCTGGACGTGGTGGGGCCTGGCGGCCGGAGCCACCGCCGGGCTGGGCGCCGAACGGCTTCTCCGGCGCCGCGAGCCGGCCCGGCTCCGGCAGGACCGGCTCGCCGCCGCGGCCGACCTGCCGCTGGCCGCCGATCTGCTGGCCGCGGCACTTCGGGCCGGCGCCCCGGTCGACCAGGCGGTGGCCGCCGTGGCGGAGGCCCTCGGCGGCCCGCTGGGCGTCCGTCTCAACCGGACGGGCCGTTCGCTGCGACTGGGCGCGGCTCCCGCGGAGGCCTGGGACCACCTGGCCGGGATAACCGGGGCCGCACGGTTGGTGGCGGCAGCCATCCGTTCCAGCGCGAGCGGGGGAGCGCTCGCCGGCGCGCTGGGCCGGCTGGCCGACGACCTACGGGCCGACCAGGCGGTCGCGGCGGAGGCGGCAGCCCAGCGCGCGAGCGTGCTGATCGTGCTGCCCCTGGGCCTGTGCTTCCTGCCCGCCTTTCTGCTGGCCAGCCTCGTGCCCCTGGTGATCGCCGTGCTGGGGGACGTGCTGTGACGCCCCGAACGCCCGGGCGGCCGAGGTCCTCGACGCCACGGGGCTCGGCACGACCGCCTCCGCGGCGGCCCGGTGTGCTCGACCCTGGCCGGCCGGACGGGCGACGGGCACGGTCGCTGCGCTCGGCTCCGCTTGCGTGCTGAGTCCGCCCGTTGGCTTGGCTTCGGCTCCGCTTGGGTGCTGAGCCCCTTGGGCTTGCCTTCGGCCCCGATTGCGCGCTGAGCCCGTTGGCTCGGCTTGTTGGCTCCGTGGCCGGCCGCCGGTGGTGGTGGCCGGTCGCGGTGATCGATGGCCGGTCGCTTCTTGGCGGCCGGCGGAAACCCGAACGAAGGAGAACCACGTGCGCAAACTGATCGCGAACTTCGCCCGGCTGCGGAGCGAGGCCGCGGACGCCGGCATGAGCACCGCTGAGTACGCCGTCGGCACGCTCGCCGCCGTCGCGTTCGCCGGGATCCTGCTCAAGGTCGTCACGAGCGGCAACGTGCAGGCGGCGCTCGGCGCGGTCATCGATCGGGCCCTGAAGTGAGGCGGCGCCGGTGGCCCGGCCGCGACCGGGGAGCGTTCACCGCCGAGCTCGCGGCCGGGCTGCCGGCGCTCATGCTGCTGCTGTTTGCTGGCCTGACAGCGGTCAAGGCGGTGACCGTCCAGGCCCAATGCGTGGCCGCGGCCCGGGAAGCGGCATTGGCCGAGGCGCGCGGCGAGACCGGCCCGGGCGCCGCGGCGGCACCACCCGGCGCCGTCATCGAGATCGGCGGCGCGGGCGAGATGGTCACGGCCCGGGTCAGCGCGCCGATCCGGGTGCTGGGTCGCGGCCCCACCGTGATCACGGTCGAAGGCTCCGCGGTGGCCGCACGGGAGCCCGCGATAGTGGCCGGTGCCGGATGAGAACTCGCGAGCGCGACCGAGGAGCCGCGTCGATCTTTGTGCTCGCCGTGGGGCTGTTCCTGGTAGTCGCCGGCCTCGCCGGAGCCGCGATCGGGGCGGCCCGGGTCGGGCGGCAGGAGGCACGGACGGCCGCCGACCTCGGCGCGCTGGCCGGAGCGTCAGCCGCGGTCTATGGAGACGCGGTGGCCTGCGACCGAGCCGCCCGATTGGTCACGGCGAACGGCGCACGCATGACCTCGTGCGACGTCACCGGCCTCGAAATAGTGGTCGCGGTGACGATCGAGGTGACGCCCCTGCCCGGCCTCACCCGCCACGCCGCGGCCGCGGCCCGCGCCGGCCCGGTCCAGGCCTTGCCACCCTGACCGGCTCCCGGCCAGCCGGCCACACCCATCGCCCGGGCCGGGTGCCGCGTCCCACCGTCCGGGCCGGGTGCCGCGTCCCACCGTCCGGGCCGGGTGCCGCGTCCCATCGCTCGGGCCGGGTGCCGCGTCCCATCGCTCGAGCCGGGTGCCGCGTCCCATCGCTCGGGCCGGATGCCGCGTCCCACCGTCCAGGCCGGGTGTCGCGCCCCACCGCCCAGGTCGCGCCCCCACCAACCGTGCCCGCGCGCCGCATCCCCCACCAACCAAGCCTGCGCTCCACCACCCGGGCGCGCGCCGGGCAGGGCCGCATCGGGCGGGTTGTGGGTGAGGTAGGCGGCGAGCCGCGCCTGAGGGGGCTACGTGGCCTCGGCTTGGTGGGGGATGGGGCGGCCGGCGCTGGACAGGGCTGCGAGGACGGTGTCGAGGACCTGGACGGCGCCGGGCTTGTGGAGGGGGTTGTTGCCGTTGCCGCACTTGGGGGACTGGACGCAGGACGGGCAGCCGGTCTCGCAGGTGCAGGCGGCTATGGCCTCTCGGGTGGCGCTGAGCCATTCCGCGGCTGTGGCGTAGGCGCGTTCGGCGAAGCCCGCTCCGCCGGGGTGGCCGTCGTAGACGAAGACCGTGGGGGCCTCGGTGTCGGCGTGGTTCGCGGTGGAGAGGCCGCCGATGTCCCAGCGGTCGCAAGTCGCGATCAGAGGGAGCAGGCCGATTGCGGCGTGCTCGGCGGCGTGCAGGGCGCCGGGGACGTCCGGTGGCTCCACGCCGGCGGCGGCCAGGGCCTCGGGGGTGATCGTGAACCAGACGGCCACCGTGCGCAGGTCGCGGACGGGGAGGTCGAGCGGCTTCGTGTCGATCACCTCGCCGGTGCTGACGCGGCGGCGCTGGTAGGAGATCACCTGGCTGGTGACCTCGACCTCGCCGAGGAAGAGGCTGATCGGGCCGGCGTCCACGCGGGAGCGCACGCCGAGCACCGCCACGTCGGTGACGTCCCGGGCGTGGGTCGAGTAGTCCGGCTCCTCCTGGTGCACCAGGGCGATCGCGTCGTCCAGGTCGAGGTCGTCGACCACGAACGTGACGCCCTGGTGCAGATAGACCGCGCCCTCGTGCAGCATCATGTGCGACGAGCTCTGGTCGACCGTGCCGAGCAGGCGGCCGGTGGATGCCTCGACCACCGAGACCGGTGCGCCGCCCGCGCCGCGCAGGTCCACGTCGGGGCGGCCCGGGTGGGTCCAGTACCAGCCGGACGGGCGGCGGCGCAGCGCGCCCGAGGCGGTCAGGCCCTCCACCGCGGCGCGGGCCGGCTCGCCGCCGAAGAGTGTCAGGTCCGCCTCGGTCAGCGGGGCCTCGGACGCGGCGCAGCAGAGCTGCGGGCCCAGGACGTAGGGGTTCGCGGGGTCGAGCACCGTGGCCTCGACCGGGCGGCCGAACAGGGCCTCCGGGTGGTGCACCAGGTAGGTGTCCAGCGGGTCGTCGCGGGCGATCAGCACCGCCAGCGCCTCGCCGCCCGCCCGGCCGGCCCGGCCCGCCTGCTGCCACAGGGACGCGCGCGTGCCGGGGTAGCCGCAGATCAGCACCGCGTCGAGGCCCACCAGGTCGACGCCGAGCTCCAGCGCGTTTGTCGACGCCAGGGCCAGCAACTCGCCGGAGAGCAGCGCCCGCTCGATCTCGCGGCGGTCCTCGCGCAGGTAGCCCGCGCGGTAGGCGGCCACCCGGTCGCCCAGCCCGGGCACCGCCTCGTCGAGCTGCCGCCGGGCGATCGTGGCGACCACCTCGGCACCGCGGCGCGACCTGATGAAGGCCAGCGTCCGGGTGCCCGCCGTCACGGCGTCGGTCAGCAGGTCGGCGGTCTCCCGCAACGCCGACCGCCGGACCTGTGGCAGCTCCACCTCGTCCAGATCCGGCAGAGCGATCGCGCCGGAAAGCCCACCGCCGGCAAAAGCAGAGCCGGCGGAGGGGACAGCGCCGCCGGCAAAAGCGGAGCCGGCGGAGGGGACAGCGCCGGCGGCAGAAGCAGGGCCGGTGGAGGGGACAGCGCCGGCGGCAAGAGCAGGGCCGGCGGGAGCAGGAGCGGTGATGTCGTGAAGGTCGACCGGAGCGGGCTGCAGCGGCGGCTCCCACAGGGCAAAGGTCATCGCGCCGCGAGGGGAGGCGTCCTCGGTCACGGCGGTGACGGGCAGGCCGGTCAGCCGGGCCGCCGCGTCGGCTGGGTCGCCCGAGGTCGCCGACGCCAGCACGAACGTGGGCTTCCCGCCGTACCGGGCCGCCGTGCGGCGCAGACGGCGGATCACGTGGGACACGTGGGAGCCGAACACGCCGCGGTAGGCGTGGCACTCGTCGATCACCACGTACGACAAGCGGCGCAGGAACGACGCCCAGCGCGAGTGTCCCGGAAGCAGCGAATGATGCACCATGTCCGGGTTTGTCAGGATCAACCGCGAGTGCTGGCGGATCCACTCGCGCTCCTCGCGCGACGTGTCACCGTCGTATGTGGCCGGGCGCACGCCCGAGAGGCCGAGGCGCGTGACGGCTCTGAGCTGGTCCGCGGCCAGCGCCTTGGTCGGCGACAGGTAGAGCGCCGTTGCCCGTTCGTCGTCCAGCAGGCGGGTGAGCACGGGCAGCTGGTAGGCGAGCGACTTGCCCGAGCCGGTTCCCGTGGCGATCACGACGTGGGTGCCGGCCGCCGCCAGCGACGCCGCGGTGGCCTGGTGTTCCCACGGAGACTTGATCCCGCGGGTGGTCAGCGCCGAAACTAGATCAGGCGCTGCCCAATCCGGCCAGCGCGCTGTGCGGCCGGCCCGCGCCGGCAGCTCCTCGACGTGGGTGACGGGCGACTCCGACGCCGATGCGGTGCGGGCCCGGAGCAGGTGCAACAACTCGGCGGGGCCGAAGGCGGTCGACGTCACGCACAGCACTGTGACACCGGAATGCCGCGAACCTCAAACGGGTACGACGGTGGGTGCCATGCGTCGGCACTATCCGGGCGGTGGTTAGATTCGCTGGGGAGATCGGCTGCCGGATCAGCGTGCCCCGCAGGGAGGAGGAGCGATGGAGCTGTCCCTTGCGACCCGGACTGTCGCCGAGCACACGGTGCTCGAGGTCGGCGGCGAGGTCGACGTCTACACGGCTCCGAGGCTGCGGGAGCGCCTCGTCGAGCTGGTCGACTCCGGCGCTCGCAACGTCATCGTCGACCTGGGCGGCGTCGAGTTCCTCGACTCGACCGGCCTCGGCGTGCTGGTCGGCGCGATGAAGCGCCTGCGCGTCGCGAACGGCAGGTTCGGCCTGGTCTGCTCCAAGGAAGCCCTGCTGAAGATCTTCCGGATCACGGCGCTCGACCAGGTGTTCCCGATCTATCCCACGATCGAGGCGGCTACCGCGGACAGCGACGGCAGCGGTCCGACTTCGTGATGGCGACTGTTCGGCTGTCCTTCTCGCCCGCGCCCGTGCATGTCCGCACGGCACGGCTGGTCGGCGTCGCCGTCGCCCGCCGCGCCGGTGTCGCCGAGGAGCTGCTGGACGAGGTCCGGCTCGCGATCGGCGAGGCCTGCACGCGCGCCGTCGCCCTGCACAACCAGTACGGCGTGGCCGATCTGGTGACCGTCGAGATGTCTGATTCGGACTCGTACACCGTCCGGGTCATCGACCACGCGCCGATCGAGGCGAGCATCGGCCTGACCAAGCTGCCGCCGGACGAGCTCGCCGCCGAGTCGCTGACCGACGAGGACCTGACCACCGGTGTCGGTTTCGCGCTGCTCGCCGGATTTGTCGACGATCTCAAGGTCAGCCCGGTCGAGGACGGGGCGGGCACCGAGGTCCGCATGGTGTGGCCTGTTCAGCGCCGTTAGGACAAACCGGGCGAAGCCCGGCGCATAAACGGCCCTCTATACCCCATCTTCCGGCCGCTAACACAGCGGCAAACATCACCGCGACACGGCCGCATCCGGGTGTGACCATCACCACGTCGGCCGATACAGTACGCGAGTTATCAGCTACTGCTCCTGGTTCCGCGCCCCGCGGGACCCAGTTGTCGTTTCCCCTTCCACGGGGATGCGCCCGGACGGTCTCGTCCGCCGACCCGGGCGCGGTCGGTGTACAGGAGGACATTGATGTCCGGGACCTCGTTAAGTGGTTCCAACGTCACGTTTGTCATCGTGGCGCTGGTATTCGCGCTCATCGCGCTCGGCTTCGCCGCCATGTTCGTCCAGTCGGTGCTCAAGGCCGGCCGGGGAACCAAGAACATGCAGGAGATCGCCGGAGCCGTGCAGGAAGGCGCGTCGGCGTACCTGTTCCGTCAGTTCAAAACGCTCGCCATCTTCGTGGTGATCGCGGTCGTCCTGCTCTTCCTCCTACCGGTGCACGACACCGACAACGAGGTCTGGGTCAAGATCGGCCGATCGCTGTTCTTCATCGTCGGCGCCGTCTTCAGCTCGTTCATCGGCGGCGCGGGCATGGCGCTCGCGACCCGGGCCAACCTTCGGGTGGCCGCGGCCGCCGGCGAGAGCGGTGGCCGCGAGAAGGCGATGGGCATCGCGTTCCGCACCGGTGGCGTGGTCGGCTTCCTCACCGTGGGCCTCGGCCTGTTCGGTGGCGCGCTGGTCGTGCTCATCTTCCGCGGTGACGCCCCGACCGTGCTCGAGGGCTTCGGCTTCGGCGCCGCCCTGCTCGCCATGTTCATGCGGGTCGGCGGCGGCATCTTCACCAAGGCCGCCGACGTCGGCGCCGACCTGGTCGGCAAGGTCGAGCAGGGCATCCCCGAGGACGACCCGCGCAACGCCGCCACCATCGCGGACAACGTGGGCGACAACGTCGGCGACTGCGCCGGCATGGCCGCCGACCTCTTCGAGTCGTACGCGGTGACGCTGGTCGCCGCCCTGATCCTCGGGCAGGCGGCGTTCGGGCAGGACGGCCTGATCTTCCCGCTGATCGTCTCGACGATCGGCGTGGTGATCGCGATCCTCGGTGTCTTCATCACCCGGCTGCGCCCGAGCGACCGCAACGGCCTGACCGCGATCAACCGGGCGTTCTACATCTCCGCGGTGGTCTCGGCGATCGCCGTGGCCGTGGTGACCTTCATCTACCTGCCCAGCACCTTCGCGGGCTTCGACGACGACGGCATCGACGCCGGCGTGATCGCCAGCGGCCAGGACCCGCGCTGGGTCGCGATCGGCGCGGTCGTGATCGGCATCGTGCTGGCCGCCGCCATCCAGGCGCTGACCGGCTACTTCACCGAGACCAACCGGCGCCCGGTGCAGGACATCGGCAAGTCGTCGCAGACCGGCGCGGCCACCGTCGTGCTGGCCGGCATCAGCGTCGGCCTGGAGTCGGCCGTCTACTCGGCGCTGCTCATCGGCGCCGGCGTCTACGGCGCCTTCCTGCTGGGCGGCACGTCGCTGACATTGTCGCTCTTCGCGGTCGCGCTGGCCGGCATCGGCCTGCTCACCACGGTCGGCGTCATCGTCGCGATGGACACCTTCGGCCCGATCTCGGACAACGCGCAGGGCATCGCCGAGATGTCCGGCGACGTCGACGAGCGGGGCGCCCAGATCCTCACCGAGCTGGACGCGGTCGGCAACACCACCAAGGCGATCACCAAGGGCATCGCGATCGCCACGGCCGTGCTCGCGGCCACGGCGCTCTTCGGCTCGTACACCAACAGCCTGGCGACGTCGCTGGCCGACGCGGGCGTCAGCCCCGAGCGGGTCGGCGGCGAGATCCTCGGCCTGCTGAACATCGCGAACCCGCGCAGCCTGGTCGGCCTGCTGGTCGGCGCGGCGGTCGTGTTCCTCTTCTCCGGCCTCGCCATCAACGCCGTCTCCCGCTCGGCGGGCGCCGTCGTGATGGAGGTCCGCCGCCAGTTCCGGGAGTTCCCGGGCATCATGGACCGCACCCAGCGGCCCGAGTACGGCCGCGTCGTCGACATCTGCACCCGGGACGCGCAGCGCGAGCTGCTCACCCCCGGCCTGCTGGCGATCATGGCGCCGATCGCTGTCGGCTTCGGCCTCGGCGCCGGCGCGCTGGCGTCCTACCTGGCCGGTGCGATCGGCGCGGGCACGCTGATGGCGGTCTTCCTGGCCAACTCCGGTGGCGCCTGGGACAACGCCAAGAAGCTGGTCGAGGACGGCAACTTCGGCGGCAAGGGCTCCGAGGCGCACGAGGCGACCGTCATCGGTGACACCGTCGGCGACCCGTTCAAGGACACCGCGGGCCCGGCGATCAACCCGCTGATCAAGGTGATGAACCTGGTCTCGCTGCTGATCGCCCCGGCTGTGGTGGCCTGGAGCATCGGCAACGACCAGAACAACCCGCTGCGCATCACCATCGCGATCGTCGCCGCGGCGGTCGTGGTCGCGGCGGTCGTCTGGAGCAAGCGCAAGCCGATCTCGATGGGCGACGACACGCCGACCCCGGCGGCCGGCGGCACCACGCCGACCGCGAAGGTCACGGCCTGACGCGGCCGCTGAGCCGGTCTGCGGGGGCATCCGGCGTCGCCGGGTGCCCCCGCACCATAGATGAGGTTGTCGGACCTTGCCCGTACGCTGCTTCCCATGCGCCCGGCCCGACCCCTCGCTCTGCTGGCTCTTCTCGCGCTCCTCGCACCCTTGGCCGCCTGCTCAGGCGCGCACAGCGCCCGCGCGTGGGCGACCTCGGTCTGCACCACGCTCGAGCCGTGGCGCAGCGAGATCGGCTCGCTCGCCACCCGTACCCAACAGCAGATGGACACCGCCACCACGCCCAACCAGGCGAAGGACAACCTGACCCGGCTGTTCGCCGGCGCCGAGGACGCGAGCGAGCGTGCCCGCGCCGGCGTGGCCAAGGCGGGAGTGCCCGACGTGGACGACGGGCAGCAGATCGCCGACGGCTTCGTCACCTCGCTCTCCTCGATGCGCGACGCCTACGCAAAGGCCAAGGGCGGCATCCAGGGCCTTCAGACCGCCCCGGCGGAGACCTTCTATCAGCAGGTCACCCAGGTGGTCGCCCAGTTGCAGGCCGACTACGAGGCGAGCGGCCTCGACACCAGCAAGCTCAACTCGCAGGAGCTCCAGGCGGCCTTCGACGAAGTGCCCGAGTGCCGGTGAGATGACCGAGACGGGGTGGCCGCTGATCCCGCGCGAGGTTCTCCCCGCGCCGGTCCCGGCTGCCAAGCGCCGCCCGCAGCAGCGTGCCTCGCCGCCGGGCGCGGAGGCGGGACGGCAACTGCCGATCTTCGGGGCCGAGACGACCGAGCCGTCGCCGGCCGATCTGGCCGGGCTGCTCGCCGGTCCCGGCCGGCTGGGCCGCATGGGTGGCACGGCCCGGGTCTCGGTGCCCGTCGACGCCGCCTGGCGGGTGCACGTGCTGGTCGCCGAGCTGGTCAGCCGGGGGCTCGTGGCCAACTGGCGGCCCATGGAGATCGAAAAAACCGACAAACCAGACACCGGTGAGGAGTCGGACGCCGAGTCGGCGACCGAGGCGCAGATCACGGAAGTGGATACGCCGCCCGAGGCGGGACCCCGTTTCGAGGTGCTCACGGCGTACTCCCGGAGGTTGAACGGTCTTGCCCAGGCGTGGCCTGAGGCCGCCGCCAAGCTCTTCCTCGGCGGGCCCCGCCTGCGGCTCTGGGTCGCGGCCGCCGGAGAGCCGGTCGCGGGGGGATACGCGCTGGGTCTCGACCCTGACAAGGACACCGTGGAGATCGATGCGGCGCTGGTCCGGGCCGGTCTGGCAGGCCGATTGTCAGAAGACGGACGACAATATGTGATCAAGGGGAGGAGACGGGTCGCGCGCCTGGCTGAGCTGGTCGGAGAACGCCCCTCGGCGGCGCCGGAGGAAGTCTGGCCCCGGGGCGCGGGTGCATGATCTTCCTGGATTGTGTGCGACACGACGGCATGTTCCCGGTGTACGGTGTCGCCGTCGGACGCGTGCGGTGGCCGGACCGTTACCATCCGACTCCGGGGTGCGGAGGGAATGAGGGCTCGTCCGGCGCGTTACGTTGAAAGTCTGCGCTCCGCCGGAGGGATGGCGGAACGCTGAGGACAGCTGAGTGCGAAGTGTGGGAGTGCCGTGCCGAGTGACACCAGGACGACCCGTCTGGTCATCGTCGAGTCCCCGTCGAAGGCCAAGACGATCGCCGGTTACCTTGGGCCCGACTATTTCGTCGAGGCCTCCTTCGGCCATGTCCGCGACCTGCCGCGCAAGGCGGCCGACGTGCCCGCGAAGTACAAGGGCGAGTCGTGGGCGCGGCTCGGCGTCGATGTCGACAACGGCTTCCACGCGCTCTACGTCGTCTCCCAGGACCGCAAGGCCCAGATAGCCAAGCTCCAGAAGCTGGCGAAGGAAGTCGACGAGATCTTCCTCGCCACCGATGAGGACCGCGAGGGCGAGGCCATCGCCTGGCACCTGGTCGAGACGATCAAGCCGCGCGTCCCGGTCAAGCGCATGGTCTTCCACGAGATCACCAAGCCGGCCATCCAGGCCGCCGTGGCCAACCCGCGCGACATCGACCGCGACCTGGTCGACGCCCAGGAGGCCCGCCGCATCCTCGACCGCCTCTACGGCTACGAGGTCAGCCCCGTCCTCTGGAAGAAGGTCATGCCCGGCTTGTCCGCCGGGCGTGTCCAATCCGTGGCCACCCGCATCGTGGTGGAGCGTGAGCGCCAGCGCATGGCGTTCCGCACCGCGGAATACTGGGACATCCTGGCCACCCTCGCCGTCCAGGGACAGGTCGAGGGGCCGCGCAGCTTCAACGCCACGCTGATCGCCCTCGACGGCGACCGCGTCGCCACCGGCAAGGACTTCGAGCCCACCACCGGCCAGGTCAAGGCCGGCGCCGGCGTGGTGCACCTCGACGAGAGCGGCGCCCGCGGCCTCGCCGCCCGCCTCGACGACCGCCCGTTCACCGTCACCCGGGTCGAGGAGAAGCCGTACCGCCGCCGGCCGTACGCGCCGTTCATCACCTCGACGCTCCAGCAGGAGGCCGCCCGCAAGCTGCGGTTCTCCGCCTCACAGACGATGCGCACCGCGCAGAAGCTGTACGAGAACGGCTACATCACCTACATGCGTACCGACTCGGTCAACCTGTCGGAGACCGCGCTCACCGCGGCCCGCCGTCAGATCGCCGAGCTGTACGGCCCGTCGAACGTGCCGCCGCAGCCGCGCCGCTACACCGGCAAGGTCAAGAACGCGCAGGAGGCGCACGAGGCCATCCGCCCCGCCGGCGACAACTTCCGCACGCCGGGCGAGGTCGCCAACGAGCTCTCCACCGACGAGTTCAAGCTGTACGAGCTGATCTGGCGCCGCACCATCGCGTCCCAGATGACCGACGCGGTCGGCAACTCGGTGAGCGTCCGGATCCGCGCGATCTCCACGGCGAACGAGGAGGTCGACTTCGCCGCCTCCGGCAAGACGATCACCGATCCCGGCTTCCTGCGGGCCTACGTGGAGTCCTCCGACGACGAGAACGCCGAGGCCGAGGACGCCGAGCGCCGCCTGCCGACCCTGGTCAAGGACCAGCCGCTGACCGCCGAGGAGCTGGCCGCCGTCGGCCACCACACCTCGCCGCCCGCCCGCTACACCGAGGCGTCTCTGGTCAAGGCGCTGGAGGAGCTGGGCATCGGACGCCCGTCGACCTACGAGTCGATCATGCGGACGATCCAGGACCGGGGGTACGTCGAGAAGCGCGGCCAGGCGATGATCCCGTCGTTCCTGGCGTTCGCGGTGATCGGCCTGCTCGAGGGTCACTACCCGCGCCTGGTCGACTACAACTTCACGGCCTCGATGGAGAGCCAGCTCGACGACATCGCCGGTGGCGACCACGCCGCGCTCGACTTCCTCACCTCCTTCTACTTCGGCAGCCAGACCGCGGGCGCCGACGACGCGATCGCCAAGGCCGGCGGCCTCAAGAAGATGGTCACCGAGAACCTGAGCGCGATCGACGCCCGCTCGGTCAACTCGATCCCGCTCTTCACCGACGAGCAGGGCCGCGCCGTGGTGGTCCGGGTCGGCCGCTTCGGCCCCTACCTGGAGCGCCGGCTGCCCACCGCCGACGAGGACGTGCAGGGCGAGCGCGCCTCGATCCCCGAGGGCCTGGCCCCCGACGAGCTCACTCCCGAAAAGGTCGACGAGCTCTACCTGGGCGACGGCGGCGAGCGGACGCTCGGCGACGACCCGGCGACCGGGGAGCCCGTGCAGCTCAAGTCGGGCCGCTTCGGGCCGTACGTGCAGAGCGGCGAGCGCAAGTCGTCGCTGTTCAAGTCGCACGTGCCCGACGAGCTCACCCTCGAGCAGGCGCTCAAGCTGCTGACCCTGCCGCGCACGCTCGGCGTCGACGCCGAGGGCAAGGAGATCACGGCGGCGAACGGCCGCTACGGCCCCTACATCAAGCGCGACACCGACTACCGGTCGCTGGAGAACGAGGACAAGCTCTTCACGGTCACGCTCGACGAGGCGCTGGCGCTGCTGGCGCAGCCGAAGACCCGTCAGCGCCGGGCCGCCGCGCCGCCGCTGCGCGAGATGGGTCCCGACCCGGTCACCGAGAAGCCTCTGGTGATCAAGGACGGGCGCTTCGGGCCGTACGTGACCGACGGCGAATACAACGCGTCGCTGCGCCGCGGGCAGACGCCCGAGGAGCTGACCGTCGAGCAGGCGTCCGAGATGCTCGCCGAGAAGCGCGCCAAGGGCCCCGCGCCGAAGAAGAAGGCGGCGAAGAAGGCCGCGGCCAAGACCGCCGAGCCGGCCGCCAAGAAGGCGCCGGCCAAGAAGGCGACCGCGGCGAAGAAGGCAACCGCGGTGAAGAAGGCGGCTCCCAAGAAGGCGGCTCCCAAGAAGGCCGCCGCCTCCGCCGAGTAGGGCTCAGGCTCCGAGCACCCGGTCCAGGTATTCGTTCGCGAAGACCCGGGCCGGGTCGAGCCGATCCCGCACGGCCACGAAGTCGTCGAACCTCGGATAGGCCGGGCGCAGGTCGTCGGCGCTGCGATAGTGCAGCTTGCCCCAGTGCGGGCGCCCGCCCAGCGGCTGGCAGACGGCCTCCATGGCGCGGAAGTACGGCTCGTGCGTGACTCCCGAGTACTGGTGGATGGCGACGTAGGCGGAGTCGCGCCCGTACCCGTGCGACAGCCAGACGTCGTCCGGGGCGGTGAAGCGCACCTCGACCGGGAACTGCACCTTGAACGGCAGCCCGTCGATGATTCGTGGCAACGCGTCCAGCACCTCGGGCAGCGCCGCGCGCGGGATCTCGTACTCCATCTCGGTGAAACGCACTCGCCGCGGCGTGCAGAAGACTCGATCCGACCGCTCCGTGTAGGTCCTCGCCGTCAGGGCGCGGGCCGCGATGCTCTGGATGGCCGGCACGGTCGCCGGCACCGCCTTGCCGAGGCGGCAGACGCCCTGGAAGAGGGTGTTCGACAGGAACTCGTCGTCCAGCCAGCCGCGGAACGGCGACAGCGGCCGATCGTGCTCCGGCACGCAATTGTTGCGCTTGAGCTGAGCACGGTCCGTGTACGGGTACCAGTAGAACTCGACGTGGTCGTTGCCCTGGATCAGCTCGTCGAGCCCCGCCAGCACGTCGGCCAGCGCCATCGGCCGCTCGTCGGCGAGCAGCGTGAACGCCGGCACGCACCGCAGCGTCACCTCGACGAGGATGCCCAGTGCGCCGAGCCCCAGCTGCACGGCCGGGAAGATCTCGTCGCCCTTCGTGACCGTCAGCGTCTCGCCGGAGCCGGTGACGATCGTGACGCCCTCGACGCAGGACGCCAGCGTGGTGTGCCCGCCGCCGGTGCCGTGCGTGCCCGTCGAGATGGCGCCGGCGACCGTCTGCTGGTCGATGTCGCCGAGGTTGGGCATCGCGAGCCCGTGCTCGGCCAGCACGGCGTTCAGCTTGGCCAGCTGCATCCCCGCCTGCACGGTGACCAGGTCGCCGTCCACCGAGACCAGCTCGTTGAGCCGGTGCAGCACCATCCGCTGGTCGGTGGCCACGGCGATGGACGTGAACGAGTGGCCGCTGCCGACCGCCTTCACCCTGCGTCCGTTTCCCGACGCATCCTTGACGTGGGCCGTCACCTCGTCGACAGTGCCAGGGGTCAGGACGTCGGCGGCGATGGCCTGCTGGTTGCCGCCCCAGTTGATCCAACGGCGGGCGTTCAGGGGGGTCGTCATGATGGCTTTGTCCTCCGTACGAGCGCACAGTCGCACAAAACCGGGGACGCCGCGTATCTCCCGCGTCCCGTCGATGCCTCTCGCTCGTTGATCCGAGTAACGTTCCGATATTCACTGCTGAGAGGGAGTGGCGACGCGTGTCGACACCAACCGTCACCACCGGGCCCCTGCGCCGGGTCCCGGTGCAGGGCAGAAGCGTTGCCCGGGTCCAACGCATGCTCGACGCCTGCGCCGAGCTCGTCGACGAGGTGGGCTACGAGGGCCTGACCACGACGCTGCTCGCCGAGCGCGCCGAGGTCGCCATCGGCTCGGTCTACCAGTTCTTCCCCGACAAGCGGGCGATCGTGCAGGCGCTGGCCATGCGCAACATGGACGCGTACCTCCAGAGCCTGTCCGACCGGTTCGGCAGCGAGACCTTCGCCCACTGGTGGGACGGAGTCGACGCGGCCATCGACGCGTACATCGACATGCACCGCAGCGTGCCCGGCTTCCGCACGCTGCACTTCGGTGACGTGGTCGACGTGCACCTGCTCGACGTCGAGCGGGACAACAACGCGGTGATCGCCGACCGCCTCGCCGAGCTGCTGGTCGACCAGTTCCAGCTGATGGACCGCGCGCGGCTGCGCTTCGCGCTGCAGATCTCGGTGGAGGCGGCGGACGCGCTGATCAAGCTGGCGTTCCGGCGCGACCAGAACGGTGACGAGGCCGTGCTGACCGAGGCCAAGGCGCTGATCCGGGAGTACCTGCACCGTCACGTGCCCAGCTGACCGGTCGTCACCCCAGAAACGCATGGCCCTCCCCGCGGTACGTCGGGGTCGGCGCCGCTGTCTCGCCGTCGATCAGCTGAAGCTCGTTGACGTGTTCGCACAGCTCGCCGGCCTTGGCGTGACGGAACCAGACGCGGTCGCCCGGCCGTAGCGTCGCCGCGGCGGCGCCGACCAGCGGCGTCTGCACCTCGCCGGGGCCCTCGTCGGGCTTGAACCGCAGGCCGGCCGGCAGGTAGGGGGTGGGCTGGCGGGACGTCTCGGCGGGTCCGGAGGCGATCCAGCCGCCGCCGAGCACCGTCGCGATCCGCGGCGCCGGCCTGCGCACGACGCTCAGCGCGAAGAAGGCGGCGGGGGTCGGGCGCCACGCGCTGTAGGCGTCGAAGAGCGTCGGCCCGTAGAGCCCGGAACCGGCGGTGACCTCGGTGACCGCCGGGTCGGCGCTGGTCGCGGCCACGCTGCCGGTGCCGCCGCCGTTCACGAACTCCAGGTCGGCGTGCTCCCGGACGGCCGCCACGGCCGCTCCCCGCCGCTCGATCAGCTCGGGGAGGGATTTCGACTGCATCAGGCGGATGGCCCGGCCCTTGAGGGTCTGGCCGGGTGGCAGGTCACCCAGTCCGGCGATCTGCGCCTCGTACGACATCATGCCGACGAGCGCGAAGCCGGGCCGCGCCACGAGACGGCGGGCCAGCGTGCCGGCCTGTGCCGCACTGTGCACCGGCGAACGACGTACCCCCAGGTGCAGCGACCCCGCCGGCCGCCAGGAGGAGTCGAGATCGAGGCACAGCCGCACCGGCGCGGGGCGAGCGCCCGGCGGCGTCACCTGGTCGACCAGGTCGAGGTGGCTGGGGTGATCGACCATGATCGAGATGGCGGCTGCCAGGTCCGGCTGGGTGGTCAGCTCGCGCAGGGCGATCCGATCGACGGTCGGGTACGCCACCAGGACGTCATCGGTCAGGCCCTGGCGCACCAGCCAGATCGCCTCACCCAGGGTGTACGCCATGACGCCGCGCCAGCCCGGCCGCGCCAGCACGCGTTCGAGCAGCGCCCGGCACCGCACCGACTTGCTCGCCACGCGCAGCGGCTTGCCGCCCGCCCGCGCCACGAGCTGGGCGGCGTTGTCGTCGAAGGCGGCCAGGTCGACGGCGGCGACCGGCGTCTCGAGGTGGCCGGTGGCCCGGTCGAGCCGCTTCTGCAGAAGTGTGCGGTCGATCACGCCAGCAACTTAACGCGTGATGAAGGCAACGCGAAAGGGCTTCACTTTTTCGATACCCGAACGTGGGTGAGCAGGCCGCTCGTGGCCGCCCGATAGAGTGCACCCTGCGGGGATCACGGGAGGTACGGCCATCGACACCGAAAAGCGGGAAACCGGACCGGTAGACCTGTCGGGTGCGGCGGCCTTGCGGTCCGTGCTGCGTATCCGGCCCTTCCGGCGGCTCTGGCTCGTGCTCGGCCTCGCCTCCTTCGGCGACTGGATCGGCCTGCTCGCCACCGGCATCTTCGCCGCTGCCCAGTTCCAGAGCAGCGCCGGCCAGGGCGCGGCCTTCGGCGGCACCATCGCCGTACGCCTGCTCCCCGCCCTGCTGCTCGGCCCGATCGCCGGCGTCTTCGCCGACCGGTTCGACCGCCGCTACACGATGGTCATCACCGACCTGCTGCGCTTCGTCTTCTACGGCTCGATCCCGCTCGTGCCGCTGCTGGGCGGTTCGCCGGGCGTCACCGTGGCGTGGGCGGCGATCGCCACGTTCATCGGCGAGACGATCACGCTGATCTGGATCCCGGCGAAGGAAGCCGCGGTCCCCAACCTGATCCCGAAGTCGCGCATCGAGGTCTCGAACCAGCTCACGCTGGTCACGACCTACGGCATCACGCCGATCCTGGCCGCGCTGGTCCTCTCGGCGCTGACCGCCGGCCTCCAGCAGTCCGGGGTGACGCTGCCCGACTGGGCGGCCCCGGTCCAGCTGGCGCTCTACCTGAACGCGATCTCCCGCCTGGTCACCGCGCTCACGGTCTTCTTCGGCATCAAGGAGATCGGCGGCAAGAGCGCCGAACGCCAGCGCGAAGCCCAAGAGCAGAGCATGGTCCGCCAGTTCCTCGACGGCTGGAAGTACATCGGCGGCACCCCGCTGGTGCGCGGCCTGGTGCTCGGCATCTTCGGCGCGTTCGCCGCCGGCGGCATCGTGATCGGCGCGGCCAAGACCTTCGCCACCTCGCTCGGCGCCGGCGAGGCCGCGTTCTACCTGCTCTTCGGCACCATCTTCATGGGCCTCGCGGTCGGCATCGGCCTCGGCCCCATGATCATCCGCGAGCTCTCCCGCCGCCGCTGGTTCGGCATGAGCATCGTCCTGGCCAGCGGCTCGGTGATGTTCCTCGGCGTGGCGTTCCACCTGTCGATGGCCCTCGTCGGCGCCCTCCTGGTCGGCGCCGGCGCCGGCATGGCGTTCCTGGCAGGCACGACCCTGCTGTACGGCGAGGTCGACGACGCCGTACGCGGGCGCGTCTTCGCCGTCGTGCAGATCGGCGTGCGGATGGTGCTGCTCCTGGCCATCACCCTCGCCGGTTTCCTGGTCGGCCTGGGCAGCTCCCGCCGGGTCGACCTGGGCGCGTTCAGCGTCGACGTCTCGTTCACCCGCGTGCTCCTGCTGGTCGCGGGCGCGGCCGGCGTCATCGTCGGGATCAGCTCGTTCCGCCAGATGGACGACAAGCGCGGCGTCCCCGTGCTGGCCGACCTGTGGGGCTCGATCCGCGGGCGCCCGCTCGCCCCCGACGAGCAGTTCGTCCGCAGCGGCGTCTTCGTCGTCTTCGAGGGCGGCGAGGGCGCCGGCAAGTCGACCCAGGTCCGCCGCCTCGCCGAAGCCCTCGAAGCATCGGGCCACGACGTGGTGGTCACCCGAGAGCCAGGCGCGACCGAGGTGGGCGCCCGCATCCGGGGCCTGGTCCTCGACAAGGGCGACGCCCCGTCACCGCGGGCGGAGGCCCTCCTCTACGCGGCCGACCGAGCCCACCACGTGGCCACGGTGGTCCGCCCCGCCCTGGCCCGGGGCGCCGTGGTGATCAGCGACCGCTACGTGGACTCGTCCCTGGCCTACCAGGGAGCCGGCCGCACCCTCCCGGTCTCGGAGATCTCCTGGCTCTCGTCCTGGGCAACGGGCGGCCTGAAGCCCGACCTGGTAGTCCTGCTCGACGTGGACCCGACGGTGGGCCTGGGCCGAGTCGACTCCCGAGGCGAGGGCACCGACCGCCTGGAGAGCGAGTCCCGGGCCTTCCACGAGCGCGTCCGCTACGCCTTCCTCGACCTGGCAGCCGCCGACCCGCGCCGCTACCTGGTGCTCGACGCCGCCCGCCCCCCGGAGGAACTGGGCGCCGCGGTGGACGACCGCCTGGCCACCCTCCTCGCCGGCGACGGCGTCACCCACCCGGCCCCCGCCTCGACAGCGGTCCCGCCGGGCCCGGACCTGCACGCCCCGGACCTCCAAACCCCCGAACAGCCAACGGCCGACTCCACCCCAGCGGCCGGTTCCATCCCGGCGGCCGACTCGATCCCACCGGCTGGTTCCGTCCCACCGGCCGGTTCGACCCCGGCGGCTGGTTCCGTCCCGGCGGCCGGTTCGACCCCGGCGGCTGGTTCCATCCCGGCGGCCGGTTCGACCCCGGCGGCTGGTTCCGTCCCGGCGGCTGGTTCCGTCCCGGCGGCCGACTCTGCTTCGTCGGCCGGCTCCGCCTCGTCCGCCAACTCCGCATCGTCGGTCGACAGTGCCACCGGCGCGGGGACTCGCCGCCACGCTGCGCCTCACCCCGCCGAACGGCACGAGGAACCGCCGCTCGAAGAGATGGCCGAACTGCTCGGCGTCAACGACGACGAGACCCCCGACGGCCCCACACGCGCCGGCCACCGCTGACCGCCGACTGCCGGCCGCCGCCGACTGCCGGCCGCCGGCCGCCGCCGACCGCCAACCACCGCCGGCCACCGGCCACCGCCAAGCGTTGACTGACCGCTGACCGCTGGCCGTCGCCGGGCGTTGGCCGCTGCCGGGTGGCGCGGCCTGAGCGCGTTGCCGCCCCGTAGCTCAGCCGCAGGCCCGGCGGTGGGCCTTCGTTGCAGCCAGCCGGTCGGTAGCCACCGAACCGGCCGGAAGCTCGCTGACGGGCCCTCGTGGCACCCAGCCGGTCGCTACGGCGGGTGCGGCCCTCCTCCGGCGTGACGAACCACCTCCGTACCTCTTGAATTTTCAACCGCGCCAGAGCGTGAGCATCATGGCCTCGACGGCGATCTCGGGTTTGACGTTTTGGTCGATCGCGTCGCGGCAGGCCAGGACGGCCTCGAGGCGGCGCAGGGTGCTCTCGGCGCTCCACTTGTCGGCGGCGGCCGCGGACTGGGCGGCGGCGTCGGTGTGCACGACCGAGACCGGAGCGCGCAGGTTGGTGATCAGCACGTCGCGGTAGAAGCCCGCCAGGTCAACCAGCGCCCGGTCGAGCGCGTCCCGTTTCGAGCGGGTCGCGCGGGACCGCTGCCTTTTTTCCAGCTCCTTCAGCTGGCCGGCCGCGCCGCGCATGGCTCCGGCCGCTCCCCGGCCCGTGCCGCCGGCGCCCAGGGCCTGCTCCAGCGCCGCGCGCTCGGCCGCGTCGGTCTCGACCACGGCCTCCGCCGCCTCGGCCTCGGCCGCCTTGATCAGCGCGGCGGCCGCCTCGTAGCAGGCCCCGACGCTGCTCAGCCGCCGCGGAACGGCCAGGACCGCCTCGCGCCTGCTGCGGGCCTCGGGGTCGCCGGCCAGCCTCTTCGCCCGCCCGACATGTCCCTGCGCGGCGGCCGCGGCCCACGCTGCCACGTCGGGCGCGACGCCGTCGCGCCGGGACAGCACCTCGGCCACCGCGTCGGCGGGCGGCTGGCGCAGCGCCACCACCCGGCAGCGGGACCGGATCGTCACCGAGATGTCGTCGGGGTGGGTCGACGGCGTGCAGAGCAGGAAGACCGTGCGCGGCGGCGGCTCCTCGATCGCCTTGAGCAGCGCGTTGCCCGCCTGCTCGGTGAGGCGGTCGGCGTCCTCGATCACCACGACCTGCCAGCGCCCGCCGGACGGCGCGCTCGCGGCCCGCAGCACGAGGGTCCGCATCTCGTTGACGCCGATCGAGAGGCCCTCGGGCACCACGAAGCGCACGTCGGCATGGGTCTTGCCGAGCGCCGTGTGGCAGCCGTGGCACTCGCCGCAGCCCACCCCGTCGCGCTCGCACTCGAGCGCGGCGGCGAAGGCCCGCGCGGCGACCGAGCGCCCGCTCCCTGGCGGCCCGGTGAAGATCCAGGCATGGGTCATCGCGCCGGCGGGCACCTGCTCGCCGGCCACCACCCGAGCCGCCGCGGCGGCCGCCTGGCGCAGCGTGGCCACGGGCTCGGTCTGGCCCACCAGATCAGCGAAGACGTCAGTCACGCCCACGATGGTATTGCGCCGGTCCGACAGGTCTCGAAGTTATCCACAGGCCGGGCGTCCGCGGTTATCCACAGTGGAGAACTCGTCGTAGCGAAGCGGTCACTCTTCCGGGTACGTTCTGGTCCCGATAAGCGACGCAATGCTGACACGCAGTGAGGAGTCTCGGCATGGTGCGTGAGATCGACGAGGCGTGGATCAGTGAGGCCATCGACCGGCATCGTCGCGTCGAGCAGCTGCGCGCCGAGTTCGACCGTGCCGTCGAGTCGCACCTGGTCTCCGTGCACTCGCCGGACGGCTCGATCGAGGCCACCGTGACCGCCACCGGCCGCATAACGGACATGCGCGTCCACGGCGGCCTGCAACACCGCGATGCCGACGAATTCACCCGCGAGCTCCAGGCCGTGGTGGCCGCGGCGACCGACGCCGCCCGCTGGGCGCGCGACAAATTGCGCGGCGAGATCTTCGGGCAGCCGCGCGCGCTGGGGGAGGCATGACATGGACCACCTCGCCGAGAGTCTCGACCGCGCGGCCGACGACCTGCGCGGCGTCGAGCGCGCGGCGGCTGCGCTGACCGTTCCGCCCGGCGCCTTCGCCGACGCCGCTGCCGGGTTGCCCGGCCGGCTCGGCCAGAGCCTCCGCGAGCATTGGGCGGCCGCCGTGGCCGCCCGCGCGCAAGAGGCGGCCCGGGCTTCGGCCCGGCTGACCGCGATGGCCGCCTCGATCCGCGCCGCCCGCGACGACTACGCCGCGACGGACGACTCGGTCCGCCGGCGCCTGGCACGGGAGCTGTGATGGATCATCTCGACCAGGTGCTCGACGCCGCCACCCCGCTGCTGCGCCGGGCGGAGGAGGTGATCGACGAGGCGGGCGCGCCCGCCGGTCACGCGTTGTGGCAACAGCTTCGACGCGTACGGCTTCTGCCCGCCGACGCCGCGCATGCGGTGGCCGCTCTGGACCCCGCCGCGCTGGCCGACGCCGTGCCCGAGTTGCGCGCGGCCGCCCGTTCCTGCGTCGCGACAGCCGCCGGCCTGCCGCCGCCCGGCGGCGACTGGCAGGGGGAGGCCGCCGACACCTACGACGACCTGCGCCGCCGCGTCAGCGGCCACCTGGCCGGTGCGGACGACAGCCTCGACGAGCGCCTCGAGGCCACGGCCGACCTGGCCGCCGCCCTGCACGACTGGATGGTCCGGGCCCGCGAGAGTCTGGCGGCCGCCTTGGCGGAGGTCCTGACCTCGGCCGAGGGGCTGACCCTCCAGACGTCATCCGGCGCGCATCCGCCCGACGCGGCCTCGATCGAAGCGGCGGCAGCCGTGACCACTCATGTCCTGCGTGCCATCGCCGACCACTACATCGAAGCGGAGGAGCTCATGCGCGAGTCCAGACCACTGACTGACCCGATCCCGGTGTAGCCGCCAAGCTCGCGCCGACGGGAGCGCGGGGCGACGCATGGGCGGTCGCCCGGCGGTGTGGGCGTCGGCGTCGGTTGCGCGGCGCCTCCTGCCGAAGTTGGGCGGCTGGGGGCTGGGTGGCCAGGGCGGACGGCCAGAGCCGGGCGGCGAAGGCTGGGCGGCTGGGGCTGGGCTGCCGGGGGTCGGGCGGTCTGGGCCGCGCGGTCTGGGCCAGGCGATCCGGGCCGGGCGGTCTGGGCCGGGCATGGGCGCGGCGCCGCATTCGGATAACCGGAAAAACTCCGAATGCGACGCCGCGACCTCCTGCACCCCCCGCAGGTGTACCGACTACTCAACGCCATCGATGGATGGTTGTCTCGGGGTTGCGGCGCCTTCGGGCCGCTCGGTCAAGCAGGATCGGACGTCCGTCGTGCCGGGCTCAGCCTTCAGGAGATCGACAACTCTCCATCTGGCCCACTCGGTTCCGGTTCGTCCGTCCGTTCCTGCCCGGCTCGGTCAGGACTGCGAACGCCTGCGGCGCATGCCCAGCGCCACCGCCGCGATGCCCGCCAGCAGCAGTGCGCCGCCGACCATGGCCAAGCGGTCCAGGCGCGGGCCGGTCACGGGAAGCCCGCCACCCACGCCGCCTGTCGCGACCGGTTGCTCGGCGGGGGAGACCGCCGCGGACTCGAGCAGGCCCAGCGACATGTCCAAAGTGGTCGTCACCTGCGGCTTGTGCCCGTAGCCGGGCTTGCCCCGATCCTTCGTCTCCGAATGCGCTGAAGTCTCCGAATGCGCTGAAGTCTCCGAGTGCGCTGAAGTCTCCGAACGCGTTGCAGTCTCAGAGCGCGCGGCCGTCTCCGGCCGCGCCGCGACCGACCGGATCAGGGAGAGCTTGACGGCCGTCGCCCGAGCGGCGATGGCGTTCCCCTTGGCCGCATGGCGGACATCCCCGAGCGAGATGCGCAGACGCGTGCCCGTTTTCGCGTAGGAAGCGGATTCGGGCTGCGGCGCCGCCGCCACCGGGGGCAGGCCCGGCACCGCGGGCACGGGCAGCGGCCCGGCCTTCCGGAGGCCCTTCAGCTCCGCGAGACCGCTCAGCGGCACCGACTCCGTCGCGTGCCGATCCGGAGTCAGCGTGATCTCGGCGTGGTCGCCCGCGGTCTCCAGCCGCTTCGTGGCGATGCCGTCGCCCGACACCTCCAGCACGGCCGGCCGATAGTCGACGTTGCCACCCTCGCCCGCCGACATCGAGGTCGTCAGCGTGGGTGCCCGCAGCACGCGCACCCGGACCCGCCCGTCGGCCAGCTCGATCCGCCCGGCCTTCATCGTCGCCGAGGCCACCGTCCGCGCATTCTCGCCACTTCGCTCCAGCGCCGTCGTGCTCACGCTTGCGAGCTTCTCCGGTACGCGGACAAGCCCGTCGTGCAACCGCAGGCTCGTGATCCGCGACTCCGAGCGCGACGTCTCACCGACGGCTCGGCCGCACGCCATGGCGGGATCCCATTGAGCGTGCGCGCTGAGCCGCCCGTCGCCGAGCCGGAGCGGGCCCGCCTTGCCGGCGGAGGTCGGCCGCTCCGCCGCCTTCGCGTTGGTCGGCGGCGCCTTCTGCAGGATCGGCTTGCTCAGCGAGCCGTTGCCCTCGGTCAGGCCGTCGAGCATCCGTCCGTACGCGGCCGAAGCGGTCTTGGCCTCGGCGATCATGACGGTGCGCGCCTCGCCGACGCCCACATCGGACAACGTGGCGCTCTTGGCGCTTTCCGTCGCGTCCGCGCCGTGCCCGAGACCCGAGCGCCCGAGACCCGAGCGCCCGTCCGCACCAGAATCCCCGCCGTCGGCGCCGGGGTCATCAGAGTCCATTTTGTCCGACGAGGGCGCGGCGGGATCGGAATGCCGCGAACCCGACTTGTCGGATCCGGTCATCTGCCCGGCACCGCTCTGCCCGCGAGAGCCGCCCGACCGCGTGCCGTCCGGTCCCGAGCTG
>NZ_BOMI01000131.1 GCF_016862115.1 Paractinoplanes deccanensis
CCTGACCCCGAGCTGCCCGACCCCGAGCCGCCCGACCCCGAGCTGCCCGACCCCGAGCCGCCCGACCCCGAGCTGCCTGACCCCGAGCCGCCCGACCCCGAGCTGCGCGCTCCCGAGCCGCCCGCGAGCCCACCCACGAGATCGCCGCTGCGCTCGGCGGCATCGCCCAGCCGGCCGGTCACCCCGTCCGCCGGTGGCACCACGTCCGCCTCGCCGTCCGTGCCCGGGGCCGCCTTGGGCTGCGGGCTCAGCGGGCCCAGCACCGCCGTACCCAGCATCCCGATGCCTTCGCTCAGCGTGTCGCTGTCCTCCGGGCTCGGCAGCGGGTCCTCCACGGTCCCCAGCACGCCGTTCGTCGCGCCGGCGCTCTCCGTCGCCGGCCTCGACTTCTTGTAGCGGACCTCCGGCACCCGCATGGCGAGCTTGTTGATCCTCAGCAGTTCGGCGCCGGATTGGGCGGCGTAGCTCTCCGCCCGCTCGCATGGTGCGGGCGCGGCGAACGCGGGCTGCGGAGCGCTCAGCGCGCCCGTGAATCCGAGCGCGACGACACTGGCTGCCAGCGATCTAGCGGGCGTCATGGGCAGTTCCCTCCCGAAGTGATCCGTGTTGAGCGACGTCTACGGGTCTGCCCAACGAAGGTCGATTCGGGCGGTTGTGCTGCATCTATGCGACAACCCTGCCGGGTAGCCCAAAACAGGCATTTGGTACGCGCTCGCCGAAGTCGTAGGGTGGTGACCATGGGCATGCTGTGCGCGGTCAGCTTCAACCGCTACGGCCGCCTCTACTACCTCGACCCGGGCGAGTTCTCGCCCCAGGTCGGCGACCGTGTGCTCGTGCCCACGGACGACGGCCCCGAGGTGGCGGAGTGCGTCTGGGCGGCGCAGTGGGTGAGCGACGACACCTCGGGCTTCCCGAAGGTCGCCGGCATCGCCGACGAGAACGATCTCCGTCGCGACGAGTTGCTCCGCAAACGCAAGGCCGAGGCCAAGGTCGCCGCCAAAAAGCTGATCAAGGCGCACGAGCTGCCGATGAAGGTCGTCGCCGTCGACCACGTGCTCGACCAGACCGGCGGCAGCAGCGCGCGCACGACGATCTACTTCACCGCGCCGCATCGGGTCGATTTCCGATCTCTCGTACGGGACCTCGGCGCCACCCTGCACTGCCGCGTCGAGCTCCGGCAGCTCTCCGCCCGCGACTCCGCCCGTGTCCAGGGCGGCATCGGCTCCTGCGGCCGCGACCTGTGCTGTGCCACGTTCCTGACCGACTTCGAGCCGGTCACCATCCGCATGGCCAAGGACCAGGACCTGCCGCTCAACCCGCTGCGCATCTCCGGCGCCTGCGGCCGGCTCATGTGCTGCCTCAAGTACGAGCACCCGCTGTACCAGAAGTTCCAGGCCTCGGCCCCCGCTGTCGGCAGCCGCGTCACCACCCCCGAGGGCGACGGCCGCGTCGTGGCGCACAGCGTCCCGCGAGACGCCGTCGTCGTCCGGATGGACGCCGACGGCTCCCGCTGCTCGTGCAGCCGCGCCTCCGTCTGCGGCCCCCGCCAGGCCCACGAGGAGCGCTACAGCTGACCCACGGGCCACCGACACGGCGACGATCGCGAGCAACACCCGCGTTCTCCTCCGTTCGACGGCGGGGTGAGGGTGATGGCGACGACGGCGCGGGTGAGGTGGGCGTGGGCGGGCGGCCGCCGGCTACCTCACCTTGATCGGGTCCTCGATGCGGTGAGGCGTGAGCGGCTCGGCCGGGCGTAGCCACGGGTCGTCCGGCGCGCCCTCCGGGTCGGGCTGCCACTTCCGGCAGATCTTGTCGACGCCAATCGGGTGAATGGTCAGCGTGCCGTCGCGGTCGATGTGCATGCGCAGGAAGCTCTTGGCGTCCTCGATGCCCTGGCCCGCGAACAGCTCGTTGACGTTGACGTCGAACCGGCTCGCGATCAGCAGGTAGAGCGCGCACAGCTGGGTGGCCACGAAACCGCCGACCGGCAGGTAGGCGACCGCCGCGACCACCAGCGGCCCCGGCCACTGCCAGTCGTGGAACGGCAGCCGCAGCCACACCCAGGTGCCCCCGGCGGCCAGCGCGATCTGGGCGAAGCCGTGCAGCAGACCCAGGAGCCAATGCCGCGAGTGTTTGGGCTTGTCGGCGCCGGGTGGCTGGGCGAAGAGCACCGTGCCCGCCAGGATCACCGCCAGCATGAAGACCAGCGGGATGCTGAACAGCCGGCGGAAGATGTCGCCCTGCCCCACGGCGCCCGTCATCGCCAGCATGGTCAGCGTGTTGATGATGCCCAGCATGGTGAGGAACCCCGGATTGCGGGTCGGCACCCGATGGAACACGCCCCAGCCCATCCGCCTCGAAGCCGCCGCGTCGGGGTACGCCTTGCGGAACGGATAGGTCCTGCTCACACTCCGGTTGCGGGTCAGGGTTCCCTCGGGCGGCACCACCAGCTTGTCGGGCAACTGCGCAGTGCCCACCAGGTACGCGCCTCCGCCGCCACAGGTGATCAGCTCGCGTTCGTCGTCGCTGAAACGCGCGTAGTGGTGCAGATCGCCGGAGACCATGACGCGCACGGAGGCCCCACGCGGCGCGACGATCGTCCGGACGAAGTAGTCGACCGCGTCGTAGTCCTTCGGGTCGTCGGCCGCCTTCACCCACTTCGGCGACGGCGTCATGAGGATGACCCGGTCGCCCGGCCCGAGACCCCGCGCCGCCTTTTCGAAGTAGAGCAACTGCGGATCGTCGATGTACGCCCCGAACTGCTCGTCGATCGCGAACAGCCACCAGTCCGACGGCAGCTTGACCGCGAAGTACGAGCGCCGCTGCTCCGTACGCCAGCCCCCGATGTGCCCGTCCTTCCGGCGAGCGAACAAGCGCAGGAACGCCGTCAGCCCGTCGTACCAGTCATGGTTGCCCGGAAGCGCGAACAGTGTCGGCCGCAGCCCCTCGGCCGGCGGCTCGGGAAGGGCCGCGCGATAGGGCCCCTTCATCCGGCTCTCGTACCCGTCGCCGCTGGCCAGCGGATAGACCTGGTCCCCACCCATGAGCAGCAGCCGCCCGCGCGGCAGCGTCGCGTCACCCACCCGCAGGGCAGGCTGCGCCAAGAGGTACGCCACCGAGTAGGTCGGATGGAAACCGTCCCCCAGGTCGGCCACGTAGTCGAGCCACAGCTCACCATCGGCCGTCTTGGAGTGGTCGAACCAGCCGCCGTCGAGCGAGTTCTGCAGCTCCCGCTTGTCGAGGTAGGCGCCGAACAGGATGGCCAGCAGCGCCCGCAACCCCGTGCTGAGCAGCAGCAACGGCGCCAGCCACCCCACCGGCCGCTGCGGCGTGAAGCCCAGCTCACGAGGATCCATGCTGGCCGGCCGCCGAGGCACAACCTGCCCGTGCGGCTCCGGCCGCGGGTGATCGTCGGTCACGCCAGGCACACTAGTCCCGCCGTACGACAGCTTCCCTGTCCGATTACAGCGGACCCGCCAGACAGCCCACGGATCGGTGGCGTATGATTGGTCATCGTTGCCGCCTTAGCTCAGTCGGCCAGAGCGACGCACTCGTAATGCGTAGGTCGTCGGTTCGATTCCGACAGGCGGCTCCGGGTAAAGAAGGCCCGTTGACCAGGCAATTCGCCAGGCTCGACGGGCCTTCTTCATGTCTCCGGCCACGATCAAGGGTGCACCTCAGGGTGTACTTGCTCTTCGCCGTCTCCCCGAACACCGCCCGCCAATACGCTGAGTAGCCGCGTGCGCCATCGTCGACGTGATGTGAACGTAGCCGCGCGTGGTCCGCGCATCCGAAGTGGCCAAGGAGCTCCTGCACCACCTCGATCCCCTGCTCCAACGCAATCAGGATCGTGGCCGCCGTGTGCCGGCCGGCGTGAAGCTTGATCGCGGGCACACGATCGTTGCCGGGTCATGCGACGCGCGATGGGGGAGCCGATGATGTTCGCCGGGTGCTCGACGGGACCGGCGAGATCCCGGTAGGCCTGGATCCGGAGTCGATCGTCGCAGCGCGCCGGACCGCTCGCGGCGTCAACCGCGTGACGGAAAGCAAGCAGGCCCGGGTGTAGCGGTGGGCAACGCCCAGGCCGCAGAGAAGATGGCGGCCTGATCCGTCCGCGGGTCAGTGACGCACCAGGTAGATCAACACTGAGATGACGGACCCGGCCACCAGTATGGCCAGTACTCCAAGTGCTACATAGGCCGGCCCGCCAACGATCACGCCGGTGGCGACCGCGCCGAGGGTCACCATGACCGCGGCCCCGGCGACGCCGAGCAATTTCTTGATCACATCGCCGTGATGGTTGTCTTGTGCCTGGGTGTGGCCCGGTGGGGTGATTGCCGTAGCCATATCGCTCTCCTTGATGACATGCCGCAGTGAGGTGGTCCTTTTCGGCGGGTGACGCGCGGGCCCAGTGGTCCGGAGCGGCACCGCCTCCCTCAAGCTCTCGGTCAGAACGGACGCGGAGGGGTGCGGTTTTGGTCGAAGCGCAAGAAGCCCAGGTCAAAGACCTGGGCTTCTTGCTTCGTCTGACAGCGGCGTTCGGGACTCCGCTATGCCGCCTTGGCGATCGTTGTCAGGAGCTCGTTGCAGAAGGCCGGGAGGTCGTCCGGCTTGCGGCTGGTGATCAGGCGGTCGTCGACGAAGACTTCTTCGTCCACCCAGGTGGCGCCGGCGTTTGCCAGGTCGGTTCGGAGGCTGGGCCAGCTTGTCAGGGTGCGACCGCTGACCACGCCTGCCTCGACCAGGGTCCACGGGCCGTGGCAGATGGCGGCTACCGGCTTGCCGGCGGTGACGAAGTCGCGGACGAAGCGGACGGCGTCGGGGTCGGCGCGCAGGAAGTCGGGGTTTGCCACGCCGCCGGGGAGGACGAGGGCGTCGTAGTCGGCGGGGTCGGCGTCCTTGACCGGCTTTTCGACCTTGTAGGTGCCGGCCTTGTCCATGTGGTCGACGGCCTGGATCTCGCCGTCCTTGATGGAGAGGAGCTCCGCCGTGCCGCCGGCCTTTTCCACGGCCTTGCGGGGCTCGGTGTACTCGACCTCTTCCACGCCGTCGGTCGCCAGGAAGGCAACGCGCTTGCCCTTGATGGAGGTGGTCATTCCGGTTGCCCCTTTCGTCGTACGGAATCGATCAATATCCGCGGTTCCCCACGGCGGCGCGGGCAAACGCGGGGGTGCGGCCGTTGGCCAGTTCGCCGCCGAACCAGGCGCCGAAGCCGGAGATCGCGACGGCGAGCAGTTCGAGGAAATAGAGGCCGGCTCCCGCCGTGCGGTCGGGGTTGCCGACGCGGACCATGAGAATGACCGCGAACAAGATCAGGACGCCCATGTTGAGCAGAGCCCTGAGCACGCCGAGGCGTTTCGCCGCGGCGCGGCGGACGAAGGCGAGGTCAATGGCGCCGGCTGCCGCGGCGAGGATGCCGCCCACCAGGCCGGCCACGATGTTCCAGTACGCCAGTGCGCCGAGGATGTCGGGGCCACCGAGCAGGTTGGCGGTATCGAAGATCAGTGCCATTGCGAACAAGCCCAACGGGAACATCACCAGGATGGGTTGCACCGCCTGGCCCGCGATCTTGAGTCGGCTCTCCATGCGGGTTCATCGCCCTTCCACCTGCGTTTTCACAGGTACGACAGTGGCATCCCTCGGTGGCCTACCCGGCCCGTTCGTCAATGAAACGCCGCAACACGGCCGGAGTGACGGGCCTCTCGCCGCAGTCGGCTTGTACGCAATCTGCAACATGGCAGATTGATGTGTAGCGGACAGCCGTGTGGCGTGCTCTACTACTAACAGAGCACCAAGGGCGGAGACAAAGAAGGGAAGACAAACAAACGGCACCCGGCGGCAACCGGGTGCCGTTCCTGCCTCTGCACTTGCTGCGTGCCCGATTAACCGATCAAGCAACAGACCGATCAAGCAACAGCACCGATCAAGCAGCAGCGAGGGTGAGGATCAATCCGTCTCTAGTGCCCATCGTGGCGCGCTTTTCCTCTCCTCGCAAGCCCCACCCGAGAGGAGTGCGCCATGAGCAAACGCACCTACTACCGTGGGCCCGACGCCGTGGTGACCGACGAGTACTTCATCTGGCGGACGACGCCGGTGCGGAGCTACTCGGTCCGCGATCTCCGTAACGTCGGCCAGCTGCGGGCAGTAGCCGAGTCGTCCTCACCCGTACGAGTTTCTGTAGCCGCGGCTGTCACCGTTGGGGTGATCGGTGCCGGCTGGACGGTGCTCGAGCCTCCGCACGCCTATGCGATCGGTCTGGTCGCCGTGACGGTTCCCGTGGCCTGCACCCTCCCGTCGATGTTCCGGCGCAACCGCGCGTGGGAGCTGCGCGCCCGCTACCGCGGTGTCGACGTGGTGCTCTACTCCTGCACCGAGGAAAGGCAGTTCAACCAGGTCAAGCGCGCCCTGCGGAGGGCCATGGAGGACGCTCGCCCCTCGGCGGGCGACCTCCGGTTCGCCGCCGCCTGACGGCCCCTGCGGGGTGACGGGGAGATTTCGATCAAAACCGCACCCCGCTCCGGTCGTTCTGATAGGACGTAAGAATAAGCCGCCTCGCTGATGGCCAGATGGCAATCAGCGAGGTAGCATCCTGCACCGACCCATCCACGCCACCGCTTCAACGATGAAGGACTCATGGCCGAGGGCGATTCGCCGACTATTGCACGCCTGCGCGTACGCATCGCGCTACGCGAGGCTCGCGAGGCGGCCGGTCTCACCCAATTGCAGGTGGCCGAGGAGATGGAGTGGTCGACCAGCAAGGTCATTCGCATCGAGAAGGGTGACGTCACCGTCTCGATCAATGACCTTCGCGGCCTGCTCGGGCTGCTCGGCGTCCGCGACAAGACCAAGGTCAACTCGTTGCTCTCCGACGCGCGCATAGCGCGCACGCGGCAGAAGGCCGAGACGGTCTGGTGGCAGGAGGAGCGCTTCCGCGACCAGATGTCGGAGAGCTTCCGCAAGTTCGTGGAGTACGAGGCGGAAGCGTCGCAGCTGCGCTCGTTCAACATCTTCTACGTTCCCGGTCCGCTGCAGACCCCGGAGTACGGGCTGGCGTTGACCGGAACGTGGACGGAGGAGGCCGACTTCTCCCAGGACAAGGTGGACGCCCTCGTCGAGGCGCGCACCCATCGCCGCGAGGCGCTGCTGCGCCGCGGCGACTCGCTGGACTACATGGTCCTTTTCGATCAGTCGGTGCTGCTGCGCTCGTTCGGTGGCCAGGCCGCCTTCATCCAGCAGTTGCGCCAGCTGATCGAGCTGTCCGAGCGCGGGCTGTTCCGGATGCGCATGCTCCCGTTCAATCTGGAGATCGCGATCGCCAACAACGGCAGCTTTGAACTGGCAACCGTGGGCGTCGGGCGGTCAATCAATGAGATCATGTATCGCGAGAACGGCGTGAGCGACGAGATCGTCGAGACCCGCCCTGATACCGCGCGACATCGCAAACGTTTTGATCAACTTTGGCGAGCCGCCGACAGCGAAGGCGACACAACTGCTTTCGTTCAGAAGCGCATAGACGAACTCGAGGCCAACCCTCCGAACCGTTAAAAGTTGAACCTTTTCTTTGTTACTTGAAACCACAGGAGTAGAGATGCGCGAGTTTGTGGCGCCGCAGTGGCGCCGGAGCAGCCGGTGTGCCGCGGGCAACTGTGTCGAGGTTGCCAAGGTCGACGGCCAGTACCTGATCAGAGACAGCAAGAACCCCGAGCTGCCCCCGCACTCGTTCACGCAGGACGAGTGGCTCGCGTTCGTCGACGGCGTGAAGGCCGGCGACTTCAGTTTTTGATAGTTGCGCACCACCGCCGCCCTGCGTGGGGCCCTACGCAGGGCGGTCTATAGAGAGTGTCGGCTAGCCGACTCTGCCCGTGCTCCGCAATACGGCCCAATCCGTATGGACCGGGATAAATTCCCCGCACTTTGGCGACATAAGCTGCATTCCCGCCGAGCCCGCGGCATTCATTCCTGCCGGACCCCGAAACAGTCCCTTAACGTGGACTGCGGGAACCGGCACGGAGGTGTGCAGATGATCTACCGGACCGAAGAACTGCGATGGCACCGCTCGAGACATTGCTCCGGCGGGACCTGCGTCGAAGTGGCTCGGGCAGGCGACAACATCCTGGTTCGCGACTCGAAGGATCCTCGAGGAGCTGTCCTCTCGTTCACGCCCTCGGAGTGGAGGGCGTTCATCGAGGGTGTCAAGCGGGGCGAGCTCTCCTTCGAATGAGGCGGGATCCGGCCGATCCGCTGGTTTGCCGCGGGCCGAGAGCGGCATACTGCGCGAGTGAGGGCCGACCCGCACGTAACAGGCGCCGCCCGCTTCGCCGTCTTGCACGACGTGGCTGAGGCGCTGCTGGACGAGCTGGACAAGCGCTACATGGTCGACCGCCGGGAGACCAAGGAGCTGCTTGGGCCGGCTGACGCGCTGGTGCGGATGGAGCGGCTCATGCCGCGGACTCCCGCCGCCGCGCCTCTCGCCATCGCCTTCACCGATCACCCGGGCCTCACCGTTCGCCTGGGCAGATGGTGGACCGAGGTGCTGCCCGCCTGCGGGTGCGACGTCTGCGACGAAGATCCTCACCAACTCGCCGACGTCCTCCGGACGCAGGCCTACGCGCTCGTCGAGGGCGGTCTGTGGGAGAGGGTGCGCCGCGGCGTGGGCGGCTCCTGGTATGAGACCCGGCTGATCGGTGTCGGCGTCAACGGCCGCCGCGAGGGGCCGCTGACCAGGCAGGACGCCCGGGAGGCCCGGCGCAGCGGCTTCGCGGCGCCGGTGCTGTGGGCGCCGTGGCCGCGCCGGCCGCTGCCGGAGGGCGATGCGGGCGAAGCCCGCGAGCCGGGAAGCCCCGCGGGACAACCCGGAAGGCGGTGAGGAGCCCGGCCCCCACCGAGCCGGCGTGAGGATCGCCCAGCCTTGCGAAAAGGCGTACTGAAGGGTCTTTATGCCCTGAAAAGCCGGAGAAGCGCGCGGATTGCCGGGCGCTGGACGACGCGTGCCATGGACAGGTCGCCGCGGCAGAAGGTCTCGAAGGCGCGCCAGCCCAGCGGCGTCGCCATCAGGAAGTGGACCAGGGCGGGGTGGCGGGAGAAGGCGCCCAGCAGGCGTCGGCCCGCGGCCATCTCGGTGGCGAGATCGTCGGCGACGCGACGCTCGTAGGCGGCGAGATCGTCGCTCGCGGCGGCCTCGCCGGCCCATGATCCGGAGCGGAGCGCGTAGCTGATGCCCTCGCGCGTCCAGGGTTCGAGCAGGCCCGCCGCGTCGCCGGCGACCAGGACGCGGCCGCGGCGCAACGGGGAGTCGGGACGGCGGCAGCGGGTGAGGTGGCCGGAGTCGCGCACGACCTCGCGGCCGTCGAGGCCCAGCTGCCGGAGGAACGCGCCCAGGTAGCGCTTGGTCTCGGCGCCGTTGCCCTTCGCCATGATCACGCCGACGGTCAGCTCGTCGTCCTTGGGGAAGACCCAGCCGTACGAGCCGGGGAAGGGTCCCCAGTCGAGCAGCACCCGGCCACGCCACGCGGCCCGGTCGGCCTCGGTGGCGGCCAGCTCGACCTCAAGGCCGAGATCTTGCTGGTCGAGGGTGACCCCGACGTAGCGCGAGGTGATGCCCGCGGAGCCGTCGGCGCCGATCACGGCCCTCGCGGTGATCCGCTCGCCGTCGGCCAGGGTGACGGTGGCCGACGTGTCGTCCTGGTCGATCGCGCGGACCTGCGAGTTTTGCCGGACGACGGCGCCCGCTGCCGCCGCCGCCTTGGACCAGGCGAGGTCGAAGTCGTCGCGGCGGACCATGGTGAGCACCGGGCGGCCGGTCGAGTGGCGGGTGAAGGGGCGGCGGCCGTCGCGGGTGAAGGTGATCGATCCGATGGTGTCGCGGCCGGGGACGTCGATGTGCTCGCGGGCGATGCCGAGGGACGTGCCGATCAGGCCGCCGCCGCAGGTCTTGTAGCGGGGATGCTCGGCTCGTTCGAGGACGATCGTGTGGGCGCCCGCCGTCGCCGCCGCGCGGGCCGCCGACGATCCCGCCGGGCCCCCGCCGACAACCACAACATCCGCGATCACCGCGGCATTCTATCCAGCAATTTATGTACGATCGTACGCATGGCTTCCATGCGCGACCGGATGCTGGCCGGCGAGCTGTACCAGGCCGACGATCCCGACCTTGCCCGCGAGATGCTCCACGCGGCCACCCTGACCCACCGCCTCAACCAGGCCGACCCGGCGGACGGCACCCTGCGCCGCAAGCTGCTCACCGAGCTGCTCGGCGCGTTCGGCGAGGACAGCGAGATCCGCCCGCCGTTCCGCTGCGACTACGGCTACCAGACCTTCGTCGGCGCACGCACCTTCGCCAACTTCGGGCTGATCTGCCTCGACGTCGCCCGGATCACCATCGGCGACGACGTGCAGATGGGGCCGAACGTGCAGCTGCTGACCGCCTGGCATCCCGTGGCCGCGGGCCCGCGGCGCGACAAGTGGGAGGCCGCCACCCCGATCGTGATCGGCGACAACGTGTGGCTCGGCGGCGGCGTGATCGTGCTCCCCGGCGTCACCATCGGTGAGAACACGGTGGTCGGCTCCGGCGCGGTCGTCACCAAGGACCTGCCACCGAATGTCGTCGCGGTGGGCAATCCGGCCCGCGTGATCCGGCAGGTGGAGCCGTGACCACGGTGCCCGCCGCGCGCTCGCCGCGCCGCTACGACCCCGAGCGCAAGAGCCGCATCATCGACGCGGCGATCGAGGTGGTCGCCGACCACGGCGTCGCCGGCACCACGTCACGCCGCATCGCGGCCGCCGCCGACGTGCCGCTCGGCTCCATCACGTACCACTTCGACAGCATCGACGACCTGCTCGCCCAGGCCTTCCGGCGGCTGTCCGAGCAGATGTCGCCGCGCTACGAGGCGCACTTCGCCGACGTGCGCGACCTCGACGGGTTCGCCGACGCGGTGGCCGCGCTGATCAACGGGGACGCCGGGGGCACCGCGCGGGACTGGGTGGTCTCGTACGAGCTCTACCTCGCCGCGCTGCGCGACCCGGCCCTGCGCAGCGTGACCGAGGCGTGGATGCGCCGCTCACGCACGGTGCTCGAACGCTTCGTCGATCCGGTGACGGCGCGCGGCATCGACGCGCTCATCGAGGGCCTCGTCATGCACCGCACCCTCTCCACCGCGCCGTTCGAGCCGGCGGAGACCCGCACGATCGTCCGCCGCCTCCTGGGGGTCTCTGAGTGACCGCGACAGCGCAGACCGCGCCCGAGGTGCGGGCGGCCACCCGTGCCGTCTACCTCGCCTTCATCTTCGCCGGCGTCGCAGCAGCCAGCTGGGCCGCCCGGATCCCGCAGGTGCGCGACGCCCTCGGCCTCAGCCCGTCGCGGCTCGGCCTGGTGCTGCTCTCGCTGGCCGCCGGTTCGATCGTGTCGCTGCTGCTCGCCGGCCAGATCGTGTCCCACTTCGGCTCCCGGCGGACGGTCGGCGCGATGGGGCTCGTGCTCGGCGTCGCCATGGTCGGCGTGGCGATCGGCTACCAGTTCGGCGTGCTGCCCGTCGTCCTGTCCCTGTTCGTCTTCGGCTTCGCCAACGGCGCCTGGGATGTCGGCATGAACGTCCAGGGCGCGATCGTCGAACGGCGCCTCGGCAAGGCGATCATGCCGCGCTTCCACGCCGGCTTCAGCGTCGGCACGGTCGCGGGCGCCCTCGTCGGCGCGGCGGCGGTCGCGCTGGACATCTCGGTCACGGCCCATCTGGCGGTCACGGCGGTCGTCATCGCGGTGGTGGTGGTTCTCTCGGTACGGGCCTTCGGGCCGGACGACCACGGCGTGCCCGACGACGACGTGGTGCCCTCGGACCCGGCGCTGCTCACCAAGCAGAGCCGCCTGTCGCGGGCGCTGACCACGTGGCGCGAGCCGCGAACCATCCTGGTCGGCGTCTTCGTGCTGGCCTTCGCCTTCACCGAGGGCGCCGGCATCGACTGGATCAGCGTCTCGATGATCGACAGCCACGGCGCCTCGGCGGCCGTCGGCACGCTCGCCTTCGCGGTCTTCCTGGCCGCGATGACGGCCGGCCGCTGGTTCGGCCCGCCGCTGCTCGACCGCTACGGCCGGGTGCCGGTGGTGCGCGTCCTGGCGGCGGTCTCCCTGGTCGGGCTGGCGTTCTACATCCTCGGGCCGAACACGCCGGTCGCCTTCGTCGGCGCCCTGCTGTGGGGCCTCGGCGCGTCCCTGGGCTTCCCGGTCGGCATGAGCGCGGCGGCGGACGACCCGGCCCACGCGGCGGCGCGGGTGAGCGTGGTGGCGTCGATCGGCTACTGCGCCTTCCTGGGCGGGCCGCCGCTGATCGGCTTCCTGGGCGACCACGTGACGGTGAAGAACGCCCTGGTCGCGGTGGCGGTGCTCCTGGTCGTGTCGATCTCACTGGGGGGCGCGGTCAAGCCCTTGCCGGGTTCCGCGGACGCGAAGGAACGGTGAGCCTCACGCGACGCGCGCCTCGAGAGCCGCGATGCGCTGCTTGATGAACTTGATCGTGTCGCTTTCGGTCGAAGCCGCTTGCCAAAGCTGCTCGAAACGCGCGCGGTGCCGCCGGGTGGTGCGACGGTCCTCGATCATTTCGTCGCCAGTGCCGTTCTCGCGGTACAACACCTCGCCGGCCTCACGGTCGGCACCAACCAGCATGAGGTCGAAGCTGCCGTTGTTGGCAATGGCGACGTTGAGGTCATAGGGAAGCATGCGGATCTTGAGGATGCCGCGCGCGGAGAGGTCAAGAAGCAGCCGCAACTGCCCGGCGAAGATGCCTGGACCGCCGATGGGCCTGTGCAGCACCGACTCGTCGAGAACGAGGTAGACGCGAACCGATCCGGCACGAGCGATCAGGGCTTCGTGTCGAAGCCGGCGGGCCTCGATCAGGGTATCGATCTTCTCCTGCGTGAAGCCGGGTTCCTCGTCCAGCCACATGCCAGTCAACGCTGCGCCGTATTCCGGTGTCTGCAGCACGCCTGGCAAGTAGTAGATCGCGAAGGAGCGGATCTCCGAGGCCTCGCACTCGTACTCGATGTAGACACGCAGGGAGTCCGACATCTGGTCGCGGAACCGGGGCTCCTGCCACCAGCTCGGTTGCGGGCGGTTTCGTGTGCGCGCGATCCGCGCGTCTGCGAGAAGAGCGTTGACCGTCTCTTTGTCGCGCACGCCGAACAGACCGAGGAGACCACGCAGATCATTGATGGAGATCGACACGTCGCCGTTCTCGATGCGGATCACCTTGCTGAGGGACCATTCCATCTCCTCGGCGACCTGGCTCTGGAGCAGCTCGGCGGCCTCCCGCGCCTCGCGGATCGCGAGGCGCACGCGCCGGCGCGCGACGGTGGGGGAATCGCCCTCGGCCATGAGTCCTTCATCCGTGAAGTCGGTGGCGCGGAGTCAGAGGTCACACCGTAGCGCGGTTGGCGGCTGCCGCGGACCAGGCCTCGTCGGCGGCTTTTTTGAAGGCCATGCCGTCCTTGCCGTCGTAGCGGAGGAAACGGGGCAAAGCCAGCGCGAGGGCCGCCGTGCCGGCCACGCAGAGGACGCCACCGACCCAGATGGAGCCGGTCACGCCGAGGCGGGTGCGGGCCATGGCGCCCGAGCGGAGCTGGCCCAGGAGGGGGCCCGTGGTGTAGCTCAGCATCTCGATGCCGGCCAGGCGGCCGCGCAGGTGGTCGGGGATGGTCTGGCTCCAGATGATCGAGCGGAAGATGCCGGAGACCATGTCGGCGGCGCCGGCGAAGGCCAGGCAGAGCAGGGTCAGCCAGAGGGTGTTCGACAGGCCGACGCCGATGATGCCGGCGCCCCAGAGGGCCGCGGCGATGATGACCATCAGGCCGTGGCGGTGGACGCGGCCCGTCCAGCCGCTGCCGAGCGTGGCCAGCAGGGAGCCGACGGCGGGGGCGGCGTAGAGCAGGCCCAGCACTCTGGGGCCGCCCAGCTGGGTGGCGAGGAACGGGTAGAGGGCCTGCGGCATGCCGAAGAACATGGCGTTGATGTCGACCAGGTACGTGCCCAGCAGCTCGGGACGCGACCGGGCGTAGCGCAGGCCGGTGACCACCGCGCGCAGCGACGGGCGGTCCGCGTCGGGCGGCGGGGGCACGGCGCGCACCAGCGTGAGGCATGTCAGCGACACGGCGAAGGTGAGCAGGTCGAAGGCGTACACCCAGGCGAGGTCCACCGAGGCGATCAGGATGCCGGCGAGGGCCGGGCCGCCGAGCTGGGCTATCTGCATGCCGAGCGACTGGAGCGCCATGGTGGCGGGCAGTTCCTCGGGGCGCACGAGGCGGGGAACCATCGCTTCGAGGGCCGGGCGCTGGAGGCCGTCGACGGTGGCGGTGAGCGCCGCGACCACGTACAGCAGCCAGAGGTGTGGTGTCGAGGACAGGGCGTTGACCAGCAGGACCGCGGTGAGCGCGGCCAGGGCGAACTCGCCGCCGCGCACGAGAAGGCGCCGGTCCAGATAGTCGGCGAGCGCGCCGCCGACGAACGCCATGACCAGCAGGGGCACCAGCTCGCAGACGCCGAGCAGGCCCACCATGAGCGGGTCGTTCGTCAGGTGGGCGACCTGGAACGGGATCGTGACGTACGTGATGAACGACCCGAAACCGGAGATCGAGCCGCCCGCGAAGACGAACCGGTAGTCGCGCGAGGTGTGGAGCGGGGTGAGGTCGAGGCCAAGGCGCACTCGCCGGATCGTGCACCACGCGCCGGGAAAAGGCGACCTATTTCAGGACGAGGCGGCCCGTGGCCTGGAACGACGCGAGGTCGGCGAGGGTCTCCTCGATCACGAAGGACTTCGGGCCGGGCAGCGCGTCGAGCGGGAAGAAGCCGGCGTCGACCGACTCCTCGGTCTCGCGCAGCAGCTCGCCCTCCCAGGTGTCGATCTTGAAAGACATCAGGATCTGCTGGTACGTGTGCCCGTAGTCGTTCGTGTACGTGTACGCGGTGTAGAACGCGAACGGCGTGAGCGAGGTGGCCCGCAGCCCCGTCTCCTCCCAGACCTCGCGGACCGCGCACTCCTCCATGCTCTCGCCGAGCTCCATCGCGCCGGCCGGGATCGCCCAGCGGTGGTTGTCGGACCGCTGGATGAGCAGCAGCCTGTTCTGATCGTCGAGGATCACGCCGCGCGCGCCGACGAAGAGGATCGTGTCGGTGTCGCCGACGCTCGCGCGTACTTTGCCCAGGTAAGACTCAGACCACGTCAATGCCACGGGCCAACTTTAATCACGCGGACTTCTTCGCCGCCTTCTTCACGGGCGTGGCCTTCTTCGCCGCCGTGGTTTTCTTGGCCGCGGCCTTCTTCGCCACCGCCTTTTTCGCCGGCGGTGCCGCAGCCTCGCCCCGGGCGGCCTTGGCGCGCTCGACCGACGCCTTGAGCGCGGCCATCAGGTCGACCGCGGCGGCCGGCGCCTCCTCGGCCTCCTCCGGCTGCACCACCTCGCGGCCCTCGACCTTGGCGTCGATGACCTCCTGGAGCGCGGCGCGATAGTTGTCGGTGAACTCCTCCGGCTTGAAGCTGCCGGCCATCGAGTCGATCAGCGACGAGGCCATCGCCAGCTCGGCCGGGCGGGTCTCGATGTCCTCGTCGAGGAAGCCGAAGTCGGGGGTGCGCACCTCGTCGGGCCAGAGCATCGTGTTGAGCACCAGCACACCCTCGTGCACCCGCAGCGTGGCCAGCTGCTCCCGCTGCCGCAGCGCGATCTTGACGATCGCCACCCGGTCGGCGTCCTGGAGGGCGTCGCGCAGCAGCACGTACGGCTTGGCGGCCTGCCCCTCCGGCTCCAGGTAGTAGGTCTTGGCGAACAGGATCGGGTCGATCTGCTCGGCGGGCACGAACTCCAGCACGTCGATCGCCCGGGACGTGGTCAGCGGCAGGTCGGCGAAGTCCTCGTCGGTCAGGATGACCATCTCGCCGCCGCCGATGTCGTACCCCTTGGCGATGTCGTCGTAGCTGACCACCTCGCCGTCGATCGAGCAGGTGCGCTGGTATTTGATGCGGCCGCCGTCGGTGCGGTGCACCTGGTGGAAGCGGATGTCCTTCTCCTCGGTCGCCGAGTAGAGCTTGACGGCGATGGACACCAGCCCGAAGGAGACGGCGCCCTTCCAGATCGCTCGCATGACGCCTCCCATACCCCCGCGTGAGAAGAACCCCTGATCAGAATGGCATTAGTGAGACGCCTGCGTAAGGTGTTCGATCCTGCCTATGGTGATCGGGTGCCCGGTGCGCCGCTGTCTCCCATGCTCGCCACCGCCGGCGCGCTGCCGGCCGGGCCGGAGTGGAGCTACGAGTTCAAGTGGGACGGGGTCCGCGTACTCGCGCTCTTCACCGGCGGTCCACCCGACCTGTTCGCGCGATCCGGTGCCGTGGTCACCGCCGCCTACCCGGAGCTCGCCGGCCTGCACCTGCCCGACGGCACGCTGCTCGACGGCGAGATGGTGGTGCTCGACGCGAAGGGCCGCCCGTCGTTCACGGCGCTGGCCGAGCGCATGCACGTCCGCGACCGCACCAAGGCGGCCCGGCTGGCGGCGACCGTGCCCATCACGTACATGATCTTTGATCTGCTCTATTACGACGGCATGGACTACACCGGCCTGCCCTACCTCGCCCGGCGGGAGAAGCTCGAAGAGCTCGGGCTGTCCGGGCCGCGCTGGATGGTGCCGCCCGCCTTCGGCGACGGGCCGGCGACCGAGGCCGCCGCCCGCGAGAACAGCCTGGAAGGCGTGGTTGCCAAGCGCACCGACTCGGTCTACCTGCCCGGCACCCGCTCACCCGACTGGATCAAGGTCAAGTTCGACCGGACCGGCGACTACGTGATCGGCGGCTGGCGCGCCGGCGCCCGCAAACTCGGCGGCCTGCTGGTCGGCGTGCCCACCCCGGACGGGCTGGCCTTCCGCGGCCGGGTGGGCGGCGGCATCGGGGCGGTGGCCGAGAAAGAGCTGCTGTCGAGGCTCGAGCCGCTGGCCGTACGCGAATCGCCCTTCGCGCACGCGGCGGTGCCCCGCGAGGATTCGCGAGGAGCCCACTGGGTACGACCGGAGCTGGTGGTCGAGGTCCGCTACGGCAACCGCACGCCGGACGGGCGCTTGCGCTTCCCCCGGTTCCTGCGGTTGCGTGACGACAAGACACCGCAGGAGTGCGCGGAGGAGGACGAGGATGGCCGGTGAGCGGTTCCCGGTCTCGATCGACGGCCGCGACCTGGAGCTGTCCAACCTCGACAAGGTGATGTACCCGGCGGCCGGCTTCACCAAGGGCGAGGTCATCGACTACTACACGCGGATCGCCCCGGTCATGCTGCCGCACCTGGCCGGTCGCGCGGTCACCCGCATCCGCTACCCCAACGGCGTCGAAGGAGCCCACTTCTTCGAGAAGAACAAGCCGGGGGGTACGCCGGAATGGGTGCGTCTGGAGACGCTGCCGGTGCCCGGCTCGACGAAGAGCCGCGAGACGATCGACTTCGTCGTGGTGGACGAGCTGGCGACCCTGGTGTGGCTGGCCAACCTGGCGGCGCTCGAACTGCACACACCCCAGTGGCGCATCGGCGAGAATCCCGACCTGCTGGTGGTCGACCTGGACCCGGGAGCGCCGGCGGCGCTGCGCGAATGCTGCGCGGTGGCGGTGCTGATGCGCGACCGGCTCGCCGACGACGGCGTACGGGCGTACCCGAAGACGTCCGGGAAGAAGGGCATGCAGTTGTGCTGCCCGATCTCGGGGACGCAGGACTCCGAAGTGGTGTCGGCCTACGCCAAGAAGGTCGCGGAGGAGCTGGCGGCGATGGTCCCCGGCTCGATCACCGCCAAGATGGCGAAGGCGATCCGCCCCGGCAAGGTCTTCATCGACTGGAGCCAGAACGCGGCGGCGAAGACCACGGTGACGCCGTATTCGCTGCGGGCCCGCGAGGAGCCGACGGCCTCGACCCCGCTGACCTGGGACGAGGTCGAGGCGATCGCGACGGGGGACGAGGAGGCGCGGCAGTATCGGGCCGAGGAGGTTCTGGAGCGGGTCGAGGAGCACGGGGATCTGCTCGAGGACTTGCTGGAGGAAGGGCCCGTGCTGCCGGCCGCGTGATTGGAACGTGGTAGCGCACCGTGCTTCGTCACGGCATAGTCAGGCCTCGAATCTCACCAGCCGGGTCGGGCTTACATTCGAGGTCTTGAGAACCATCCGGTAGAGATCACTTACGCGCGTATGACGGCAGCCACCGCCGACTGGATCATCACGTCGTCAAGCGGCTCGGGACATGTTCTCTCTTGGGCTCTACTCATACGAGTTGATCGCCTGCTCGGCCTCATGGTCCATCACAGCTGTTGAGGCTGCTCTCAAGCTCCGGCTCGATGCCGGGTCCAAGCCGTTCCAATGGCTGATCGAGCTCGCCATCGAAAAAGGCATGGTCAGCGCTTACCTCGGGGACATCCTCGACGCCGGCAGGCAGATCCGGAACCGGTTCGTCCACGAGGGCCGTCAGCCGATCTGGACTCTCGGCATGGCCAGCTCGGTCATCGGGAGTTCCTTCAAGATCGTGGCCGAGCTCTACCCCTCGCCGGAGTCCGACGGCCGGCTATCTCAACCTCGGTCGACCTGACACACCGTGCTACCGCGGGCCGCTGGAGGCGTGGGCAGTCATGGGCGATGGCGATCCGCCGATTCGGCTGCCGCGCTCCGCCGACCTGGCCGCGTTCCGAGAGGGAGGGGAACCCTGCCGCGCTGCGGTGGGCCGAGCTCGATCTGATCGGGCGTGCGGCGGCCGTGGTCGATCCGGCGCTTCGGCATCCGGGGCCGGTGCTGGCGCTTGCGGGGCGGTTCGTCGTTCTCGGGGCGGGCGATGACGATGACCTGGACGCGATCACGCCGATGATGGACGCGGCGGTGACTTTTCGTTCGCGGCCTGGGAGAAGCTGCTGGCCGCCGCGGAGGCCACGCTGGCGGCGGGGAGACTGCCCGAGCCGATCGCGCTGGAGTGAGGGCGGTGGACCTACCTTGCGTCGCAAGGTACCGTGTGGCGCATGGGAGAGTTGTCGACCGGGCTGCGGCGGGGGACGCTCGAGTTCTGTGTGCTGGCGATGGTCGAGGTCGAGGACCGCTACGGCAACGAGATCGTGCGCCGGCTTGGCGACGAGCCCAACCTGGCGGCCGGCGAGGGCACGATCTATCCGCTGCTGTCGCGCCTGCGCCGGTCGGGGTGGCTGGAGAGCAAGTGGGTCGAGTCGCCCTCGGGGCCGCCCCGGCGCTACTACGGGCTGACCGCGGCCGGGCGTTCGGCGCTGGAGCACTTCCGCAGCGAATGGGTTTCCTTTCGACAGACCGTGGACCGACTCGTGGGGACCGGTGAGACCGCATGAAGACCAGCAAAACCGACGTCGTCGCCGAATACCTTCGCGAGGTTGATCAGCGGCTGGCCGGGCTGCCCGTGCTCCAGCGCCGGGAGCTGCTCGCCGATCTGGCCGCGCACATCGCCGCCGAGCGCGAGGAGCGCAACCTCAGCGCCGAGGGCGAGGTGATCGAGGTTCTCGAGCGGCTGGGCAGCCCCGAGGCGATCGCCGCCGCCGCGCACGAGGAGGCCGGCACGCGGCCGGCACCGCCCGCGAGGACGACCAACTGGGTCCTCATCGGCCTGGTCGCGGCCGGGGCGCTGGTGGTCCTCTTCGTGCTGTGCGGGTTGGTCTTCTTCGCGCAGGGGAGCAGCAGCGACGACGCGCCGGCGCCGCAGCGCACGGCCCCGGTGCCCACGATCACCGGCTGAGTCGCAGGCGCTCGGACAGCCCGGCCGCACCCTCACCGGACAGCGACGGCAACGCCACCTGACGGCCCGTGGCGACCAGCAGGAGCGCGGCCATCGGGCCGTGCACCTCGGGGCCGTCGCCGTGCGCCCAGTCGATGTCGGTGGCCGTCAGCCGGAAGCCCGTCAGCACGCGGGTCGACGGCAACGGGGGTGGCCAGCGCATCGTGAGCACCCGGGTGGTCGCGGCCGCCGCCGCGGCCGGGGGCATGTCGTGCCGGCGGCCCAGCGGCAGGGCGATGTCCTGGGTGTGGACGAGCACGTCGATCAGGGTCTCGAGCTTGGTGACGCCGATCGAGTGGCGGTGCCGCGGCGCCGTCTCGCGGATCTCGGCGACGATCTGGGCGGGCGACCGGGCGGCGGCCCGGCGGCGCGCCGCCTCGCGGGTGGTGCGGGCCATGCTGCCCTGCCAGGCCCGCATCACGCCGACCGCGTCGGCGATGCCCAGCTGCTGCATCGTCATGTGCGCGGCCACGTCGTGGACGGTCCAGCTCGCGCACAGCGAGGGGCGGCTCCACTCCTCGGGCGACAAGGAGTCGAGCAGGTCGGCGAGGGCGAGCCGCTCCGCGACGATGACGTCCCACACGACGGTCAAGATACGACCGCCGTGTCCAAGAGCACTATCAGTCGATCTGGGGAAGTGGCGGGCCGAGCACGTCGTCGGCGTCGACGATCGTGTACGCGTAGCCCTGCTCGGCGAGGAAACGCTGCCGGTGCGCCGCGTACTCGGTGTCGATGGTGTCGCGGGAGACGACCGTGTAGAAGTGCGCCTGCCGGCCGTCGGCCTTGGGGCGCAGCACCCGGCCGAGGCGCTGGGCCTCCTCCTGGCGCGAGCCGAAGGTGCCGGAGACCTGGATCGCCACCGCCGCCTCGGGCAGGTCGATCGAGAAGTTGCCCACCTTGGAGATGACCAGGGTGCGCAGCTCGCCCGAGCGGAACGCGTCGAAGAGGCGCTCGCGCTCCTTGTTGGTCGTCGAGCCCTGCACGATCGGGGCGTCGAGGTAGTCGCCGAGCTCGTGGAGCTGGTCGATGTAACCGCCGATGACCAGCACCTGCTCGCCGGGGTGCTTGTCGACCAGGGCCCGCACGACCGGCAGTTTGGTGCGCGCGGTGGCGGCGACGCGGTAGCGCTCCTCGGCCTCTGTCACCGCGTACGACATGCGCTCGGCCTCGGTCAGGGTGACCCGCACCTCGACGCACTCGGCGGGCGCGATCCAGCCCTGCGCCTCGATGTCCTTCCACGGCGCGTCGTAGCGCTTGGGGCCGATCAGCGAGAAGACGTCGCCCTCGCGCCCGTCCTCGCGCACCAGCGTGGCGGTGAGGCCCAGCCGGCGGCGGGCCTGAAGGTCGGCGGTGAACCGGAAGATCGGCGCGGGGAGCAGGTGGACCTCGTCGTAGATGACCAGGCCCCAGTCGCGGGCGCCGAACAGGTCGAGGTGGGTGAAGGCGCCGCCGCGGCGCGACGTGAGCACCTGGTAGGTCGCGATGGTGACCGGGCGGATCTCCTTGCGCTCGCCGCTGTATTCGCCGATCTCTTCCTCGGTGAGCGACGTGCGGGCGATCAGCTCGCGCTTCCACTGCCGGCCGGCCACCGTGTTGGTGACCAGGATCAGCGTGGTGGCCTTGGCCGTGGCCATCGCGGCCGCGCCGACCAGCGTCTTGCCGGCGCCGCAGGGCAGCACCACGACGCCGGAGCCGCCGGCCCAGAAGCCGTCGACCGCCTCCTGCTGGTAGGAGCGCAGCGTCCAGCCGTTCTCGGCCAGGCTGATCTCGTGGGCCTCGCCGTCGACGTAGCCCGCCAGGTCCTCGGCGGGCCAGCCCAGCTTGAGCAGCGCCTGCTTGAGGCGGCCCCGCTCGGACGGGTGCACCACGATGGTCTCGTCGTCGATCTTGGCGCCGAGCATGCCGGCGAGCTTCTTCGACTTCGCCACCTCGACCAGCACGATCCTGTCGAGGCCGCGCAGGACGAGGCCGTAGTTGGGGTCGTTGACGAGCTGGAGCCGTCCGTACCGGTCCATGGTCTCGGCCACGTCGACCAGCAGCGCGTTGGGCACCGGGTAGCGCGAGAACTTGATCAGCGAGTCGACGACGCTCTCGGCGTCGTGGCCCGCGGCGCGGGCATTCCACAGACCGAGGGGCGTCAGCCTGTACGTGTGGACGTGCTCGGGGGAGCGCTCGAGCTCGGCGAACGGCGCGATCGCCATCCGGCAGGCCTGGGCGTCCGGATGGTCGACCTCGAGGAGAAGTGTCTTGTCGGATTGAACGATCAGCGGTCCGCCGCTCACGTGCACACCCTCCGGAGAGCAAACAACGACCCTCCAGTCTGACACGCTCACTCGTCCTCGGGCACCGCCGCCGTGATCCGGTGGAGCGCGAAGGTGTGCAGCGTCTCGGTGCGCTCGTCCTCGGCCCGCAGGTATCCGGCGCTCAACGAGACCGGCTTGACCAGCCGCGACAGCGTCGCACCGTGCGAGTCGACATAACCCACCCAGACGCGGGCCTTCTCCCGTACGGCCTGTTGCAGCACCGCCATCGCCTGGCCGTGCTGCTGCACCGGGGTGAGGCCGCGCACGCCCTGCCCGTTCGCCGCGCGCACCCCGACCGGGGCTCGCCGCGCCGCGCGGGTCGCGATGTCGCCACGGCGGATCTGCTCCACCACGCCGGCCAGCCGGGGCCCGGCGAGCGTGGGCGGCCCGGCCTGGTCGGCCGCTCGGGCCGCCACCGACGTACGGGTCGGAGCACGGCGCACCTTGGGCCGGCTCAGCACGGCCGACCCGCCCGCGTCCTCGGCGACCGGTGCGAACCCGGCGTCGCGCAGCCCGCCCAGCAGCCGCGCCACCTGGAGCGGGCTGACCAGCACGGTCGGCGCGATCTGCCGCAGCCCCAGCGCGCCGAGCCGCTTGTCGGCCAGCACCTCGGCGATCAGCGCCTCGTCGTCGCTGCGCAGGTAGGACCCGGCGGACCCGGCGCGCAGGCCGCCGTGCTTGCGGGCGGCGTCGTCGATCATGTAGGTCAGCGTCTGCGGCACCGGCGTGCGTGACCGGCGCCGGAAGAGCGCATGCAGGTCGGCGGCCGTGTAGCCGACGTCGAGCGCACGCCGCACGCTGGCCGTGGTCACCCGGAAGACGCTCGCGCCGCCGGCCGACTCGGGCTCGGCGACGACGTCCAGCTCGGCGGCGAGCTCCGGCTCGGGCGGGCCGGGCACCACCACCGACAGGTCGGCCTGCACCAGCACGTGGTCGACCGGGGCGGGCAGCAGGGCGTCCAGCGAGCGGACCGCGTCGCCCGGCGCCTCGGCCGAGACGGCGGGGCGCACGCCGAGCGGATCGCTGTCGTCGATGTCGGGGTCTTCGAGCAGGAGGCGCCCGTACGAGGTGATGGCGCCCAGCGCGGTCACGCCGAGCTGAGCGGCGCCGGACAGCGCGTCCCGATGCGCCGCCTCGCGGCCCCGGGACCGGCGCGGGCTCTGCCAGGCGAGCAGGCCCAGCACCTCGTCGACGGCGGGCGCCGTGCCCGCTTCGAGGTCGGCCAGCACGAGCAGGGCCTCGCGGCGGGCCTGCGGGGCACCGGCGCGCTCGGCGTCGGGCGCGAGCGCGTTGATCGGCCGGTCGCGCTCGTCGCGCTGCCCGACCAGGCCCGGCTGGCGGGTCATCATCAGCCACGCGCGGGCCAGCGCCGTCCAGCGCTGGGCGATGCTGAGGGCACGCCACAGGTCGTACGCCCCGGTCGGCAGGAAGATCTCGTCCACCGGACCCGTGGCGCGGCTCACCGTGACGGAGCGGCCCGACCCGGCGACGTCGCTCTCGCCGAGCAGGCCGGCCGCGTGCGTGATCTCGAGCAGCAGGGCGGCGCCCGCCTCGTCCAGGCCGGCCGTGCGGGCGAGGCGCTTGAGGTCCCGTACGCCCAGGCCACCGGCCCGAAGCACCGGAGCGGGCTCGGCGGCGAGCGCCTCCAGCAGGGCGTCCGCGCTGCGTACCGCCTCCATGGCCTGACCCGCCCCGGCCGAGTCGACCGACTTGGGATCGCGGGACGTGCCCTCGGGCAGTGGCGGGAACGGCCGCAGCGGGCCCAGCGGACCGGTCTCGCGGCGCAGCAGCATGCCCACCTCGCGGGGCAGCTCCACCAGCTCGCCGTCGGGGCGCGGGGCGCGGCCGGCCTCGCTGATCGGCACCAGGATGTGCTGCTCCACCAGCCAGCGCACCGGCTCGGCGACCTCCGCCACCGAGCCGCGGCCCAGCGCGCCGACCGGCGGCCCCGCGGCGAGCCGGTCGAGCACGGCGCGCGCACCCGGCGGGGCGGCCAGCACCGTACGGCGGAGTTTGGCCCTGTCCGCGCAGAGCGCGGCGGCGCGCGGATCGAGGAAGTCGGCGGGGCGGCCCAGGCCCGCCGGATAGGGCGAGGTGACCTCGTCCACGGCGCCGGTCACCTCGAGCGCGTCCTCGGGGCCGTGCAGCAGGAAACGGACGCGGAGGCGGTCGATCGCCACCCGGACGTCGTCGGCCGCCACCCCGGTGGCCAGCTCGAGGATGGCGCCGACCGAGGTGAGGGCGGTCTCGGGCGAGCGGCTCAGCCGGGCCGCGTCGAGGATCTGCAGGGTGAACTCGTCCAGGCCGTCGAGGCAGCGGGCGACGGAGCCGCGCGACTGGGCGCGAACGGCGAGGGCGGTGACGTCGGCGGGGACGGGCACGACGAGGTCCGGGCGCAGCTGAATGAGCGCGCCCAGAGCTTCGTCGGTGAGTGACCGGAGTTGATCGGCGAATGTGGTGGCCATCGTGTTCAACGCTAGCCGCCGTGGGACGATATTGAAGGGACCAGCCCGGCGGGCTGGCTCACTACCTCTCTCGTTGGACGCATAAGGGGAACACCAGTGGCCGCTCAGAACAAGTTGCCGGGTACCGCCGTCGAGGGTGGCGCCGGTCCGCGCCAGACCAAGTCGGCCGCGCCCCAGGGCCACATGCACGTCTCCGAGATCGTGTCGGACCGCGCCGCCGCGCCCTCGCCGTTCGGCGACGACCAGACGTTCCCGCTGCCGGTCAACCGCCTCAAGTACATCCCGTCGACCCCCGCGTGAGGGCAGCGGTCGGTTTCGATCTGGACATGACCCTGATCGACTCCCGGCCGGGGATCCGGGCGGCCTACCGGGCGCTGACCGACAAGACCGGCGTGTACGTCGACGCCGACCTCGCGGTCACCCGGCTCGGGCCGCCGCTGCGCACGGAGCTGCGTCACTGGTTCCCGGCCGAGCAGGTCGAGGAGGCGGTCACGACGTACCGCGGGCTCTATCCGGACTACGCGATCGCGCCGACCGTGCCCACGCCGGGCGCGGACGAGGCGCTCGCCGCCGTACGGCAAAAGGGTCTGCGTGTCGTCGTGGTCACCTCCAAGCTGGGCAGACTCGCCGAGCTGCACCTCACCCACCTGGGCATGGCGGCCGACGAGCTGGCCGGCGACCTGTTCGCCGAGGGCAAGGCGGCCGCGCTGACCGAGCACGGCGTGCGCTGGTACGTCGGCGACCACGTGGCGGACATGGTCGCGGCCCGGACCGCCGGTGTGCCCGGCATCGGGGTGGCGACCGGTCCCTGCTCGGCGGAGGAACTGCGCGAGGCCGGCGCGGCGTACGTCCTCGACGATCTCACCGGGTTCCCGGCGCTGCTGGACAAGATTGCAGTTGGGTCCGGGCCTGCCACTTAAGTAGCCTTGCCGTGAGCGGATGTTTCCATTGAGTGAAGTTGAGGTCAGCGGTGCCCACGGGTCGAGTGAAGTGGTACGACGCGGCGAAGGGATTCGGGTTCGTCACCAGCGATGAGGGCGGCGACGTGTTCCTGCCCAAGGGCGCGCTGCCGGCCGGTGTGGCCGAGTTGAAAACGGGGCAGCGGGTCGACTTCGGCCTGGTGGACAGCCGTCGTGGTCCGCAGGCGATGGGCGTGAAGCTGATCGACGCGCCACCGTCGCTGTCCGAGCTCCGCCGCCGCCCGGCGGAGGACCTGCACAGCATGGTCGAAGACATGATCAAGGTGCTCGAGTCGCAGGTACAGCCCGGGCTGAGCCGCGGGCGGTACCCGGACAAGCGCACCGCGCAGAAGATCGCGCAGCTGGTCCACGCGGTGGCGAAAGAGTTCGAGATCTAGTTTCAGACGAACGGCTTCACGGACGGCGTCAAACCCGCCGCCGCCGCACGCTGCAACAGGGCGTCGGCGGCGGCGAGTCCGTCTTTGCCCAGCTCGAGGGTGAACTCGTTGACGTACAGGTTGATGTGCTGCTGCACGACGTCGGGCTCCATCTCCTGAGCGTTGGCGAGGATGAAGTCGCGGCTCGCGTCCGGGTTGGCCCACGCCATGCTCACCGAGTTGCGGATCCACTCGGTGGCCTCGGCCGGGTCGACGGCGCCCTTCTTGGCGAGGATCGCGCCGAGCGGGATCGGCAGGCCGGTGTCGGCCTCCCACCACTCGCCGAGGTCGACGATCGAGGTCAGGCCATAGCGCTGGTACGTGAAGCGCGCCTCGTGGATGACCAGGCCGGCATCGTACGTGCCGTCGGCGACGCCCGGCATGATCTGGTGGAACGGGACGACCTCGATCCGGCCCGGCTGCTTGTCGGCGGCCCAGAGGCGGAACAGCAGATAGGCGGTGGTCCGGTCACCGGGGACGGCGACGGTCTTGCCGGTGAGGTCCCCGTTCGCGATCGCGTCTTTCGCCAGGACCAGCGGGCCGCAGCCCCGGCCGAGGGCGCCGCCCGTCTCGAGCAGCTCGTAGTCGTCGAGCAGCCACGGCAGGGCCGCGTAGCTCACCTTGATCAGGTCGAACTCGCCCCGCTCGGCGGCCGTGTTGGTGACGTCGACGTCGGCGAAGGTCAGGTTGACCTCGGGTGCGCCGGGGATCAGCCCGTGCACGAGAGCGTGGAAAACGAACGTGTCATTGGGACACGGGGAAACCGCGAGTGAAAGCGCCACGTCCACCACGCTAAAGGCGGGAGCGGTGCAGAGCGCCGCACGACGCCTGTTTCCAATCCCACACCGAGCGCCACATGTCCCTCACGCTCGCGATATGCAACCCGAGCGGGAAGCGTCACAGCCTAGTTATCCACAGGCTGTCCACAGGGCCGCGGAAGCTGTGGATAACGCGGCGAAGGCCTCCTTGAGGCGCCAGGCGGCACGGTCGCGAGGGCCGATCGGGTTCGAGATGGTGCGCAACTCGGCGAACGGCAGACCAGCGGCGGCGGTGGCGACGCCGAAACCCTCCATGGCCTCGGCCACGGCGTCGGGGAAGCGGGCGGCCAGGCGGTCGGCCGTTTCGGCGGTGCCGGTGACGGTGCTGAGGGTCAGGATGTCGCCGGCGATCGCCTGGGGGAGGGCGGAGGTGAGGGCCTTGAAGAGAAGCGGATCGGCGGGGAGTCGGCTGGTGCCGAAGCCGAGCTCGTCGATGGGGAGGAAGCCCTCGGGGGATTCGGCGCCCAGGTCGGCGCAGATGGAGCTGGTGGCCAGGACGGTGGCGCCCAGCGGGGCGCGGCCGGGGAAGCCGCCGGCGATGCCGGCGGAGATTACGGCGCGGTAGCGGGTGGTGGTGAGCAGGCGGGCGGTGGTGGCTGCGGCTGCGGCTGGGCCTACGCCTATGGGCTCGACCACTACATGGGCGGGGTCGGTGGAGGGTGGGGCGGCGGCTGCTAGTCCGGCTCGGATGGCTTCGGCTTCGGCGGGGACGGCGGTGACCACGAGAAGGGGATAGGGCATGCGGTGATCCTCGGGGGTTGGCTGGCTCGGCGGTCCTCGGGGTCGGTCATGCGCCGCCCACCCAGGGGCCCGCCCACCCAGGGGGCCCCCGCCTTGTGGAGCCATTCTCGCGAAAATCGCGGAGCCGCGGAGAGCCGCCTGTGGATAACTCCGGCTGTGGATAACTGTCCAGCGGAACCCGGCCGCGCGGAACCCGTCGAGCAGGGAGGGCGCGGGGGCGAGGAGCGCCAACGAGGCGGGGCGCGGCGAGGGAACAAGCAGACCGGACCCGGGCGGTCAGCGGTTGTCGACGTCGTCGTCCGCGTGGCCCGAGCCGTTCGTGGGGTGGTCGGCCGAGGACGGCCGGTAGACGTGGAAGCCCGGCGGAGCGGCGGCCGGCTGCGGCTTGGGCTCGGCGGGAGTGGAGGCGGGAGCCGGCGGCGGCGGTGGCGCGGCCGGGGCCGGCTTGTCCTTGTCGCGGGTGAACCAACGCTTCTTGCCGGCGCCCGGGTCGACCTTGGTGGGTGGGTCCACGCGGGTGGGCGGCTCGACCCGGCGGCCGCGAGGGGCCGTCGTGGTGTTGGGGCGGGTGCGCTCGGGCACTGTCGGCGCCTCCGGCCACGGGTCGGTGGGCTCGGCCGGGTCTTCTGAGGCCGGGGATCCCGGGGTGGAAGCGGCCCGGCCGCCGGCAGCACCGGGCCCAGCGGCAGCGCCACGGCCGGCGGCAGCACCGGGCCCAGCGGCGGCACTGGGTCCAGCGGCAGCGCCACGGCCGGCGGTAGCGCCAGGGCCGGCAGCACCGAAGCCGGCAGCAGCGCCAGCGGCACCGGGGCCGGCGGCAGCACCGGCGCCCGAGGCTGGGTCGGGATCGGGCGCCGGGTCGGGGTCGCCGGCTCGGCCGCTCAGGCGTTCGTTGTGGAGGCGGGCGGCCACGTAACCGGCCCGTACGGCTGCGGCGACCGCGAGAAGGGCGGCCAGCGCGACCCCCAGGCGGCCGGGCAGGGGGATCAGGCCGATGCCGCCGCCGAGGACCCAGGCGAGCATGAGGACCGTCTCGGAGTGGGAGAAGGCGCTCGCGCGGAGGCGTTCGGGGACGCGCTCCTGGATGGTGGCGTCGACGGCCAGCTTGGCTATGCCGCTGAAGACGGCGACCACCAGGGCCAGCAGGGTGACCGTGGTGAGGCTGTAGAAGACGATCGCCAGGACGCCGACGCCGGCCGTGATGGTCAGGCCGGCCGACTGGAGGGCCAGCGGGCGGCGGATGCGCAGGCGGGTGCCGACGGCGGTGGACAGGAACGTGCCCACTGCCAGCGCGCCGCCGATCAGGCCGACCGCTCCCTTGTTGCCGATGTCGTTGCCGAGCACTGTCGTGTCGAGGTCGTTCGCCATGATGACGAAGGCCAGGAAGAGCAGCATGAAGCCGTACAGCAGGCGCAGGCTGGCGCTGCCGATCAGCGTGGCGACCACCAGCTTGCCGGAGAGAGGGCGGTCCTCGCCGCGGCCCAGGCGCAGCATGGTGCGCCACGGGCGCGGGACGGCCTCGGGGGGCTCCGAGTCGGCGCGGGGAGGCAGGCGCAAGGAGATGACCATGCCGACGATGAAGAGGATCGCCGCCACCCGCAGTGGCCACTGCGGGCCGATCGTGAAGGCGAGCAGGCCGATGGGGGCGACCACGGCGCCCGCGAACGTGCCGTAGACGCTGGCCCGGGCGCCGACCTGGGACAGGCCCACGCCGGCGGGGAGCAGCCGGGGCACGGCGGCCGAGCGCGCCACACCGTACGCCCGGGACAGCGCCAGCACGCCGAAGGCCGCCGGATAGAGCATCCAGTCGGAGAGGTTGCCGGCGAGCACGTACGCCAGGAAGGCGCGGCCCAGCATGGTGACGGCCAGCGCGTAGCGGCGGCCGTGCCGGAAGTGGTCGAGCAGCGGGCCGACCACCGGCGCGAGCAGGGCGAACGGGATCATCGTGATGAGCAGGTAGAGCGCGACCTTGCTGCGTGCCTCGCCGAGCGGGACGTCGAAGAAGATCGTGCCGGCCAGGCCGATCGCGATGAGGGTGTCGCCGGCGCAGGAGATCGCGTGCAGGTCGAAGAGGCGGATCATGCCGACCTCGTTGGCGGCGCCCCTGGCGCGGGCCGTGCCGACCCTCCTGGTGGCCCAGGCCCCGCCGCGCAGGGAGCCGCGCACCAGCAGGCGGGCGGCCTTGATGCCGGAGCCGACGGTGCGCCCGAGGGAGGGAAGCACAGGCATGGGTTCCATCCTGACGGATCGAGGCCACCACTGTCCCGTTCCGTGACCCCGGAATCCGGGGGAGTCGTTGCGGATCAGGTGTCCCGGTAGGGGACAATGGATGCGTGACGACTCGGACCACCACACGCGCCGCCCGACTCGACCAGGTTTGTGCCGACGCGATCGGTGTGGCACGTGGGGCAATCACCGATGTGGATCCCGCCGACGTCGGCGAGCACCTCGAGGCGATCGCCGAGGGCGACCGCGTCGTGACCCACCTCTTCGAGAGTCATCTGGCCGGCTACCGCGGCTGGCGCTGGGCCGTCACGGTGACGCGGGTGCCGCGCAGCCGCCACGTCACCGTCTGCGAGACCGTGCTGCTGCCCGGCCCCGACGCGCTGCTCGCCCCCGGCTGGGTGCCGTGGAACGAGCGCGTCCAGCCCGGCGACCTGGGCGTCGGCGACCTCATGCCGACCGCGCCCGACGACGAGCGGCTCTCTCAGGGCTACGTGCTGAGCGACGACCCCGCCGTCGAGGAGGTCAGCTGGGAGCTCGGCCTCGGCCGTTCGCGCGTGATGTCCCGTGAGGGCCGCGTCGAGACCGCCCAGAGGTGGTACGACGGCGATTCCGGCCCCGAGGCGCCGATCTCGGTGGCCGCCCCGCGCAACGCGCGTTGCGGCACGTGCGGCTTCTACCTGCCGCTCGCCGGCTCGCTGCGCGCGATGTTCGGGGTCTGCGGCAACCTCTACGCGCCCGACGACGGCCGGGCGGTGAGCGCCGACCACGGCTGCGGCGCCCACTCCGAGGCCCTGCTGGGCACGGCGGAGCAGCCGGTCGAGGAGCTTCCCACGGTGTACGACGACAGCGAGGTCGAGTCGGTCGCGGTGAGCCGCGGCCACGGCTCCGTCGAGGACACGGAGCCCGCCGAGGAGCTCGGCCACAGCTAGCTGTTGACGCGGAACTCCGCGTGAGTGACGGACCGGCGCTGCTTGCGGTGCCGGTCGTGCACGATCATGGTGATCAGACCGGGTATGCCGACCAGGAAGCCCGCGACGCAGATCTCCAACCATCGGTCCGGGCCGTCCGCCAGCCACACGATCAGGGCAGCGAGGGCGAAACCGGCCAAGCCGGCGAGCGCGAAGGGGACCATGGGTGGGTCCAGCGGCTCGACCGGAGGCTTCCGTTCAGTCACTCCGCCAGGATAGGTGCGCGGAGATCACCGATGGGGTCTTGTGACAGGGCCGACATCGTTTCGTTTTTGCGCAGGTCACTGTTGCTGGGAGCATGACCGGCGAACGTTGTCGATGATCTGGAAGGCCGAGCATGTCCACCGTCACCACCGGCGCGCGAAACGGGTTCGACCGGTTCTTTGAGATTTCCGCCCGGGGCTCGACCCTGGGCCGCGAGGTCCGCGGTGGCCTGGCCACCTTCTTCACGATGGCCTACATCGTGGTGCTCAACCCGCTGATCCTCGGCGGCGGTGTGGACGGCGACGGCAAGACGCTGCCGATCGCGGCGCTGGCGGCGGGCACGGCCCTGGTCGCGGGCGTGATGACGATCCTGATGGGCGTGGTGGCCCGGTTCCCGCTGGCGCTCGCCGCGGGCCTCGGGGTCAACGCCCTGGTGGCGTACGAGATCGCGCCCGAGATGACCTGGGCCGACGCCATGGGCCTGGTCGTGATCGAGGGTGTGCTGATCGCCGTTCTGGTGCTCACCGGGCTGCGGACCCTGGTGTTCCGGGCGGTGCCGACGCAGCTCAAGACGGCGATCGGCGTGGGCATCGGCCTGTTCCTGATGATCGTCGGTCTGGTGGACGCCGGCTTCGTGCGCCGGGTGCCGGACGCGGCCAACTCGACGGTCCCGGTCGAGCTGGGCATCGGCGGCAAGCCGGCCGGCTGGCCCACGTTCGTCTTCGTGATCGGCCTGCTGTTCACCTTGATCCTTTTCGTGCGCAAGGTGCGCGGCGCGATCCTCATCGGCATCCTGGGCAGCACCGTGCTGGCGATCATCGTGGAGGCGATCGCGCACCCGAAGACGTGGTCGCTGAACGTCCCGAAGCTGCCCGAGAAGATCGTCAGCTCGCCGGACTTCTCGCTGATCGGCCACTTCAACGTGCTCGACTCGTGGTCACGGGCCGGCTGGCTGGTCGTGATCATGTTCATCTTCAGCCTGCTGATCACCGACTTCTTCGACACGATGGGCACCATGGTCGCCGTCGCCCAGGAGGGCGACATGCTCGACGAGAACGGCAACCCGCCGCGTACGCGCGAGATCCTGCTCGTCGACTCGGTGGCGGCCGCCGCCGGTGGCGCGGCGAGCGTGTCGAGCAACACCTCGTACATCGAAAGTGCCGCAGGCGTGGGCGAGGGCGCGCGCACCGGCGCGGCCAACCTGGTCACGGGCGTGCTGTTCCTGCTGGCGATGTTCCTGTCGCCGCTGGTCTCGGTGGTGCCGTTCGAGGCGGCGTCGACCGCGCTCGTGGTGGTCGGCTTCCTGATGATGCTCTCGATCCGGCAGATCGACTGGACCGATTACACGATCGCGGTTCCCGCGTTCCTGACGATCACGTTCATGCCGTTCACGTACTCGATCTCGAACGGCATCGGGGCGGGTGTCATCTCGTACGTCGTCCTGAAGGTCGCCACGGGCCGGGCCCGCGAGATCCACGCGATCCTGTACGGCGTCGCGGCCCTGTTCGTCCTCTACTTCTTGAGGGGCCCGTTGGAGAGCTGGATCCTGTAACGGCGGTTACACGCGCAATCAATGTCGTTAGCCAAGCTCATTAGCTAAGCTAAGAATCGTGATGGAGTGGCCGGTGGCGGCTGATCAAGGCACAGCGGAGGAGCTGGCCAAGATGCTGCGCGAGGCGATCCAGCGGCTGAGCCGGCGCGTCCGGCAGGCCCGCCCGGTCGGTGACCTGACGTTCAGTCAGCTTTCCGCGCTGACCAGCCTGCAGCTGGCCGGTGCGCTGACTCCTCGTGAGCTCGCCGACGTGGAACGGGTCCAGCCGCCGACGATGACCAAGATCGTCGGCAAGCTGGAGGACCGCGGCTTGGTCGTACGATCGCCGCACCCGACCGACGGCCGCCAGGTCATCCTGGCGGCCACGGAAGAGGGGCGGGCGGTCTACGCCCAGTTCGAGAAGGCTCGGAACGAATGGCTGGCCAACCAGCTGGCCGAGCTGACGCCCGAGGAACGGGAGACGCTGGCCCGGGCCACGGAGATCTTGCGAAGGGTTTCCCGGGCCTGACGGTTCGGCCGGACGCGCTGCTTCGTCACGTGACGATGACGCGTACGACCGAACAGGAGGCACCACCCAGTGCGGTCAGTGCTCAACACCACCTTCCGGTCCCTGAAGGTTCGCAACTACCGGCTGTTCACGGTCGGGCAGCTGGTCAAGCTCGTCGGCGTGTGGATGATGTTCACCGCCCAGGACTGGCTGGTGCTCGACCTGTCGAACAACTCGCCGGGCGCCCTCGGTGCCGTGACCGCCCTCCAGTTCCTGCCCGTTCTCCTGCTCACCCTCTACGGCGGCAAGCTCGCCGACCGCTACGACAAGCGCAAGCTGCTCGTCGGGGCGAACGCGGTGTTCGCGGTCACCGCGATCGTCTTCGCCATCCTGGTCGCCTCGGGGCACATCGCGCTCTGGCACGTGTTCCTGTTCGCCGGGCTGTTCGGCATCGCGAACTCCATCGAGACGCCGGTCCGCCAGTCGTTCGTCTCGGAGCTGGTCGAGCTGCCGCTGCTGCCGAACGCGCTGGCGCTGTCGGCGGCCACGTTCAACACCGCGCGCGTCGGTGGTCCCGCGCTCGCCGGCGTGGCACTGGCGCTCTTCGGTACGGGGCCGGTCTTTCTGATCGCCACGGCGCTGTCGATCGCGCCGGTGTTCAGCTACACCGCGATGCGCCCCGCCGAGCTGCTGCGATCCGCGACGCCGAACAAGAAAGACGCCCGCATCCTCGACGGGCTCAAGTACGCGTACCGCCGGCCTGATCTGATGGTGCCCATCTGCCTGATGGCCGTCATCGGCATGATCGGTTTCAACTTCCCGGTCACCCTCGCGGCCCTGGCAAAGATCAACTTCCACGCTGGCGCGTCCTCGTTCGGCCTGCTCACCACGGCGCTCGCGGCGGGCTCGCTCTGCGGCGCCCTCGCGGGCAGCGCGCGCCGCAAGCGGCCGAGCATCTACCTGGTCATCGGCGCGGCCCTGATCTTCAGCGTGCTGGAGATCGCGGTCGGGTTCACGCCGAACTTCGTGGTCGCGATGATCGTGCTCTTCCCGACCGGCTTCTTCTCGATCTTCCTGGCCCAAGCGGCGAACCACCGCGTGCAGATGGGCGTCGACGCCGAGTTCCGGGGCCGCGTCATGGCCCTCTACGTGCTGGTCTTCCTCGGCACGACGCCGATCGGGGCGTCCCTGGCCGGGTGGTGGGGCGAGCGGTACGGGGTGGCGTCGAGCATCTGGGTCGCCGGCATCGTCTGCTTCGTGGCCGCGGCCGCAGCGCTCGTGTGGCAGCTGCGCGCGAGCGGCGAGCGGCTCGAGATGACGCTGCGGCCCCGTCCGCGCCTGACCCTCGTACCGCTGCCGTCCGAGCCCGTCGCGACGCCGATTCCGCAGCGCGTCACGGTTTCTGACGCGGCTTGACAAGGTTTGACGGACTGACGGGTATTTGGCAGGGACAGTCCGCCGAACGGGTATTCCAGTCCGGGCGCATCCGACTTAGCGTCGTCTGGTGGCCATCGCGCACATTGCAGTGCTCACGGCGGCCCTCATCATGTTGATCTCCGTCCCGTACGCGGTGGCGACAGCGATCCGGCATGACGAGGCCCGACGGCGGAGAAGCGCGGCCCAAGACTCCGACGAGAGCCGGGCCCTGCACCGGCTCGACCGGCACATCGAGCGCCACGACCCGGTCGCGGCGCTGGCCCGGCTCGGCCCGGCCCCGATCGAGCAGCTCGCCTTCGACCTGCGCCGGCTCAACAAAGAGCAGCGAGGCGGCCTGTCGCTCAGCTCCAAGAGCTGGACGGCCGCCGTGCAGCGCGCCTACGACGAACGGCTCTGCATGGCTTGCCAGTGCTTGGGCGTACGGGAGAACTTGCGGCCGCTCGCCGGCATGGACCGAGACCTCGAACGCATGCGGGTCGAGATCGAGCTGGAAGCGGCCGGCCTGGAACTGCGCTGAGCGGGGGTGGCTGCTCGCGGCGGCGGGCGACGGCTGTGTCGCCGGGTCGTGGGTGTTTGCCGCGTTGCGGACGAGGGCGCGGGCTCGTCGGCTGCCGACCTTTGACGACGTTTTCCACAGCCTTGCGGGTTATCCACAGCCGCTTTCACGCGATCTTCGGATTTTCGGCAGACTGACCTGCGGGGGCTCCCCCTGGGAGACATCCCATGGC
>NZ_BOMI01000132.1 GCF_016862115.1 Paractinoplanes deccanensis
CCGTCTCGGTCGCGCGCGCCGCCTCGGCGACCGCCACCGAGGCGATCTGGGCGGACTCGCTGGTGTTGCGGGAGATCTCGCGGATCGCCAGGCCCATCTGCTCCGAGCCGGCGGCCACCGACTGCACGTTGCGCGAGATCTCCTCGGCCTCGGCGGAGGCCGCCGCGGACTGCCGGTCGGTGTTCGCGGCCGCCTCGGCGATGCGCTGCGCGACGACGGAGAGCTGCCCCGCGGCCGCGGCGAGCGCGTCGGCGTCGCGGCCGATCTTCTCCATCGACGTCCGCATCGAGTCGAGCGCGCCGTCCAGCCCGGCGGCCATGCGGCCGAGCTCGTCGCGGCTGGTGATGCCGCTGCGGCCGGTGAGGTCGCCGCGGGCGAGCGCCTCGATCACCGTGCCGAGCGTGCGCACCGGCACCAGGATCGAGCGGGCCAGCGGGATCGCGAGCGCCACCAGCAGGACCAGCCCGGCGATCGCGACCACGATCGAGAGGGTGCGGATCCGGTTGACGGTCGCGCTCATGTCCGCCTGCTCGGCGTCGACAGCGGCGGTCACCCGGTCGACCAGCGCGCCGAGCTCGTCGTCGGTCTTGTTGTTGCGCTCGGCGATCTCGTCGAGCCGTGACCGCACCGAGGCGGGGTCGGCCGTGGCCGCGGTCACGAAGTCGGAGATGAAGGCGCTGAAGTCGACGAAGTCCGGCCGGTTCTCGGCGAAGGTGGCCGCCATGTCGGTGGGCAGCCCGGCCGCCACCACGGCGTCGGCCGCCTCGGTGGACGACTGCACGTCGTCGACGACGTCCTGCGTGACGTCCTGGCCCAGGGCGGAGCGGTACGCGTCCACCTTGAGCTCGCTCTGCCGGGTGTCGAGGTGGTTGAGCGCCGCCTGCCCGGCCTGGAGGCGCGACACGAGCGCCGCCTGATCGGCGAGCTTGTTCTGGCCGATCAACGAGATCGAGGCCAGGGCGGCCAGCATCACGGCGCCGACCACGACGATCAGCGCCAGCCGCTTGGCGATACCCAGCTGGGCGAGTCGCGACATCGCATCCCCCTCGGCAACTTCTTCGCAACCGCCCGGATGCGCCGTTGGCAACTCGCGCACCGCACACTGTTCTCATCAGCGCACGGTGAACGCCCCGTCGCCGGCGCGACGGGGCGTACGCCACGCTCAGGCCGGTGTGTCCGGCGACTGCAGCAGTTTCGAGACCGCCTGGACCTCGTCCTCGGTGGGCGAGGCGGCCGCCTGGTTGGCAGCCCGCAGCTCCCGGTACACCTCTTCGCGATGCACCTGCACGTCACGCGGAGCCTGGATGCCCAGCCGGATCACGTCGCCGCGCGCCTCGAGAACCGTGATGATGACGTCGTCGCCGATCATCACGCTCTCCCCGGCGCGCCGGGTCAGTACGAGCATCGTCGGTGCCCTCCTCCATCCGTGGACGGACAGCATCGCGAGTCGGCGCGGCCGCGGGCACCGCGGCCGCGCCGCTGACGGTTCAGTAGGCCCGGTTCATGATCGCGCGGACCGGGAGACCGGAGCCGCTGAGCACGACCTGCATGGCACGCATGCTGTCGCGGTCGACCACGATCGGCGCCAGCAGGTTGGCCGTGGTCTCGTTCTGGCCGGCCGTGATGACGACCAGCAGCAGGAGGCGGTCCGGGTCCTTCGTGTTCAGGGCCGCGAAGACCTCCTTCTCGATCTCCGGCGCGTAGTCCGGGAAGAAGGGCTCCGGCGGCGCGACGAGGAAGCGCAGCTCCGGGTCCTCGATGGACGTGAACGCGTAGAGCAGTCCATCGTCGTTCAGCCGCACCAGGACGAACTCCCGGTGGGCCGGGAAGCCCGGCATGGGCACCGCCATGGTGATGGTCGGCAGGCCCATGGACGCGTCGGTCATGGAGGCCTCAATCGGTCGGTACGCGGTGCGAGTACTCATGGTCACCTCAGGAAATCGATGAGCGAGGGCTGGATCACCTTGGCCGAGGCGGCCAGGGCTGCCTGATAAGAGGTCTGCTGGATCTGCAATTCCATGATCGCCTTGGGCAGGTCGACATCCTCGATGTCGGACAGCTGCGACGTCACGGAGAGCAGGTGGTCGTCAGCGGACTGCTTCATCTGCGTAATCCGATTATATCGGGCGCCAACGTCCGAAAGGGTGGACTTTAGTAAATCGTGGGCCGAATCGAGTCGACCCAACGCATCGTCCAGATCCTTGTGGTTGTTGGCGTCCAACGCCTCGGAAATGTCAGTCAGGACCTTGAAGAGCTGGGTGTCGCTCTCGTTGGCGCCGAACGCGTCAACGCCGTTGGCCTCGATGCGGACCTTGGCGTTCGGGCCGACCGTGCGGGTCGTCTCGGCGGTGTTGCCGATGAACTCGCCGTCGGCGTTGAAGGCCGTGTCGCCCGCCGTGGTGCCGCCGAAGACCGGCCGGCCCATGTATTTCGTGTTGGCCTCGCTGATCAGCGACTGCCGGATGTTGTCGATCTCGGACTTCAGCGCGGCCCGGCTCCCCTCGTCGCCGGACGCCGCGTTGAGGCCCTGCACCGCCAGGTCACGCACCCGGATGATCTGGGAGGATGCGGCGCCCAGCTTGTCCTGGATGGTGCCCAGCCAGCCCAGCCCGTCGTCGGCGTTGCGCGAGTACTGCTGGGTGGCCCGCACCTCACCGCGCAGCTGGAGCGAGGTGACCGTGCCGGTCGGCGAGTCGGACGGCTTGCTGAGCAGCTTGCCGCTGGAGATCTGCGTCTGCAGCTTCTGCCCGCGGGCCATGTTGCGCTGGAGGTCACCGAGCATCCGGTGGGTCATGCTGGTGTCGGTGACCCTGCTGGGAATCGTCATGCTGCCCTCCTCTCGGACATCGGATGCGCCTGCGGCTCACCGTCAGCGGCCGACCAGGCCGGTGCGGTTGATCAGCTGGTCGAGCATCGAGTCGATGGTGGTGAGCACCCGGGAGGCGGCCTCGTAACCCCGCTGGAAGGTCAGCAGGTTGGTCATCTCCTCGTCGAGGTTGACGCCCGACTCGGCCTGGCGCGCGGTGTCGACCTGGTCGGTGACCGCGTCCTGGATGTCGCTGCGCCGCGCGGACGCCTGCGAGGCCACACCCAGCTGGCCGATCATGGTCTGGTAGAGCGCGTCGGGACCGTCCGACGAGACACCCGTCTCCGAGAGCTGGTCGGCGATTCCCTGGTCCACGGCGGCCAGCAGGGGATCGGGATTCTTGCGGCTCTCCACCGAGAACGGCACCTTGTCCGCCTCGGTGATCGCCACCGAGATGCTGCCGGCCGTGATGACGCCGTTCTCGTCGCCCTCGAAGAAGGGCGTGCCCTCATCGCCGTTGAAGTCGTAGCCGGCGGTGACCGCCGAATTGACCTTGTTCGCGAGCGTCCGCGCCACCTCGTCCAGCTGGCTCGAGATGCCCGGGATGATGGTGTTCATCGTGTCGAGCATCGCGCCCATCTGGCCGCCGGTCGTCACGGGCATGTCGGTGTCGGTCCACTTGAGAGCGATCGGGGTGTCCTCGGTCCACGCCGCGAGCGTCGGCGGCCCGGTCAGCTCGACCTCGCGGGTGACGAAGTCGCTCACCAGCGGGGCGGTGCCGAGGTAGACGTTGACCGAGCCGTTCGTCTTGCTCTGAGTGGTCGCGCCGGTCAGCTCGGACAGCTGCATGACCGCCACGTCGCGCTGGTCCAGCAGCTCGTTGGCCTCGAGGCCGGACGCGTTCGCCACGACGATCTGCTGGTTCATGTCGGCGATCCGGCCGGCGAGGTTGTTCACCTGGCTGACGAACGCCTCGGCCTGCGTGCGGTTGGCGGAGAACTGACTGGCCAGCGACTCGTGGGTGTCGTTCAGGGTGACCGCCACGGTCTGGCTGCGCTCGATCAGGGCCGAGCGGGTGGAGGGGTCCTGCCAGTTGTTCGAGACGTCGTTCCAGGCGTCCCACATGTCGTGCAGGCGAGCCTGGAGCGCGGTGTCGCTCGGCTCGGCCATGACGCTTTCGATCTGCTCGTACGACGCCTTCTGGGTCGCGAGGTACGAGGAGTTGGCGTGCTCGGTGCGCCCGCGCTCCTCCAGGTACTCGTTGCGGCCGCGCTCCACCGACGAGACCGTGACACCGCTGCCGACCTGGGTGGTCGTCGCGTAGACGCCCGGGTTCAGGCTGCCGGTCTGTGACTGCATGCGGACCTTCTGCCGCGTGTAGCCCTCGGTGTTCGCGTTCGCGATGTTCTGGCCCGTGATGTCCAGGCCGCGGCGCTGCGCGTAGAGCGACGTGAGCGCCGTGTTCAAACCGCCGAAGGAACTAGCCATCAGATCGCCTCATCCACCAGGCTGGAGCGTCGCACGCTGCCGGATACGGTCTGGCCCTGCGGTCCGTACGTTTCCACAGTTTCGGCGAACGCGAGCATGGTTTCGCGCGCCGCGCGCTGGCCGGCGGTGAGCAGGTCACGGTTGACGTCGGCGAGCGCGCTGATCTCGGAGGTCAGCAGCAGGAACGCCTTGCGGTGCTGGTGCAGCAGGTCGCCCCAGGGCTCCGGGGCGGCGTCGGCGAGCTCGCCGAGCGACGCCTCGGCCGGCAGCCCCAGCTCGACGGCGCAGTCCTGCGCGTAGGCGGCGCGGATGACCTCGGTCTGCCGGATCTGGTCCAGCACCACCTCGACCTCGCGGGTGGCGTGGCTCAGCCAGCGCGAGCGATTGGTGGCGAGGAGCAGCTGCTCCTCCTCCAGCTTGAACAACAGCATCTCGAGCAGCTCACGTGACCGCCACAGGACGCTGGCCAGGTCGGTAAGACTCACCCCTGGTCCTCCGTCTCGCCTCGGGTCGGGCACGCCCCCGGCGACGAGCCCGCTCATTCGGACAGGTCGGCACGTCCGCCACGCCGCTGAGGGATTTCCCCCGATCGGGCCATTTCCGGGGCGACTACGAGTTCGCCCGGCTTTCTCCGGGTTCGCCGGAAAAGAGCGAGGAAATCTCGCAGACTGCCTATGAACCGTCGGCGCAGCGCCGAACGGACTGGCGTACGCCACGGCTCCAAGGACGGGCCGGCATAGAGACCCCTCAGGGAGGAACTACCAATGGGTCTTCGCATCAACCAGAACATCGCCGCGCAGAACGCCTACCGGAACCTGTCGGTCACCGACAGCCAGATGTCGAAGTCGCTGGAGAAGCTGTCCAGCGGTTTCCGGATCAACCGGGCGGCCGACGACGCGGCCGGTCTCTCGATCTCCGAGGGCCTGCGCTCGCAGATCGGCGGTCTCAAGGTCGCCGTCCGCAACACCCAGGACGGCGTGAGCGTCGCGCAGACCGCTGAGGGCGCGCTGAACGAGGTCACCTCGATCCTCCAGCGCATGCGTGACCTCGCCGTGCAGACGTCGAACTCGGGTGCCACCGACTCCGAGGCCGCCAAGGCGTCGAACAAGGAGCTCCAGCAGCTGAACGCCGAGCTCGACCGGATCGGCGACACCACCGCGTTCGGCAAGTCGAAGCTGCTCGGCGGCGCCTTCGGCGCCACCAAGCAGACCGACATCGCGGGCGCGACCGCACAGAGCGCCGACGACATCACGACCGCGATCGCCGCCGTCACCAGCGGTACCGACATCACCTTCGAGATCAGCGAGGTCGCCGGCAAGACGCTCGACGGCACCGGCACCAACCCGGCTCCGATCTCGGTGACCGTCACGGCGGACGACCTCAAGAACGCCACGACCGGCCAGGACGTCGCGTCCGCGTTCAACGAGAAGATCGCGAGCGCGCTGAAGTCGGCCGGCTTCCAGGGCACCGAGGTCTCGATGTCGGCGCGGACCAAGATGGCCGACGACGGCAGCGGTACCGGCACCACCGCGCCGATGACGACCTTCCAGCTGAGCGGTTCCGGCGAGTTCGCGACGGACCTGACCGCCTTCGGCATCTCCGCCGACTACGAGGACGTCGAGGGCGGCAACAGCGGCAAGTTCCAGGTCGGCGCCAACCGCACCGAGAACATCAGCATCAACATCGGCGCCGTCGACTCGGAGACGCTGGGCACCGCCACGCTCGACCTCACCACGGACCCCGAGGTGGCGATCGACGTGCTGGACAAGGCGATCCAGTCGGTCTCCGACAGCCGCGCCTCGCTCGGTGCGTTCCAGAACCGCTTCGAGCACACCATCAACAACCTCAACGTGGCCGTCGAGAACCTGTCCGCGTCGGAGTCGCGCATCCGTGACACCGACATGGCGCAGGAGATGGTGTCCTTCACCCGGGCCCAGATCCTCACCCAGGCCGGCACCTCGATGCTGTCGCAGGCGAACCAGTCGGCGCAGAACGTTCTCTCGCTGCTGCGCTAACCGAATTGCCACCCGCGGGAGCTGAATCTCTCGCTCGCACGACCGAATAGGTGGGGGAAGCCGGCGAACAGGCCGGCTCCCCCACTCTCGTTTTGCAGCAGCTCTTCCGCACCGAAAGGCAGGCGCCCGTGTCCACTTCGGTTGACGGTCTCGTCAGTGGCCTCAGCACGTCGTCCCTCATCACCCAGCTCATGCAGGTCGAGGCGGCGCCGCAGACCCGGCTCAAGACCAAGGTCTCCACCGCCGAGACCGCGGTCTCCTCCTACCAATCGGTCAACTCCAAGCTCAAGGCCATCAAGACCGCGGCCGAGGACATCGGCAAGCTCGCCACCTGGCGCGCGGTCTCGCCCAAGTCCAGCTCGGCCACGGTGACGGCCACCTCGACGGGCGGCACGAACACGGCGTCCGGCACCACGATCTTCAACGTGGGCAGCCTCGCCAGCAACCAGATCAGCACGGCCAAGGTCGCCAAGGACGGCGACATCACCAGCGCGAGCACCGTCGAGCTCACCGTCGGCGGCGTGGCGAAGACGGTCACCCTCGGCGAGGACAAGACGGCCCAGGGCGTCGCCGACTCGATAAACGCGGCCGGCATCGGCGTCAAGGCCGTGCTCGTCACCACCGGCGGCAACGAGAACATCCTCCAGCTCAGCGGCACCAAGACCGGTGCCGAGGCGAGCTTCAGCGTGGACAGCGGACTGGAGAGCCTCAACCTCGTCGAGGTGGCGCAGGCCAAGGACGCCCGGCTGGACATCGGCGGCGGCGACGGCGTCGACGGCGGGTACAGCGTCCGGAGCAGCACCAACACGTTCACCACGCTGATGCCCGGCGTCTCGATCACCGTCTCGAAGATGGAGAACGACGTCACCGTCACCGCCGACTCCGACGTCAGCGGCATGGCGGCGAAGATGCAGGCGCTGGTCGACGCGGTCAACGGCACCCTCACCGAGGTCGCCTCCCAGACCAAGTACGACGCCACGACCAAGAAGGGCTCGCCGCTGACCGGCGACTTCATGGTCCGCAACATGTCGCAGGCGTTCCTCAGCAAGATCAGCCTCGGCCTGACCTACGACAACCCGGTCTACGACGAGACCACCAACCCCGGCGTCGACAAGACGCTCAGCACCACGCTGGCGAAGCTCGGCGTCGAGCTGGACCGCAGCGGCCAGCTCACCTTCAACTCCAACACCTTCAAGGCCAAGTACAACGAGGACCCCACGCAGTTCCAGGCGGCGGCGATCGCCTTCGGCGACCAGATGCGCGCGCTCGCCGACGACCAGTCCCGCAACGTCACCTCGGTGATCACGGGACGCAACAACGAGATCGACAGTCTCAACCTCCAGATCGAGAACTGGGACATCCGCCTCGCCGCACGCAAGAGCTCGCTGCAGAAGCAGTACTCCGACCTCGAGGTCTCCCTGGGCAAGCTGAAGGAGCAGTCGAACTGGCTGGCCGGACAGCTCGCCGGCCTCGGCTGACCCGCCAGCCCCGTCCAGCCCGTCCCGCACTGACCGAGGAGAACCATGCCCGCACCGAACCTGCGTGACCGCTACCTCCAGGACTCGATCAACACCGCCTCTCCCGCCAAGCTGCTGCTCATGCTCTACGACCGGCTGATCCTCGACCTGATGCAGGGCGAGGAGGCCGTCCGCGCCGGCGAGCGCGAGGTCGCGCACGAGAAGCTGACCCACGCCCAGGAGATCGTCATCGAGCTGCAGGCGAGCCTCGACGTCGAGGCCTGGTCGGGCGCGCCGGGGCTGGCCAACCTGTACGGCTACGTGCTGACCGAGCTGATCGGCGCGAACATCGCCAAGGACGCCGACCGGGTCGCGGCCTGCCGCGGCTTCCTCGAGCCGCTGCGCGACGCGTGGCGAGAGGCGGCAGCCTCCGCGGTCGCCGGGTGACCCTGATGACCGGCGGGAAAGCGGGCGAGGACTGGCGGGGCGCCTGGAGCGCGGCCCTCGACGAGTTGGAGCTCGACGTGGCCACGATCGAGGCGATGCTCGCCGACGAGCACCGTCACGCCGAGACCCCGCCGGCCAGCCTGTGGAAGCCGCCGACCGAGCTCGGCGCGCTGCCGCTGGAGCTCAAGCCGCGGGCCGACGAGATCCTGACCCGGCAGCTGAAGGCCGCGCAGGAGATCGCCCGGCGGCTGACCGCCAACCGGCAGCAGATCGCCGTGACGGCCCGGATCGAGACCGGCGAGGCGGTCAAACGGCCCGTCTACGTCGACCGGGCCATGTAACCGAAGAACGCGCGAACAGAGAACGTCCCGGGACCCCCTATGCGGGGTCTCCGGGACGTTTTTGCGTGCAACCAGTCAGCAACCGTTTGACGCTCAGCGGATCGGCGGTCGCGCCGAACTGCATGGTACGAGCACGGATTGCTCACCGGAACGCCACGGATCGGCACCTTGACGCAGACACGCAAGGAGCTGCTGTGTTCGACGACATCTCCTCGAACTCCTTGAAGGTCGCGGTCGCCGGCCTCGCCGCGCGCCAGAGCGCCATCGCCAACAACATCGCGAACATCGAGACCCCCGGCTACCGGGCCCGTAAGGTCGAATTCGAAGAGGCGCTGCGCAGCGCCGTCGCCAAGGGCATGTCTCCGCTGGGTGTCGCGCCGAGCACGCAGAGCTCGCTCGAGCCGACCCGGCTCAACGGCAGCAACGTCAACCTCGATCAGGAGACCCTCTCCCACATCGACACGACGATGCGCTACCAGCTGACCATGCGGGCGCTGGACCACAAGTACTCGATGCTGCGCGAAGCCATCAAGGGAGCCTGACGATGAGCACCTTCAACGCCCTCGGTGTCGCCGGCACCGGTGTCACCGTCTACCGCAAGTGGCTGGACGCGGTCTCCGACAACATCGCCAACATGAACAACGTCAGCCGGACCTCGGAGTCGGCGTTCCAGGCCCGCTACGTCGTCGCCCAGGAGGCGCAGGACGGCAACGGCGCCGAGGTCGGCGGCGTCGCGTTCGGCAGTGCCGAGGGCATCCTCGTGCACGAGCCGGACCACCCGCTCGCCGACGCGCAGGGCTACGTCCGCAAGCCGGACATCGACCTGGGCTCGCAGATGGCCCAGATGATGATGGCCCAGCGCGCCTACCAGGCCAACCTCGCGGTGGTGGACCGCGCTCGCGACTCCTACACCGCGGCGATCAACCTCGGGAAGTGAGGTAGGACATGACCTCTCCGATCAGCCCGATCGGCGGATTTTCCAGTGTGGCCGGCCTCGACGCGGTCAACGGCATCAGCGGCGCCGAGACGACGGCCATCGGCGGCACCCGAGCCGAAGAGGCGCAGGGACCCAACGAGAGCTTCGCCAGCATGCTGTCCCGCGGACTGGAGAGCGTGCAGGCGAGCCAGGCCAACGCCGAGGACCTGGCGACCAAGGTCGCCACCGGCGAGCTCCAGGACCCCGCGCAGTACACCATGGCCGCCAACGAGGCGGCCCTCGGAATGCAGCTCACGCTCGCGGTCCGCAACAAGGCCGTGGAAGCGTTCCAGGAAATCATGAGGATGCAGGCCTGACATGACCGACCGCCTTCCCGCTCCGGTTCGCCGCGTCACGGACACGTTCCGGTCCTTCACTCCGGGACAGAAGGCCGTCACGATCGCGGCAGTAGTCGCCCTCATCGTCGGTGCCTACTTCTTCGCCACGTGGGCGTCGAAGCCGACGTACTCGATCCTCTTCAACAACCTGTCGAACAAGGACGCCAGCGCGATCGTCGAGTCGCTGCAGAAGTCCGGCACCAGCTACGAGCTGGCCAACGACGGGCAGACCGTGCTGGTGCCGCAGGACCAGGTGAACGAGCTGCGCCTCTCGCTGAGCAGCGAAGGGCTGCCCGGCGACGAGGGCACCGGCTATTCGCTGCTGGACCAGCAGGGCATCACCACCAGCGACTTCATGCAGAAGACCAACTATCAGCGGGCGCTGGAGGGCGAGCTCGCCAACACCATCAAGTCGATCGAGGGCGTCGAGGCGGCGACCGTGCACCTCGTCATCCCCCAGAAGGACGTCTTCGCCGACAACCAGGACACGCCGACCGCCTCCGTGCTGGTCGCGTCGAGCTCGACCCGGCCGCTGAGCAGCGACCAGGTGCAGTCGATCGTGCACCTCGTCGCGTCCAGCGTCGAGGGTCTCGACCCGACCCAGGTCACCGTGGCCGGCTCGGACGGCAAGATCCTCTCGACCGGTGGTGGTGCGGCCATCGGCACGGGTGGGGACAGCGGCGCCGAGGCGCAGACCGTCGCCTTCCAGAACCGCATGAACAGCTCGCTCCAGAAGCTCGTGGAGAGCCTGGTCGGCCCCGGCCACGCCGTCGTGACGACCAACGCCGTGCTCGACTTCGACCAGACGTCGACGCAGACCAAGACCTACAACGCCGACCCGTCGGTGCCGGCGCTCTCGGAGAGCAACAGCCGCGAGGCGTACAACGGCGCCCAGAACTGCGCCGGCGGGGTGCTCGGCCCGGACAACATCGCCGGCCCCGGCTGCACCACCGGCAGCACCGGGGAGCAGGGGCAGTACGAGAACAGCACGAGCGTCAAGAACAACGCCATAAACGAGACCCAGGAGACCCGCAAGAGCGCTCCCGGCAAGATCAGCAAGCTCACCGTCGCGGTCCTGCTGGACAGCAGCGTCGCCGGCACCGTCGACCCCGCCCAGGTGCAGCAGCTGGTCAGCGCGGCGGCCGGCATCGACGCCACCCGTGGCGACACCATCGCGGTCAGCGCCATGCCGTTCGACACCAGCGCCGCCCAGGCGGCCCAGAGCGCGCTGAGCGCCTCGACGGCGGCCGCGCAGCAGGCCAAGCAGATGTCCTTGATCAAGACGGGCGCGCTCGGCGCGATCGTGCTGGCGCTGCTCTTCCTCGCCTGGCGGTTCAGCCGCCGCGGCAAGAAGCGCCGCGGGCTCACCCCCGAGGAGCGCAAGCACCTCGAGGACATGCAGGCGGCGCTCGAGGCCCAGCGCCTCGCCGAGCTCAACCAGGCGATCCCCGCCCAGATGCTGGAGGCGGGAACCGCCATGGACGACACGAACGTGCAGGCTCGCGAGGAACGCCAGCGCGAGATCGAGCAGATGGTCAAGGATCAACCTGACGAGATGGCGGTGCTCCTGCGCGGCTGGCTGTCCGCGGACGCGACGCGCTGACGCACCAACGGCGGCCGGTCATCGCCGGCCGCCGTCACCGCCTTTCTGCTGACGGGTCCGAGGGAGTACGCGTTGACCACACCCACACCGGCGCTCACCACCATGTCGATGACGGGCGTGCGCAAGGCCGCCATAATGCTGGTCCAGTTCGGCAAGGAACAGTCCGCCCAGGTCCTGGCCCAGATGTCCGAGAAAGAGGTCGAGATGATCTCGGCCGAGATCGCTCGGCTGGGCAAGCTCGACCCCACCCAGGTCGACGACGTCATGGACGAGTTCTACGCCATGGCGACCACCCGGTACGCCGGCTCCGGCGGCATGGACTACGCCCGCGAGCTGCTCGAGGCCTCGCTCGGCAAGGAACGCGCGGCGTTGATACTGGACCGCCTCGAAGCCTCGATGAACGACATCCCCTTCAACTTCCTCAGCCACGCCGACCCCCGGCAGCTGCTCTCGTATGTGCAGTACGAGCACCCGCAGACGATCGCGCTGGTGCTCGCGCACATCCCCTCGGCGCTCGCCTCCTCGATCCTCGCCGGCCTCTCGCTCGAGGTGCAGACCGAGGTCGCGCACCGGATCGCGGTGATGGACCGCACCTCCCCGGACGTCATCCGCCAGGTCGAGCAGGCGTTGCAGCGCAAGCTCTCGACGGTGCTCCAGCCCGACGAGCTCTCCACGGTCGGCGGCCTCCAGCCGCTGGTCGACATCATCAACCGCGCCGACCGTACGACCGAGCGCCTGATCCTCGAAGCCCTGGACGCCCGCAGCCCCGAGCTGGCCGAGGAGATCCGGCGCCGGATGTTCATGTTCGAGGACATCGTCAACCTCGAGGACCGCGCCGTGCAGCTCGTGCTGCGCCAGGTGGAGCCGGCCGACCTCGCCACCGCCCTCAAGGGCGTGCCCGAGACGGTCCGCGACAAGGTCACCAAGAACCTCTCCGAGCGCGGCCGCGAGAACCTCCTGGAGGAGATCGACCTGCTCGGCCCGGTCAAGGTCAAGATGGTCGAGGAGGCCCAGGCCAAGATCGTGTCCGTCATCCGGTCGCTCGAGGACTCCGGCCAGATCGAGGTGCAGCGCGGCGGCGAGGCCGATGAGCTCATCGCCTGAGAACAGCCCCGTCCTGCGGGGCTCGGTGGCCGACTCGGCCTCGGCCGCGCGCTTCTCGGTCGACCTGCGGACCGGCATGCCGGCCGACGGCGAGGCGATCGAGCGCGCCAAACAGCAGGCCCGCACCGCGGGCTACGCCGAGGGCTGGGCCCAGGGCCAGCGCGAGGCGGCCGTCGAGGCGGAGGCCCTGGCGGCGCGTGCCCAGGCCAGCGCCCAGGCGTTCGAGCAGCGGCGCGCGGCCGCCCTGGCGCAGGCCGTCAACGCGCTCGGCCGGGCCGTCACCGAGCTCGAGAACCAGCTCATGCCGACGTTCGCGGAGCTCCAGGAGGTGCTGCTCGCGCACGCCTTCGAGCTGGCCGAGGCGATCGTCGGGCGGGTCGTGGACGATCCGCAGGGCCGCGGCATGGACGCGCTGCGCCGGGCGATGGCCGCCGCGCCCGAGTCCGGCCGCCTGGTGGTCAGCCTGCACCCGGACGACTTCCACACCCTGGTCGGCGAGGACGGCACCGCCGACTTCGAATACGAGGGGCGCGGCGTGAGCCTGCGCCCCGACAGCGCGCTGCGCCCCGGGGACGCGGTGGCCGAGACCGGCATGGGAACGGTCGACGCCACGATCGCGGCCGCGGTGGCCCGCGCGCGGGAGGCCCTGCGGCTCTAGGAGGCACCATGACCGACGTCTTCCGGCACCGCATGAGCGCGGCGCTAGAGGCGGCCCGGCCGCTCACCCGCGGCAAGGTGGTCGGCGCGGTCGGCCTGCGGGTCACGGTGGCCGGCGTCGACGCGCGGGTCGGCGACCTGCTCCAGATGGGCGAGGGGCCGGAGGCCGTCTACGCCGAGGTCGCCGCGCTCGACGGCGAGAAGCTGTCCTGCCTGCCGCTCGGGCCGATCGCCGGGCTCGGCGCCGGCACCCCGGTGCTCAGCACGGGCGGGCCGCTGCGGGTGGCGGTCGGCCCCGACCTCCAGGGCCGCATCCTCGACGGGCTCGGCCGCCCGATGGACGGCGGCCCGCCGCTGCGCGGGCAGCTCGTGAGCATCGACGCGGCGCCGCCCTCGGCCATGGAGCGCCAGCTCGTGGACGCGCCCATGCCGCTGGGCGTGCGGGTGCTGGACACGCTGGTGCCGTGCGGCAGGGGCCAGCGCATCGGCATCTTCGCCGGCTCCGGCGTCGGCAAGTCCACCCTCATGAGCATGATCACCCGAGGCACGTCCGCCCAGCTCAACGTGGTCGCGCTGGTCGGTGAGCGGGGCCGCGAGGTGCGCGAGTTCATCGAGCACGACCTGGGCGAGGAGGGCCTGGCCCGCTCCGTGGTGGTGATCGCGACGTCGGACACCCCGCCCCTGGTGCGCCTGCGGGCGGGCGCCGTGGCGACCCGCATCGCCGAGTACTACCGCGACGAGGGCGCCGACGTGCTGCTGATGATGGACAGCGTGACCCGTGCGGCCATGGCGCAGCGCGAGGTCGGCCTGTCGGTGGGCGAGCCCCCGGCGACCAGGGGCTATCCCCCGTCCGTCTTCGCCATGCTCGCCTCCCTGCTCGAACGGGCCGGCCCCGGCGCGCGGGGCAGCATCACCGGCCTCTACACCGTGCTGGTCGAGGGCGACGACCACAACGAGCCGATCGCCGACGCCGCCCGCTCGATCCTCGACGGCCACATCGTGCTCGACCGCAAGCTCGCCACGGCCGGCCACTTCCCGAGCATCCAGGCGCTCGACTCGATCTCCCGGGTGGCCAACAAGATCACCACGCCTCAGCAGAAGGCCGACGCGACCGAGCTGCGCCGCCTGATGGCCGCCCACCGGGACATCCGCGAGCTGGTGGAGATCGGCGCCTACGTGCCCGGGACCAACCCGGACGCCGACCGCGCCACCGCCATCTGGCCGCAGATCAACGCCTTCCTCCGGCAGGGCCTCGACGAGCGGGTGACCGCCGAGCAGGCGTGGGCACAGCTGCACGCCCTGATCCAGGCCGCGGGCACCTGAGCCCGGGAAACGTCCGGGCTTTCGCCGGTGAACGGTTGCGAGTCGGGTGCAGGGGCTCAGCGAAATCGTTGACGGGCCGACCGGTTCAGGTGAGGGCGTAGGGCGCCCGCGTCAGGAGGCGATCTTGAACCGATTCTTCCGGCTCTCGCCGGTGCTGCGTGCCCGCAAGGCTCAGGAGGACGCGGCGCGCGGCGCGGTGAACCAGTCGCGTGCCGAGATCCGGGATGCTCAGGCCCTGGTGCGGCGGCGGCATCTCGATCTGGTCGGTGCCGAGGCGCCCACCGAGGGCACCGCCCGCGCCATGGTCGCCTCGATCGTCGCCCGGCAGTCGCTCGCCGCCTCGCTCATGGGGGCTCAGCGCATGGTCGCCGAGGCCGAGGAGCTGGAGCGCGAGCGCATGGCCGTGCTCGCGGACGCGGCCAAGCGCCGCCGTGCCGTCGAGCTGATGGCCGAGCGGCACGCCGAGATGGTGCGGGCGCACGACCTGCGCAAGGACCAGGCCGCCCTGGACGAGGTGGCGATGACGAGCAAGGCGCGCGAGGCCGCCCGGGGCGGAGGGAGCGAGGCGTGAGGGGCGTCACCGGGGTGCTCAACCGCATCCAGGAGCTTCAGGGCCAGCTCGGCCTGACACCCGTCAACCAGGCGCCCGGCACCACGGGCACCGCCGCGAACGGCACAGTGACCTCGCCCGGCGGCACCACCTTCGCCTCGGCGCTCGCGAACGCCACCGGTGCGCCCAGCATGCGCCTCAACAGCGCGGCGACCGGGCAGTCGGTGGTCGACGCCGCCAAGAAGTACCTCGGCACGCCGTACGTCTTCGGCAGCACCGACCCGGACAAGGGCCTGGACTGCTCGGCCCTCGTCCAGCGGGCCTTCGCCGACCTCGGCATCAAGGTGCCCCGGCTCTCCCACCAGCAGGCCAAGGTCGGTGAGGCGGTGCCCACCCTGGCGCAGGCCAAGCCCGGCGACATCCTCGCGTTCGACTCGCCCGTCGACCACGTCGCGATCTACGTCGGCGACAACAAGATGATCGCGGCGCCCAAGCCGGGGGACCAAGTCAAGATCCAGACTGTGTACGAGAAGCCGACGCACATCCGCCGCGTCGTCTCGGACGCCGACACCGGGTCGGTAGCCGCGCAGAACGCCGCCGCCGCGATCCGCCCCGCCAGCCTCCAGGGCGGCGGCGCGCTCTCCGGTGTGCCGTACGCGGACCTGTTCGTGCAGGCCGGGAACCGGTACGGCGTCTCGCCGAAGCTGCTCGCCGCGGTTGCCAAGGTCGAGTCCGGGTACAACCCGAATGCGGTGAGCAAGGCCGGGGCGCAGGGCCTGATGCAGATCATGCCGTCGACCGCGCGCGGCCTCGGCGTGAAGAACTCGTTCGACCCGGAGCAGGCCATCAACGGCGCGGCCAAGCTGCTCGCCCGCAACCTGCGGGAGTTCAAGTCCCTGCCGCTGGCCCTGGCCGCCTACAACGCGGGCGGCGGAGCGGTGCACAAGTACGGCGGCATCCCGCCGTTCTCGGAGACCCAGGCGTACGTCCCGAAGGTCCAGAAGGCCCTGAAGGCCCTGGGCGGCTGAAACGCTAGGAGAGCCGGATGAAGAGCCCGAATTCCGTGACCGGCGCCGACCGTGCCTCCGTGGCCGACATCGGCCGCCGGCCGGGTGGCAAGCGCGGCGAGGGCGGGGAGGAGTTCGGTGACGCGCTGTCGGCCGAGCTGACCCGGCCGGGCCAGGACGGTGACCGCAAGGCCGGCGAGGGCCGGGCCGACGAGCAGCGCGCAGGCGACAGAGCTGCGGATCGGGCCGCGGACCGGGCGGCCGACCAGCGTGCGCTCGACAGGCGGGCGATCGATCAGCGGGCCGCCGACCGGGCCGCCGCCGAGCGGCAGACGCTGCGGCGCGAGGCCGCCGACCGGGCCCGCTTCACCCGGCCCGGCGCCGACCGCGCCACGGCGGACCGGCGCGATGCCGACCGGACCGTGACCGACCGGACCGTGACCGACCGGACCGTGACCGACCGGGCCGCGACCGACCGGCGTGATGCCGACCGGACCGTGACCGACCGGCGCGACGACGACCGGCCGGCGGCGGACGACCGCGGGCCCTCCCCGGAGCGGACCGACCGCGCCGGCGACCGTGGCCCGGCCGGCCACGACGACGCCGTCGGCCGCGAGACCGCCGACGGCCGCACGACCGCCGACCGCCGCACGACCGCCGACGGCGAGGACGCCGAGAGCACGCCCGTGGACGCGCAGGCCGAGGGCGGGGACTCCGCCGAGACGGCGCTCGGCGACGGTGTGCCCCAGCTCGGCACGCAGACCGGTGCGGCACCGGCCGAACCCGCTGCGATCACGCCCGACGCCGCCACCGCTCCCCCGGCGGCCGGTGCTGCCGCCGTCGCCGGCGTGCCGGTCGCCGCCACCCAGGTCACCACCCCGCAGCAGGCCCCGGCCGACCAGCCCGGGACCGCCGCCCGGCCGAGCGCCGCTCCGGCCGTCGGCGGCGTCGCGCTCGCCGCCGGCACCGCCGCCCCGGCCGGCACCGCCGTGGCCCAGCCCGGCGGCGGCCTGCCCGCGACGGGCGCGCATCTCAGCCTGGAGGCTCAGGCCGCGGCCGCGCAGGCCGCCACGGGCCGCTCCGCGCTCGGCCTCGGCACCGGCACCGGCACCGGCACGCCAGCCGGCGTCGCGGCCCAGCCCGGCGGCCCGATCCCGGCCGAGTTCGCCACCCAGCTCGCGCAGAGCGGCATCGCCGTGATGACGCCGGCCACCGCGCCCGGCGGCGCGGGACAGCTCGGCGTCCAGGACCCGGCCGCGGCCGTGGCCGGCGCGACCCTCACCGCCCCGGCCGAGGCCGGCGCGACCCCCACCGCCCCGGCCGAGGCCGGCGCAACCCCCGCTGGCGTGGGCCAGGCTCCCGCCGCCGTGCCGGAGGGGACGGCACCGGCCGCGGCACCCACCGCGGAGACCCCGGCGCAGCCGGCGCAGGCGGAGACCGCCGCCGCCGGTCCCACCGCCAACCCGGTCAACCCGGCGGCCGCGCCCGGCGTGGCACCCGACGGCGCCGCCAACCCCGGTGCGCTCGGCCAGGCGGGCCTGGCGGGTGTCTCCGGACCGCAGCCCACCGCGCCCGCCGCACCGGCCGCGCCCGCCGCGCCGCCGGCACCGGCCGGCCAGCTGCCGAACCCGCCCGCCGCCCAGCTGGCCATGCGGATCGTGCCGCTCAAGCTGGACGCCGACGGCGTGCACCGGCTCACCGTCCACCTGCATCCGGCCGACCTCGGCCCGGTCCAGGTGGTGGCCGAGATCCGCAACGGCGACATCACCGTGCAGCTGTCCGGCAGCACCGACGCCGGCAACGAGGCGCTGCGCAACGCGATGGACGACCTGCGGCGCGAGCTGAACGACGCCGGCTTCCGCAACACCACTCTCGACCTGCGGCAGGGCAACCCGCAGCAGGAGCAGGCGCGCCAGCAGTTCGCCGCGAGCTTCCCCGGCGCGGCCCGGGGCGAGCGGGCGGAGACGCCGCTGCCGACCGAGCCGGCCCCGGCGATCCGGCGGGCCGTCCCCGGCGACAGCCGCCTCGACATCCACGCCTGACGCGAGCACGAAGGAAAAGGACCGGCGAGCGCCGGTCCTTTTCCTTCGTCGCGTGCCGTCAGGCCGGCTTCTCGGCCTCGTGGGCCTCCATCGGCGTCGGCGTCACCGGCGTGCCCGGCTCCTCCTCCTCGCGCCGGCCGTAGCCGGCGGTGACGAACCGCAGCGCGGCCAGGAGCAGGGCCGCGACCGGCACGGCGATGAGGAACCGGATCAGCACCTGGGTGATGTCGACCTGGTCGAGCACGTAGCGGTACAGCGCCGGCGCGCTCATCAGGAGCGCGAACAGCAGGACCGACGGGCGAATCACTGCTGGCGTACCGAACGGGTGACCCGGCGGGGCGCGGCCACGACCGGCGCCACGTCGGAGGCGATCCGCGCGCAGAGCATGGCGGCCCACGCGTGCGGGGTGGCCGGCTTGCCGTCGAGCGAGTGGATCGGCAGGTCGAGGCCGAGCACCGAGCCCGGGTCGGCGGTGAGCTCGACGCCGTGCACGACCAGGGACTCGACCTCACCGAGCGTGCGCAGGTGGCGGGCCGTGTCGGCGGTCTTGCGGGTGGCGTCGACGACCGCCCAGAGCGCGGTGGCGCCGATCGCGTCGCACATCTCGTTGACCCAGAGCGGGTCGGTGCCGCCGACCGGGGCGTCCAGCACGACGACCCAGGACTGCTCGGCCTGGTGCAGCTTCTCGGCGCGGGTCTCGGCCGCCTCCGGCGTGGAGATCAGGCGGGACGAGTGCAGCCCGGTGCCGGCCGTCGACGGCGCGGCGAGCAGCAGGTGGTTCTCCGGCACGTCGATCTGCTCGAGGAGCTGCCGGGCGATCGGCACGGCGATGTTGATGTCGCCGGCCACCACCAGGATCTCGCCGGGGCCGTCCGGGATGCACGGCGCCGCGGGACGGGCCGCCAGGACGCTCAGCACACCGGCGTACGTGTCGCTGCCGGTGATCTGGCGGGCCATCGGCTCGGGCATGCCGACCGAGACGAGGTTGCGGACCACCTGCTCGGAGGCGGAGACCGGCTCCGGGGCGGGCACGGCCGAGACCGGGGTGACCTGGCGGAAGCCGTACGTCTCCGGCTCCGGCTCGGGCACCGGCGTCTCGTCGACCTCGACCTCGCTGGCCGCGAGGCCGCCGATGTGCTCGGCCAGGGTCCGGGCATGCGCCGGCGAGGTCGGCGCCACGGCCGGCGGCTCCACGGGCGGCGGGGGCGGGGCCTCGGCGACCGGTGCCGCCGCGACCGGTGCCGCCGGGGCGTGCGCCGGCGAGGCGGGCGCCGCGGCCGGCGACTGCGGCTGGACGTTCTGCACCGGCTGCGGCTGGAAGGGCTTCGGCGTGTTCACCGCCGACTCGGTCGCCGCGGCGGGCCGGAACGGCCGTACGGTCGGGGTCTCCTCCCGCGGCGGCGGCGTGGGCCGCGAGCGCTCGGTGGCCGTGCCGCCGGCCGCGTCGAGCCCGGCCATCAGCTCGGCGAACGCCGCGCCGGTGTCGCCGATGGCGGCGTGCCGGCCCTCGTCGGCGCCGAAGTCGTTGCCGGCCGCCGGCGGCTTCGGGCGGGCCGTGGCGAAGCTCGCCGGGCTCACCGACCGGGGCGTGGCCGTGCCGAACGCGGGACGCGCCGGCTCGTCGATCCGATCCTGCGACTCGGCTCGCTCGAGGAGCCGCTCCAGGCTGTGCTGGCCGTTGTCGGCCGTCTTGGCGCGCTGTGGCATGTCGTTCCCGTCCTCGTTCGCGTCCGGCACTTCCACGGAAAGCTCGTAATGCTGCTTCGCGAAGAAGCCGCCGACACCGCCACTGCGGACCTTGTCGGCTGAGATGATCCGGACACGGGAGCCGTACTCATCGCGGACCTGAGCCAGCAGTGGCTCGATGGCCGGTCCCTCAAGCAGCACCCGCGTAGGCACCGTTCACCACCCCTATCGTCTCGATCTGTGCTGTGGAACCAGAGATTTCGCCGTACGACAGCACCTGCACCCGGCGCGATCCGGCGCGCAGAAGTCGCATCAGTGGCAGCCGCAGCTGTGGCGAGCAGGCCAGCACCGGGGCCAGGCCCTGCTGTTCCGCGGTCTCGGCGAGCCGGGCGGCCTCGGTGACGATCGCCTCGGCACGCATGCCGTCGATCGCCATGAAGGCGCCGGTCTCGCTGGGCCGCAGCGATTCGAGCAGTTGCTGCTCGAGCATGGGGTCGAGCGTGATCACCGTGAGCCGGCCGCCGGTCGCGTACTGGGCGGCGATCGCCGGGCCCAGCGCCGCACGGGCGGCCTCGACCAGGCTGTCGGGGTCGACGGTGACCTTCGCTCGCAGGGAGAGAGCTTCGAAGATGCGGACCAGGTCGCGGATCGGCACGCCCTCGTCGAGCAGCGCCTGGAGCACCTTCTGGATCTGGCCGAGGCTCAGGATCGCCGGGGTCAGTTCCTCCACCACGACCGGGTGGGTCCGCTTGACCATCTCGGTCAGCGCGCGCACGTCCTCGCGGCCGAGCAGGCGGCTCGCGTTGCTCCGGACCACCTCGGCGAGATGCGTGATGATCACGCTGGCCCGGTCGACGACAGTGGCGCCGGAGAGCTCGGCCTGGTAGTGCAGCTCGGACGGGACCCACTTGCCGGGCAGGCCGAAGACCGGCTCGACGCCGGCGCGCCCGGGCAGGCCCTGGAGGCCGTCGCCGATCGCCAGCACGGTGCCGGGCGGCGCCTCGCCGGTGCCGGCGTCGACGCCGGAGATGCGGATCGCGTAGGAGGAGAGCGGCAGGTCGAGGTCGTCGCGCGTGCGGACCGGCGGCATGATCACGCCGAGCTCCATGGCCATCTTGCGGCGCAGGGCGCGCACCCGGTCGAGCAGGTCCCCGCTGCTCGCGTCGACGAGGTCGACCAGGTCGGGCGAGAGGGCCAGCTCGAGCGGGTCGACCCGCATCTCGCCGAGCAGCTGCTCCGGCGAGTCGGCCGGTGGCATCTCGACCGCCTCGGCGGCGGCCACCTCGGCCTCCGGCACCGGGTCCTTGATCCGCTGGGCGATCACCAGGACCGCGACGCCGACCATCAGGAACGGCAGCTTGGGCAGGCCGGGGATGACGCAGAGGGCGAGCGCGGCGGCACCGCCGATGCGCAGCGCCAGCTTGTTCTGGCTGAGCTGGGCGGTGACGCTGGAGCCCATGTCGCCGGAGGTGGCCGAGCGGGTCACGATCAGACCGGTGGCCACCGAGAGCAGCAGCGCCGGGATCTGCGAGACCAGGCCGTCGCCGATGCTCAGCAGGCTGTAGTGGTTCATCGCGTCGCTCGCCGACATGCCCTGCTGGGCGACGCCGATCGCGAAGCCGCCGACCAGGTTGATGAGCGTGATGATGATGGCGGCGATGGCGTCGCCCTTGACGAACTTGGAGCCGCCGTCCATCGCGCCGTAGAACTCGGCTTCCTCGGCGACCTCGGCGCGGCGCTTCTTGGCCTGGTCCTCGTCGATGAGCCCGGCGTTGAGGTCGGCGTCGATCGCCATCTGCTTGCCGGGCATCGCGTCGAGGGTGAACCGGGCGCCGACCTCGGCGACCCGCTCGGCGCCCTTGGTGACCACGACCATCTGGACGATCACCAGGATCAGGAAGATCACGAGGCCGATGACGAGGTTGCCACCGACCACGAAGCTGCCGAACGCGTGGATGACCTTGCCGGCGTCGCCGTCGCGGAGCACCAGGCGGGTGGCGCTGATGTTGAGCGCGAGCCGGAACAGCGTGGCGACCAGCAACAACGCGGGGAAGACCGAGAAGTCCAGGGGCTTCTGCACGAACATGCTGGTCAGCAGGATCAGCAGGGCGGCGGTGATGTTGACCGCGAGCAGGGTGTCCAGCAGGAAGGTCGGCATGGGCACGACCATCATGAGGATGATGCCGATGACCCCGATGGGCACGGCAAGCCTGCTGAGGTTGCGGTTCTTCACGGCACCTTCCAGGAGTGGTCGCCGTCCTGGCGCATGTTCCGTTCGGCGTTCCGTCGCCTTCACTGAGCAGGGTGTGACTCACCCACGAGCCGATCTTCTCGCGTCCACGGGACCGATGTGAGGAAATCTCCGTATTTTTCGTTATGCGGCTGCTGTTGCGGAGTTGGGGCTGCGGTGCAGGCCTGCCGCCGACCCCTTCGACTTCAGGCTCATCACGAACGCCAGCACCTTGGCCACCGAGCCGTAGAACTCGGCGGAGATCTCGGCGCCCACCTCGGTGCTGCCGTAGAGGGCGCGCGCCAGCGGCACGTCCTCGACCATGGGCACCCGGTGCTCGGCCGCCAGCTCGCGGATCTTGAGGGCGAGCGGCCCCTGGCCCTTCGCCACCACCCGGGGCGCACCCTTCTGCGGCTCGTAGCGCAGCGCCACCGCCACGTGGGTCGGGTTGACCAGCACCACGTCGGCGGTCGGCACGTCGGCCATCTGCCGGTTGCGGGCCATCGCCATCTGCCGCGCGCGGATCTGCGCCTTGATGAGCGGATCGCCCTCGGTGTTCTTGTACTCCTGCTTGACCTCCTCCTTCGTCATCCGCAGCTGCTTGTTGGTGCGGCGGCGGACCACGAAGTAGTCGGCGGCGGCCATCACGATGCCGGCGACCGAGGCGGCCCGGATCAGGCCGAGGATGGCATCGGTGACCACGCCGAGCAGGGAGGTGAGCGGCAGCTGCCCGGCGGTCATCAGCACCGGGACGACGTCCTTGGTGGTGATGTAGAGGACGCCCGCGAGCACCAGGGTCTTGATCAGTGCCTTGGTGCCCTCCCACAGGGCCTGCGGGCCGAACATGCGCTTGATGCCGGGCAGCGGGTTGAGCCGGCTGAACTTCGGGATGAAGAGCTTGGTCGCGACCCGGATGCCGCCCTGCGCGCCGGCCGCCGCCACGCCGACCGCCATCATCGTCATGGCGAGCGGCAGCACGGCCCAGGCCGCGCCCATCATCGCCTCCTTGAGGATGGCGAGGGCCTGGGACGTCTCCGGATCCGCGATCACGTCCGGGAGCTGCACCATGATCTCCTCGGCGTGCTTCATCGCCGATTCCATCGTGCGGGGCAGCAGGATGCTCGCGGCCAACATGCCGAACCAGGCGCCGATGTCCTGGGTGCGGCCGATCTGGCCTTCCCGCTTCGCCTTCTTGAGTTTCTGCGGTGTCGGCTGTTCGGTCTTCTCACCGGCCATGGCTCACCCCCCTCAGCCGCCGGTGAGCTGGAGCACCGCGCTGACCGCGCGCTCCACCAGCTTGCCGACCACCCCCGGCAGGGCGGTGATCGCGAGACCGGACAGCAGCAGGACCAGGAAGATCTTGGCGGGGAAGCCGAGCTGGAACGCGTTCAGCGCGGGGGCGACCCGGTTGAGCAGGCCGAACGCCACGTCGGTGAGGAACAGGACGGCCACCAGCGGACCGGCGATCTGGATCGCGGCCACGAACATGTCGCCGATCCCCTTGAGCAACACCTCGCTGAACGTGTTGAGCGCGAAGGTGGCGTCCAGCGGCACTGTCTTGAACGACTCGAGGAAGCCGCGCAGCACCATCTGGTGCCCCTCGGTGACGAAGAGCAGCGTGACCGCGACCAGGTTGTAGAACTTGCCGAAGACCGAGCTCTGATTTTGCGACAGCGGGTCGTAGCCCATGGCCAGGGTGAAGCCGCCGAAGAGGTCGAGCAGGTCGCCCGCCGCCTGGAGGGCCGCGAAGAGCAGGGCGGTGATGAAGCCCAGGGAGGCGCCGACGAAGACCTGCAGGGCCGCGCTGAAGATGATGTCGGAGGTCTCCAGCGACGGGAGGGTCCCCCGCAGGTACGGCGCGAGCGGCAGCGTCAGCCCCACCGAGAGCAGGGCCTTGACCGTGCTGGGGATGAGCCGCGAGTTGAACGGCGGGCAGATCATCAGCCAGGCGCCGGTGCGTGCCGCGCCGAGCATGATGGCCAGCAGGTCGGCGATGGGGACGTCGAGATTCATCGGTACGGCGCATTCACCGGTACGACGACACGAGCGCGGTGAGGATCAGCCCCCACCCGTTGACCAGCACGAACAGCAAAAGCTTGAAGGGTAAAGAAATAGTGACCGGTGGCAGCATCATCATGCCCAGCGACATCAGGGACGCCGAGACGACCATGTCGATGAGCAGGAACGGGATGAAGATGACGAAGCCGATGATGAAGGCGGCCCGCAGCTCGGAGAGGATGAAGGCGGGGATCAGCGTGGTCAGCTCGACGTCGTCGCGGTTGCGCGGCCGGTCCTCGCCGGAGAGCTTGACCAGCAGCGCGACCTCCTCCTCGCGGGTGGTCCGCCACATGAAGTCCCGCAGCGGCTTCACGCCGTCGTCGAAGGCCTGCGACTGGGTCTTGTCGCCCTTGAGGTAGGGCTGCACGCCCTGCTCGTTCATCGCCGAGACGGTCGGGCCCATGATGAAGAGGCTGATGAACAGGGCCAGGCCGGCCAGCACCTGGTTGGGCGGCATCGAGGTGAGGCCCAGCGCGTTGCGGGTGATGCCGAGGACCATGAAGATCTTGGTGAAGCACGTGCAGAGCAGCAGCAGCGCCGGCGCGACCGACAGGACCGTCAGGCCCAGCATGATCACCAGCGAGGCCGCGGGCCGGCTGCCGTCGGGGTTGGTGCCGTTGACGTTGAGGTTGATGCTCGGCTGGTTCGGGCGGCCCGGCGGGGTGGGCGGCGCCGGCGCCCGGTCGGGCAGGGCGACCACCACCGCGGCGGCGCGCTCCGGCGCGCTCGGCCGGGCCCCGGCGCCCGGCTGAGCCGGCGCCGGTCCGGGCAGCAGGACCAGCGCGAGCCCGAGGCCCGCGAGGATCGTCAGCAGAGCGCGCCGCATCATCGGCGGGTCGTCCGATCGCGCAGGAAGCCCACGGTCTGCGACCAGGTCTTGGGTGACAGGAGCGAGCCGTCGAGCCGGCCGGGCGCGCCGGCGGGATGCCGTGCCGGCAGCTCCTCGGCGGTCAGGTCGGGCCCGAGCGCGAGGTGGTCGCGGTGCTCGTGCGGATGCTTCTCGAAGTCCTCGACGTCCGCCTCGCCGAGCAGGCTCACGTTCTGGTCGGTGACGCCGAGGATCATGGCCCGGTCGGCCACCCGGACCACGGCCACCGCCGCGCCCCGGCTCAGCTGCTGGCGGTTGAGGATCACGAGCGGACCGTGCCCACGACCGAGCGGCCGGCGGATCAGGCGCGCCAGCAGCCACATCATGCCCAGGATGACGAAGAGCGAGAATCCGATCCGCAGGGCCAGCTCGAACAAGGCCTTACCCCTCGGCGCCCGGTGCGACGATCTCGGTGATCCGGATGCCGAAGTTCTCGTCCACGACGACCACCTCGCCGCGCGCGATCAGGCGACCGTTGACCAGCAGGTCGGCGGGGCTGCCGGCGGCCCGGTCGAGCTCGACGATCGCGCCGGGGGTGAGCGAGAGCAGCTCGCGCACGCTCATCCGGGTGCGGCCCAGCTCGGCGGAGACCTCCATCTCCACGTCGTGGAGCATGTCCAGCCCGCCGCGCATCGGCATCGGCGCCGATTCGGCCCGGCGGGCCACCCCACCGGCCGCGGCGGCGGGATCCTCCACCGGCCAGGGGCTCAGCGCGAGGGCCAGGACGGCGCGGATCTCCTCGCCCTCGACCAGCGGCACCGCGACCGCGTCGTCCTTGGCAGCGAGCGCACTGAGCGCCACGCCCGGCTCCATCACCGTGCCGGGGTCGAGGACCACCGGGCCGAAGACGCGGGCCGCGGCCTCGAGCGCCGGGCGCACCGCGGCGGTCAGGTCGAGCTCGCCGATCGGGCTCTCCTTGAGCGCGTCCGCCAGGTCCTGCCCGACCACCACGACCACCTCGCCGGTGGCCGCGCCGCTGAACCTCGCGGTCACCGCCTGTCCCTCGGCCAGGACGTCCGCGGTCGCGGTGATCGGGTCGGCGACGGCCAGCGGGCGGCTGGTGGGCAGGACGGCGAGCGCGGCGTCGGCGGCCGTCCGGGCGAGCGCCAGCTGCGGCGCGGTGATGGTGGGCGCGGTCATGAGCGGCCAGACTCCTTGGGCGAGGACTCCTTGGGGGACGGCACCACGAGGCATGCGAGCCGGGCCCCCTGATTACCGGGAACTGCATGGGCGAAAACGGTCTCGTTGACTGTCACCTCGAGCGGCCGGCTGGTCGGGTGGCCCAGCGGTACGACGTCGCCGGGCCGTAGGTCCACGATGTCATCGGTACGCATGCGAATGGGCTGGAATCGGATCGCAACATCGAGCGGAGCCGCGGAAAGCCCGGCGGTGATGTTGCGCAGCGCCGTGTCCTTGGTGGCTCGCTCGGCGTCGCTGAGCACGATCGCCTCGGTGCGCGACAGCACCGGAAGGATCGTGTTGAACGGCAGGCAGATGCTGGCCAGGCACTCCTCGGCACCGATCTTCATGTCGAAGGTGGCGACCACGCAGGCGTCGCCCGGCTGGTGCGCGCGCAGGAACTGCGCGTTGTACTCGATGTCCTTGAGCTTGGGGTGGATGTCGACCAGGCTCTCGAACCCGTACCGCAGCTCGCCGAGCATCCGCTCCAGCAGGCCGCGCAGCAGCGGCATCTCGACCTCGGTCAGCGGCCGTTCCGGCTGGGGACCGCCGGGACCGCCGAGCATGTGATCAATCGCGGTCATCGCCGAGCCGGTCGACATCTCCATGAGCACCGAGCCGGGCAGCGGGTCGAGCACCACCACGGCGATCACCGTGGGGTTGTTCAGGGAGGCGACGTACTCGTCGTAGTTCAGCTGCTCGATCGAGACCAGGCTGACGCTGCTCACGGCGCGCAGCCGGGTGGTCAGCAGGGTGCCGCAGCTCCGGGCGTACGTCTCGAAGGACATCTGCAGCGTGCGGACGTGCTCACGGGAGAGCTTGATCGGTTTTCGGAAGTCGTACGGGGCCGGCCCTTGACCCTGCCCACGACGCGACATCCTGCCCGGGGAACGTGCGGCTGTGGTCACGTCGTCCCCATCGGCTCGTTTCCGGATCGGCTGAGCCGGAGCGCCGTTTTCGCCCTGGAAAGGCGATTCGGGCGGGTCCACCGAGGTGAACCCGCCCGAAGGGTGAGTGTCTTACTGGGTCACGAACTGCGTGTAGTAGATGCCCATGACCTCCTGGACACCGTCCTTCGTCGTGTAGGCCTTCTCGATCTTCGCCAGCAGGTCCTCCTTGATGGCGGTCCGGCCCTTCTCGGTCTCGAGCTCGGCCACCTTGCGGCCGGTGTACTCGTCGATCGCCAGCTCGATCGCCTCGCTGGTGTCGACGGCCTCGGCGGCGTCGGCGGTCTGCTGGAGCGAGAACGCCAGCTTCAGGTAGTGGCCGTCGGCCAGGTTGATCGTCAGCGCCTCGTCGATCGCGGTCACCACGCCCTTCTCGGGCTCGGCGGCCTCGGCGCTGTCGCCCTTGAGCATGAAGAACGCTCCGGCGCCACCACCCAGCAGCACGACTGCGGCGATCACGATGATCATCAGCATCTTCTTGGACTTCTTCGGCGCCTCTGCCTGGGCGTCAGTGCTCATATCGGTGCTCCCCCTCAGTTGTGCGAGCTGGTCGTGGTGGTGGACTCAGTGGTGCTTTCGGTCGTGCTGGTGGATTGCTGAGCGGCCTTCTCGGCCGCCGCGGCCTGCGCCGAGGTCTGGCCGGTGTGCAGCTTGCTGTCCGAGCCGGCGGCGGCCGGCAGCAGCGCGGCCTGGTCGGCGGTGAGCGTGGTCAGGACGACGATGTCCACGCGGCGGTTCATGGTGATCGACCGCGGGTCGGACGGGTCGATCAGCGGCTTGGTGTCGGAGAAGCCGACGGCCGTCATGCGGTTCTTGGCGAGGCCCTTGCCGATCAGGTAGCGCACCGTGGTCGACGCGCGGGCCGCCGAGAGCTCCCAGCCGCTCGGGTAGTAGGACGTCTGCACCTTGAGCTGGTTGGTGTTGCCGTCGACCTCGATGTTGTTCGGCAGCTTCTTCAGCGTCGGCGCGATCGCGTCGAGGATCTTGCGGCCGCCCTGCTTGAGCTCCGCCCGGTTGCCGGCGAACACCACGTCGTTGGTGATGACCGTGACCACCAGGCCGCGCTTGTCGATGGTGAACTTGACCGAGCCGAGCAGCTTCTGCGCGGCGAGGACGTCGGAGATCTGGTTCTCGATCTTCTTGAGGTTCTCGGCCTCCTTGGTCGCCGCCTGGGCGTCCTGCGAAGCCGCCTTGCGGTCCTCCGCGGCCATCGCCGCCTTGACCGCCTCCTGCTGCTTGGCAGTCAGGTTGGACGAGCCTTCCTTGCCGTCACCCGGGTTGGCGCCCGGGTCGATCTGGACGATCTCGGCGCTGTTGCCGGAGCCGTCCAGGGTTGAGGTCTGACCGGAGAACGCGACACTCTGCGCGCCGAAGCCGGCGGACAGACCCGCCGCCAGCTCGGCGAACTTCTTGCTGTCGACGCTGCTCATCGAGTAGAGCACGACGAACAGAACGAACAGGAGGGTGAGCATGTCGGCGTACGACACGAGCCAGCGCTCGTGGTTGACGTGCTCCTCGTGCTCCTCGTGCTGCTTCTTGCGCTTGGCGCCCCCGCCGCCTGAGCTCATGTGCTACGCCGCCTTCTTGGTGTTCGCGGCCGCCTCGGCCTTCTTGGCCTCGTCCGGCGGGAGGAGGCTGCGGAGCTTCTGCGCCACGAGGCGCGGGTTGGAGCCGGCCTGAATGGCCAGGACACCGTCGACGACCAGCTCCATCTCCTCGGCCTCGATGCCGCTGAGGCGGTCGAGACGAGCGGCGAGCGGGAGCCAGATCACGTTGGCGCTGAGCACACCCCAGAGGGTCGCGACGAACGCGGCGGCGATCGAGTGGCCGAGCGTCTCGGGCTGGTCGAGGTTCTCGAGCACGTGCACGAGGCCCATGACCGTACCGATGATGCCGATCGTGGGGGCGTAACCGCCCATGTTCTCGAAGAGCTTCTTGCCGGCCTTGTCGGCCTTCTTCTTGGCCGCGATCTCGGCGTGCAGGACGTCGTGCAGCTCCTCCGGGTCGGTGCCGTCGATGGCAAGCTGCAGACCGCGCTTGAGGAACGGGTGCTCGACCGTCTTGACCGCGTCCTCGAGGGCCAGCAGGCCCTCGCGGCGGGCGCGCTCGGCCAGCTTGACGATGTTGTCGACCAGCTGGGTCGGCGGCGTGACCTTGGCGAGGAACGCCTTCTTGAGGTTCGCGCCGATGCCCGTCGTGTCCTTGAGGACACCGCCGGCCATACCGGCCATGAGCGCTCCACCGAACACCAGGAGCATCGACGGGATCAGGATGATGGAGGCCGGCGAGCCGCCCTCCAGGATCTGCACCGTGAAAACGATGATGAGTGCAACAACTACACCGACGATCGTTGAGATGTCCATGTTCAGCGGTCCTTCCGGTGCAGCGTGAGCACCTGGGCGTCGTGGTCGTCGTCAGACGGGATGGCGGCGGCCGCGGGCTGGGCCTCGAGGCGGGAAGCTTGGGAGATCAGCGAGGCGCGGTAGAGGCGCACTGAATCGATGAACTCGGGCACGGACTCGGCAATGACGTACTTGGTGCCGTCGACCAGCGTGATGACCGTGTCGGGCGTGCACTCGGCGCGCTCGATCAGGTCGGGGTTCAGGGCGAACACGGCACCGTTGATGCGGGTTACGAGGATCACTTACATCCGTCCTTGGGTGGTGGTGTGGTCCTGGGCTGGTGGGCCGTCCGTGGCCCTTCACCGTGTAGTTCGGCGACCTGACGGTTGCTGATGAGATCCGTCCGGTCGCGCTTCGGGTGCAGCCGATCGGCCAAAAGACAACGGCCGGGACGGGCACGGATGTGCCTGTCCCGGCCGCCGGCCGGTCGGAGAGAGCTACTGCTAGCGCTTCATGCTGACGAGCTCCTGGAGCAGCTCGTCGGAGGTGGTGATGACCCGGGAGTTGGCCTGGAAGCCGCGCTGGGCGATGACCAGGTTGGTGAACTCCTGGGCGAGGTCGACGTTCGACATCTCGACGGCGCCACTGATCACCTGGCCGAGGCCGGAGCTGGTGGGCGTGCCGACCTGGGCCAGGCCGGAGTTGACCGTCGAGCGGTACATGGAGTCACCGGTCTTCTCGAGACCGTTCACGTTCTTGAAGGTGGCCAGGGCGACCTGGCCGAGGATCTTCTTCTGGCCGTTGCTGAACGCACCGATGATCTGGCCCGTGTCCGACACGGTGTACGACAGCGACGCCAGCGTGCCGGCCGCGTTGCCGTTCGAGTCGGAGACCCGTGCCTCGGTGAGGCCGTGATACATGGTCAGGTCGGCGCCGTCGATGTCGAGGGTGTCGCTGAGGTTGGCGTCGATTCCCGTGAGGCCCGTGAACGAGAGCTTGGTCGCCGAGGGCTTGCCGTCGACGAAGGTCAGCTCGCCGGCCGGGTCCGTCATGTCCACGGCGTTGTCGATGTCACCGGACTTGCCCACCTTGACGGTCCAGACCCCCTCGGCGTCGTCCGCCGTCGAGGTGCGCTGGAAGAACGCCGACAGGCTCACCGGGCTGCCGTACTTGTCGAACGCCTTGAACGGGATCTCGACCGGAGCCAGATCGGCGGGGTCGGTGACGCCCTCGGGGAAGTCGTTGGTCAGGTTGCCCTTCATCTCGATCGTGCTGGTCGCCACGGGCGGGATGCTCTGGCCGAGCGGCATCTTGATGTCACCCGGCTTGCCGGCCGTGTTGACCACGCCGTCCTCGGCCGTCCAGCCCTGCACCGGCTCACCGGTCGCGGTGGCGAGCACACCGTTGGCGTCGAAGAAGAACGAGCCGGCCCGGGTGTAGAGCTCCTCCTGACCGCGGCGGGTGATGAAGAAGCCGTCGCCCTGGATCATCATGTCGCCGGCCTTGCCGGTCGTCTGCGCCGATCCCTGGCTGAAGTTCGAGCTGATGCCGGCGTTGCGGACGCCGAGGCCGACCTGGGCCGGGTTGGTGCCGGCCATGCCGTCCTGCGGCGATCCGGCCGCGCCCACCATCTGGCTGAGCGTGTCCTGGAACTGCACGGTGCTGGCCTTGTAGCCGACGGTGTTGACGTTGGCGATGTTGTTACCCGTCACATCCATCATCATTTGATGGGCGTGCAGGCCACTGATGCCCGAGTAAAGAGAGCGCAGCATGACTGAGGTCCTTCGCGGTTGAGGAGGATTACGGCTTGGGTGTCTCGCCGGTCGCGTCCGTCGTCGTCTGGACTTCCATGACCTTGGACAGCTGCACATCCGTGTCACCGACCCGCAGGGTCGGTTCGCTGTCGCCGTTGAGCTTCGCCGCCGATATGACTCCCGTGAGCTTGGCCCCGGAGTCGTCGAGGTAGGTGACCGTCTTGCCGACCAGCGAGCTGGCACCGACCAGCTGCTGGGCCTTGAGCATGTCGGCGACCTCGCCCAGCTTCTCGACCTGGGTGAACTGCGCCGTCTGTGCCAGGAACTGCGTCGAGTCGGCGGGCTTGCTGGGGTCCTGGTACTTCAGCTGGGCCACCAGCAGCTTGAGGAACGTGTCCTTGTCGCCGAGCGACTTGGGTTTCTCCGGCGTGCCGGCCTTGGCCGCGGCGGCGGCCCCCGCGGCGAACGTTCCCGAGGGTCCCGTGGATCCGGAAGTCGGTGAGGTCATCACGCACTCCTGTCCTTTTGCAAGCTCGAACTAAGCTTCGACAGGTCTGCGGATTTGCTTAGCCACTAAAAAAGCACGGACCCGCAACCAGCGGGTCCGTGCTTTGCTGCGGCTCGGGCGTCAGGGCGCGAGCGAGAGGCTGAACTTGCCCTTGCCGTAGCGGTTGACCTCGACCATGAGGTCGACCCGGCGGCCGAGCGCCATGAGGTGCGCCCGGGCGTCCGCCGGCAGCGGATCGCCGGGGTAGACCACCTGGTAGAGCTTGATGTGCGGGGCGCCCTCCTTGTTGAGGAGGCTGGTCAGCACGTTGCAGAGCTCGCCGACGTTCTCGGCGAGGTTGGGGAACAGCTTCTTCTCGTCGATGCTGTCCTCCGCGGCGCCCGCCGGCAGCAGGCCGAGGGCGGCGCCGGCGTTCGCCGAGAGAGCGAGATCCATCCCGAGGACGCCGTAGATCTGCTGTGCGTTGTCGGTGAAGATGGCGATCGTCGAGGTGTTGACCTCGTCCGCCGAGAGCGGGTCGCCGGGGCTGACGGTCACTTCCCGGCCGAGCAGGTCCTCGAAGAGGTTGCGAACGGCCAGGGTGCCTGGAAGAACCGAGACGTCGGACATGTCGTAATCATCCCAAAATAGGAGCGAAGACCTCATCGAATCGCTCAGCCGAGAACGGCTTCACGATGAAAAAAAGGGCACCGGCCGCTTCCGCCTGCTCTTTCATCTCAGGCGTGCTCTCCGACGTCACGAATCCGAACTTGACGTCGTTGCCGGCGGCACGGAGCTGCCGCAGCACCTCGATGCCGGTCATCTCGGGCATGTTCCAGTCCGAGAGAACCAGATCCGGGTTCTCCGACTTGGCCATCTCGAACGCCTGCTTGCCGTCCGCGGCCTCGATCAGGTCGTGATCACCGAACCCTGCCTGGCGCAGAGTGCGAACCACGATCTGCCGCATCACCCGACTGTCATCGGCGATGAGAATCTTCATTCCGCGCCCTCCTTATCGGTACTGCGGCTCTGCCACATGGAAATGGACACCGGCTCGCCGTCCCAGACGCCGTAGACACCGCTGATCCGTTCGGTGTTGGGGAAACGAGCCGTCGCTTCGGGCGCCAGTACCACCTGCGGCAGTGACAGCAGCGCCCCCGGCGGCAACATGGCCTTCACGTTGCCCCCGACGATGTTGGCGAGCTCACCGAGCACATCCGACACGTCCTCCTCGCTGACCTCGTCCACTTCCATGGCGAGGAACGCGGCGGCGGCCCGGCGGGCCGCCTCCGTCGAGGAGGCGTAGACGATGTGCCCGGTCCAGGATCCGGTGATGGACACCGAGGAATGGACCTCGGAGGGCTGGTTCTCGTCGTACGTGGGGATCAGCGGGTTGATGCCCTCCGGATCCAAGTACGACTCCCACACCTGCTCCACCATCTCGGCGAGGTCGCTCTCATTGACCTCGACTTCGACGCTCATGAATTCGCTCCGGTCGGCACGAGGCCCAGCAGGGCCAGCTTCTCGATCATCGCGCCCTCGGTGAAGGGCTTGATCACGTACTCGTGGGCGCCCGCGGCGAGCGCTCGCACGATCTGGCTCTGTTCGCTCTCGGTGGTGACCATGACCAGCGTCATCTCACGCAGACGCGGATCGGCCCGGACGTTCGTGACGAACTCGAGCCCGTTCATGTTGGGCATGTTCCAGTCGATGAGGGCCAGCTCCGGCACCTCATCCAGGGTGGCCAGCAGGTCCAGGGCCTCCTTGCCGTCCCCTGCCTCCAGCGCCTCGAAGTTGAGCTTCGAGACGATGCGCTTGAGGATCATGCGCATCGCGCGGGAGTCGTCGATCACCATGGCGCGCATCGCGGCTTCATCCCCTTCTCGCGGCGCCCGCGGGCGCCCCGGTACGTGCTCGGTAGGCGGACGTGCGGCCGGCGGCCACCCGCTCGTAGTTGTCGTCGATCCCGATCGTGGTCTCGGCCGCGCCCAGGAAGAGCCAGCCGTCCGGTCGCAGCACCTTGGCCATGTTCTGGAGCACGCTGCGCTTGGTGGCGACGTCGAAATAGATCAGGACGTTGCGCAGGAAGATCACGTCGAACGGCTGCATGGCCGGGAACGGCGCGGTCAGGTTCATCAGCTTGAACGACACGTTCCGGCGCAGCTGCTGGCTGATCCGCCAGTGCGCGCCGGCCCGCTCGAAGTACTGCACGAGCTGTTGTGCCGGCAGGCCACGGTTCACCTCGACCTGGCTGTACTCGCCGGTCTCCGCACGCTTGACCATCTCCGTCGAGATGTCCGTTCCCATGATCTCGTACGACCAGCCCGGCGGCAGGTTCTCCTGCAGAGTGATGGCCAGGCTGTACGCCTCCTGACCGCTGGAGCTCGCCGCCGACCAGATGCGGATCTTGCGGGTCGCGGACCGCGACTTGACCAGCTCGGGCAGGACCACGTCGGTGAGCGCCGAGAACGGCTCCCGGTCCCGGAACCACGAGGTCTCGTTCGTGGTCAGCGCGTCGATGATCTTGCGCTGGTTCTGTGGGTTGGGCCGCCGCTGGAGGTCGGCGAGGAACTCGCTGACGTTGGGCGCGCCGACCGACCGGGCGACCGGAATGAGCCGCGCCTCGACCAGGTACTCCTTGCCGGGAGCCAGCACGATCGAGGCCTCCCGCCGCACGAGCTGCGAGACGAAGGCGAATTCGGCTTGCGAGAGAGTCATCGGGCCACCGCCGCGGACCGGCCGCTCTTGATGCGGTTGACCAGGTGGGCCGCGATCCTGTCCAGGGGAAGGATCTCGTCCGCCAGGCCCGCCTGCACCACCGCGCCGGGCATGCCCCAGACCACCGAGGTGGCCTCGTCCTGCGCCAGCACCTCGGCGCCCGCGTCTCTCAGCACTTTCGCACCACCTCGTCCATCATGTCCCATTCCTGTCAGTACGGTCGCGTACGCCGAAGCGCCATAGAGGGCCGCCACCGACCGGAACATCACGTCCACGGCCGGACGGCAGGAGTTCTCCGGCGGCGCGCCGCTGAGCTGCGTCAGCGTGGCGGTGCCCCGGCGGTGGAACACCAGGTGGTTGTCACCCGGCGCGATATAGGCCCATCCGGCCGTCAGTTCCATCCCGTCACCCGCCTCGACCACCCGCAGCGGGGTGCTGCGGTCCAGCCGCTCGGCGAACATCTTGGTGAAGACGGGCGGCATGTGCTGCGTGACCACGATCGGCACGGGGAAGTCCGACGGCAGCCCCTGGAGCACCTTGGTGAGCGCGTCCGGCCCGCCGGTGGAGGAGCCGATGCAGAGGATGTCGATCCGCCCGCCCGCCGTGGCCCGCTTGGCGGGGCGTGCCCCCGGCGGGCCGGCCGGCGCCGCGGGACGGCCCGGGCCGGAGGGCGGCAGACCTGCCCTCTGGGGCGCCGCACCGGGCCGGGTGCCCGGCCGCAACGGAGCGGGCGCGGCGGGGCGGGCGGGCGCGCCGGGAGGCGCGGTGCCCGGTCGCTTCTTGCCGGCGAGCGCGTAGATCTTCGGCACGAGCTCGTTGCGCACCGCGGCGATCGACTCGTTCACGGATCCCACGTTGCTGGGCTTCGTGACGTAGTCGGTGGCGCCCGCGGACAACGCCTCGAGCGTCGCCGTCGCGCCCGAGGCGGACAGCGTGCTGAACATGATCACCGGGATGTGCTTGTGCCGCTTGCGCAGCTCGCGTACCGCCGCGATGCCGTCCATCTGCGGCATCTCGATGTCCATCGTGATCACGTCGGGCTTGAGCTGATCGATCTTGGCCTGGGCCAGTTGCCCGTTCGACGCCGTGCCGACGACCTCGATGTTCTCCGCACCGCCGAGCGCGTCGACGATCAATCGCCGGACCACCACGGAGTCGTCGACGACGAGGACCGAAATCACCAGACCACCTCCTTCACCCGAGCCACGCGGGACCGAGAGCGGCGACCACAGGTGCGAGGAGACGATGAGCGGTGGAGGTGTCGAGCAGATCCCGCACCACCAGCGCCTGCACCGCGCCGCTGAGCATGTTCCAGACGCCGCCGGCCCGGTCGGCCAGCGGGATCGCGGCGGTGTCGACCGCCTGTACCAACAGCATCTGCGCCGCGGCGGCGGTGCGGACCCGATCCGAGAGATACGCCGCCCACGAGGCGGAATGCACCGCCGGCGACCAGCCACCGGCGTTGCGGCGGGCGTCCTCCGCCGAGGCCACCAACCGGCTGAGATCCGTGGTGCGCAGCGAGCGCAACCGGTCGAGCAGCGCGGAGACCGTGTAGTGGTGCGGGCCGAGGTCGATCGGCGCCCCGGTCGGGAGCTTGCGCATCGCCGCCACCCAGCCCGCGCCGAGCCGCCGGCGCGTGTCCGCGTCCAGCACCTCGCGCAGGTAGCTCGCCACGGCCGCGTCGCAGATCAGCGCGGTCGCCGACGCGGCGGTCTCGGTCTGCGTCGCGTCCCGGCCGCTGCCGGTCCACGTCCAGGCCATCACGTCGTACCTGATGCAGGTGAGCAGCGCGTCCACCGAGCCGATCGGCGCGCGCTCGACCAGGGCCAGGCTGCCCGCCGGGTCGTCCTTCGACATCCCCTTGAGCGACGGCATCCGGTGCGCCGCGCTCTCCACCTCCACCCACAGCGGACCGCGCACCCCCTCGTCCGGCAGGCGCCCGGCGAGCACCTCCAGGTCGGGGGCGCTCAGCCGAAGTCCGCGCAGCAGCACCTCGGCCGTCGCCGACCCACCGGTGAGGCGGGTCAGGTCGAAGCCGAGCACCGGCGCGCTGACAAGGCTGTACATCAGGTGGTGGCGCGGTGGGTGTCGACGGCCTGGTTGACGTCGAGGGCCAGCATCAGCCGGCCGTCCAGCTTGAACGTGCCGACCACCAGCTCGCGGGTGGGACCGCTGAGCGTGTCCGGCGGCGGCTCGAACGTCGCCTCGTCGAGGTCGACCACCTCTCCGATCTTGTCTACCACCAGGCTGACCGGCTCGCCGTCACCTCGCAGGATGACGTTCATGACCGGGCCCTGAAGCGCCTTGCGCGCCATGCCGAGCTGCACCCGCAAGTCCACCGCGGCGATCACCTGACCGCGGAGGTTGAACAACCCGCCCACGGCCGCCGGGGCGAGCGGCACCGGCGTGTACTCGTTGTACGAGAGCACCTCCTGCACCGTGTGCACCTCGACACCGAAGAGCTGGTCCGCCACCTCGAACGTGGCGAACTGTCGGCTCGCCATCTCAGGCCTCCACCAGCATCTCGTCGTTCTCCAGGTCGGTGTAGAAGTTGGGGTCGGCGGCGAGGATCGCGCGGCGGACGTCGAGCAGCTCGGTCACCCGCTGCTGGATCACCGCGGTGCCGACGAGGCCGTCCTCCTCGGCGTCCCGGCGCGCCGTCGTGGAGTTCTCGGCGATGTCGACGATCCGGTCCACCACCAGGGCGACGCTGCGGCCGCCCTCGCTGTAGACCACCACCGACACGGTCTCGCCTTCCGGCTCTTCGCCGTACGCCCCGAGCAGGTGCGACAACCGCACCAGCGGCAGGATCTCGCCGCGGTACTGCACGACCTCACGGGAGCCGGCGTGCTCGATGCGCTCGCGGGGGAACTCCTCGAGCCGGGTGACCGTGTCCAGCGGGATGGCGACCCGCCGTTCGCCGACCGCGGTGACGAGCAGCCGCTCCCCGGAGCCGGCCGCCGCCGCGGCCCGAGCCGACGCCTCCATGTTGCTGCGCTCGGCGTCGGCGGCCAGGTGGCTGCGCCGGGCCAGCGACGAGACGTCGAGGATCAGGCCGACCTTGCCGTCGCCGAGGATGGTCGCCCCGGCGTACAGGCCGATGTCCTTGAGGCGGCTGTTGAGGGCCTTGACCACGACCTCTTCGGTGTTGAGCACCCGGTCCACGACCAAGCCGAACCGCCGGCCGTCGGCCTGCAGCACCATGATGTAGACGCCCTGGTCGCCGCCGACCTCGAAGCCGAGCGCCTTGTCCAGCCGGACCAGGGGCAGCAGCTTGCCGCGCAGCCGGTAGACGGGCGCGCCGGACGCGTACTCGATCTTGGTGGACTGCCCGTCGATGAAGACCAGCTCGAGGACCGCGACCTGCGGCACCACGTAACGCTGGTCGCCGCAGTCGACGGTGAGCGCCTGGATGATGGCGAGCGTCAGCGGGATGGTGAGCCGCCAGACCGTGCCCTCGCCGGGCGTCGAGTCGACGCTGACCGCGCCGCCGATGTTCTCGATGTTGGTCTTGACGACGTCCATGCCGACGCCGCGGCCGGAGACGTTGGTGACCTTGGCGGCGGTGGAGAAGCCGGGCTGGAACACCATCGCCATGATGTCCCGCTTGTCCATGTTGGGGATCTGTTCGGCGCGCAGCAGGCCGTTCTCCACGGCCTTCTGGGCGATTCGCTCCACGTTGAGGCCGGCGCCGTCGTCGGCGACCTCGACCGCGACGTGCCCACCCTCGTGGTACGCGCGAAGCGTGAGCGTGCCCTCCGGGGTCTTGCCCGCCGCGGTCCGGCGCTCCGGGTCCTCGATGCCGTGGTCGACGGCGTTGCGCACGAGGTGGGTCAGCGGGTCCTTGACCGCCTCGAGCAGGCTCCGGTCGAGCTCGGTCTCCTTGCCCTCCATGACCAGCTCGACCTTCTTGCCGAGCGAGTTGCTCAGGTCCCGGACGACTCGGGGCAGCTTCGACCAGATGTGCTCGATGGGCTGCATGCGGGTCTTCATGATGCCCTCTTGCAGCTCACTGGTGATCATGCCGAGCCGCTGGGCGCTGCGCACGAGCGTGGCGTCGCCGATCTCCATGACGCCGCGGACCAGCTGGTTACGGGCGAGCACCAGCTCGCCGACCATGTTCATCAGGGTGTCGAGCAGGTCGACGTCGACGCGGATGGCGCTGTCGGCGATGCTGCGCTTGGGCGCCTGCTGCTGAAGCGCCTCGTTGACCGCGGCCGGCTGCGCCTTGCCCTCGTCGAGCAGGATCGTGCCGAGCTTGCGCTCGTCGCCCTCGATCTGCTGCTGGAGCGCGGAGCTGACGTCGGCCGGCTGGGCCGCGCCGGCCTCGACCAGGATCTCGCCGACCGGCTTGCGCTGGTTCTCGACCGGCTCCGGTGCGGGCCGGGTGGGTTTCTCGGCGATCGGCTCGGGCGCCTCGGCCTCGGCCTCGGCCTCGGCCGCCGGCTCGGCGGCCGCCTCCGCGCCTTCCGAGGCTTCCGCGGCCGGGGCTGCCGGGGCTGCCGGAGCCACCGCGGCGGGCGCGTCGCCGGCATTCATCTGCGCGTGGACCTGCGCGATGATGCTCTCGATGTCGACGTCGCCCTCGTTGCTGTTCTCCTCGATCGAGGCGAGGATCGAGCGCACACCGTCGATCGTGGCCAGCAGGGTGGTGATCGTCGACGGGGTGACCGGCATGACGCCGTCGCGCAGCTTGGACAGCAGCGACTCGCCGGCGTGCGCCAGGGTCTCCAGGCGGGTGAAGGCCAGGAAGCCGCTGGTGCCCTTGATGGTGTGGATCGCCCGGAAGATTCGGGAGATCAGGTCGCGCGAGTTCGGCTCCTGTTCCAGGTCCACCAGGTCACGGTCGATCTGGTCCAGGTTCTCGTGGCTCTCCATGAGGAATTCGCCGACGATTTCACCAAGGTCTTCCACGCTCACTACCTCCTGCTCGCCTTCCCACAGCCCTCATCGACGGTTCAATGCCTCACCTGAGGACACCCGGAGGTCGACCGAATGGGAAATTTCAGCCCTCTCCGCCAGGACGGCGGTATCGATAGCCGAATCCGCGGACGGATTCGATGGGTGAGTCGTCGGGATCGGACCAGCCGAGCTTGCGGCGCAACCGCAGCACGGCGAACTTCACCCGCTCCTGGCCGATCCCGGTGGGATCGTCCCAGGCCTGCGTCAGCAGCTGGTTCGGGCTCAGCACCGCGCCGGCGTGCCGCACCAGCGCGTTCAGCAACCGGAACTCGGTCGGCGTCAGGCGCTTCTCGTCGCCCTTGACGTAGACCCGGCGCTTGGTCGGGTCGAGGTGCACCAGGCCGTCGTCGTAGACCTGGCTGGCCCAGCTGTTCTGCCCGCTGGAGGAGCGGCGCAGCAGGGCCTCGACCCGGGCCAGCAACTCGTTGTTGGCGAACGGCTTGGTGAGGTAGTCGTCGGCGCCGCCGCGCAGGCCACGCACTTTCTCGGCCTCCTGGCCGTGCGCGGTCAGCACCAGCACCGGGACGTCCGAGACGTCGCGCAGCCGCTCGAGCACCTGCCAGCCGTCCATCTCGGGCAGGCCGACGTCGAGCACCACCAGATCGGGATGCTCCGCGTACGCCTCCTTGAGACCGGTGCGGCCGTCGCCGGCGTGCGCGACCTCGTATCCCGCCCGGCTGAACAGCAGCCGCAGAGCGAGCGCGATGTCCGGATCGTCCTCGACCACGAGTAGGCGACTCATGCTGTGCTCACCCTGCCCCCACCCCTCGCTCGCGCTCTCGTCCGGGCACGACCCTCCGCCGGGTGCGCCGGGACGGCGTCCGGTGAAAAGATCGTTTTCTCGCTCGGCGTCGCTCGCGCGACCGCGAGCTTCGGAATCAACCGTGCAAACCCACGATAGCGTGATGTCACGGCCTATTTACGGACAGTGACAGTTTAGCGGTCTAATCGCCCGGCGGGGCGGGTTCCGCGCTCCGCCTCCAGGACCGGGCCGGCACCTCACCGCGCACCGAATCCCCTCAGCGTGACACGGAATCCGACGCCGTTTCCCGTTTCGGGCAAATAAGGGACGTACGCCCGATTAGCGGCTGCCATAGACGGAGTGGGCGACTCCGCCCGCCCTTTCGGGGATTGGGGGCAACCGTGCTGCGACGTCTCATCCTGCTCGCCGTCACTCCGGCTCTGCTGCTCGCTGCGGCCACGCCGGCGCACGCGGTGGTACCGGTGCCCCCCATGCCACCGGGAGCCGCACCGGGCACTGTGGCACCGGCGGTCCTGATGTCGCAGGTGGTCACGATGACCAACCAGCAGCGCTCCGCGAACGGGTGCGGCCAGCTCGCCGTCGACCAGGAGCTGACCGTCGCCTCGGTGCGGCAGAGCAACTACATGGCCCGGACCGGCCGGTTCAGCCATGTCTGGAACGACGGCACCACCTTCGTCGGCCGCTCGCACCAGGCCGGATACGCGCAGCCGTCCGGCGAGAACATCGCCTGGGGCTACCGGACGGCGAGCGAGGTCATCCGGGCCTGGATGGCCAGCCCGCGGCACCGCGCGAACATGCTCAACTGCGGCGCCCACTCGATCGGCACCGGAGTCGCCTACGCGGCGAACGGCGTCCCGTACTACACCCAGGTCTTCGGCTGGGAATAAAGGTCCCCTGAGGAGCGGGCCGGCCCTACAGCTCGCAGTTGATCAGCACCGGTTCCGGGTGCAGCTCGACGCCGAAGCGGTCGCGCACGCCGTCGCGGACGGTGCGCGCCAAGTCGAGCAGCGCCGTCGTGGTGCCGCCGCCCCGGTTGGTCAGCGCCAGCGTGTGCTTGCTCGAGATCGCCACGCGGTCGCCGGCGAAGCCCTTCGGAAAGCCGGCCTGCTCGATCAGCCACGCCGCCGGGATCTTCACGGTGCCGTCCGCGCCGGGCCAGTGCGGCGCCTCCAGGCCGAGCGCGGCCCACTCCGCGGCGCTCACCACCGGGTTGGTGAAGAAGGAGCCGACCGACCACGTGTCGCGGTCCTCGGCGTCGAGCACCATGCCCTTGCCGGCGCGCAGCTTGAGGACCGTGTCGCGGGCCTGCCGCAGCGGCACCCGGTCGCCCGCCTCGGCGCCCAGGTTGCGGGCCAGCTCGGCATAGCGGATCGGCGCCGACTCGGCCGAGCGCTCCAGGCGGAAGTCGACCTCCAGCACCACGTACCGGTCGTTGTGCTTGAAGACGCTGGCACGGTAGGCGAAGCCGCACTCCTCCGGCGTCATCGCGCGGATCGTGTCCCGCTCCCGGTCGTACGCGTGGACGGCCACGATGGTGTGCGCGACCTCCTGCCCGTACGCCCCGACGTTCTGGATCGGCGTGGCGCCGGCCGACCCGGGGATGCCGGAGAGGCACTCGACACCGGAATAGCCGTTCTCCACCGCGTACGCCACGAAGTCGTCCCACGGCTCACCGGCGGCGACCCGCAGGGTCGAGGGCGCCACCTCCTGAACGCCGCGCGTGCGCACCAGCACGACCGTGCCGGGGAAGCCCGCATCGCCGATCACCACGTTGCTGCCGCCCGCCAAAAGGAGGATCTGCCGGCCCTCCGCCGTGGCTTTACGCACCGTAGCGACCAATTGGTCCTTTTCAGTGGCCGCCGCGAGGATGCCGGGCGGCCCGCCGAGGCGTAGCGTCGTGTACGCCGACAGGACAGTTTGCGATGCGGCGCTAAGGTCATGCACGGCACCAACCCTAGGCTCAACGGTTCGGGGCAACTCATCGGCGGTCCGGTGGAGCGGAGAGAATCGCGATGAACAGGCTGCACGCGACGAAGGACTTCTGGCTCGCGGCGTTGCGCGCCGACAGCCCCGCGCTGCAGGACGCGGTCGCCCAGGCCGGGCCCGACGCCCCGCTGCCGTCCGGCACGGGCACGGTCGCCGATCTCGTCGAGCGGGTCACCGCCTTCCTCCGGTTCGTCCGCGACTACACGCCGCGCGGCGTCACCACCCGGCCCGAGGAGCTTCCGCCCGGCCCCCGCCCCGACTGGGAGACCCAGCTCGACGGGCTGCGCCGCGAGCTGACCGGCACCATCGAGACGCTGGACGCGCTCGAGGCCGACATCCCGGCGTGGAACTGGGCCCCGCAGGCCAAGACCGCGGGCTTCTGGCACCGCCGCACGGCTCACGAGATCTCGTTGCGCCGCTGGGACGCCGAGTCCGCCGCGGGCCGGCCCACCCCGATCGAGACCAAGCTGGCCGCCGACGGCATCGGCGAGGTGCTCGACACCTGGCTGCCCGCCGGCCGCCGCACCGGCCCCACCGACCTGCACGGCGTGGTCCACCTGGTCGCGGGCGACGCCGGGCACGAGTGGTTCGTCCGGTTGCGCGGCATGGGCGTGGCGCTGCTCGACACCAGCACGATCCTCGACGACGACGATCACCACGCCCGCGCCCAGGCCACCGGCACAGCCAGCGACCTGCTGCTGGTGCTGATGGGACGGCAGCGTACGGACCGTCTCGTGGTCACCGGCGATCCTCGCCTGATCGCCGCTCTCCAGGCGGGCTGACCCCGCCCGCGCACCCTGCCAACCACCCCGCGCCGGACTTAAGCCTGGCTTACATTCGACTTACCGGGGGATCGCGGAACCGTTTCCGTCCCTATGATGAACCGGTTAAGTTCGGATTACGCAGACCCAGGAAGCGGGGAACGCATGACGGCAACCGTCACCTCCACGTCGGCGCAGCCGGCCCTCGCCGGGATCACCTTCCCCGACGGCTTCATCTGGGGCGCCGCCACGGCGTCCTACCAGATCGAGGGCGCGGCACGGGAGGACGGTCGCGGCCCGTCCATCTGGGACACCTTCAGCCGTACGCCGGGCCGCGTCTACCGCGGGCACACCGGCGACGTCGCGTGCGACCACTACCACCGCTACCCGGACGACGTGGCGCTGATGGCCGACCTCGGCCTCAAGTCGTACCGGTTCTCCGTCGCCTGGCCGCGCATCCAGCCGGACGGCTCCGGCCCGGTCAACGTCCGCGGCCTCGACTTCTACGACCGGCTCACCGACGAGCTGCTCGGCAAGGGCATCGACCCGGTGGTGACGCTCTACCACTGGGACCTGCCGCAGACCCTGGAGGACCGGGGCGGCTGGCCCAACCGCGAGACCGCGGAGGCCTTCGCCGACTACGCCGAGATCGTGTACGCCCGCCTCGGCGACCGGGTCGGCACGTGGACCACGCTGAACGAGCCGTGGTGCTCGGCCTACCTGGGCTACGGCAGCGGCGTGCACGCGCCCGGCCGCCAGGAGCCGGCCGCCGCCCTCACCGCGGTGCACCACCTGTTGCTCGGCCACGGCCTCGCCGCCCGCGCGCTGCGCTCGGCCGGCGCCCGCAACGTCAGCATCACGCTCAACCCGGCGGTCGTCTTCCCGGTCGACCCGGACAGCGCGGCCGACCGCGACGCCGCCCGGATCATCGACGGGCTCTCCAACCGGATCTTCTTCGACCCGCTGCTCAAGGGCGAGTACCCGGCGGACGTCCTCGAGCACATCGCCCGGTTCACCGACCTGTCGTACATCAAGGACGGCGACCTCGAGACGATCAACGCACCGATCGACGTGCTGGGGATCAACTTCTACCAGCCCGCGTACGTGTCGGCGAAGCCCGGCACGCCCGCGTCGCTCGACCAGCCGGGCAGCGAGGGCATCGCCTACCGCGCCCCGGACGGCCCGGTCACCGACATGAACTGGCTCATCGAGCCGGCCAGCCTCACCAGCTTGCTCAAGCGCATCCACGAGGACTACCCCGGCACCCCCGTGATGATCACGGAGAACGGCGCCGCGTACCCCGAGGGCCCCGGCGCCGACGGCGAGGTCCACGACACCCGCCGCGTCGAGTACCTCGACGGTCACCTGCGGGCCTGCCATGATGCCCTGGCGGCCGGTGTCGATCTGCGTGGCTACTTCGTCTGGTCGCTCATGGACAATTTCGAGTGGGCCGAGGGTTACCGCAAGCGGTTCGGTGTCGTGCACGTCGACTACGCCACCCAGCAGCGGACGCTCAAGGACAGCGCGAAGTGGTACCGGGAGGTGATCCGGCGCAACGGCATCGCGGCGCCGGGTTCTGACGAGGGGTGACCTTTTGTGGTGACGCGGGAGCGGCCGACCCTGGAAGCAGTGGCGCGCCGCGCCGGGGTGTCCCGGGCGACCGTCTCCCGCGTCGTCAACGGATCCACCTCGGTGGCCGCCTCGATCCGTGAGGCGGTCAACCGGGCCGTCGACGAGCTCGGCTACGTGCCCAACCAGGCCGCCCGCAGCCTCGTCACCCAGCGCACCGAGTCGATAGCGCTGATCGTGCCGGAGACGGCGAACCGCGTCTTCTCCGACGACCTGTTCTTCCCCGCGATCATCCGCGGTGTCGGCGCCGAGCTGGAGGCGGCCGACAAGCAGCTGGTGCTGATGATGGCCGGCTCGGCCAAGAGCCACGACCGCGTCGAGCGGTACGCGGTGGCGGGTCACGTCGACGGCGTCATGTTCGCCTCGATGCACGGCGCCGACCCGCTGCCCGGCACCCTGGTGCGCCTCGGCATCCCGGTGATCTGCAGCGGCCGCCCCATCGGCGGCGCCACGGTGCCCTATGTGGACGTCGACCACTTCGGCGGCGTCGCCGCGGCCGTGCGCCACCTGGTCGCCGCCGGCCGCCGCCGGATAGCCACCATCGCCGGCCCGCAGGACATGGTCGCCGGCATCGACCGCCTGGCCGGCTACCGGGCCACCCTCGACGAGGCCGGGCTGCCCCAGCGCGCCGCCCTCGGCGACTTCACCCGCGAGTCCGGCATGGCCGCCATGCGCTCCCTGCTGGACGACGACCCCACCCTCGACGCGGTCTTCGCCGCCTCGGACATGATGGCCCACGGCGCCCTGTCCGCCCTCAAGGCCGCCGGCCGCCGCGTCCCCGACGACGTCGCGGTGATCGGCTTCGACGACTTCGAGATCAGCCGCTACAGCGACCCGCCCCTCACCACCGTCCGCCAGCCCATCGCCGACATGGGCCGCACCATGGCCCGCCAGCTCCTCGGCCTGATCAACGGCGACACCGCCCTCCCCGACGCCGTCGTCCTCCCCACCGAGCTGGTGGTCCGCGAGTCCGCCTGACGCCTGGCCGCACGTGCGAGGCTGGGGTCGTGTTCGCTGATCAGGGAGGTGTTGCGGTGGAGTTCAGGCGACTGGGACGGACCGGGCTTCGGGTGAGCCGCATCGGGCTGGGCTGCATGAGCTACGGCCGGGCCTCGGCCGGCATGCACCGGTGGACCCTGGACGAGGACGCCGCGGCGCCGTTCTTCCGGCAGGCCGTCGAGCTCGGTGTGACCTTCTGGGACACCGCGAACGTCTATCAGGGCGGCACCTCGGAGGAGTTCGTCGGGCGGGCGATCACCCGGTTCTCCCGCCGGGAGGAGATCGTGCTGGCCACCAAGGTCAGCGGCAAGGTGCACGACGGGCCGGGCGGCAGCGGCCTGTCCCGCAAGGCGATCCTGGAGCAGGCCGACGCTTCACTGCGGCGGCTGGGCACGGACTACATCGACGTCTACTACATCCACCGGTTCGACCCCGAGACGCCGGTCGAGGAGACCATGCAGGCGCTCGACGACCTGGTCCGGGCCGGCAAGGTGCGCTATCTCGGCGCGTCGTCGATGTGGGCGTGGCAGTTCGCCAAGGCGCAGCACGCCGCCGTGCTGAACGGATGGACCACGTTCTCGGCGATGCAGGACCAGTACAACGTGCTCAAGCGCGAGGAGGAACGAGACATGATCCCGATGTGTCTCGATCAGGGTGTCGGCCTGACTCCCTACTCGCCGCTGGCCAAGGGCCGGGCCACCCGCCCGTGGGGTCACCAGACCGGCCGGTCCTCCTCGGACGACGTGGCCAAGGTGTTCGACCGCGGCGTCGACGAGCCGGTCGTGAACGCGATCCAGAAGGTCGCCGAGGACCGCGGCGTCGCGATGGCCCAGGTGGCGCTGGCCTGGGTCCTGTCCAAGCCGGTCGTCTCGTGCCCGATCGTCGGCGCCACCCGGCCGCACCACCTCCGGGACGCCGTCGCCGCCCTCGACCTGCGCCTCACCGACGCCGAGATCGCCGAGCTGGAGGCGCCCTACCAGCCTCAGGACAACTACTGGTGGTGATCAGACCGCGCTGGTGATCCGCGGGGGAACGGTCGTGGGGTGGCCCAGGACCTCGCGGGAGAGCAGGGTCGCGCCGGCGATCGCGGCCGGCATGAGCAGGATGGCGCCGAGCGGGATCAGGAAGCAGCAGAAGACGGCGACGCCGAAGCCGAGGGCCATCGCCTTGTTCTGCTTCAGCACCTCGCGGCGGTGGCGCAGGCGCCGGCCGCGCCGCTGGAACGGGACGCCGGTGAGCTCGACCGCCAGGAGCCAGCCGCCCACCGCGCCGCCCAGCACCGGGATCACGGTCTGGCCGACGACCGGCAGGAAGCCGAGGAGAAACAGCGGGATGCCGACCAGGATCGACAGGCCGATCAGCCGCAGCGAGTCGGTCAGGCTGCGGCCCAGCGACTGCCAGAAGCCGGTCTCGACCTCGTCGGGCACGCCGCCGTACTGCTCCTCGACCAGCTCGGAGATGCGCTCGTAGAACGGGTCGCCGATGAGCAGCGTGACCGCGGTGAACGACAGCACCCCGATGACCACGGCGACCCCGAGCAGCCCGGCGCCGGCGAGCACCTGCACCAGGTCGCCCCAGGTCTCGCCCCAGTCGTCGGCGAACCACGTGACCGCGTCCGACAGCTCGGGCAGGAAGTCGATGAGGAAGAACAGGGCGGTGGCGTAGAGCGCGCCCGCGATGACCGCGGGCACCCACCCGAGCAGCAGCAGCTTGGGGCGGCGCAGCAGGATCCCGAGCCCGCGCCCGAGCAGCCCGGCACCGAGCAGGAAGCGCTTGGCCGCCCCGAGCGGCTTACCGGCGTCGACGTTCACGACACCGGAGCCTAATTCACATGGGCGAGGGGCCCGATGCCGACGGCGCCGGGCTCGGGTCGCCGGGTGTGCTCGGCGTCGGGGTGGTCGCGATCTCGGTCGGGGTGGGTACGGGCGGCAGCGTCAGCGGCGGCAGCACCGGCTCCGACGTCACCGTGACCGGCGGCGCAGCGGTGGTGGACGACGGCGTGACGGCCGCCGTCGCGGCGGGCGGGGTCGCGGAGACCGTGGGAGCGGCCGCGGCGGCCGACGGCGTGGGGGCCGCGCCCGGGCGGCCGGGTCTCGGCGTGTAGCGGACCGTGGTCATCGGCGTGGTCCTCGCCGGCTTCGGGGCCGCGCCGAGGGCTCCCTCGCCGCCCGGGGCGCCGATGGCCGCGGGGCGCTTCGCGGGGGCGGCCAGGGACCAGCCGATCGACACGGCGATCGGGAGGCCGAGCGCCACTAGCCCGAAAAAGACTGTTTTAGGGGAGAACCGCACGCTGTGAACAACAGCCGGAGAGGCGAGAAAGGTTACGGGCGGTTGAGGAAGTCGGAGATTCGCTCCCGCAGCTCGCGGCGGTTGTTCCAGAGCACCGCCGGGCGGTCGTACACCTGGAGCTCCGCGCCGGGCAGCAGCTCGGCGGCCCGCTCGGCCCAGGCCACCGGATGCACCTCGTCGCCGAGGCAGCCGATCACCAGCGCGCGGCCGGAGAAGGCGCGCAGCGCCGACGGCGACGCCACCGCGGGCTCGTGCCACAGCGTCGTCAGCTCGGCCGCCAGGCCGTCGCGCTGGAGCTGCTCGACCCGCTGCCGCAGGTAGGACCAGCCGGTCGGCGTGTTGCGCACCGCGGGCGGCAGCTCGAGCTCGACGGCCGCGGCGATCGACGCGGCCTCGCCCGACTCCACCGCCGCCAGCAGCCGCTCGACCCGCTCCTCGGCGGCCGCGGGGCGGGTGCCGTCGAGCGACGCCGGCAGGTAGAGGACCACCCGCTCGAACCGGTCGGGGGTTTCGCTCAGCACCCGGCAGAGCGCCGCCGACCCCATGCTGACGCCGACCGCCCGGGTCGCCCCCGACAGGTCGGCCACCGAGCGCAGGTCGCTCGCCAGGTCGCCGAAGCTCCACGGGCCGGCCGGCGCCTCGGAGCGCCCGTGGCCGCGGAAGTGGAAGAAGACGCGGCGGCCCGCGACCGCGCTGCCCAGCGGGCGGGTGCCGGAGATGTCACCGGCCAGCCCGTGCGCGAACACGGTCACCGGGTCGCCGACGCCGGTGACGAGCAGCTCCAGGCGCACCGCCGAAGGGGTGGAAACGATCTCGGTGGGCGGGCCCGGCAACGTGGGCCGCCCGGAGCGCGGGCCCGTGGGGTCGGCGCGCAGCAGGCGGGGCCCGCCGTCGGGCGGGGGCGGGCCGAACCGCCTCACCAGAAGCCTTTGCCGTCCGACAGGTCCTTGAGGCCGGGCCGGACGTCCAGCAGGTAGATCAGGGCCGCGGCGATGCCGATCAGGCTGAAGATGCCGACCGGGCCGCTGAGCAGCAGGGTCAGCACGATGCAGACGGCCAGGATCGCCGCCCACGCGCCCTTCGGCAGGGTGCCGATGGCCTGGAAACCGTCACCGCGCTGAGTCAGACAGTGGATCAGCGCAACCGCCTGGACGACCAGAGAGAGGATGAGGACGAGCAGGTTGATGTAGACGACGACGTCGTCGTAGAAGAGCGGCGCGGAATAGGCCATGAGGAGAAGTCTATGCCGCGGGGCACGGCGGTCGCCGAGCCCCGCGGATCATGTCGTGCTCGACGATTACTCCGCCGAGTCGGTCTTGGGAGCGCGCTTGCGCGGCTTGGGCGTGGCCGGGGCCGCGGCGACCTCCTTGGTGGCCTGCGCGGCCTCGACGGCCTTGGTCTCCTCGGTGGTCTCGATGTCGGCGTTGACCACGTCGGCGGCCTCGACGACGCCGGTGCCCACCACGCGCTCGCCGCGGGCGACCAGGGCCGTGTACGCCGCGAGGGCGCGGTCCTGGGCGAGCTGGGCGAAGGAGGTGGCCACGCTGGCCGCGTTGCCCCGCAGCGCCTCGAAGTCGGTGGCGGCGGCCTTTTCGCGCAGCTCGGCGGCCTTGGTGCCGGCCTGCTCGTTGTAGACGCGCAGCGAGGCGGCGGCGCGCTCGCTCAGCTCGTTGACCACGGCCGGCAGCTTGCGGAGCTGCTGGTAGGCGAGGTCACCGGCGCCGGCGGCGGCGTAGATGGGCGCGGGGAAGCGGGTCTTGGTCTGCTCGGTCATGTCGTCTCCTCGACAGTCGGAGGGGTCTCGTCGGCCGGCTGGTTGCGCAGATTCTCGTTGCGGAACGTCTCGTAGATCTGCGACAGCGACTGCTTCTGGGCGATCGTGAGCTCGGGGTCGGCGGCGATCGCGGCCAGCACCCCGGGCTGGCCGTCGCTGTCCAGCAGGCCGGCGCGCAGGTACATCGCGGGCGTCGACACCCGCAGCGCGCTGGCGATCTGCTGGAGCACCTCGGCACTGGGCTTGCGCAGGCCGCGCTCGATCTGGCTCAGGTACGGGTTGCTCACGCCCGCCTTGTCGGCGAGCTGGCGAAGCGAGATCTTGGCGGTCTGCCGCAGGTCACGGATGAATCCACCGATGTCCTGTGGCAGGTCCTTGGGCGCGGCCATGCGTTCGAAGGTAGCGCGGGGTGCTAACTCTTGCAAGCAAAGTGCTAACAAGAGCTAGCGTGTCCTGCCTCACCTGACCGCGCGGACCTCGCCGACCGGCTCCCCGCCGCCGAGGACGAGCTCCTCGATCATCGGGACCTCGACGCCGAGCCGGCGCAGCTCGTGCAGCAGAACCGGCGTCCGGGCCCGCATCCCGCCGTCGTCGATCTTGATAGCGATCGCGCCGACGCCCGGCATGGCGACCGCCACCACGCCCTCGGCGCCGCCCTTGGCCAGCAGGCCCGGCACGGCGCCCATCAGCACGGTGTCGTCCGCACCGGTGCCGGCCACCAGCTCGGGGTGGGCCCGCATCTCGTCGGCCACCCGCCGCTCGTGGCTGCCCGGCTCCGCCTCGACGAGACGACGGAACGCGCGGGCCAGTCCGGTCAGCGACACGGCCAAGACCGGCGCTCCGCAGCCGTCGACCCCGGCCGCGGCGATCGGCTCGCCGGCCAGGTCGGCCACCGCCTCGGCGATCGCCACCTGGAGCGGGTGCTTCGGGTCGAGGTAGCTCTCCAGCGGCCAGTCGTTCGCCGCGCAGGTCGCGAGCATGCCCGCGTGCTTGCCGGAGCAGTTCATCAGCACCCGCTCGGGGCCGCCGCCGGAGCGCACCCACGCGTCGCGCTCCCGGTCGTGCAGCGGCAGGGCGGTGGGGCAGCGCAGCGCGTCGACGGTCAGGCCGGCGCCCTCGAGAATCTCCCGGACCCGCCGGGCGTGGAACGGCTCGCCGTAATGGCTGCCGCTGATCAGGGCCAGGTCGGCGCCGTCGCGCGGGACCAGCCCGGCGCGCAGCATGCCGACGGTCTGCATCGGCTTGTTCGACGACCGCGGGAAGATCGGGCTGAGCACGTCGCCACGGCTCTCGCCGCCGAGCACGGCCACCGAGCCGTGGTGCACGCTCTCGACGAACCCGGAACGGACCACCTCGGCGACGATCATCGGGGAACCCCCAGCAGCTCCCGCGCCTCGGCCGGGGTCAGCGGCGGACGCTGCGCCAACTGGGCGAAACCCACCGCCCGCGCGACGAGCTGCATGTTGGACTCCACCGGACGGCCCTTCGCGTACGTGATCGTGTCTTCCATGCCGACCCGCAGGTGGCCACCGGCCGACAGCGACGCGAGCATGACCGGGATCGTGCTGCGGCCGATGCCGGTGGCCGAGAACGTCGTGCCCGACGGCAGGTCACGGATCGCCTGCTCGCAGGCGACCAGCGCGGCCGCGGTGCCGGGCATCCCACCGGGCACCCCCATCACCAGGTCGACGTGCACGTGACCGCCGAACGGCAGGCCGTGCTGCGAGAGCAGCCGCTGGAGCGAGGCGAGCTGGCCCAGGTCGAAGATCTCGTACTCCGGCACGATGCCCCGCTCCTGCATGCGGGTGTGCAGGTCGACGATGAACTCCCAGCGGTTGAGGAAGACGCCGTCGCCGAAGTTGACGGTGCCCATCGTGCAGGAGGCCATCTCGGGACCGGCGTCGAGCACGGCGAGCCGGTCGGACTCCGGATCGGTGACCGCCCCGCCCGAGGAGAGCTGGACGATCAGGTCGGTGGATTCGCGCAACGCCGCCACGGTCGCGCGCAGCCGGCCCTGATCGAGGGTCGGCTCGGCGCGGTCGTCACGGATGTGCACATGGATGATCGAGGCGCCCAGCGCCTCGCACTCCTTGGCGGTCGCCACGAGCTCGTCGAGGGTCACGGGCAGCGCGGGTACGGCTGCCTTGCTGCTCTCGGCGCCGGTCGGAGCGACGGTGATCACGGTACCGGTCATGGCACCGATCCTGCCTCAGGCGGCCTCGATCGCGGCGGCGGACTCCCCCACCCTCAGCTCGGCGTCGTCGGCGACGTTGCGCTTGAGCACGGCGAGGGCGACCAGGCCCAGCTCGTGGTGGCGGACCGCGGTGCCCACGAAGCCCACCTCGCGATCACCGAGCACCACCGGCGCGCCCTTGGCCGGCGGCTGGTCGGTGGCGACCCCGTCGAGGTGCAGCAGCACCAGGCGGCGCGGCGGGCGGCCCAGGTGGTGCACCCGGGCGACCGTCTCCTGCCCCCGGTAGCAGCCCTTGTCGAGGTGCACGGCGGTGGCGACGAAGTCGGCCTCGGCCGGGATGGTGCGGTGGTCGGTCTCCCAGCCCAGCCGCGGGATGCGGTGCTCCACCCGGATCGCCTCGTAGGCCCACAGGCCGGCGAGCGGCACGCCCAGCTTCTCGATCACCGAGGTCTTCGCCTCGCGGGGCACGAGCAGATCCACACCCAGCGGTACGCGGCGCGCGAGGCCGCCCTCGAACGGCGTCACGTCGTAGACGCTCGTGGCATGACCCGGCACCTCGCCGGCGGCGAACTTGGCACCGGGAACCGGGCTCACCCGCGGCGCCGCGAGACCGGGGAAGAGATCGGCCGCCCCCGGGCCGACCACGGACAGCGCGGCGATCTCTTTGCTCGCGTCACGCGGCTCCACCCGGGTGAAGAACCGCATCATCTCCAGATACTTCAGCAGACCGGCGCCGGCGCCCGGCTCGGTGTCGAGCCAGGCGGTGGTGCCGTCCTCCGTCACGTACGCGTGCTGCTCGACGTGACCGTGGGGCGAGAGGACCAGCAGCTCACTGCCCTGATTTGCGGACAAGTCCGACAAATGCTGAGTGGTCAGGGTGTGCAGCCAGGAGGCGCGCTCCTCGCCCGGCACCGCGATCACGTCCCGGTTCGACCGGTCGACCAGGCCCACGGCGGTCGCCAGGACGCGCTGCTCGCGCATCGGGTCGCCGTAGTGCACCGGCACACCGGCGTCGGCGGACGACGGGTCGAGATCCTCGGCCATCACCACGGTCATCTCACAGCTCCTTGCAGTCTCCGCAGACCCCGAAGAGCGAGACGTGGCCCACGTCGACCCGGAAATCCCGCTCGGCGAGCAGCCGGTCGGTGACCGGGCGCATCACTGAAGGGTCTACCTCGGAAATCGACCCGCATCCACGGCAGACCAGGTGAACGTGCTGATCCTCACCCGCGGTGTGATAGGTCGGCGACCCGTGCGACAGGTGGGTGTGGTTGACCAGCCCGAGCTCCTCGAGGAGCTCGAGCGTGCGGTAGACGGTGGTGATGTTGACCCCGGCCGCTCGCTCACGCACGTGGTTGTGCACCTGCTCGGGCGTGGCGTGACCGAGCTCGTGAACCGCTTCCAGGATCAGCTGGCGCTGCGGCGTGAGCCGCAGGCCACGCTCCCGGAGCATGGCGGCAAGCGAAGTGGCGGACACGTTACGAAGGTTACGCCGTTTCGGCCCTCAGCCACCGACCCGCAGCAGCCGCGCGGACATGTGCGGGCGCAGGCCGCTCTTGTCGACCGCCTGCTCGTGGGCGTAGAGCAGGGCACCCTCGACGATGCCGAAGAGCCGCTGCCCGCCGGTCACATGCAGACCCGAGGGCGTGTACGCGACGGCGTCGGCCTCCATCTCGAGCCGCGTGGTGCCGATCGTCTTGCCGACGTACAGCTCGGCGACCCCGTCCGCGGTGATCATCGTGGCTTCCATCTCGTCGGTCGGCCGCCCGTCGACGAGCACCGGCCGCCAGAACCCGGACTCGACGATCCACTCGCCGGCCGGCTGCGACTGGTCGTCGAGCAGCCACGACCGCGAGTCCCACCGCAGGAACGGACGGCCGTCGTGGCTGATCCGGATCTCCTGGGCGAAGTCGTAGTCCTTCTCCTCCGGGAAGCCGCCCTGGCCCCGGCCGCGCCACAGGCCGACGAACGGCAGCAGGCCCAGCAGGGCGGGGTGCAGGTCGGGACCGGAACGCAGATCGTGCGTGTCCTCGTACGGATAAGAATCCACCGGCGGCGCGTTCAGCCAGGGCGGCGGGCCCAACGGATTTTCGCTCACCAACGCCCCCTAGCAACACGCAGAGCCAAATAGCCGAAACCGCCGGCGAGGCCGCCCAGACCGGCGACCAACAAGCTCACGAACCCAATCTCCGTAACCATGACCGGAACATCTTATGCTGGCGCTCATGGCACGCTTGCTGGTCGTCAAGGCAACCGCGGGGGCGGACGCTCCCGAGCGCTGTTCGCAGGCTTTCACCGTGGCGAGCACGGCCGCCGCGTCCGGCGTGGACGTGTCGTTCTGGCTCACCGGCGAGTCCACCTGGTTCGCCCTGCCCGGCCGGGCGGCACAGTTCGAGCTGCCGCACGCGGCGCCCCTGCCCGACCTGATCGACCTGCTGCTGGCCAGCGGCCGGGTGACGGCCTGCACCCAGTGCGCCGCCCGCCGCGACATCAAGCCCGACGACGTCCTCCCCGGCATCCGCATCGCCGGCGCCGCCGTCTTCGTCGAGGAGATCATGGGCGAGGGCGCCCAAGCGGTCGTCTACTGACCACACCCGGTGGTGACGCTGACCCGCAGCAAGTCGCCGTCCGGAGTGATGACGAGCGAGGACCCACCGACCCGGTAGGCCCGGACCGAGCCATCCGCCCGGACCACCTCGGCCCCATCGGTGAGCGGAGCCAGGGCCGCCGGCAAATCCTTGGGCACAGGCACCCCAGAAGCGACATAGGTAGTCGTGACCGACTTGTCGCCCGCCCCACCCGGTCCCGCATTCGCCCCAGCGCCCGGCCCC
>NZ_BOMI01000133.1 GCF_016862115.1 Paractinoplanes deccanensis
CGCGCCCGGCCCCACGCTCGACCCCGCGCCCGGCCCCACGCTCGACCCCGCGTCCGGTCCCCCACTCGAGCCGGCGCCCGGACCCGCACTCGACCCCGCGCCCGGCCCCGCACTCGACCCCGCGCCCGGCCCCACGCCCGATCCCGCGCTCGAACCTGGACCCGATTCCGACCCTCTGCCCGATTTATCAGGACAAAGAGCGGTAAAGGACTCCGGAGTATCACCCTGACCCAGCGCCTTGACCGCCTGCTGGAAGAGCCCCGGAGCGGGCGCGGCGACGGGATCGGAGCGGTCGAGCCCGTCCACACGAGGCCGGCAGCCGGTCGTCAGGCTCAGCGACAACACCTGGGAGGACGACTCGGTCGCGCCGTCCACGGCGATGAAGTCACCGGCGTCGGAGTGGAACGACAGGCGCGTGCCACCGCGGCCCTGGCCCAGCTCGGTCTGGTAGCCACTCGGCAGCGCGTCCCTGATCTGCTCCATGGCGGTCCTCATCTCACCCTGGCGCACATAGACGGTCACCTCGCGGGCGCCGGCCACACCTTCACGGACCGGGGTCAGCCGGCAGCCGTCCCGAAGCTCCAGCTCGCCGAGGACCACAGCCCGCCCCGGCGCGTCGGCAGCCGCGGCCAGCGCCCCCGCCACCCGCTGGAGATCGCGGACCGCCTTGGCGATGTCGCGCTGCTCGGGCACGGTCTCGCGCTCGTGACCCACCGACCAGACCGCGAGCACCGCAACCACGAGGATCCACGCCGCCACCACGCCGACGAGCCACCATCGCCGCCTCGACGCCCCCGCGGGCGCCGAAGGGGAGGCCGGATATGCGAAGTGGTGGTGCGCCTCCGCCGGCAGCGTGGGCGGGTACTGATCGAGCGGCACCCCTACTGCAGGCGCAGGCGGATGTTGATCGGGCGGCGCCCCCACCGACGGCGTAGGCGGGTGCTCGTCAGACGACGAAGCCTCCACCGGCGGCGTGGGCGGATGCTCGTCAAACGACGCCCCCACCGACGGCGCAGGCGAATGCTCGTCAAACGACGCCCCCACCGACGGCGTGGGCGGATGCTCGTCAAACGACGCCCCCACCGACGGCGTGGGCGGGTGCTCGTCGGACGGCGCCGCCGGCGGTGGCGTGGGTGAGGGGCGGCGGCCGGGAGGCGTCTCGCCGGGGTGCGGGGTGGTCATGGGCGGAGGGATGCGTATGCGGCCGAGGACAGGAAGCGCGCGACCATCTCGGCCGTGCCGGGGGTGAAGGGGCGGCCGGGGACCTCGGCGGCCGGGATGAAGAGCATCGCGGCGCCCTCGCCGAGGACCACGTCGGACTGGGTCGCGGCGGTGGGGGCGTAGAAGTAGTTCTTCACCCTGCCCTCGGACGGCAGCTCCTGGCGGGCGAAGAGCCGCACCGGCGCGGATGGGCTGATCGAGGCCTCCTCCCACAGCTCGCGCACCGACGCCTCGGCCGGGGTCTCGCCCTCCTCGACGGAGCCGCCGGGCAGGCCCCAGACGTTCGGGTAGTAGGGCGCCTTGTCGTCGCGGAGCTGGAGCAGCAGCGCGCCGGCCCGGTCGACGACGAAGGTGCAGGCGATGTGGATCATTGCTGGGCCAGCCTCTGCAGGGCGCCCACGGCCACGTCGGTGCGGGTCGTGTACCAGAACGGGGGGAGCGACTTGCGCAGGAAGGCGCTGTAGCCGCGGGCCGTCTCGAGGCGGGAGTCGAGGACCGCCACCACGCCCTTGTCGCCGGTGGCGCGGATGAGCCGGCCGACGCCCTGCGCCAGCCGGATCGCCGCGATCGGCACGCTGACCGAGGCGAAGCCCGAGCCGCCGTTGGCGTCGACGGCGGCGGAGCGGGCGGCGGCCAGCGGCTCGTCGGGGCGCGGGAACGGCAGCCGGTCGATCACCACGAGCTGGCAGGAGTCGCCCGGCACGTCGACGCCCTGCCACAGCGACATCACGCCGAACAGGCAGCTCTCCTTTTGCTCGCGGAACTTGCGGACCAGCACCGGCAGCGACTCCTCGCCCTGGAGCAGGATCGGCAGGTCGGTGCGGGAGCGCAGCAGCTCGGCCGCCTGGGTGGCCGCCTTGCGCGACGAGAAGAGGCCCAGGGTGCGGCCGCCGAGCGCCGCGACGAGCTTGACGAGCTCCTCGCCCGCCGCGTCGGGCAGGCCGGACATCTGCGGCCGGGGCAGGTGCGCCGCGACGTACAGGATGCCCTGCTTGGGATAGTCGAAGGGCGAGCCGACGTCGAGCGAGGTCCAGCCGTCGCCCGAGGCGGCCGGGGCCTCGGCGGACTGGCCGGCCGGCGACGCGGAGACGGGCAGGCCCAGCGAGCGCGCCACGGTGTCGAAGCGGCCGCCGAGCGTCAGGGTGGCCGACGTGGCGACGACGGTGCGGTCCTCGTACAGGCTCTGGGAAAGCGTGCCGGCCACCGAGAGCGGCGCGACCACGAGCGCGCGTCGACCGCTGCCCATGTCGGACTTCTCGACCCAGGCGACGTCGAAGGGGTCCTCCTCGAGCAGGCGCTGGGCGGTGTCGCTCAGGTCGTCGAGGGCGGCCTTGGCCTGCTGCTTGCGGACCGGGTCGGAATCGTCGGACTTGACCTCGCCGATCGCGGAGAGCGCCGCGCGGGTGGCCGACTCGAGCAGCGTGAGCGCCTGCTGGAGCGGCTGGGGCAGCCCGTTGGTGATCCGGCCCGCCGGCACGTCGGCCAGTGCCACGGTGAGCGCGTCGGCGGCCTCGGCCAGCGACTCGGCGACCGCCGGCGGGATCAGGGTGCGGGCGCGGCGGGCGGAGCGCTCGACCGCGTCGGGGGTCAGCTCGGCCTGGGAGGCGGCGGAGACCCGGTCGGCCAGCTCGTGCGCCTCGTCGATGACGAGCAGCTTGTGCGGCGGGACGATGTGGCGGTCGGCGAGCATGTCGACGGCGAGCAGGCTGTGGTTGGTGACCACGATGTCGGCCTCGCGGGCCCGGGCGCGGGAGGCCTCGGCGAAGCACTCGGCGCCGTAGGGACAGCGGGCGGCGCCGACGCAGTCGCGGGCCGGCATGGAGACCTGGCGCCAGGCGGTGTCGTCGACGCCGGGGTCGAGCTCGTCGCGGTCGCCGGTGGTGGTCTTCTCGGCCCAGGCCTGGAGCCGCTGGATCTGCTTGCCGAGCCGGCCGGCCTCGCCGAGCCACTGGGTGGCCCGCTGCGGCGCGTCGTCGAAGAGCGTGTCGGTGGGCTCCTGTTCGTCGGCGTGTTCCATCTTGGCGACGCAGAGGTAGTGGTGGCGGCCCTTGAGCACGGCGAAGGTCGGCCTGCGCCCGAGGACCGGCTCGACCGCGGCGGCCAGCCGGGGCAGGTCGTGCTCGACGAGCTGATTTTGCAGGGCGAGGGTGGCGGTGGAGACCACCACGGGCCCGTCCACGAGAAGCGAAGGGGTCAGGTAGGCCAGGCTCTTGCCGGTGCCGGTGCCGGCCTGCACGAGCAGGTGCTCCCGGTCGCGTATGGCCTTGTCGATGGCCGCCACCATGGCCTGCTGGCCGGGGCGGGCCGCCCCGCCGGGGACAGCCCCGACGGCGGCTGCCAGTAGTTGTTCGGCGGTCGCCTTCTTCTTCGTCGCTGCGGGCACGCGCAGACGGTACCCGCCACCACCGACAGAAGCCGACCACCGTTAGGGTTCTCGCATGCCGAACGAGACGGTCCGGGTCGTCTACACGAAGTACGACGGTTCGGCCCACCGGGACTATCCGGCCCGCCGGTTCGACGAGGACGACCTCGGCGTCTGGGTGGGTGTCACCCGGGGCACGGCGTCGGTCTACCACGGCCGCCCGAGCGTCGAGCAGATCCCGTTCGTCCTGCTCATCCCCCATCACGCCTGGTGGACGGGCATGTTCAACCCGCCGCCGCGGACCAGCGAGGTCTACTGCGACATCACCACGCCGGCGCGGTGGGAGGGTGACACCGTCCACATCATCGATCTCGATCTGGACGTGGTGCGCCGGCGCTCGACCGGCGTGGTCGAGCTGCGCGACGAGGACGAGTTCGACGAGCACCGTTCCCGCTTCGGATACCCCGACGATCTGGTACGCGAAGCGCGCGCGGCGGCGAGCCGGCTGCTCGTGGCGCTGGGCGACGGCAGCGAGCCCTTCGCCGGCCACTACCACAAATACCTGCAAAGGGTCGCCGACTAGCACGTCCCCGGACGGCATGGGGGAAATCTGCCCGAAGGTTCCCGGCACCGAATCCCGAATGTGACAGAGTGTAAAACGCACATTTGGGACGAATCTGGATGGTGCGCTGTGAACGACGCCGTGACGATCGGGAGTGGCATCGCCGGAGTCGCGGCCGTGGCCGGAGTGGCCTCGGCCGCGTTGCTGGCTCGCCGGCCCGGCCCCTACCGGGCCACCGGCCACGCGATCGCGCGCCCGGACGACCTCGACCCGCTGCCCGGCGCGCTGCGGCGCGGGCTGGGTGGCCTGACGGTGCCGGTCACCCCCGGCCCGCACGGGGAGCTGTACCTCGGCCCGGGAGCGCCACAGCCCGGCCGTACGCTGCGCCGGCTGGTGCTCTCCCCGCTCTTCGACCGCATCCGGTCGCGGGGTGGCCGGCTCGCTCCCGAGCAGCAGGTGCCCTACCGGCTCGTCGTCGAGTTCACCGGCGCCAACCGGGACGCCGAGACGCTGCTGCGGGCGTACCGGATGCTCGATCAGCAATTGCGGGACCACGCCGCGCTGCTCAGCCACTGCGACCACGATCGGCTCACGCCCGGCGCGGTGACCGTCTCGATCGCCGGCATCGTCGACGTGCGCGAGCTGCTCGCGGCCGAGGAGGTGCGGTACGCGTTCGCGGAGGGCACGTTCGACGACATCGGCTCGCACGCGGCGCCGCCCGGCCTGGTCCCGATGATCAGCGAGCCGTGGTCCCGCCGGTTCGGCTGGGACGGCCGCGAGCCGATCTCCGCCGAGGAGCGGCACCTGCTGCACGCCATGGTGCGCTCGGCCCACGAGGACGGCCGTACGGTGCGCATCTCCGGCCTGGCCGAGGCCGACCGCCAGGCACGGCGCGCCATCTGGACGGAGCTGGGCGCCGCCGGGGTGGACGTCATCGCCGACACCGACCAGCGCGGGCTCGCCCGGCATCTACGCCGGCACCCGGTCAGCCAGTGGGTGGCCCGCGAGCCACTGCCGGCGCGTACCGTCCGGCGCACCTCCCCACGGCCGACGGCGCCGCGTCCGGACCGGCGCCGCGAGACGGTCTAGCAACGCCGTTTAACAGGCGAACGAAAGGTAAACCAGACGAGGCCTTAGCATTCCTGGAGATCTTTCCCCGCTCGCCGATCGAGGTCGTCCTGTGAAGTTCTCATTCCGTCCCGTCGAGGGTGCTTTCTACGAGCTCTTCACTAAGGCGGCGCACAACCTCGTGAAGGGCACGGAGCTGCTCAACGAGCTCGCCCTGCCCGGGGTGGACGTGCAGTCGGTCAGCGACCGGCTCACCGACGTCGAGCACGACAGCGACCAGATCACCCACGAGCTCTACAAAAAGATCAACTCCACGTTCATCACGCCGTTCGACCGCGAGGACATCTACTCGCTCGGCTCCCAGCTCGACGACGTGATGGACCACCTGGAGGCCGTGGGCAACCTCCTCTACCTGTACGGGCTCACCGAGCTGCCGTCGCTGCCGCGCGAGATGCACGAGCTGGTCAACGTGCTCGACCAGCAGGCGAAGATCACCGCCGAGGCGATGCCGAAGCTGCGGGCGATGAAGGGCCTCGACGAGTACTGGATCGAGATCAACCGTCTGGAGAACGAGGGCGACCGCGCCTACCGCATGCTGCTGGTGCGCCTGTTCTCCGGCGAGTACGACGCGCTGACCGTCCTGAAGATGAAGGAGGTCGCCGACGAGCTCGAGGCCGCCTGCGACGCGTTCGAGCACGTGGCGAACACCGTCGAGACGATCGCGGTCAAGGAGTCCTAGGCCTTGTCGCCCGAATTCATCGCCGTCCTCGCGGTCATCATCGCCGCGATGGCGTTCGACTACACCAACGGCTTCCACGACGCCGCCAACGCCATCGCCACCAGCATCAGCACGCGGGCGCTCACCCCGCGGGTCGCCCTGGCCATGGCCGCCATCGGCAACTTCATCGGCGCGCACCTCGGCGGCGAGGTCGCCAAGACGGTCGGCGACGGGCTGGTCAAGCTGCCTCTCGGCGTACCCAGCCTGGGGGTGGTCTTCGCCGGCGTGGTCGGCGCCGTCACCTGGAACCTGATCACCTGGTGGTTCGGCCTGCCCTCCAGCTCGTCACACGCGCTCTTCGGCGGCCTGGTCGGCGCGACCCTCATCGCCAGCGACGGCATCGTCCAGTGGGGCAACATCGTCGACAAGGTGCTGATCCCGATGGTCGCGTCGCCGGTGGTCGGCTTCCTGCTCGGCTTCCTCGTGATGGTCGTCATCATGTGGACCTTCCGGCGCGGCAACCCCGGCAAGCTCAACCGCGGCTTCCGCATCGCGCAGACCCTGTCGGCGGCGGGCATGTCGGTCGGACACGGCATCCAGGACGCGGCGAAGACCATGGGCATCGTGGTGCTGGCCCTCTACACGGGCGGCTTCCAGGACAGCCCCACCCACATCCCGTGGTGGGTCTACATCACCACCGCGACGATGCTGGCCCTGGGCACCTACTCCGGCGGCTGGCGCATCATCCGCACCCTCGGCCGGAAGATCATCGACCTGGGCCCCGCCGAGGGCTTCGCCGCCGAGACGGTCGCCAGCTCGGTGCTCTTCTTCAACGCGTACGTGCTGCACGCCCCGATCTCGACCACCCACACGATCACCTCGGCGATCATGGGCGTCGGCGCCACCAAGCGGCTCAACGCGGTCCGCTGGAACGTCGCCGGCAACATCGTCATCGCCTGGGTGACCACGTTCCCCGCCGCCGGCCTGATCGCCTGCCTCATCTACCTGGTGGTACGCCCGCTGTTCAGCTGACGTCACCGGCCTGGTCGCCGAGGTCGGCCCGCAGCCGGTCGTTGGCCCGCTCCAGCGCGCTCAGCACGATGGCCCGCTCCGCCACGGTGGCCGAGCCGATGATCTGGTCGGCAAGGTCGTTCCACGCGTCCTCGATGCGCGGCACGAGCTTCAGCCCCGCCTCGGTGATCACGATCCGCACCTGCCGCCGATCGCCCGGCACCGGCTCCCGCCGGAACCACCCACCACCGGCGAGCCGCGACAGGCTGCGCGTGGCGGTCGGCGGCTCCACCCCGAGCCGCGCGGCCAGCTCGGTCACGGTGATCCCGTCCGGCTCCTGCGCCAGCGTCCAGAGCAGCACGTCCTGCCCGGGATGCAGCCCGAGCTCACCGAGCCGGCGCGCCTTGGCCACCCGATAGAGCTGGCTCATCCTGTTGAGCGCCGTGTTGACGCGCATAACCTCAGCAGCCTTCACATTCGGATGATAGTCGGCTAACGATCTTCAGCGCTCGGCAACTCGTTAGCCGGCTAACCGGCATGCGACAGTGCGTGCGTGCCGGAACCCTGTCCCTCGATCGAGGGACATCCATCTTCGGCCAGTGCGCGGGCTCTGCCGGTTTCTTCGGCGCTGACCTGCTGTTGTGTCGACCGTTTGCCCGTCGCCCCGGCGACCAGCGCATCGTCTCGAGTTTTGACCGCACAGGGCTCCCGGACGAACCCTCATTGACGTTGCTCACGCCAGCACCGCGAAGCGGTGGACTGAGCTGAGCCGGAAGGGCGGAACCATGTCGACCGCAGATCTGACAGACGAGTCCCAGGACAGCGCAGTGCCACCGGACGAGCCGTTCCTGATCGACAACCATCTGGTGGAGAAGATCAAGGCACAGGCGCTGATCGACGCGGGCTACGCTCGCGAGCACGACGGTGGCCTCTATTCGGACGAGGCCCAGCTCAAGGCCGCGATTCTGGCCGCGATGACCGAGCGGCACGTCGTTCGGGGCCGCCGGGATCTGGCACGTGGCGCGGTGACGAAGTTCGAGCTTTACGCCGAGATGCTGCCCCAGGCTCCCGGCGTACGGCAGTTGCCTCGGACGATCGAGGAGAGCGCCGCTCAGGACCAGCTCAAGAAGAAGTTGTGGGGTTGGCTGAACGTAGGGATCACCGGCTTCGCCCAGGTCCGCGTGGCCGAGCTGGGATACGTCCTGTGCGAGGCCCCAGTGGCCCGTACCAAATTGATCGAGGAGACCGGGAAACGGGAACCGTCGACCGAGACCGGACGGTTCCTCACCCGGAACAGAGACCTCATCCTGGACTACTACACGGGCCCTGCCGCACGGCACTTCCTGGCCGCCGCCCGCAGGCTGGAGGCGCAACTGGGCCTCGTCATCGCTCGCCGCCCGGAGTTGGAGGCGGCGGTCGCCAGCCAGGTCGGGGTGGTGGTGCGGCAGGCGGTGAGCTCGATCTCCCATGCCGACAGCGCCGACGGCGAGCTCGGGACGGTCTGACCGATGGACACCGGATACCCCGCCGAATGGGCGGGATGGAGGAACGAGGCTGCTCGGCTGCAGAACCGGGCGCCCCTGCGGCGCAGTGAATGGGCGGCGCGCGGGCCCGAGGATCCCAAATTCGCGCTGGGTGACCTGCTCTCTCGCGTCCCGGAGTCCTGGATCGACCGCCTTGCCGAGGCGGTCGATGCCGAACCCGCACGATTCCGGCTTCTCCGCGAGGTGGCCGTCAAGGTTCCCCCGGAGCGCCGCGTCAAGGCCTCCTGGACCGTGCACCGGGATCTCCGGGAACGGCCCGAGCTCCTGCGCGACGGTCTGACGTCACGCGAGGCTGCCGTTGCTGCCGGAAGACGCGCTTTCGACTCCAAAGCCGATCAGCGTCTCTCGGCCGAGGAGCGCGCCGCGAAGGTTCGGGACTTCCTGGCCGATCCCGAGGTCTACAGATTGGTCGAGCGCGAGCTCGACCGATCCAGGGCCGACCGGAAGGTCAGATACGGAGCCCGGCTCGTGCACGAAGAATTGGCTCGCCAGGAAAAGGACGCCAAAGCCGAGCTGCGTGCGAGGCGGGAGGCACAGTCTCCGATCGAGGCGACGCTCAAGGCGCGAATCAGTGTGCTGCGCTCGGCGCAGTTGGTGCACGCGATGGCTGAGATCTCCGACGACCTTCCGGAGCACGACCGGCTCGTCGACGCGCTCGAGACCCTGCGGGAGCAGATCGACGCCGCCCTCGGACGGCTCGGTAGCACGGGAGAAGAACGGATCATCGATGGGGAGACGTGGCACGACCGAACTACACGAGCGGCGATTGCCGGCTCCGGATAGCGGTCCGTGTCGCGGACGGGGCGGGCCATGATGGTGGCCCGCCCCGCTCGTCGTTCCGCGTGTCAGATCTGCCACCACACGGTGGTGTCCGGGGGGAGTTCGATCTCGTCCGGGGTGCCGCCGATCTCGCCGCTTGCCAGCAGGAGCTCGCCGGGTGGGGTGAGGCGGACCGGTGCGGCCCCCATGTTGACCGTGCAGCGGAAGCCCGGGCCGCGGTCGAGGATCAGCATGCCGGCGGGGGCGTCCCGCCAGGTCAGGGTGTCGCCGGTGAGGAGTTTGCGGCGCAGGGCCAGGGCGTCGCGGTACATGGTCAGGGTGGAGCCGGGGTCGCCGTCCTGGGCCTCGACGCTCAGCGCCGCCCACGAGTCGGGCTGGGGCAGCCAGCAGGGTGCGCCGTCGGGGCCGAAGCCGTACGGAGCCGTGCTGCCCGACCAGGGCAGCGGCACCCGGCAGCCGTCGCGGTAGCCGTCCTGACCGGTGGCCCGGTGGAACGCCGGGTCCTGGCGCACCTCGGGCGGCAGGTCGACCACCTCGGGCAGGCCCAGTTCCTCACCCTGATAGAGGTACGCCGAACCGGGCAGGGCCAGCAGCAGAAGCGACGCGGCGCGGGCTCGGCGCAGGCCGGCGACCGGGTCGACCTCGGTGGACCGGCGGCCCGCGACGTCGCCCGACAGGTCCTGCATGAGGCGGTTGGTGTGGCGTACGACGTCGTGGTTCGACAGGGTCCACGTGGTGGGCGCGCCGACCCGGCTCATCGCCGCCAGCGACGCGTCGATCATGGCGCGCTGGGCCGCGGGCTCCCACGGGGTGGCCAGGTAGCTGAAGTTGAACGCCTGGTGCAGCTCGTCGGGGCGCACGTAGTCGGCGACCCGGTCGAGGGTGGGCGCCCACGCCTCGGCCACCGCGATGCGCTCGCCGGGATACTCGTCGAGGATGCGGCGCCAGCTGCGGTAGATCTCGTGCACGCCGTCGCGGTCGAAGCAGGGGCTCTCGCCGACGTCGAGCAGGTGCCATTCGGTCTGGTGGCCCAGGTCGGGCAGGCCGGCCTCCTTGACGAGCCCGTGCGCCACGTCGATGCGGAAGCCGTCGACGCCGAGGTCGAGCCAGAACCGCAGGATGGTGCGGAACTCGTCGGCGACCGCCGGGTGGTCCCAGTTGAAGTCGGGCTGCTCGGGCGCGAACAGGTGCAGGTACCACTGCCCGTCCGGCACCCGGGTCCACGCCGGGCCGCCGAAGATCGAGGGCCAGTCGTTCGGCGGGAGGTCGCCGCGGCCGTCCCGGAAGTGGTAGCGCTCCCGCAGCGGCGAGCCGGGACCTTCGCGCAGGGCCTGCTTGAACCATTCGTGCTGGTCGGACGAGTGGTTGGGCACCAGGTCGACGATTACCCGGAGGCCGAGCTCGTGGGCGTCGGTGACCAGGCCGCGGGCGTCGTCGACCGTCCCGAAGAGGGGGTCGACGACCCGGTAGTCGGCGACGTCGTATCCGGCGTCGGCCTGCGGGGAGAGGTAGAACGGCGAGAGCCAGACCGCGTCGACGCCGAGGTCGCGCAGGTAGGGCAGCCGGCTGCGGATGCCGGGCAGGTCACCCACGCCGTCGCCGTTCGCGTCCGCGAAGCTGCGCGGGTAGACCTGGTAGATGACAGCAGACCGCCACCATGAATCACTCATGATCGCGACGGTAGCAGGATTACTAACTCGTGTTACATCACCGGTTTAGCCGTTGAATCGCGGACGATCAGCGTGGTACCGAGCACCTGGCGCGGGTGCTGGTCCTCGCCCCGGATCGCCGAGATCAGGAAGTCGGCCGCGGTGCGGCCCTTGGTCACGATCGCCTGCCGTACGGTGGTCAGCCGCGGCCGGAACCACGCCGACTCGGCGAGGTCGTCGAACCCCGTCACCGACACCGCCCCGGGCACGTCCAGCCCCAGCTCGTGCAGGGCGTCCACAGCGCCGTACGCGAGCACGTCCGACAGCGCCAGGATCGCCGTCGGCCGGGGTTCGCGGGCCATCAGCTCGCGGGCGGCGCGATATCCCTCGGTGCGCGACACCGGCACCTCGGCCAGCGCCACGTCGTCCATGCCCAGCCCGGCCGTGGCGAGGGCGTCGGCGATCCCGGCCAGGCGCCGCCCGAGCGGCCCGCGGCGTCCACCGGTCACCGGGCCCGGGTCGATGGAGAGCACGGCGAGCCGGCGATGGCCCAGCTCCAGCAGGTAGCGGGTCACCTCACGGGCGCCGCCCCGGTCGTCCACCTCGACGCTCGGCGCGTTCTCGTAGTGGTCGCTGTCGATCAGCACGAACGGGACGCCGCGGCGCTCCAGCTCGGCCACCTCGGCGCCCTCGGTCTGCAGGCCGCAGACGATGAAGCCGTCGGCCGCCGCGACCGGGATCGCCCTGAGCACCGAGTCCTGCAGCGGCGGGCTCAGCAGCAGCGTGTAGCCCTCCTGGTCGCAGACCTGCCCGACGCCCATCAGGAACCGCGCGTAGTACGGGTTCTCCAGCACCTGGGCGAGCTTCTGCGGCAACAGCACGCCGATCGAGTGGGTGGCGCCGGACTGGAGCATCTTGGCCAGCGGGCTCGGCGTGTAGCCGAGCTCGCCGGCCACCGAGAGAATGCGCTCGCGGGTCGCCGACGAGATGCGGTGGGGGTTGTTGAAGGCGAACGAGACGGCGGACCGGGAGACACCCGCGGCCTTGGCCACATCGCTCGACGTCGGCTTGCCGCCGACCCTTTTCGACGGCATCCGACCACAGTAGTCGTCCGCTGAAAAGCCTAGTAGACGACGCCGATCTCCTCGCGGATCGTGTCGAGCAGGGTCATGATCTCGAGCGTGGTGGCGTGCGGCATGAGCGGGCTCTCCAGCTCGCCGGCGAGGACGGCGCGCTGCACCTCGGCGGCCTCGAACTGGTAGCCGTTGCCCTCGAACGGGAACTCGATCGTCTCGGGCGCCTTGCCCGCCCGGTGCAGCACGAACGAGCGCGGCACGAAGAAGCCGGACGGCAGCTCGATCCGCCCGTCCGTACCCGTGATCGTCGCGTTGTTGCGGCTCTCGCCGTTGATGCTGCACGTGATGGCCGCTACCGCGCCCGGCTCGAAGCCCATCAGCACGCCGGTGTTCTCGTCCACCCGCTCGGGGGTCAGGTGCGCCCACGCCTGCACCGAGGCCGGCGTGCCGAGGATCAGGTGGACCAGGTTGATCGGATAGACGCCGAGGTCGAGCAGCGCGCCGCCGCCGAGCTTCGGGTCGCGCAGCCGGTGCTCGGCGGCGAACGGGCCCTGGAGGCCGAAGTCGGCGTGGATCGCGCTGACCCAGCCGATGGCGCCCTCCTCGACCAGCTCGGCGACCCGGCGGATGGCGGGGTTCAACCGCATCCACATGGCCTCCATGAGGAAGACGCCCTTCTCGCGCGCGGCCGCGATCAGCTGCGCCGCGGCGGGCAGGTCCAGGGTGATCGGCTTCTCCACCAGGACGTGCTTGCCCGCCTCGATGCACAGGTGCGCCGCCTCCGCGTGGAAGGCGTGCGGCGTCGCGATGTAGACGACGTCGACCTCCGGGTCGGCGGCGAGGTCGGCGTACGAGCCGTGCGCGCGGGCGAACCCGAACCGCTCGGCGAACGCGGTCGCCGACTCGGCCGAGCGCGACCCGACGGCGGCGAGCTCGGCGCCGGGCACCAGCGGCAGGTCGGCGGCGAACGTGGCGGCGATCCCGCCGGGGCCGAGAACGCCCCAGCGAACCTTCTGTTCGGTCATGATCGCTACGGTATCGCCCCGGCGTGCTTCGGTGGTTGGATCGAATGGTGACCGACTCGACACCGTTCAGTCTTCCGCCCGCGATGGTGCGCCGGGCGCGCGAGTTCCGCGGCACTCCGGCGCCGGCGCGCGACGCGGCCACGGTCGTCCTCCTGCGGCCGACAGACGATTCCTTCCAGCTGTACGCGTTGAAGCGCGCGACGACGATGGCGTTCGGCGGCCTCTACGCGTTCCCCGGCGGCGGGGTGGATCCGTTGGACCGGCCCGAGACCATCCGCGACGACTGGCCCGCGCTGCTCGGCGTGCCCGGCGAGCGCGCCCGCGCGGTCGTCGGCGCGGCGGCCCGCGAGCTCTTCGAGGAGGCCGGCGTCCTGCTGGCCGGCCCGGTGGAGCAGCCCGACCGGACGATCGCCGACGTCACCACCACCGACTGGGAGGCCGACCGCGCCGCCGTGGCCGCGCGCGAGCTGACCCTCACCGCGCTGCTGCGCAAGCGGGGCCTGCGGCTGCGCGACGACCTGCTCTTCCCGTGGGCGCGCTGGATCACGCCGGAGTTCGAGCCGAAGCGGTTCGACACCTGGTTCTTCGTCTCGCTGCTGCCCGAGGGGCAGACCGCCCGGGACGTCTCGGGCGAGAGCGACGGCACGACGTGGGTCGGCCCGGCCGAGACGGGCGACCTGGCGATGCTCCCGCCGACGCGCTCGACGGTGGACTCGCTTCGCGCGTACGGCCAGATCGAAGAGGTGATCGCGGCCGCGAGTCGCCGCGACGCCGCGCACCCCGTGCGGCCTCGCGTGGAGCTCACCGAAGACGGCGGCGCCCTGCTGCACATTCCGTAGCAGCAGGGCGCCTGGACGCGCGAGCGGCCTAGCCGAAGCGGCCGGTGATGTAGTCCTCGGTCTTCTTCTCCGACGGGTTGCTGAAGATCTTCTGCGTGTCGTCGTACTCGATGAGGCGGCCGGGGTCGCCGGTCTTGTCGATCGAGAAGAAGCCGGTCTTGTCGCTGACCCGGGCGGCCTGCTGCATGTTGTGCGTGACGATGATGATCGTGAAGCGGTCCTTCAGCTTGAACATCAGGTCCTCGATCGCCAGCGTCGAGATCGGGTCGAGCGCCGAGCAGGGCTCGTCCATCAGCACGACCTGCGGCTCGACCGCGATGGTGCGGGCGATGCAGAGGCGCTGCTGCTGGCCGCCGGAAAGGCCGGCGCCGGGCCGGTTGAGCCGGTCCTTGACCTCGTTCCACAGGTTCGCCGCCTTGAGCGACTGCTCGGCGGCGTCGTCCAGCACGGACTTCTTCTTGACGCCGTTGAGCTTGAGGCCGGCGACCACGTTCTCGTAGATCGACATCGTCGGGAACGGGTTGGGCCGCTGGAAGACCATGCCGATCAGCCGGCGGACCGCGGTGACGTCCACGTCCGGGTCGTAGATGTTCTGGTCGTCGATGGTGAGCCGGCCCTCGATGCGGGCGCCGGGCAGCACCTCGTGCATGCGGTTGATCGACCGCAGGAACGTCGACTTGCCGCAGCCCGACGGCCCGATGAGGGCGGTGATCGTCTTGGGCTCGACGGTCATCGAGATGCTGTCGATCGCCTTGAAGTTGCCGTAGTACGAGCTGACGTTGCTCGCCTCGATGCGCTTGGCCATGGGGATTACCTCTTATCGGGACAGTCGATTGCGTCGGGCGAGCAGCTTGGCGGCAACCGTCAGGATCAACACGAGCGCGACCAGGGTCAGCGCGGCCGTCCAGGCGCGGGCCGGCGCGTACCGGGACGCGTCACCCGCCTGCTGGTAGACGAAGAGCGCCAGCGACGACTGGTTGCCGGCGAACGGGTCGAAGTTGATCGCCGCGGCGCCACCGGCGACGAGCAGCACCGGCGCGGTCTCGCCCGCCGCGCGAGCGACGGCCAGCATGATGCCGGTGACGATGCCCGGCAGCGCCGTCGGCAGCACGATCCGCACGATCGTCTTCCACTGCGGGACGCCGAGCGCGTACGAGCCCTCCCGCAGTGGGCCGGGCACCAGGCGCAGCATCTCCTCGGTGGAGCGCACGATCGTCGGCAGCATCAGCACGGTCAGCGCCAGCGAGGCGGCGAAGCCGGAGAAGCGCGGCTGGCCGTCGTTGAACCAGGGGCTGACGATGAGCACCCAGAACGACAGCACGAACAGGCCGGCCACGATCGACGGGATACCGGTCATGACGTCCACGAAGAAGCGGACCGTCAGCGCGAACCTGCCCTTGCCGTACTCGACCAGGTAGATCGCGCCGAGCACGCCCAGCGGCACGGCGAGCAGGGTGGCGATGCCGACCTGCTCCAGGGTGCCGATGATCGCGTGGTAGGCGCCGCCGTTCGGGTCGCGGGCGCCGATGTTGTTCATCGACGTGCCGAAGAAGTCGCCGTCGAGACGGGACGCGCCCTTCGAGACCAGCGTCCACACCACCGAGGCGAGCGGCAGGATCGCGAGCACGCAGGCGGAGTAGATCAGCGACTTCCACATGCGGTCGCGCGCGGCCCGGCGGCCCTCGACGCGGCCCGCCACGATGCTGATGCCGATCAGGTAGAACACCACGGCCAGCACGGCGACGAGCACCCAGTTGCCCAGGTCGAGGCCGAGCACGACGGCGGCGGCCACCACGATCGCGGCGACCGCGGTGCCCAGGTTGGCGACCAGCGGAAGGCGCCTGGTCCGAATGTTGTCCGGCGTCATGGCGACGCCGGACACCTCACGCTCCAAAAGGCTCATGCCGCACTGTCCCGGAACTCGCGCCGACGGTAGATGATCGCCCGGGCGCCCATGTTGACGACCAGGGTGATGGCGAACAGCACCAGGCCGGAGGCGATGAGGGCGCCGCGGCCGGTCTCGTTGGCCTCGCCGAAGGTGGTGGCGATGTTGGCGGCGACCGAGTTGCCGCCCACCTCGATGAGGTTGAACGAGATGTTGAAGACCAGGCCGAGGGTGAGCGCCAGGGCGATCGTCTCGCCGAGCGCGCGGCCGAGGCCGAGCATCACCGAGGCGATCACGCCGGGCTTGCCGTACGGCAGGACGGCGGTGCGGACCATCTCCCACTTGGTGGCGCCGAGGGCGAGGGCCGCCTCCTCGTTCATGCCCGGGGTCTGCTGGAAGACCTCACGCGAGAGCGAGGTGACGATGGGCAGCACCATGATCGCGAGGACCAGGCCACCCAGCATGATCGACTGACCGTACGGCCCGTCGCCCCCGAAGATGGGGATCCAGCTGAAGTATTTGTTGAGCCACTCGGAGAAGTCGGCGACCGGCTGCTGGAAGACGTCGCGTCCCCAGAGGCCGAAGACGACACTGGGCACGGCGGCCAGCAGGTCGATGATGAAGCCGAGCGGCGTGGCCAGCCGCTTGGGCGCGTAGTGCGACAGGAACAGGGCGATGCCCAGCGAGATCGGCACTGCGACGATCAGGGCGATGACCGAGGTGAGCAGCGTGCCGAAGGCCAGCGCGGCGATGCCGAACTTGGGGTCGGCCTCATTGGGGAACCACTGCTTGTAGGTCAGGAAGTTCTCGGTGTCCTTGCCGATCGCCGGCGCGGCCTTCGAGATCAGGAAGATCGCGATGGCCACGATGATGACCAGCACCATCGCGCCCGCACTCACGGAGAGCCCTCGGAAGCCGCTCTCCATCGAGAAGCGCGCCTTCTTGGGCAGGGCGCCACCCCCGCCGATCGGGGGTTCGTCGTAGCTGCTCGGGGATACGCCGGAGCCGGCGGCCCGGGTGCGGCTTGCCGTCACACCCAGGTCGCCGGCGGTGGCGTTCTCCGAGCGGGAGGGGTAGTCACCCATGCTCGCTCGCAGTCGTCTCGGAGGGATTGGCGAACTAGATCAGCTGATCGACGCGACGGCGGTCTCGACCTTGCTGCGGATGGTCTCCGGCAGCGGGGCGTAGCCCAGGTCGGCGAGGGCCTGCTGGCCACCGGTGCTCGAGGTGTACTTCAGGAAGCCCTGGATCTCCTTGGCCTTCGGGCTGCCCTTGCTGCACGCGATCTCGTAGGTCACGAGCACGATCGGGTAGGCACCGGCCTCGGTGGTGTTGTAGTCGATGCTCATCGACAGGTTGTTGCCGGTACCGGTGATCTTGGCACCCGCGATGGTCTTGCCGGCGCTCTCGCCGGTCAGCGCGGTGTACTCGCCGGCGCCGTTCTTGATCTTCGCCATCTTGAGGTCGCTGTTCTCGGCGAACGAGAGCTCGACGTAGGCGATGGTGCCGGCGGTGCTCTTCACCTTGGCGGCGACACCGTCCGAGCCGGTGGCGGCGACGCCACCCGGCGCCTTCCAGGCCTTGGCGTTGCTGTAGGTCCAGTCGGCCTCGGCCGACTTGCTCAGGTACTTGGTGAAGTTGTCGGTCGTGCCGGACTCACCCGAACGGTGCACCGCCTGGATCGCGGTGTCCGGCAGCTTCGCGCCGGTGTTCTGCGCGGCGATGGCGGCGTCGTTCCACTTGGTGATCTTGCCCGAGTAGATCTTGGCCAGGGTCGGCGCGTCGAGCTGGAGGTCGTCGACGCCGTCCACGTTGTAGACGACCGCGATGGGGCCGATCACCATCGGGAGGTTGAGGGCCTCGCCGCCGGCGCACTTGGCGTTCGCCTTGGGCTGCTCGTCCTCCTTGAGGGCCGAGTCGGAACCCGCGAAGTCGGCGGTGCCGCCGATGAACGCCTCGATGCCCGCGCCGGAGCCGGTGCCCTGGTAGTTGATCTGCGCACCGCTGCACTGGGCCTGGTACGCCTTGATCCACTCGTCCATGGCGTTCTTCTGAGCCGTCGAGCCCTGGGCCGTCAGGCTGCCCGCCGCACAGTTGGCCGCGGCGGCCGAGGTGTCACCGGCGGAGGTCGCCGGGTCGTTGTCCGAGCCGCACCCGGTGAGCGCGAGCGTCGCAGTCAAAGCAATGCCGGCGATGTAACCGGACCGCTGGAGCTTCACAGTTTTCCCTTCGGGGTGGTGTGCAAACCGGCGCGTCGCACCGGCACACCAGGAAAGCTAAGCAGGGGAGGTAGCCGGTTACCTGGCCATTGGTGAACTGGGAGTGAACACGTCCACGCCGAAATATGGCCTTCCCCTGAGGGCGAGTTGTCCGTTGCGTGAACTGAGTGACGTGGGACGGAAATGTCGGATATTTACCGGCGACAGTTATCGCCACGAGATGTGACGGTGTCCTGTTCGTGACTCCTGCGGCTCGTGCGGACGAGGCGTCAGGGACGCTGGTAGCTCACGTCCGTCTTGAAGATCTCGAAGCCCAGCCGGCGGTAGAGGGCGACCGCCGCGGGGTTCGACTCGTCGACGTAGAGATTGGCGACCGTCAGTCCCTGGGCGGCCAGGTGCCGCAGGCCGGCGACGCTCAGCGCGGCGCCCAGGCCGCGCCGGTGCCCGCTCGGGTCGACGCCGAGCACGTAGATCTCACCGATCGCCGGATCGTCGCCGGAGGCCGGGTGGACCTTGGTCCAGTGGAAGCCGAGCAGCGTGTCCTCGATGTCGACGGCCAGCAGGAAGCCGGCCGGATCGAACCACGGCTCAGCCTCGCGCAGCATCAGGTCGCCACGGGTCCAGCGACCCTGCTCGGGGTGGTGGGCGAAGGCCCGGGCGTTGACCGCCAGCCAGGCCTGCTCATCGAAGCCGGGGCGGAAGCCGCGCACGGTGACGCCCTCGGGCAGCGGAATGTCGGGCAGCGGCTCGGTCAGCGAGCGCCGCATCTGCCACAGGACGCGCACCCGGTCGAAGCCGTTCTTCTCGGCGAAAGCACGCGCACCGGGCTCGTCGCCGTGCGCCCAGAAGCGCAGCGGGCCGCCACCGGCCGCGGCGAGCAGCGCCGTGCCGTGGCCCCGGCGCCGGTGCGCCGGATGAACGAAAAGCTCGCCGGACGCGTCCTCGACGAACGCGTAACCGACGAGCTCATTGTCCTGGGCAGCCAGGAAGTGCTGCTGCGCCACGGGATCGCCCCCGCCGCGCACGCGGAGAACCACATCTTCGGACAGCGGATAGACGCCGTCGGCGCCCTCCGCGGCAGCGGCCAGCGCCAGAACGCCGGCCGCCTCCTCGGCAGTGAGCCGATCCGTAGACCGGATCTCCGTCATGGTGTCGATCAGACGGGCAGCGAGACGGGCTCGTTGTCCGGGAGCTGGCGGCCCGACGGCGGGACCACGAACTTGTAGCCCACCTGGCGGACGGTGCCGATCATCGACTCGTACTCCGAGCCGAGCTTGGCGCGCAGGCGGCGGACGTGGACGTCGACCGTGCGGGTGCCGCCGAAGTAGTCGTAGCCCCAGACCTCACGCAGCAGCTGGTCGCGGGTGAAGACCCGGCCCGGGTGCTGGGCGAGGAACTTGAGCAGCTCGAACTCCTTGTACGTGAGGTCGAGCGGGCGGCCCTTGAGCTTCGCCGCGTAGGTGTCGGGGTCGATGTTGAGCTCGCCGGCCCGGATCGACCCGCCGGAACCGGCGGTCGCGTTGCTCAGGCGGCCGACGCCCAGGCGGAGCCGGGCCTCGACCTCGGCGGGCCCGGCGCTGGCCAGGATGACGTCGTCGACGCCCCAGTCGGCGTTGAGCGCGATCAGGCCGGCCTCGGTGACGACCGCGACGAGCGGCACACCGATGCCGGTCGCGTGCAGCATGCGGCACGTGGCGCGGGCCTCGGAGAGCTCGGAACGGGCGTCGACCAGCACGGCGTCGGGGCTCGGCCCGGACACCAGGGTGCGGACGTCGCGGGGGGCGGTCCGTACGGAGTGGGGAAGCAGATCCAGCGCGGGCAGCACGGCGGAAGGTTCACCGGCACGTGCCGTCACCAACAGAAGGATTTCCACACTCACCTCCGTCCTTGCGGCTCGAGGCCGCGCAGGGTGACTCATCGGCGTTACTTTTCCCGGCGTCACCGACGGGTGGGCTGGGCCTTACCTTAACCGATCCATCGCCCGGAACACCTCGATCGTTTGTGTGAGTGACGTAGTGAACGCTCTCGGGGCGACTCGGCGAGCAGTTCGTAACCGGCCTTTTACCGGAGCGGGCCGGGTCTGGCACGATCGCTTCCGTGTTCCCCTCCATGCCGCAGGACGACCCCTGGGACGCCGACGCGTCGCGTGAGATCGCGCGCTCCGGCGGCAAGCGGCCGCCCGTCGGCGCCTACGACGACGAGCCGGTCGAGCCCGAGCGCGACTCCGACGACGTGGAGGACGACGACGAGTTCGAGGAGATCGAGGTCGTCCCGGTCCGCCGGCAGCTCTCGCTGGCCATCGCCGGGTTCTCCGCGCTGCTCGCGGCCGGGCTGATCCTCGGCGCGCAGACGTCCGCGCCGGACGCCCGCCTGCCGTACGCGATCGTCCTCTTCGGCGTGCAGGCGCTCTATCTGATCGCCTGGATCATGGCCCTGCGCCCGCCGGCCGCCGCCGTCACCGCGGGCGTCAGCGGGGTGGTCGCGCTGGTCGCCGACTATCAGGCCGTCACCCGCGCGCAGCCGTCGCTGCTGCCGCTCGTGTGGGTGCTGCTCGGCGGGTTCGTGGTGGCGTTCGTCGGCCAGCTGTTCCGCGCCGGCGACCGGGCGCGGGCACGCGACTCGTGGCGGGCCACCCTGGCGATCGTCGCGGGCGTGGTGGCGTACGCGGTCCCGATCGTCCTCACCCGGCAGGAGTCCGGCACCCAGACCCTGGTCATGTGCGTCGCCGCGGCGGGCGTCGCCCTGCTCGTCGCCCGCGCCACCGACGCGATCTTCCCGAAGCCGAGGATCGCCGCGCAGGTGCCGCGCGGCGCGACCGGCGTGGTGGCCGGCGCGATGCTCGGCACCCTGGCCGCGGCCGCCCTGGGCAGCGTCCTGGTGCTGCCGTTCACGCCGGCCAAGGGCGCGGTGATCGGCCTGATCGCCGTGGTCGCCGCCCACCTGGTCGACCTGGCGGTCAACTTCGGCCAGGCCGGCCGCCGCCTGGCCGGCGACGCGCCGACCTTCTGGGTGGCCCGGCACATGCAGGGCCCGCTGGGCGCGTTCGCCCTGATCGCCCCCGTCGCGTACGCGCTGACCCACTGGTACGTCGGGTAGCCGTTTCACGCCTCGGTGGTTCGGGGCATGTACCTTTTCGTCGTCGCGTCGAGGGGAGGTCCGGTGGGCGAGGTGTACGGGACGCAGCAGCGGCCCCGCAAGCGGCGTGGGCGCCGTCTGCTGATCACGCTCATCGTCTTCCTGGTGCTGCTCGGCGCCGTCCTGGTGGGCCTCGACCGGTTCGCCGCCTCGTACGCCGAACGGATGATCAGCGACCGGGTCGCCGAGCAGGTCGCCGACCAGCAGGCGACCAGCGAGAAGCCCGACGTGACGATCGAGGGCGTGCCGTTCCTGACCCAGGTGCTCGACGGCCGCTATCAGGAGATCCACATCCAGCTGCCGCACTTCTCCGGTCCCGCCGGCAACGGCCGGACCCTGCGGACCGATCTCCTGGACGTCCGGGCGACCGACGTCGACGCGCCGCTCGACACCCTGCGCAGCGGCAACGGCGACATCGTGGCCGGCGCGGTCACCGGCACCGGCACGATCGACTACGCCCAGGTCGCCGAGCTGATCAACCAGCCGGGCCTGAAGCTCGCCGAGCAGAACGGCAAGCTGGTCGGCAGCGCACCGGTGCAGGCGCTCGGCCAGACCTTCGACGTCTCCGGCGCGGCCACCGTGGCCGTCAAGGACAACGTCGTGCAGATCCGCTTCTCCGACGTGACCGCCGCGGGTCTGCCGGACGTGCCGATCGTCAAGAACCTCATCGCGTCGTACGTGCAGAAGCTCGCCGTCGACCTCACCGTCCCGGAGCTGCCGCTCAACCTCAAGGTGCAGAAGGTCGAGCCTCAGCCGGACGGCCTGCGCTTCACCGCCGGGGCGACCAACGTCCCGCTCAACACCGGCGGACTGTGATCCCGCACATGTTCCCGGATGGTGGTCGAGGCTGTTACCGGCACGTGAACCGCTGGTAGGGTCACATTTCATGAGCCCCTTGCTCACCAAGAGGCGCGCGGTCGACCTGTGCCGCGTGGCCGCCTGCCTGTGTTGCTCCGTCCTCTGACGGAGCCCCTGGTGCTGAGCAACTTCTAGCTCTTTCTCGCCGGCAGTGGCGCCGTCGCACGAAGCACGAGATCCGTTCTCCTTTCCTGGGTCCCGCGCGCGGTGCGACTAGAGATCTCCGTGCGCTGACTCTCCCCCATCTCTCACCGAACAGGGAGTGAACCGATGAGTCGCGACACCGCACTCGTCTCGGCCGACTGGGCCGAGCAGAACCTCGACACCCCGGGCGTCGTCTTCGTCGAGGTCGACGAGGACACCACCGCCTACGACGGCGGCCACATCCCGGGCGCCATCAAGCTCGACTGGAAGAAGGACCTCCAGGACCCGGTCCGCCGCGACTTCGTCAACCAGGAGCAGTTCTCCGCGCTGCTGTCCGAGCGCGGCGTCTCCAACGACGACGTCGTGGTGCTCTACGGTGGCAACAACAACTGGTTCGCGGCGTACGCGTACTGGTACTTCAAGCTGTACGGCCACGACCAGGTCAAGCTGCTCGACGGCGGCCGCAAGAAGTGGGAGCTCGACGCCCGTCCGTACACCAAGGACGTGCCGGTCCGCGAGAAGACCACCTACACCGCCCAGGCGCCCGACCTGTCGATCCGCGCCTTCCGCGACGAGGTCGTGCAGGCCATCGGCCAGAAGAACCTGGTCGACGTGCGCAGCCCCGACGAGTTCGCCGGCCGCCTGCTCGCGCCGGCCCACCTGCCGCAGGAGCAGTCGCAGCGCGGTGGCCACATCCCGACCGCGATCAACGTGCCGTGGAGCAAGGCCGCCAACGAGGACGGCACCTTCAAGTCCGACGACGAGCTCGCCAAGATCTACGGCGAGGCCGGCCTCGACGGCAGCAAGGACACCATCGCCTACTGCCGCATCGGCGAGCGCTCCTCGCACACCTGGTTCGTGCTGCGCGAGCTCCTCGGCCACGAGAACGTGAAGAACTACGACGGCTCCTGGACCGAGTACGGCTCGCTCATCGGCGTGCCGATCGTGCTGGGCGACGAGCCCGGGAAGGCCTGATCATGACGTCTCCGTCCAACACCGCGGCCGGATGCGCCGCGCCGGATCAGTCGGCCCCGCTGCCCGCCAGTGTCGACCTGACCCGCGAAACCGTGATCACCGGCATCGTGAGCACCGCGGCGGGTGAGCCCGTCGCCGGCGCCTACGTGCGCCTGCTCGACGGCTCCGGCGAGTTCACCGCCGAGGTCGTCACCTCGCCCGAGGGGGCGTTCCGCTTCTTCGCGGCGCCCGGCTCGTGGACGCTGCGCGCCCTTTCGCGCGGCGGCAACGGTGAAGTCATCGTCGACGCCACCGTCGGCGTCAACGAGGTCGGCATCAGCGTCCAGCCGGCCTGACCCTGGTTGTAGGGCGGGCCCCCGGTTGTCGCCGGGGGCCCGCCCTCCTTTCCCTACAAGTAGAGGCCGGTGCCGTCGGACTCGACCCGGCTGGCGGCCACGGCGTGCACGTCACGCTCGCGCAGCAACACGTAGCCCTTGCCGTGCAGTTCCACCTCGGAACGGTCGTCGGGGTCGAAGAGGACCCGGTCACCGACGACGATCGAGCGCACGTTCGGCCCCACGCCGACCGCGGTGGCCCAGGAAAGCCGCCGCCCCATCGACGCGGTCGCCGGGATCACGATGCCTGCGGTGGAACGGCGCTCGCCCTCGCCCCCGTCCTGGCGGACGAGAACGCGATCGTGCAGCATGCGGATGGGCAATCCGCTCTCGGTACGGGTGTCGGTGCTCACGCTTGCAGACGGTACGCCTGGTTTTGCCGGTGGTGGCTGCGGGGATCTACCTGCGTCGGACTACTACGGTGGTGGTTGCGTACAGCAATCGCAAGGGGGTAGGCGGTTGAGCCGCTTGCAGCGTGTCCGGGACAACGTCCGGAAGGCCTATGACTCAGGCCGCGAGTCCGTGCGCCAGGCGCGGGCCCGCGACAACGCCACCGAGCAGGACGTCGAGGTCGAGTTCACCCCGCCCGAGCCCGAGCCGGAGGACGTGCACTCGTCCACCAACAGCCGCGACGACGCCGAGGTGCCACACTCGCTGCGCATCGCCGCCGCCTGGGGCTGGCGGCTCATCGTGGTCGGCCTGGTCGGCTGGGCGCTGCTGCGCTTCATCGGCGTCATCAGCGTGGTCGTCATCCCGCTGTCGGTCTCGCTGCTGCTCTCGGCGCTGCTCTCCCCCGCCGTCTCCTGGCTGCGCCGCGTGGGCGTGCCGGCCTCGCTCGCCACGTTCCTCGTCCTGATCTGCGGCCTCGCCGCCGTCGCCGGCACCCTCACCCTGGTGATCAACCAGTTCGTCAACGGCCTGCCCGAGCTGACGAAGAACGCCAGCGAGGGCGTCCGCCAGATCCAGGAATGGCTGAAGACGGGCCCGCTGCACCTCTCCGACGACCAGGTCAACCGGGCCATCGACAACGCGCAGACCTGGATCAACGCGCACACGGCCCAGCTGACCTCGACCGGCATCTCCACCGCGGCCACGGTCTTCGAAGTGCTGACCGGCATGCTGCTGGTCCTCTTCTCGACGTTCTTCTTCCTCCGCGACGGCCGCAAGATCTGGCGGTTCGTCGTGCGCCTCTTCCCGGTGAACGCCCGCTGGTCCCTGGCCGACGCCGGCGACGCCTCGTGGGCCACCCTCGGCTCCTACGTGCGGGCCACCGTGCTGGTGGCCTTCATCGACGCGCTCGGCATCGGCATCGCCCTGGTGATCCTGGACATCCCGTTCCCGTTCCCGCTGGCCGCCCTGGTCTTCCTCGGAGCGTTCATCCCGATCGTCGGCGCCAGCGTCTCCGGCGCGGTCGCCGTGCTGGTCGCCCTGGTCGACCAGGGCTGGGTGGTGGCACTCATCGTGCTCGGCGCGGTGATCCTGGTCCAGCAGGTCGAAGGCCACCTCCTCCAACCGCTGATCATGGGCCGCGCGGTCGCCATCCACCCCCTGGCGGTCATCATCGGCATCGCCTCCGGCGTCGTCCTGGCCGGCATCATCGGCGCGCTGATCGCCGTACCGCTGATCGCCGTCCTGAACACCGGCATCCGCCGCCTGTCCCGCCGCCGCCCCGAGGTCCCGCCGGACGCCGTCGTGGTCACCGCCAGCTCATAGATACTCGTCCGGTGACCCCTGAGGACGTGACGCGGGCGGTATCGCTCGCCCGACAGACCCTGACCGCCGCCACCCACGAGGACTGGACCGCCACCACCGCCGAAGGCCTGACCTGGACCTGCTGGGAGACGGCCGAGCACATGGCCGACGACCTCTTCGCGTACGCGTCCCAGCTCGCCCCGCCGAACCCGTCCACCAGCACCTACCTCCGCTTCGGCTGGCAGCAACGCCGCCCCGACGGCCCCCTGCTGACCGTCTTCGTCGACCCGGCCGAAGGCCCGGCAGCCCTCCTGGACGTCCTCGAGTCCTGCGGCGCGATGCTGGCCGCGGTGGTGGCGACGGCCCCGCCCTCCCGGCTGTCCTTCCACAACTACGGCCCCTCGAACGCCTCCGGCTTCGCCGCGATGGGCGTGGTCGAGGTCCTGGCACACACCCACGACATGGCCCAAGCCCTGAACCTGCCCTGGCAGCCCCCGGCCGGCCTGTGCGCGGCGGCGCTGCGGCGGCTCTTCCCCTGGGCCCCGGCCGACACAGAACCGTGGCAGACGCTGCTGTGGGCCACGGGCAGAGGCGAACTGCCGGGCCACGAACGCCAGACATCATGGAAGTGGGACGGCAGCCCACGGGAGGCCGGCACGCACTGAGCCTCACGCTGAGGAGGCGACATGCGACGGCCCTCTGCGCGCCTCGCCCGGGCTGCAGAGCGACACCCTCTGCACGCTTCGATCGGGTGAGGCCGCAGCTCTGCATCATCGGCGGGCCGCGCGCTCCGGACGGCCCCGGAGCTCAGAGCTCTCCGCGGGTCTCGCACGGACTATGCCGCGGCTCGCTCCGTGGGCCCTCGCCCGAGCCTGCCCGCGGCCGCCCGCAATCTGCCACAGCCGGCCCATCAGTCAGCTCGCCCCACCAGCCAGTCAGCTCGCCCACCAGCAGACCACCCCACCAGCCAGCCCGCCCTCCCAGAGGGGGACCCCCACCACTGAGGCGATCGTTCCGGAAATCGGGAGATCTTGCAGGGCTGGCTGTGGATAACTCGCGACTGTGGACAACGGCCGGGCGGACGGCAGGGCGGGGATAGCCTGACGAGGAGTCCGGACCCGGAGCTGTCTTACTGGCGGGGCGGGTTCGGCTCGTCGGCCGACGAATCGGGAGATGGCTCGGTAGGAACCGGCGCGAACGGAGGCGGACTGGGATAGCTGTAGGGCGTGCTCGGCGGCGCGGAAGCAACCGGCGGCGTCGGTGACGTGGGCTGGCTTTGCGGCGGCTGGGTCTGCGCCGGCTGGCTCGGCGAGCCCGGGACTGGGTCTGAGGCCGGGGCTGGGTCTGAGGCCGGGGCTGGGTCTGAGGCCGGGGCTGGGTCTGAGGCCGGGGCTGGGTCTGAGGCCGGGGCTGGGTCTGAGGCTGAGGCTGAGGCGTAGGACGGCTGGGTGCCGGCGGGCGGACCGTAAGCGGGCGCGCCGTATACGGGAAGGCCGTAGGAGGGCTGATCGCTGGCGTGCGGCTGAGCCCCTGGTCCAGGGTGCGCGCCAGAGACT